>CAVRUU010000009.1:0-258660 GCA_963724515.1 Candidatus Eiseniibacteriota bacterium | reverse complement strand
GGGTCGCCCCCCAGCCTGCCGACGACGAGGGGAACGCCCCCGAGAGCCCTCACGTTCATCGCCGCGTTCGCGGCCCCGCCTGGAACGTGCCGATCCCCCTCGTGCTCGAGGATCAGCACCGGCGCCTCGCGCGAGATCCGCGACGACCGCCCGACCCAGTACTCGTCGAGCACGAGGTCGCCGATGACCGCCACCCTGAGACGCCGGAAGCGCGCCACGATCTTCACCAGCGCCTCGCGCGTGGGGACGGACTGTCTTTCGCGCCGGGCGCTCATCCGCGTGTCATATGCGAGGCGGCCTCGAGGAGGCGGCCGCGCGCCCATCGATCCGCTTCGAGGATCGAACCGAGCGTCAGCTCCGCGGCCGCCGGCCGGTGCGCGCTCAGCACCTCCTCGACGAGCGGCATCAGGTCCCCGAAGCGGATCTTCCGCTCGAGGAACAGCCGGACCGCCTCTTCGTCGGCGGCGTTCAGGACCGCGGGCGCGGTGGCCCCCGTCGTGAGCGCGCGCCGCGCGAGGGCCAAGCCCGGAGACCGGGCGGGATCCGGGCGCTCGAAGGAGAGCGGGCCCAGATCGGCCACGTTGAGCCGCGGGAGATCGGACACCCAGCGTTCGGGGTAGCTCAGCGCGTGGAGCAGCGGGAGCCTCATGTCGGGCATCGAGAGCTGAGCCAGGACCGAGCCGTCCACCAGCTCCACGAACGCGTGCACGATCGACTGCGGATGGATCACGACGTCGAGGCGCTCCGCCGGCAGGCCGAAGAGCCAGCGCGCCTCGATGACCTCGAATCCCTTGTTGATCAAGGTGGCGCAGTCGACGGTGATGCGCTCTCCCATCGACCAGGTCGGATGCTTCAGAACCTCCTCGGGAGTCGCTTCCAGAACCGATGAGGGATCGCGCCTCAGGAACGGTCCGCCCGACGCGGTGAGCGTGACTCGGGCGACGTCCGACGTCCGAATCCCCGTGAGGCACTGAAAGACGCCGCTGTGCTCCGAGTCGACCGGAATCAGGGTCCCGCCCGAGCGCTTCGCGATGGCGGTCAGCAGCTCTCCCGCGAGAACCACCGACTCCTTGTTCGCGAGCGCGACCCGCTTCCCCCGGGAGAGTGCCGCGACCGTGGGCTTGAGGCCGATCCCGCCCACCACCGCGTTCACGACCACGTCGACGCCGTCCTCCTCGGCGAGCGTTGCCAGCGAGCCTTCTCCTTCGAGCACCTCGCCGCCCTTCCAGGAGTGGCGCGCCCGGCGGGCCGCCTCCGCGTCCACGAGGGCGATCCGGCGCACGCCGAACGATTCCGCGGCGCGGATCAGCGCCTCGTCGTTCGTGCGGGCTGCCAGCGAGACGAGCCGAATCCGGTCCGGGTAGGCGCGCGCCAGGTCGAGCGCCGCGGATCCGATCGAGCCGGTCGCGCCGAGGAGGGCCACGCGCGTCATCGCCCGAACACCTCCCACACGAGGAAGTAATAAACGAGGGGCGCCGCGAAGAGCAGGCTGTCGAACCGGTCGAGCACGCCCCCGTGCCCGGGGATCAGGCTCGAGGATTCCTTGGTCTCCGCGTCGCGCTTCAGGAGCGACTCCACGAGATCCCCGAGCTGCGCGAACACCCCGACCAGGGCGCCCAGCAGGAGCGCCATGGGCAACGAGAGATACGGCGCGAACCACACGCGCGCCACCGCTCCCGCCGCGATCGACGCGACCAGTCCCGCGACGGCGCCCTCCACCGACTTCCCCGGACTCACTCCGGGCATCAGACGATGACGTCCCCACGCGCTCCCGACGACGTACGCCGCGGTGTCGCAGGTCCAGGCCAGGAAAAACGGGAGCAGGGCGAAGGACATTCCCATCGCGTAGCTCTGCCCGAGGGACCAGGGAAGCTCGCGGAGTGCCACGACGTGCGAGCCCAGCCAGGCGATGTAGAGCACGCCGAGGAGGGTGGACGAGGCGTTCACGAGCGTCTGCTTGCTGGCGCCGCGGCGGAGCTCTGCAAGGAGCATGGCGACGAGAAGCACCGTCAGAAGGCCTGCCAGATGCCACTCCTCGGTGCGGTGCGAGCGAAGCCGGACGTACAGGCCGATCGGAAAGAGGAACGCTGCCAGGAATCCCGACTTCCAGTGGGGCGCGAGCCCCTTCGAGGCCATCATGACGTAGAACTCGCGAAGGGCGAGCCCGATGAAGAGGAGCGTGAAGCCGAGGTACACGAGCCCCCCCACTCGAGCCATCAGGACGAGCAGGGGAAGAAACAGGATCGCGCTCGCGACGCGGAGCGCCAGCGAGGGGTCCTTCGCGCGGGAAGGCTCGAATGCCTTGGACGGGTTGGAGGGCGCCTGCGTCACGGCCCCCGCCTTCCGGTCGCGCTCAGCGTGTTCGGCCAAAGCGACGGCTTCTTCGCTGGAAGTCATACACCGCCTGGTAGAGGTGCTTCCGCCTGAAGTCGGGCCAGAGGACGTCGGTCACCCAGAACTCCGCGTACGCGAGCTGCCACAACAGGAAATTCGAGACCCGCAATTCTCCGCTCGTCCGGATCAAGAGGTCCGGGTCCGGCAACCCGTCCGTGTCGAGCTTCCCGGCGAAGAAATCCTCGTCGATGCCCTCTGAGGGGATCCGTCCCTCGCGCGCCTGCTCGACGATGCGCCGCACCGCGTCCACGATCTCGGCACGGCCCCCGTAGGACAGCGCCAGAACGAGGATGAGCCCGTCGTTCGGCGCGAGGAAGTCGCGCGTGTCGTCGAGAATCTTGCGGCTTCTCTCCGGAAGGAGGTCCACGCGACCGATCGTGCGGAGCTGGACGTTGTTCCGCTTCAGCTCTTGCCGCTCATCGAGAAGCACCTGTTCCAGGATGCGCATGAGGCCGCTCACCTCGCGCGCGCCCCGGTCCCAGTTCTCGAGGGAGAAGGTGTAGAGCGTGAGCACCCGGATCCCCAGCTCGACGGCGCCCTCCACGACCTCCCGCACGGCACGCCGCCCGGCGCGGTGCCCCATCAGTCGCGGGAGCCCGCGCCGCTCCGCCCACCGGCCGTTCCCGTCCATGATGATCGCGATGTGCGCGGGGGTCGGACGCTTCAGCACCTGCTCGAGTGTTGGAGCGGATTTTGTGGGCGCGGATTTCACGGGGTTCATCGAGGCCGCCGGCACGGCAAAGAAAAAGGGCCCGCGGACGTCCGGTCCGTAAGCCCGTTCACCGTCGAACTGCGTCCCGCGGCGTCCGGTAGCCGGTCGAGCCCGACGCGGCGAGGATCCAGGGTTCTAGACCTCCATGACTTCGGCCTGTTTCTTCCCGAACAGCTCATCCAGCGAAGCGATGTGGCGATCTGTCAGTTTCTGGATTTCGGCCTGGGCTTTCTTCGAATCATCTTCGGAGATTTTGTGCTCCCTTTCCAGCTTTTTCAGTTCGTCGTTCGACTCGCGGCGGACGGTCCGCACGCGCACGCGGCCGTCCTCGATGATCTTGCCGAGATGCTTGACGAGGTCCTTGCGCCGCTCCTCGGTCAGCGTCGGAAGCACCAGCCTCACCACCGCGCCGTCATCCGTGGGATTCATGCCCAGGTCCGACCGCTGGATCGCCTTCACGATCTCCGGCAGCACGGCCCGCTCCCAGGGCTGGATCACGAGCATCCGTGGCTCCGGCACGCTCACGCTCGCCACCTGTTGCAGGGGGACCGGGCTGCCGTAGTACTCGACCTTGATCCCGTCGAGGAGCGCCGTGGTCGCCCGGTTCGTGCGGATCGTCGCCACCTCGTGCCGGATTGTCTCGACCGCCTTCTTCATGCGCTCTTCGGCGTTCTTGACGTACTTCGGGTCCATCCTAGACCTCCACGAGTACCCTGGTCCCCACGGTCTCGCCGCGCAAGGCGCGCGTCAGATTTCCCGGAACGGTCACGTTGAATACGACGATCGGGAGGCGGTTGTCCATGCCCATCGTGAACGCCGTCATGTCCATGACTTGCAGCCGGCGGTCGATCGCCTCGGGGTAGCTCAGCGAGTCGTAGCGGATCGCCGCGGGATTGCGCACCGGATCTTCCGAGAATACTCCGTCCACCTTCGTGCCCTTGAGCAGCACATCGGCGCCGATCTCGACGGCGCGAAGCACCGCCGCGGTGTCCGTCGTGAAGTAGGGATGACCGGTGCCGGCCGCGAGGAGGATCACGCGCCCCTTTTCCAGGTGGCGCACGGCGCGCCGCCGGATGTAGGGCTCGGCGAGCGCGCGCATCTCGATCGCGCTCAGGACGCGCGTCATCAGCCCCTGGCGCTCCAGTGAGTCTTGCAGCGCGATCGCGTTGATCACCGTCGCGAGCATGCCCATCGAGTCGGCCGCCGCACGATCGACTCCGTCGGAGCTGGCCGCGCTCCCCCGGATGATGTTCCCGCCCCCGATCACGATCCCCAGCTCGATCCCGCCGGATACGCCGGCCAGGATCTCCTTCGAGAGCCGCTCCAGGGCCGAGGCGTCGATCCCGTGGCCGGCGTCCCCGGCAAGGACCTCACCGCTCAGCTTGAGGAGCACACGCCGGCGGGCTGGGGTCACGGAGTCAGTTTTCCCCGATGCGGAACTTGGCGAAACGGCGCACGACGATGTTCTCCCCGAGCTTCGTGATCGCCTGGTTCACGAGGTCTTTGACCTTCCGGTCCGGGTCGCGGATGCTGGCCTGCTCGAGGAGGCAGATCTCCTCGTAGTACTTGTCGATCTTCCCCTCGACGATCTTCGCGAGGATCGCCTCCGGCTTCCCGGTGCTTCGCGCCTGCTCCATCAAGATCGCCCGCTCGCGCTCGATCAGGGCCGGGTCGAGGCTCTCGCGGTCGACCGCCCGGGCCGCCGTGGCGGCCACCTGCATGGCGAGGTTCTTCGCGAGGGAGCGGAAATCATCCGTGCGCGCGACGAAATCGGTCTCGCAGTCCAGCTCGAGAAGCACGCCGAGCTGATCGCCCGGATGAATGTAGGCGTACACGACCCCCTGCTTGGCAACGCGGCCGGATTTCTCAGAGGCGCGTGAGAGGCCCTGCTTGCGCAGCACCTCGATCGCCCGCTCAATATCTCCATTGGTTTCGGCGAGGGCCTTCTTGCATTCCATCATGCCCACGCCGGTCCGCTCGCGAAGGTCCTTCACGAGCGAGGCCGTGATCGTCATCCAGTGCTCCTTCCTAACTTGGGGTCCAGCGTGTCATTGAAACGGTGCCGCGAGCGGGATCAGGCGCTCGCGACGACGTCGGGAAGCGGGGGCGAGGGCGCGGGCGAAGGCGGCTCGACCGCGCGCTCCGGCGCCACGACGTCCGCGCCTTCCTGGGCTTCCTGGCGGGCGCCCAGGAGCGTATCGCTCACGAAGCGGGCGAACAGACGGATCGACCGGATCGCGTCATCGTTCCCCGGCAGCGGATAGTCCACCACTTCCGGATCGCAGTTCGTGTCGACGACCCCGATCACCGGGATTCCGAGCCGGTTCGTCTCCGCGACGGCGATGCGCTCCTTCTTCGTGTCGATCACGAAGATCGCTGCCGGCAGCTGCGTCATCTCTTTGATGCCGGTGAAGATCTTCGCGAGTCGGGTGCGCTCCTTGTCGATCTGGGATTGCTCTTTCTTGGAGAGCTTCTCGAGCGTGCCGTCGGCCGCCATCTTCTCGATGTCCTTGAAGCGGCGTATGTTGGACTTGATGGTCTTGAAGTTGGTGAGCATGCCGCCGAGCCAGCGCTCGTTCACGTACGGCATCCCGCAGCGCCCGGCTTCGTCCTGGATGGCGTCCTTCGCCTGCTTCTTCGTTCCGACGAAGAGGACGGTGCCGCCCTTGCGGCCCACGCCTTCCAGCATCGTGCGCGCGTCGGCCAGCGCCTTCAGGGTCTTCTGCAGATCGATGATGTAGATGCCGTTGCGTTCGATGAAGATGAATTTCTTCATCTTGGGGTTCCAGCGACGGGTCTGATGCCCGAAGTGGACGCCCGCTTCGAGAAGCTCCTTCATTCCGATTTCAGCCACTGAACCTCCGGTCTTGATCCGCCGCTCCATCCACCCGGAAAGTCGCCCGAGAAGGGAGACCGGCCTTCCGGTCCGGAGCGTGAGTGATGGCGGGCGCTCGGCGAGCCCCGCCTGACAGCGATCTGCTACCGCTTCGAGAACTGGAACCGCTTGCGGGCCGCGGCCTGCCCGTACTTCTTCCGCTCCTTCATGCGCGCATCGCGGGTCAGGAGTCCTTCCTTCCCGAAGGGCCCGCGCAGCGAAGGATCGACGCGGAGCAGCGCCCGCGCGACACCGAGGCAGATCGCTCCCGCCTGTCCGGTCGTGCCGCCGCCTCTGACGTTCGCGGTGAGGTCGTAGCGGTCCGCGGTGTTGCTCGACACGAGCGGCTGCAAGGCAATCCGGCTCAACGCGAGCCTGCAAAAGTACTGATCGAGATCCCTACCGTTGACGATGCGCTTCCCGGTGCCTGGCGTGAGCCGCACCCGCGCGATCGAGGACTTCCTGCGTCCCGTCCCTATGAAATCGCTCATCGTGTTCGAATCGCCTCCCTAGGATTTGGAGCCGGTGGTCGTGCTCGGAAGCGGCCGCGGCGCCTGTGCTTCGTGCGGATGCTCCGGACCGGCGTAGACCTTGAGCTTCTTGATCATGGCGCGCCCCAGCTTGTTCTTGGGCAGCATGCCCTTCACCGCCAGCCGGATGATCTCCTCCGGCTTGTCGGCCTGCACGTCCCGAAAGCGGGTGAGCTTGTGCCCGCCCGGATAGAGCGAGTGTCTGAAATAGATCTTCTCGTCGCGCTTCCGCCCGGTCACGCGCACTTTCTCCGCGTTGACCACGACCACGTGGTCCCCAACGTCCAGATGCGTGGAGTAGGTCGGCTTGCGCTTTCCCTTGAGCACCCCCGCGATCTCGCTCGCGAGACGACCCAGGATCTGCCCCTCGGCATCGACGACATACCAGTCCTGTACGATTTCCGAGGCGCGCACGGCGTACGTGCCCATGGAACGAACCTCCTTGTGTACGGATGGTGTAAACAGTGGAGATTAAAGGTTCTGGGAGCCGTTTGTCAACGTAGCTTGTTGGAACTGATTGGGGCGCAAAGGATTCGGACCCGATCAGGCCTCATGTCTCGTGGGCGCCTCCTGGAGGAGCTTCATGGCGTGCTTCAGGTGCGAGAGCGGCAGCCCGACCACGTTCGAGTAGGAGCCCTCGATCGCCTCGACATAGAGCGCGCCGTGCCCCTGCACCGCGTAGGCCCCCGCCTTGTCGAGCGGCTCGCCGGTCGCGATGTAGCGCTCGATCTCCGCCTGGTCCAGACGCGCGAGCTTCACGATGCTCCGGATCGCCTGGGTCACCGCGCGTCCGTCCCCCGGATGCACGAGCGAGAGACCGGTCCAGACCTCGTGCACCCGCCCCGACAATCTCTGCAGCATCCGCGCCGCCATCTCCGCGCCTCCGGGCTTCCCCAGAATCTCGCGATCGATCGTGACCACCGTGTCCACGCCGAGCAGGACGGCGGGCTCCGCGTGTCCACCCGCCGCGCCGCGATCGAGTGCCGCGCGCGCCTTGGCCTCCGAGAGCCTCAGCACGTGCGCCTCCGCGCGCTCCGCCGGAAGCGCCGCTTCGTCCACGTCCACCGGAAAGCAATCGAAGTGCGCTCCGACGAGTGTGAGGAGATCCCGCCTGCGCGCCGACCGCGACGCGAGCACGATTCGAGGCCCGAACGGATTCAGTAGATTGGTTCGCATGTCCCTTTCACTCCGCCGTCACTTCGAGCAGAAACGTCGCCGGGCCACGATTCACCAGCTCCACCTCCATGAACGCCCCGAACCTTCCCATCCCGACGGGAATCCCATGCGCCGAAAGCGCCTCGCAGAAGGACCGGAACGCGCGCTCGGCGGGCTCCGGGCCCGCCGCGGAATCGAAGCTCGGCCGACGCCCACGGGAGGTATCGGCGGCGAGCGTGAACTGCGGCACGACGAGGGCCGAGCCGCCGATCTCGCGAACCGACCGGTTCATCTTGCCCTGCTCGTCCTCGAAGATGCGAAGCTCCGAGCAGCGCGCGGCGAGCCGCTCCTCGAAACCGGGCCGATCGGACGCATCCACGCCGAGGAGGATGAGGAGCCCGCCGTCGATGCGCGCGATCTCCGCCCCCTCCACGCGCACCGCCGCGCGGCTCACGCGCTGCAGCAGCGCCTTCACGAGGCGGCGTCCGCCTCCCCCGGGCGCGGCGGCTTCCCGAAGATCTCCTCGCGCTCCACTCCCTCGACCCCTTCCACGCGCTCCATCGCGCGCATGACGTTCCGGAGGTGGCTGAGGTCCCGGACCTCGACCACGAAAGCGCCCTGAGCGTTCCGGTCGCGCGCCTTGATGCCCGCGGTCCGGATGTTCGTGTTCGTCGTCGAGATCGCCTTCGCGATATCGGCCAGGAGGCTCTTCCGGTCGACGCCGTAGACCGAGAGCTTGACCACGAAGGAGTCCTCGGGCGCGGCGTCCCAATCGACGAGAAGCCTCCGCTCCGGCGCGACGCGGTCGTCGAAGGTGTTCGGACAATCGGTGCGATGCACGGTCACGCCGCGGCCGCGGGTCACGATCCCGACCACCGGATCGCCGGGCACGGGTTGGCAGCACTTCGCGTAGTTGATCATGAGGTTGTCGACACCCTGGATCCGAACGCCGCGCCCGGGCCTGCGCGTGATCGCGCGGATCGTGTCGAGCGATGCCTCCTTGATCCGCTGCACCGGGCCGACCCCTTGCGGGAACCAGCGCTGGATCACCTGCGAGATCGAGACGCTCCCGCGTCCCAGGGCGCCCATGAGCTGGTCCACGTCGCCGTATCCGAGCACCTGGGCGAGCTGCTCGAGTGGCATCTCCTCAGGCGGTGAGAGCCTCCGGCGGCGCAGCTCGCGCTCGAGCATCTCCTTCCCCAGCGACACGGAGTCCTGGTGCTCGGACGTCTTCAGCCAGTGGCGGATCTTGCTCCGGGCGTTCGGGCTCTTGACCAGCTTGAGCCAGTCGCGGTTGGGCTTCCCGAGCGGCGATGTGATGATCTGGACCGTGTCGCCGCTCCGGAGCTCGTAGCGCAGGGGGACGATCCGCCCGTTCACCTTGGCTCCCACGCAGCGGTGCCCCACCTCGGTGTGGACCAGGTACGCGAAATCGAGCGGCGTCGCGCCGCGAGGCAGCCTTCTCAGATCGCCGCGCGGCGTGAAGACGAAGACCTCGTCCTGGTAGAGCGAGGTCTTGAAGAATTCCATGAACTCGTCGGGATCGCTGGTCGTGGACTGCCACTCCACGTTGCGCAGCACGGGCTGGAGCTTGGCCAGGAGCTCGGCGTCGGGACCGCCGCCCCCCTCCTTGTAGCGGTAGTGCGCCGCGACGCCCAGCTCGGCGGTCTGGTGCATCTCCGCAGTCCGGATCTGGAACTCGACCATCGTGCCGCCCGGCACCACCACCGTCGTGTGGAGCGACTGGTACATGTTGCTCTTCGGCGTGGCGATGTAGTCCTTGAAGCGCTCGTGGACCGGCGTGTAGAGGTCGTGGATCAGCCCGAGGACGCGGTAGCAATCGGCCTTGTCCGGCGTGATCACGCGGACCCCGAGCAGATCGAAGATCTCTTCGAATTTTCGGTTCTGCGCCTCCATCTTCCGGTAGATCGAGTCCAGGTGTTTGGGCCTTCCGATGACCTCGGCCTTGATCTTGAGCTCGACGAGCCGCTCGATCAGCGGGCGCATCACCTCCTCGACCATCCGTTCCCGCTCCTCACGCTTCAGCTGCACCTTCCGGCGCAGATCGTCGAAGGCGTCGGGATCGAGGTACTTGAGGCAGAGATCCTCCAGCTCCCACCGGAAGCGGGCGATTCCGAGCCGGTGCGCGAGCGGGGCATAGATCTCGCGCGTTTCCCGCGCGATCCGCGTCGCGCGCGTCCGGTCCAGCGAATGGAGCGTTCGCATGTTGTGGAGCCGGTCGGCGAGCTTGATCAGGATGACGCGGAGGTCCTTGGCCATCGAGAGGAGCATCTTGCGGAAGTTCTCGGCCTGCTCCCATTCCGGCCGGTCGAAATGGAGCCCGCCGATCTTCGTGACCCCGTCGACGAGCACCGCGACCTCGGGTCCGAACGAGGAGCGGACCATCGCGAGATCGACGTCGGTGTCCTCCACCACGTCATGAAGGAGCGCCGAGACGAGAATCGTCTCGTCCGCGCGGGGACCCAGGAGCTCGGCCAGGATGACCGCGACCGCGACGCAGTGAGTGACGTAGGGCTCGCCCGTCAGGCGGAGCTGCGAACCGTGGGCCCTCGTCGCGAACTCGAACGCGTGCGCGAGGCGTCCCTTGTCGGCTTTGGGCTTGGACCGCTCGAGGGTCTGGAGCAGCGGTCCCAGGATATCGGTGGGGACCGGTTGCATCGTCAGCGGATCTGGACGTCGCGCAGCTTGAGCTGCAGCCTCGCGCGGTTCTGCCAGACGTTGATCGTGGGCACGAACGCGATGCAGATTCGCCCGGGCTCCGCTTGGATCGGCCCCGCGAGATGCCCCATGCCGAACCCGATGCATTCGATCTCGCGCCCGTTCTGGCGCACGTTCAGCCGGAGGTGGTTCCGGCTCACGACCATTGGAGAACCGGCGACCTGGATGTTCTCGGCAATGAAGAGCGGCTCCGTGTTCCCGATTCCGAACGGCGAGAGCCGGTCCAGGAAATTCACGAGAGCCTCGTTGCAGTCGTCGAGGAGAAGCGGTCCGTCGATCGAGAGCTTGGGCACGTAGTCGTCCGCGGTGAGCCGTTCGGCCACGACGCGGCAGAGGTGATCGCGGAACGCGTGGAGCTGGTCCGCCCGGATGGTGAGGCCCGCCGCGTAGCTGTGGCCCCCGAATCCGATCAGATGCTCGCGGCATTCTTGCAGGGCCTGGCACACATCGAAGCCGGGAATGCTGCGCCCGGAACCCTTCCCCTCGTCGCGGTCCGCCGCGATCAGGATCGTGGGCCGGTGATAGCGCTCCGTGAGCCGCGAGGCCACGATGCCGAGCACGCCGGGATGCCAGCGCTCGGACCACAGCACGATCGCCGGCGGCAGCTCCGGCCCCAGCGCCTGGAGCTGGTCGAGCGCCTCCTCCAGGGTGGCTTCGTCGATCTTCTTCCGCAGCGTGTTGTCTTCCTCGAGGCTCTCCGCGATCGTGAGCGCCTCGTTCGGCTCCGTCGAGAGCAGGAGGCGCACGCCGCTCTCGGCGTTCCCCAGCCGCCCCGCCGCGTTGATCCGGGGCGCCAGGATGTAGGCCACGTGCCCGCTTTCGATCCGCTTGGAGCGAAGCCCGGCGACCTCTTTCAGCGCGATGATGCCGGGCTTCGTGGAGTTGCAAATCCGCTCGAGGCCGAGCTTCGCGAAGATCCGGTTCTCTCCCCGGAGCGGCACGACGTCGGCGATGGTTCCGAGAGCGACGAAATCCAGGTGGTCGTAGATGAAATCGGCCGGGAGTGAACCGGGCCGGTACTGGGCCAGACCCTGGACCAGTTTCATGACCACGCCGACCCCTGCCAGCTCCTTGAACTCGTAGGGACAATCGTGGCGTTTCGGGTTCAAGACCGCATCCGCCTCGGGAAGCACGCCCAAGGGCTCGTGGTGGTCCGTCACGATCACGTCGATCCCGTGCTGCTTGGCGAGCTTGATCTCGGCGGTTGCCGTGATGCCGCAATCCGCGGTGATCACCAGGCGGGTGCGCCGCTTCTTCGCGACGTCAACGCCTCGGACCGAGAAACCGTATCCGTCCCGAATGCGGTCCGGGATGAAGTAGGTGACCTTTCCCCCGAGCCGGGAGATGGCCGACGTCAAGAGCGCGGTGGCGGTGATGCCGTCCACGTCGTAGTCGCCGTAGACGAGGATCGCCTCGCGCTCGTCGATCGCCTTCCAGATCCGGGCGGCGGCGAGATCCATATCGCGCATCGTGAAGGCGTCCAAGAGCCTATCCAGGCTCGGCTCAAGGAAATCCTGAACGTCCGCCGAGGAGGAGAACCCGCGATTCGCTAGCAGCGTGGCGTAGGTGTGGGAAATTCCAAGCTGAACGGCAAGCTCCTGGGCTCGCTCCGGCGCGGCAGGACTCCGGAGCACCCAGGTTTTCGGCGTGGATGCGCGCAATTCGATGCCTCGGCTTTGGTCAGGGCAGCTACGATTGCCTGACAGCGTAACACGTTGAAATTTAGGGTGTCAACGTAGCCCTACAACAGGTAGCCACCCGAGAGGGTCAGCGCGGATCCGGTGATGTAGCCGGATTCGTCGGAGAGGAGAAAGAGCGCGGCGCGTGCGATTTCCTGCGGCGTTCCCAGCCGGCGCGCGGGGATGCGCCGGGCGAGCAGGCTGGCGCTCCTCGAAGGCGTCCCGGTCCGGATCACGCCGGGCAGGATCATGTTCACGGTGATTCCGTTCTCCGCCTCTTCCTGCGCCACGCTCCGGGCGATGGTCAGAAGCGCGATCTTTGCCGCCCGGTACGCATGCGCCCGAGACGCGGCGCGCGGGGAGTCCGCGCCCGCGACGCCGAAGAGGAGGATGCGCCCGTAGCGCCGCCTGCGCATCACGGGGAGGGCTTCCTGGATCGAGTTGACGGCGCTCGTCACGTTCGAGCGCGCAAGCGCCTCCCACCGCTCGCCGGTCAGCCGGTTGAGCGGTCCCTCCCAGTAGTCCCCCACGGCGTGGACGAGGAGATCGGGGCCGCCGACAGTCGAGGCGGCGCGGCGGAAGGCGGCATGCACCTGGTGTCTCTTCTCCGCATCCGACCGGAGGGTCTGGAGCGAGCAGCCGCGGGCGCGGGCGATCGCCTGGAGCTCTGCGAGCGCCGCCGCGTCCCGGCCGGTGGCCAGGACACGCGCCCCCTCGCGAGCGAGCGCGAGCGACACGGCGCGTCCCAGACCGCGCGAGCCTCCGATGACGACCGCGGAGCGGTTGATGAAAGATTCCCCGTTACCGGGGCCGGTTGTGCGACGCACAGGGTGTGCTACTATAGTCGGCTCCGAACGCAAGTCAATCGACCCGATGGGAGTCTACGGGAGCCTCATGAACGACCAGCGCTGGGAAGAAGTCCTGCGCCGCCTGGACCGGCAATTCGGCGACCTCGAGTTCGACGAAGTCGAAGACGAGGAGACTCACGCGGTCGTCGAGTCGGTGGCCTGGCGAAGCCCCATGGGGCGCATGAAGCTGGCCCGCACGACGCGCCCCCTCGTCGTGGACAAGAAGCTCCACTATTCGAACCGGGCCGGCGGAGGCTCCTACGTCGAGTACGTCTACTCCGACACGGAGACGACGAGCCGCATCCGCCTCTATCGATGGTCCGACGCGCTCAGCGACTGGGAAGAGATCGACGCGAGCGCGTTCGGCGAAGCCCCGAGCCGCTGACGGAACCGGGATGGACCGCAATCTAGGCCTGGAGCTGGTTCGAGTCACCGAAGCCGCCGCGCTCGCCTGCGCGCGATGGATGGGGCGCGGCGACAAGAACGCGGCCGATCATGCGGCCGTCGAGGCGATGCGCCGCGTGTTCGACATCGTCGACATCCAGGGAACCGTCGTCATCGGCGAAGGAGAGCGGGACGAGGCGCCGATGCTCTACATCGGCGAGTCGGTCGGCTCGGGCAAGGGGCCCGAGGTCGACATCGCGCTCGATCCCCTCGAGTGCACCAACTCGGTGGCCTACGGACGCCCCAACGCGCTCTCGGTGATCGCCCTCGCGCACCGGGGAAGCCTCCTCCACGCACCCGACACCTACATGGAGAAGATCGCCGTCGGACCGAAGGCCGCGTCGGTGATCGATCTGAACCGGCCGGTCGAGGAGAATCTCCAGGCCGTGGCGCGCGTCAAGGGATACGAGCTGGAGGACCTGACCGTGGTCGTCCTCGACCGACCCCGGCACGAGGCCCTGATCCAGCGGATCCGCCGCACGGGGGCGCGTATCCATCTCATCCCGGACGGCGACGTGTCCGCGGCCATCGCGACCGCGATCGACTCCACGGGCGTGGACGTGCTGCTCGGGATCGGCGGCGCCCCGGAGGGCGTCCTCGCGGCCGCCGCGCTCCGCTGCCTGGGAGGAGCGATCCAGGGCAGGCTTCTCTTCCGGAGCGATGAGGAGCGCGCTCGGGCCAAGACGATGGGAATCGACGACTCTGCCCGCGTCTACACCGAGAGCGAGCTTGCGCGCGGGGACCAGATCGTGTTCGCGACCACGGGCGTGACGGACGGCGATCTTCTTCCGGGGGTGCGCTTCCGCGCGGACGGCGCCGACACGCACTCGATGGTGATGCGTCTTCCAACCGCCACGATCCGCACCATCCGCACGCAGCATCGGTTCGAGCACGAACCCGCCTACCGCCGCTGAGCGCCTCGCACGTGCCCACGCCCGACCCTTCCCCGTTCCGGATCCTCGCCATCGGCGCCCACCCCGACGACGTGGAGATCAGCTGCGGCGGCACGCTCGCGCTCGCCGCGAGGCAGGGCATCTCGTCCTTGGTCCTCGACCTGACGCGTGGGGAGCTTTCGACGAACGGCACCGTCGAGGAGCGCGCGAAGGAGGCGGCCGAGGCCGCGCGCGTGCTGGGAATCGCCGAGCGGCGGAACGCCGGGCTTCCGGACGGCGGGATCGACGCCCGCGACCCGGAGCAGGTGCGCCGGGTCGTGCGAATCCTGCGTGCGCTCCGCCCCTCGATCTTGCTGACGCACGCTCCCCGCGATCGGCATCCCGATCACGTGGAGGCCTCCCAGCTCGTCGACCGGGCGTGGTATCTCGCGGGCCTCAGGCAGTACGACGATGAAGGAGCGCCCCACCGCGCGGAGGGCCGCTATTATTTCGCGTCCCGGATCGGTTTCACGCCGACGTTCGTCGTGGACGTGAGCCCGTGCTGGGAGGAGAAACGACGCGCGATCCTGGCGCACGGCTCCCAGGTGGCGCGCGGCGACGAATCCACGGCCACGCCACTGAACGCTCCCGACTTCATGGCCCGCATCGAGGCACGGGCGCGCCACTACGGGGGCCAGATCGGCGCCCGTTACGGAGAGCCGTTCCGCTCCACCGAGCCGATCGGCTTTCGATCGCTCACCGCACTGATCGGAAGCGCCCGACCCGAGCCGGGCTCCTTCACGGGCTGACCGGCTTCGTCGCCGGCTTCCCTTCGAGCGACGATCGCTCTTTCGTCCATCGCGCGAGCCGCTCCGTGTAGCGGGCCTCGCCGCCGGAGTGCCGGACCGCGCGCCCCATCGCATCGATCGCTCGGGTCAACGATCCGGACCGGTACTCCGCCTCGGCGAGCGTGTCGTAGAGGATGGGATCCCCCGGCCGCAAGGAGACGGCGTTCTTCGCGAGGCGGACGGCCTCCGCGAGATCGCGATCGTGGGTCGCCAGGAACCACGCAAGCTCGTTCAGGGCGTCCGGATCGCTGGGCCTCCGGGCGACCGCGGCGCGAAAACCGGCCTCCGCGATCGCGTACTCGCGCTCCGCCGAGATGGAATCCCCGAGTCGCTTCGCCTCGTCCCCGAAGCGCGCGTACGCCGCGGGCAGGAACGTCGCCGCGTGCGTGGCATAGAGGTTTCTCAGTCCCTGGACCGCGTCCGTCGCCGCGTCCACGCGGAGATCGATCAGACGATCCGACGACCCGTTGGGGCCCCCTCCTTCGCGGATCACGAGAAGTGCCGCCGATTCGACTTCATCGCGAAGGGGCGAGACCGCCTCGGCCGCCTCGACGGCCGCGAGGAGCCGCTCGGCCAGCGTTCCCGACGTCGTCTCGAAGGTTCGTTCCATCGCCACGAGCGCCGCCCCGTCGCGCAGGGCGACGCCCTGGCAGACGTGGTGCTTTCCGAGGCGCTGGCCCGCCCACGCGGGGCAGCGATCCCCGGTGAACGCGGCGGTTCCGCCCACGCGGTCCACGATCGCGACCTGCCGTTCTCCCCGGCGGGCGTCTCCCTCGAGCAGGCTGTCGAGCTCCTGGCGCGCCGGCGCGCCGCGCGCGAGACGGTCGAGCGCCAGGGCGCCGCTCCTCGAATCGGGCAGCTCGAGCGCGAGCCACGCGCCGGCCGCCGACCGCCCCTCGAGCGCTCTGGAGCCGACCGCGATCCACCGCGACACGACGGCGATGCCCCATTCTTGACGCAGTGAATCGAAGGCTACGATGCCGAACGAGGGAGGCGCGGAGGAGGCGGCTTCCGCCGCGGAGGCCGTGACGGGGGCGGAACCCGGGACGAGAAGGGCGACCGTCGCGCAGAGGGCGAGGAGGCGCCGAGGGGCGATCCGGGGCATCACCGCGCGCGCTTGCGGGCGAGCACCCTCTCTGCGGCGCGGATCACGTCCGGCGCCTTGATGCCGAACGCGGTCATCAGCTCATCCTGCTTTCCCGATCGACCGAAGCGGTCGTGCACGGCCACGAGCTCCACCGGGACGGGGTGCGTCTGCACGACACACTCGGCAACCGCCCCCCCGAGGCCGCCGTGCACCTGGTGCTCCTCGGCGGTCACGATCGCGCCGCATTCCCGCGCGGCGCGGGCGATCGCCTCGGTGTCGAGCGGCTTGATCGTGTGCATGTTGATCACGCGCGCCTGGATGCCCCGCGCCTCCAGCTCCTGCGCGGCCACGAGCGCCTCGTACACCATGACCCCGCACGCGATGATGGCGAGATCCGATCCGTCCCGCATGAGGTTCGCCTTGCCGATCGTGAACGGCGTCTCCGGTCCGGTCACGACCGGCACGGGCTCACGGCCGAAGCGGATGTAATTGGGATGGGGATCGTCCGCCGCGGCCACGGTGGCTTTCCGGGTCTCCCAGTAGTCGCACGGCACGAGCATCTTCATGTTCGGGATCGAGCGCACGATCGCGATCTCTTCCATGGCCTGGTGCGTGGCGCCGTCCGGACCGACGCTGATTCCCCCGTGGGCGCCGCCGATCTTCACGGGAAGATCGGTGTACGCGACGGTGACCCGCATCTGATCCGCGCTCCGGCAGGAGGCGAAGGCCCCGTAGGTCGCGAGGAACGGGATCTTTCCCGTGGCCGCGAGCCCCGCCGCCACGCACATCATGTTCTGCTCCGCGACGCCCACCTGGATGAACCGGTCGGGGTATTTCTCGGCGAAGAAGGACACGTTTGTCGAACCTGACAGGTCGCCGACCAGGACCAGGACGTCGGATCGCTTCTGTCCGAGATCGAGGAGGCCATGGCCGAAGCCCTCCCGCGTCCGCTTCATCTCGGGCTTGGCCAACGTCGGGGCCGCTGCCGGGGGCGCCACGGGTGTCGCTCCGCTCATGACTTGAGCCCCGCTCCGGGCGCCACTTCCGCCTTGATGTGGCTCTCCAGACGCGCGGTCCATTCCTCGAGACTCGTTCCCATCTCGCGCAGCGCCTGCTCGGCCTGCTCGCGGCTCGGGGGAATGCCGTGCCACTTGAAATCGTCCTCCATGAAGGAGACTCCCTTTCCCATCACCGTGTGCGCGAGGATCACGGAAGGCTTGCCCCGCGTCCCGCGTGCTCTGTCGAACGCCTCGAGGATCGCCGCCACGTCGTGGCCGTCCACCTCGATCACGTTCCAGTTGAAGCTCCTCCACTTGTCGGCCAGCGGGGCGATTCCCATCACGTCCTGGACGTCGCCGTCGATCTGCTTCCGGTTGTAGTCGATCACGGCGCAGAGATTGTCGAGCTTGTAGTGGGCGGCGAACATCGCGGCCTCCCAGATCTGCCCCTCCTGCTGCTCGCCGTCTCCCATCACGCAATAGATGCGCCGGTCGATCGAATCCATGCGCGATCCCAGGGCCATGCCGCACGCCACGGAGAGCCCCTGTCCCAGCGAGCCCGAGGAGACCTCGATCCCGGGAGTGTCGTGCTTGCTGGGATGGCCCTGCAGGTGACCCTTGAACTGGCGGAATCCGAGGAGATCCACCAGCGGGAAGTAGCCCCGCTCCCCCATGAGGGAATAGATCACCGGCGTGACGTGCCCGATGGAGAAGTGCCACATATCGCGCGCCGGGTCATCGAGCTTCCGGGGATTCACGTTCATCTCGTGGAAGAAGAGCACCGTGCCGAAATCCGTGGAGGAAAGCGGCCCGCCGCTGTGTCCGGACTGGGATCGGGCGAGGAGCGCCACGATGTCGCGCCGCACGAACAGGGCTCGCTCTTGCAATTCCCGGACGTTCATTTCGAGGCGCGGCATGGAATCCCCTTCGAAAGGGCCGACATTCCCACGATGCCCTTCCACGCTACCGGATCGAGCAACTCGGCCGCAACCAGATTCCCGGTCACGCGTTGTAGTAGCGCCGCTCGCGCGGATCCGCGATCACGCCGGAGCGGACGGCGCGCGCCACCTCTTCGATCCCGTCGCCGACGCGCCGCGTGGCCCGGAATCCCCACTCCCGCTCGATCCGATCGAAGCACACCCGGTAGGTGCGCCGGTCCTCCTTCTCGGGCTCGATCGAGACGCGAACGCCGGGCACCCGCGTCTCCAGCTCTTCCTTGAGGTCGCGAAGCTGGTAGTTCTCGAGGTTGTCTCCGAGGTTCAGGATGGGCGGCTTGTCGGGCTCGATCGGCCCTTCGAGCGCCATGACGATGCCGCGGGCGATGTCGGCCACGTGGACGAAAGGCCGCCATTGGGACCCGCCGAAGATCGAGACCTTCCCCTCGCGCACGGCTTGCTGCGCGAGGAAATTCACCGCGAGATCGAACCGCATCCGAGGCGAGATCCCGTACACGGTGCCGAAGCGCAGGATGACCGGCTGGAAGCCCTCATCTCGTGTGATCTCGAGGATGCCCTGCTCGGCGTGCCACCGGGTCTCGGCGTAGAGCGAGAGCGGCTTGGCCGGCGATTCCTCGTCGAGCGTCTCCTCGCGGCCCTCTCCGTAAACGCTGCAGGTGGAGGCGAAGACGAATCGGCGCACGCCCACGGCGCACGCACGCCTGGCGAGCGCGACCGTGGAGCTCCAGTTCGTCTGGACCGCCAGCTCCTCGTCCTGGGCGCAGGCCTTGTCGCCGACGATGGCGGCGAGGTGGATCACCGTGTCCACGCCCTCGAGCGCTTGCTCGTGAGTGCGCGGATCGCGGAGGTCGCGCGTCAGGACGCTGAGGTTCCGGTCGTGAACCAGGTCCTCGAGCCCGTACGCCCCGTGGAGCATGCGGTCCACGACGCGCACCGGCCTCGCCGCCCCGAGAAGCTGCCGCACCAGCACCGAGCCGATGTACCCGGCGCCGCCCGTGACGAGAATCGGAGCCTTGCTCACCGGCGAGCCATGAGGTGCAGGTGGTGGTCGGCGGCCGAGGACGCGAGCGCGCCGACCGGCCGGAGCGCCACGTCCCACGCCGCGGCGCGCTCGAAGAAGGGCCGGAGCCGTGGGGAGGCACGCTCGGGATCCGTGAGCCTCCTCGCCGCGTGGCGGTGGAGCGAATAGAAGAGGTTCGATCCCAGCACCCGGTCGTCGAACGTCTCGCGGGCCTCGGCCAGGATCTCCTCCTCTCCCACGACCGCGCAGTAGTAGCCGCTCTCGCGCTGACGTCCGTCGCGGTAGGGATTGTCCTCGGCGTCGCGGAGAAGAACGCTCGCGGCGTTGTTGACCGTGAGCGCGAGAAGGCCGCCCGGAGAGAGGACGCGCCCGCACTCGCGCAGGGTCGCCCGCCGGAGCGCCGGCGGGAGGTGCTCGAGGAGACCGAGGCACGCCACGAAATCGAAGGAGGCGTCCCGGAACGGAAGCGCGTCGGAACGGACACGCACCGGATCCAGATGCCGCACGCCCGCGCTCCGCGCGTTCCGCCGCGCGCGCTCCAGCATCCCCGGCGCAAGATCCGCCGCCACGATCCGCGCGAGCGCGCCCGAGATCCGGATGGCGACGCGTCCCACGCCCGTTCCAAGGTCGAGCCCCCGGCGGAACCTCTTTTCCTCGAGCGAGCTCACGAGCAGCCCCATTTCCCAGGCATCGTAGGCCTCGTTCACCGCCCTGGGCTCCCCGAGGCTCAACACGGCCGCCAGCTCATCGCCCCGCTCATGGCGCGCTCCGCTCCAGTACGATGCAGCGAGAGCCGGATCGTAGGCGCGGGGGGTGCTCATCGCGCGCGGCTCTGGACGGCGCGCGCATCCGTCCGTACAATGGCGCCACGAGTGTCCCCCAGGAGGAACCGCTCCGGGCGCCGATGATCGTTGGAGGTGAACCGAAGATGCCCGAGATGGAAGAGCTGGTCAGCAACCCGGCCGTCGAGTGCCTCCGATGCGCGAGGCTTTTTGGACCGGTGCAGATATTTCATCTGAAAGAAGACCCCCGCCGCTCGTACGTGCGGTGCCCGTACTGCGGCGCGAAGAACGAAGTGCGCGCCGAGGACCGTTACTGCATCAAGCTCGTCGGAATCATCCCCGAACCGACTTCCGATCGGCCGGGCGGCGAGCACCGCGGATAAACTTCGGGTCCCCTCCCGGACGGGAAGGGGACCCACGATGTGCCCGGGGCGAGATTTGAACTCGCACGGGGTTACCCATACGCCCCTCAAACGTACGTGTCTACCAAGTTCCACCACCCGGGCTGAATCGTGATTACTTGCCGCCGGTCGCGGGCGCCTGCGTGCCTCCGCCCGCCGGAGCCGCGGAGGGCTGGATCGGCAACGCCTGTCCGGGCGAGGGACCGGAAGTGGGAGCGCCCGTTGGCGCCGTACCCTCGGTCGCCTCGCGCTGCTGCCCGCGCCTGCGCGCCTCTTCCTGAATCAGGCTGCGCCGCCCCCCGGCGGAATGCGATGCCTGAAGTCCGAGGGTGAGCGAGGTGACGAAGAAGATGACCGCGAGGGTCGTCGTCGCCCTGCTCAGAAAATTAGCCGCGCCACGGCCCCCGAAAAGCGTCTGGCTCGAGCCGGCGCCGAACGTGCCGGCGAGCCCGCCTCCCTTCCCGGATTGAAGCAGGATCACCGCCATCAGCCCGATGCAGACCAGGATGTGAAGCGCGGTGACCAGTCCGACGAGAAATCCCGGCATCCTAAAACGCCTCCATTCTTCGCTTGGAAGTAATCAGACAGGCAGCTTAGCACGCTCGTCGCGGCGCGGTCAATCGACCGCGGGCGCGCGGCGCTCGGCCTTGAGCAGGGCCTCTCCGATGGCGATGAAGGACTCTGCCTGAAGCGAGGCTCCTCCGACGAGGAACCCATCCACGTCGGGGAGCGCCGCGAGGGCGGCGGCGTTCTTGGGATCGACGCTCCCCCCGTAGAGCACCGGTGGATGCCCCGCGGCGCTGCCCCGGCCCATGCGGCCCAGCTCCTCGAGAATCCATGCGTGGGCCTCCGACACCTCGTCCACGGTTGCCACGATGCCGGTCCCGATCGCCCATACCGGCTCGTAGGCGACCCAGAGCGGCGCCCTGGCCTGCACGCCCTCGAGCGCGCGCCCGAGCTGGCGGCTCAAGACATCCCGGGTCTCCCTCCGCTCCCGCTCCGCGAGGGTCTCTCCGATGCAGAGCACGGGCTTCAGTCCCGCGCGCAGGATCCCCTTGAGCTTGGCCTGCACGATCTGGTCGTTTTCGCAGAAGAGCCGCCTTCGCTCGGAGTGCCCCACGAGCGCGAACTCGGCTCCGCCATCCCGCGCCATCTCCGGGGAGATCTCGCCGGTGAACGGCCCCTTCGGCTCCGCGTGACAGTTCTGAGCACCGAGCCTGGGATCCGTGGGCCTCCGCTCCGCGGCGAGTGAGGCAAGAACGGTGAGCGGCGGGAAGACCACTCTCGTGAGCGAATCCTCCGCGACCGGATGATCCCCCAGCGCGCGCAGGAGCGCGCGAGCATCCGGCAGCGTGAGGTTCATCTTCCAGTTGCCCGCGAGGATCCGGCTCAACGGGGAGCCTCCGCGATCGACTCGAGGGCCGCCACCCCGGGGAGCACGCGCCCCTCGAGGAACTCCAGCGACGCGCCGCCTCCGGTCGAGAGATGGCTGATCTGGGTCTCGAGTCCCGCCTGGTGGATCGCGGCGAGCGAATCGCCTCCACCGACAACGGTGAAGGCGCCGCGCCCCGTCGCCTGCGCCACGGCCTTCGCGGTCTTCAACGTTCCCTCCGCGTAGGCCGGCACTTCGAAGATCCCCATCGGGCCGTTCCAGAAGACGGTACGCGCATCCGCGAGCGACTCCTCGACGGCTTCGACCGACTTGGGTCCGATGTCCACACCAGCGAGCCCCGCCGAGATGTGATCGACCGGGACCGCGCGTCCGGGATCGCCTCCGCTCACGTCGGGGGCCACGATGCAGTCACGAGGAAGGAGGAGCTTCCGCTCCGCATCCGGCCGCGCCAGGATCTCCTTCGCGAGCGAGACCCGATCCTCCTCGACGAGCGACCGGCCCGTTTCCCATCCCTTGGCGCGCAGGAACGTGAACGTCATCCCCCCGCCGATGATCAGCCGCTCCACACGCGGCAGCAGATTCCGGATCACGTCGATCTTCCCCGAGATCTTGGCGCCTCCGAGGATCGCGACGAACGGCCGCTCCGGCTCGTGGAGCAGCTTCCCCAGCGCCTGGAGCTCGCGCTCCATCAGGAAACCGGCCGCGCATTCCGTCAAGAAGGCGGTGATCCCCACCGTGGAGGCGTGCGCCCGGTGCGCCGCGCCGAAGGCGTCGTTGACATAGAGCTCGGCAAGCCGCGCCAGCTCGCGGCCGAACGCGGGGTCGTTCGTCTCCTCGCGCGGATCGAATCGGAGGTTCTCCAGAAGGAGCACGTCGCCGTCCCGGAGCCCCAGAGCGAGCCGCTCGGCGTCCGGTCCGACGATCGACTCCGCGAAAGCGACCCCTTTTCTGAGACACCGCTCGAGGCGCTCCCGCACGGGAGCGAGGCTCTGCCTGGGATCTCGCGCTCCCTTGGGCCGGCCGAGGTGCGAGGCGACCACGAGACGCGCCCCCTTCTCGATCAGATAGCGGAGCGTCGGCAGCGAAGCGACGATGCGGGTGTCGTCCGCCACCTTGCCGTCGGCCGAGAGCGGCACGTTGAAATCCACGCGAACGAAAACGCGGCGGCCGGCCGGGTCGAGCGAGCGGAGCGTGCGAAAGGCCATGCGTCGATCACCCTCGTCCGAGAAGGAGCAGGGCGTCCACCATCCGGTTGGAGAATCCCCACTCGTTGTCGTACCAGGCGAAGACCTTCACCATGCGATCGCCCGAGGACATCGTGAGGAGAGAATCGAAGACCGCGGAATGCGGGTTCCCCACCACGTCCTGGGACACGATCGGGTCTTCCATGTACTGGAGAATGCCGCGGAGCGGCCCATCGGCGGCCTCCTTCATCGCGGCGTTGGCCGACGCGGCCGATACCGTCCTGGAGGTCAGGGCGGTGACGTCGATGAGAGAGCCGTCCGCGATCGGCACGCGTATGGCGATGCCGTCGAGCTTCCCCTGGAGCGAAGGGATCACCTGGCCGATCGCCTTCGCGGCCCCGGTGCTGGTCGGAATCATCGAGACCGCCGCGGCGCGGGCCCGGCGCAGGTCCTTGTGCGGCGCGTCCTGGAGCCGCTGGTCGCTGGTGTAGGCATGAATCGTCGTCATGAGGCCACGCTCGATGCCGAATGCGCGATCCAGTACGGAGAGCACGGGCGCGAGGCAGTTCGTCGTGCAGGACGCGATCGAAACCACCTGGTGCTTCGCGGGATCGTAGGACTTCTCGTTCACGCCCAGCACGAACGTCGCGTCCGCGCCCTTCGCCGGCGCGGAGACGAGGACCCGCTTTGCCCCCGCGCCGAGGTGGACCGCCGCCTTCTCGCGCTCCGTGAACTTCCCGGTGCACTCGAGGACCACATCGACGCCCAGGTCCTTCCAGGGCAGCTTCGCGGGATTCGCCTCCGAGAGGACGCGGATCGCGTGCTTCCCCACGCAGAGGTCGGAGTTCCGTGCCGTGAACCGCTCGGGCCACACGCCGTGCACCGAGTCGTATGTCAGGAGATGCGCCAGAGTCGCCGCGTCGGTGATGTCGTTCACGGCGGCGAACTCGATCTTCTCGTTTCGCTTGAGCGCCGCGCGGAGCACAAGCCTTCCGATGCGACCGAACCCGTTGATCCCGACGCGCACGCCTCATCCCCCCTTACGAAAAGAACACCTTCGCCAGATTGTAGAATTCCTCATCCACGGTCTTGAGCGAGCCCAGCGCCTCGCGAAGCGGAACGTCCACGATCTTCATGCCGCGCACGGCGACCATGCGTCCGAATGCGCCCCGGTGCGCGAGATCGACCGCGGCGACGCCGAATCGCGACGCGAGGAACCGGTCGAAGGCGGTCGGCGACCCGCCCCGCTGGATATGCCCGAGCACGCTGTAGCGGCTCTCGAACCCCGTCCGCTCCTCGATCTTCTCCGCGAGGGTCGCTCCGATTCCCCCGAGCCGCACGTGTCCGAAGGCGTCCTTGCGCTCGCTCTGGACCTGAAACGGGGCGCCGTCGTCGCTCAGCCGGGCGCCCTCGGCCACCACGATGATACTGAAATTCTTGCCGCGGTCGTGTCTGCGTCTCACCACGCCGCAGACCTCCTCGATCGAGACCGGATACTCCGGAATCAGGATCATGTCCGCGCCGCCGGCCACCCCCGCCTCCAGGGCGATCCAGCCCGCGTGGCGGCCCATCACTTCCGCGACCATCACGCGGTCGTGCGATTCGGCGGTCGTGTGCAGACGGTCGATCGCCTCGGTGGCGATCGAAAGCGCGGTGTCGAAGCCGAACGTGTAGTCGGTGCCGTTCACGTCGTTGTCGATCGTCTTGGGCACGCCGACCAGGGGAACGCCCGCTTCATAGAGCTTCTCGGCGACCCCCAGCGTGTCCTCGCCGCCGACCGCGATGAGGGCATCGATGCCCCGCCCACTGAGCTCCTGGCGGATCCTGGTCTCGCCTCCCGGCTCCTTGTAAGGGTTCGTCCGCGACGTGCCGAGGATCGTCCCGCCGCGCGGGAGGATTCCCGACACGCTCTTGAGATCGAGATCCTCGACCTCGGATTGGAGAACGCCGCGCCAGCCGTGCCGGAATCCCACGACCGAGCCGCCGTGGCCCTTGATGGTCCGATGGACGACGGCGCGGATGACGGCGTTCAGGCCGGGGCAGTCGCCCCCGCCGGTGAGCACACCGATCCGCATCGTCCAACCTCCGAGAGCGTCGAGTCAAAGCTTTGTGAATAAGTGACTTAGGGCCACGGATGTTATGCGGATGGGCCTACGCTGTCAACGAGAATCGCGGATGGGGCTTGTCGCGGAAGCGCGGCGCCGCTAGCGGACGCCGCTGACCGACGAGTACCGCAGCGTGTACTCTCCGTACCCTTGTTCGTCGACGAACACGAACTTCATCCCGGCGCTGACCTCGTTCATGCGGTGCCTCGGGACCATCTCGTGACCCCGCAGCTGGTAGGTCCAGATCTCGAAGGGGCGGGTGTCCACCACTCCTTGGTCGGGTTTCGTGAGCAGGTCCTTCGAGGCCTTTGGAATCTGCCCCTCCACGGCGAAACCCAGCGTCCTGTCCGACACGGGAAGCCGCTCGATCTTGATCTCGTCGGGCTCGCCGAACTGGATCCAGATCCGGCCACGGTCGCTGAACATGCCCTTGTCGAACACGCTGTAGTGCGCGTTCGCGTACGCCACGCGTCCCCTGAAATCGCGGCGCAGCTCGTTCTCGGCCGTGTCCGGCGTGGGGTCGATCGCGCGCCAGATCTCGGACAGCCTAGCCTCCTTCTCACCCCGGGAGAGCTGGCGAAACGCGTACGCCTTCTCCTGGGAGAGAAGGGATTCCGCAGTGACCTCGTAGAGATCCGCCGCGTCGGAGCGCCACGAGTCGGGATCCCAGAGAACCTCGAATCCCGCCTGGCTCGTGGCGAGGGGTTGCTGGGCGTCGCCAAGGAGATCGATGCGGAGCTGGTAGTGTCCCGCGGGCAGGGCGGCGATGTCCGCATAGAGCGAGTGGGGCCAGGCGGTGCCCTCCTTCACCCGCACGGAATCCAGGGATTCCAGGAGTGTGTCCGCGTGCATGCCCACGATCATCGTGCGAAGGCGGTACGATCGCCCCTCCGGCGAAGGAGGAAGGTCGTAGATCTCGTAGTAGGCCGAGAGCATGTCCTTGTAGAAACCGTAGTAGGCGCTCGGATGCGGCTGCACCTCGAAGGACCCCTTGGCGAACGGGGTCTCGGGAGTTCGGTCCTGCACGTTCCAGGCGAATTCAATCCCACCTATGGCGGGATTCTGGAACAGCCAGTCCGACATGTCGATGCTCCCCTGCACCAACCCTTGCCGCTTCTTGTTCTTCATCTGATACACGAGCCCCCGCCGCGCGACGTTCATGTCCTCGACGGTGACCTTGTATTCGTACTTGCCCCGCGGGGCAACCAGACCGACGGTGTAGATCTCGCCCAGGAGCGAGTCGACCGTTGCCGCGGCGTCGGTGGACTGAAGCCGCGCCTCGCGCTGCTGGTAGCCGGCGCGCCGCCCTTTCTTGGCGAGGAGCTCCACCGTGACCCGGAGCTTCGCCTCGAAGCGCTCCTCGATGGGCAGGAATTTGATCTCTCGGTAGGGAATGCGGATGAAGAACTCGACTCGCGCGTCCCCGGCGTCGTGCCGATATGCGACCGCGGTTGCGTGATAGCGCAGGTCACCGACCGAGACGGCCGGTTCGCCCGGCAGCGGGGTGGCGACGCCCCCCCACACCCCCCGCGGGCAGAGGGCGAAGGCAACCAGAGACAGAAGCAGAAGCCGATGAGGCGCGCGGCTAAGGTGGCGCCTCATAGGCGCGAGGCTCCTAGAAGCTCACGTTCACGGATATACGGTGTGCCGCCGTGAGCAGCTTCAAGTCCTGGTACGCATAGTCCAGGCGGGCCAGCGACGCCTTGCTCAGGGTCAGCGGGAACTTCACTCCCATGCCCGCCGTGAGCCCCTCCGTGTCGTAGTTGAATTTGTAGCCGCCGCGCAGGAAGAGGTAATCGTGGAAGGCGTATTCGGCGCCCCAGTTCACCTTCTCCGAATTGTCGGATGGGTGGGTGAATTCGGCGGAGGTGATCAGCCGGCTCTCCCCTCTCTGGAGCAGGCTGAGCGAGCCCCCGACGCGGAAGAAGGTCGGCATCTTCACCTTCTCATTGAGGAATGACATGTCGCTCCCGATGTTCTGGATCGACATACCGATCTTCGCACCCATGATCCCGATGTCGTAGAGCGTGCCGAAGTCGAAGGTCGTCGACTTCCCCTTCACGTCCGCCAGCCCCGTCTGGACGTAATTCGCGGAGATACCCGCCGAGAACTTGTCCGTGAGCGACCGCGCGTAGGAGATTCCGTAGGCCCACTCGCCGGCGTCGAACGTCTCCCCCGTTCCCTCCGGCAGATACGTTGTTCGGACCAGGTCCCTGCTCATGGTAAGCGCTCTGACGTTGATCCCGAGCATCCCCGGGATCCACTTGACCGAAAAGACGTACGCCGCCTGGTCGAACAGAATGTCCGCGGGCCAGGAGGTGTGGTTCAAGGTCACCGACTGACCCGACAACCGCGCGATTCCCGCCGGATTCCAGTACACCGCCGTCGCGTCGTCCGCGATCGCGACGTAGGCGTCTCCCATCGCGGCGGCGCGGGCGCCCACGCCGATCTTCAGGGACTGGCCGCCCAGGGTGCCGACCTTCTCGAATATCTGCGCGCCTTCCGCCGTGAGCGGAAACAGCAGGCAAACGGCAACGATGATTCCACGCTTCACGGAATGCCTCCTCGATTCTCCCTTGGACGGTTGGGTCACGCCGGCTGCTCTCATCGGACGATGATGAACCTGCCGACCTGCTTGCCCAGCTCCGTGTCGACAGAGTAGAGGTAGATACCGCTAACGATCTTCTGCCCGTTTCTCGAGATCAGGTTCCAGGGCGCGGAGCCCCGGCCCCCGGTCACGGAATCCTTCCCGTACTGGAGGTCCGCCTGCGGGCGGCCGTCAAATGTGATGTCCTTCACGAGGTCGCCCGCGATCGTGTAAACGTGGATCGTGCCTCTCGTGCGCGGAAGGTTCATGAAGGTCACCTTCGTTCCGGAAGGATCCTCCTCGCGCGGCACCAGGTCCCACTCCGCGCCGCCCTTGTAGGGGTTCGGGACGACGAAGACATGGTCCTGATCGTTTCGAGAATCCCCCCGCGGGTAAACGACCTGCGCATTCGAGGCGCTGGGGTTTCCCTGCAAGGTGAGGTCGGCGCCGGCGGAATCGCCGGGCACGACCGAGAGTGGCACGATGGAATAGAAGTACGGGAAACCGTTCAACACGTGCGTGTCGACGAAGCTGTACCTGCCGACGGCGAAGAGCGTGTCGATTTCGGTATAGCTGGAGTCCGGTCGGACCGACCGCGTGTTGGGATCCCATCGAACCAGAACCGGGCTGATGTTCACGATCGGGATGGATGGGTCGACCAGGTCGGCGAGCGCGTGGGCAGGCGTCCCCTTCGGATCCAGGCGCCATTCCCCGAGAAGCGCCCAGAGGTCCCGCGACGGAGCGTTCGTCCCCAGAGGACGGTTCCACCCCGCGGCGCGGTAGATGCGATAGCCCAGGAATTCCTTGAGGTTCCCCCGCTGCGCGTCACGCACCTGTTCCGCGAAATTGTTCCACTTGAGCGTTACCTTGTGGTCCCCGGGGAAAAACCACGCGGAGACGCGGGTCGAATCGTCGCGTGAGCTGTACATGCGGAGATAGTCGCCTACCTCCCCCCGTCCGTCCTGGCCCCCGTAGAACGGAGCCGGCAAGGGTGCGGCGGCCACCCAGTTGACGAGGTGTTCTCTGCCCCCGCGTCCGGTATTCACATCACAGTCGAAGTCGACGTACCTGCACGCCGGAGAGACGATCTGGATGTTGAGGGTGTCGTCACCCGCGCAGTGTGCGCCCCCGTTTTGCATCGTGCCGCCGAGTACGTCCTGGCACACGTACTTCCCGCTCTGCTGGAGGTTGCAGGGGGTGTTCGGATCCCAGTCCGGCACGCCCGGGAAGAGCGGTCTGAGACCGCTCGGGTCGGTCGGGTCCCGGATGGTGGTGACATCGGAATGGAACCGGAGACGGCAGAGAGAGGACTCCGGAATCGAGTACGTGAACCCGCGTCCCCCGATCTCGGTATTCCGAAGGCAGGTTTCTTGACCACAAGTTCCGGTCAAAGCGCTGCCGTCTAGGTCGGTGTAGAGCCCGTCGAACACCTGCTGCGCCTGGATCGCGTTGTCGATCAGCGTCCCGCCGCCCGGCGAGGGACCCCTTCCCAAACCCATCACCCATGCGACCGAAACGGTCAGCGACGATTCCGGCAGAATGGACCGGAACGGACCCGTCGACATGATGATCCGGTAGTCGAGGGGCCGGCCGGAAATGATCTCGCCCAGGTTGTCCGGATTGAGCGTCGGGTCGGAGAGGAGGAGGTAGCGCTGCGCGTCGTTCTCGGGATCGCCCCCGGCCGCGAATGAAGCGGAGCCGGAGAAGAACTTGAAGGAAGTGATCCCGACGTGGCGCGGCGCCGCGCCCCCGCTCGGATCGGTCGTGTGATTGAGGAACATGCAGCCGAAATACCCGGGGACGTCGCCGCCCTTGGCGTCCTGAACGCGCGCCGGATCGTCCGGGTTGTCCCACATGTATCCCATCTGAATCTTCTTCGAGACGAACTCGCCCGTCGGACCGACGTACTGCACGTCGCGGTTGATCAGCCCGGCCTCGTCGTCACTGAAATAGCCGCGAATCGCGCGAGACCCGATGTCCATGTCGGCGAAGATCGCCACGAAGACGTTCCGGAGCGCGCGGCCGCTACGGTTGATGATCTTGTAGTCCATGCCGACGAAGTCGTTCTGTCCCGGTGTCGCCCAGGCGTAGGACGTCTGCTGGACCTTGACTCCGAGGGGAACGTGCTCGGGAAAGATCTGCCGGGTGAAGGCCTGATCGTCCGCGTACTCCGAGGCAAACATCTGCTGCCCGATCGCGGAGTAGTCTTCATCGCAGAGACCGTCCCCATCGTCGTCGAGACCGTTGAGGAAGTCCTCGTCCACCAGCCCGTCCCCGTCGTCGTCTGGATTCACGCTGGAGGAGATCACTCGATTTCCGTTCGGAATCCCCTCGTACGATTCCCGCACGTCGGCCACCTGATCGATGGGCAGCGGGGAGCAGACATTCTGCGGCACGATCTCGGGAGAGAACTCGCGCTCGTACGTGGCGGTCGTGACGTGGGGTATGCCGCTCGCGTCGAGGGCGCCGATCCAGAGGCCGGCCGCGTAGAGGTAGTCGCTGCCCGATCCGGGGGGCCACTCGGCCGATGGAACGGTGGTTCGGCGCGGATTGTCCTGGTTGCCGGTCTCCCCGAAATTCGTGATCTGAAGGGCAAGGCGCCCCACGTTGTGTACGAACTTTCCGTCGTTCCGGAAGACTCGATGCACGCCGTCCCGGGACGGATCGGGGACTTGGTCCTGGGGAAGCTCATGGAAGGCGCAGACACAGGCCCAGAGAGCGAGCACTACCGATGTGAGCGCCGTTCGACGGCACATGCTCATCCGATCGTCCCCCCTGCGTGATGTTCAGCCACGGCTGCTTTCACGACCGGCCGGCTTCGAACCGGCACTAGAACTGCACCCCGAGCCCGACCCGGATCGTGCGTCCCTGCTGGAACACCCGCGGGTCGTGGACCGGATACCAATCTTCCTGGCCGTCACCGTCCTGGTCCTGGGTCAGGAACGCACCCCCGGCCCGGCCGGTCTCGCTGTAATAGATTACGTAGGACCTCGGGTTGATCGCCCCCTCCGGCCAGATGGATGGCTCCAGGTCGCTGATGTTCTCCGCGTCGAGCAGATTCGTCCCCTGGACGTACAACGTGAGGTTCTGCCCCCACGCCCGGAAGAAGCGCTCCCCCTGCATGGACAGCGTCGAAACCGAAGGCAGGCGGTGGGAATTGGTCAGCTCCGGGTTCTGGCGGCGCTCCTGGCGCTCGTGCGGCGTGTAGGGGAATCCGGAACCGAACTGGTACACGAACGATGCCCGCCAGTCCTTCTCGTTTCCGAGGCTCAGCGTGGCGGAGACGTTGTGACGCTGATCCCAGTCGAGCGGCTGTTCCGACGTCGGCTTGAACTGGTCGCGCAGGTTGCCCTGGTTCGGCAGGGCGCGGTTCGGATCCGAGGCCGTCCCGGTGGCATTGCCGTACGTGTAGTTGACCTCTCCCGCGAATCCGTGGCTGAAGCGCTTGATCAGCGTGAATTCCACTCCGCGCGAGGACGCGTAGTCCGAGTTCACATACGTGGGCACGGTGATCGCGATGCCGGGAATTTCCTGATCCACGGTCGTGAGGAGGCCGAAGATGTCTTTGAAATAGACGCCGAACTGGCCGTAGATGTCCTTGCTGAAGAGGTGCTGGACGCCGAGCTGGTAGCTGATCGTCGTCTGCGGTTCCAGGTTCGGATTGCCGCGGGCGGTCGCCGAGATCAGGCGCCCTTGGTAGATGTACTGGCGGTCGGGGACCTGGAACAACCGCCCGTAGTGGAAGCTCATCACGTCCCGGTCCGAGATCGGATAGGCGATCCCGACGCGGGGACTAATCTGCGTCTTCACGCGGTTCAGGACTTCCGCCGATGAGATCTGGTTCCCGACGGAGAAATTGTCGTACCGAATTCCCGCGTTCAGGACCATCCCCTCGTACTCCCAACGATCCTGCATGAAGAAGGCGCCCTCGGGGTTGAAGAACCGGAATTCGTCCCGGTCCGCCCCATAGAGGCCTTCCCCGGTCAGCACGTTGGGGTAGTTGGTGCGAAGGAAGCCCAGGTCGTTGTAGTTGATGTCGCCGCCGGCCATGAAGTTGTGGGGATGCCCGCCCTGCTCCGTCGAGCGTCCGAACTTCTTCGAAAAGTCGCCGTTCAATGTGTAGGTGACCGTGCGCTTCCGCTCGAAGAAGGGATAATCGCCGTTCGTCACGAAGTACTGCCCCTCGATCCGATTCTGCGGATCGTAGTAGTTGTTCGGCAGCTGCTGATACTCCCACGGCATCCGATCCAGAACGTCCCGCGAGGTCTCCCAGATCTGACGCGAAGCGCGGAGGTTGTAGATCGTCCCGACGCCGATCGTGTGCTTCCATGTGAGCGCGGTCTGGAGGTAGTCCTCGTTGGTGACCGGGAGGTGCTCCGCCGTGTTCACCGGCATGTAGGTCGAGTCCACCTGGAAATAGGACCAGGTGCCGTAGCGCGAGGTGACGTTTCCGTCCGTCGGCGCCGTCGAATCCTGCCGGACCTGGACGAAGCCCGCGCGATTCCAGCGGTTTTGGTACTCCCCATCCAGGGAGCGGTTCTTGATGATCTCGACATTCAGCTTCTCGTTCGGCGTCAGCTTGAATGTCAACTTTCCGGAGAGCTTGGCGCTGTTCTGCTGCCTGTTGCCGAGGCGAATGAAGTCGAGGAAGCGATGCTCGCGGTGGGTGGCGAGGTTCCGGAGATACGTGTCGGTGTACGTCCCCTCGAACGAGATGAAGTAGTTCGTCTTCGGAAAGAGGAAGGGGCCGCCGAATCCGGTGCTGAGCCGCTCGAAATTGTTGAAGGACTTGTCGGCCTCGCCGTACCGGTCCGTGAAGTAACGGACTTCCCCGCCGAATTTGTCTCCGCCCTCACGGGTCGTGAGGTTGATGACGCCCGAGAGCGCATTCCCGTACTGCGCATCGAGGCCCCCGAGCACTTGCTCGCTCGAGGAAACCGCGAGAAGCCCGAGGTCCACGCCCTCCGCGCGGAGCGGGTTACGGCTGGCGATCCCGTTCACGATCGTGAGGACTTCGTCACCGCGGCCGCCGCGGAAGTGAAGCTCGCCGCCCTGGCTGATGACACCGGCCTTGAGCCCGATGGCTTCCTTGTAGTTGTCGACCGGTAGCGAGCGCAGGTCCTCGCTCGTCACGATCTGCTTCGTGGAGCTGTCCTTCTTGCGGATGGCGATCTTCACGTCGCCTTTGACGTCGACCGTCTTCATCTGCACCGCTTTTTCCGATATCTGGAAATCGACCATCGTGGTCTGGTTGGCGTTCACCTGGATGGGCTTCTCCACCGAGGCGTAGCCCATCATCTTGGTCGCCATGGTGTAGGTTCCGACAGGCACCTTGAGGATCGTGAACTTTCCTTCCGCGTTCGCGCGTCCTCCGAGCTGGGTGCCCTTGAGGATGACGTTCGCGTACGGCACGCCCACGCCGCTGTCGTCCGTGATCTTTCCCATGATCGAGCCCGTTTGCGCGTGTGCGGAGGTCGTCATCGGACCGAGCGAGAGGAGGCCGAGGAGGAGCGAGACGGTCCATCCGAGCACCGCCGGAAGCCCTGAACGGCCGAGCTTGCCAGACATAGGTGTAGACGCTCCTTTCTTCGTCGGAGGTGTCATCGGAAGCCAACTGTCTTTATCCCGCTTTCGGGGGCTCCCGTCAAGGCAATTCATTGTCATACGCCCGCTTGACCGGTTCGAGTGCGATGTCTGGGGAGCCGTCGATTGTGTCAAGTCGATCTCACAGCCGGCGATCTGGTGCTGGGGGAAATATCAACCGTCGCGGGGGGGACTGCAGTGCACCAGGAGGCGCGACAACCTTATACCTCCTAGATCGGCATTATATGCATCTTCGTAACGCCTGCAAACAAATTTTTTCAGAATTCCGTCGCGCTGGACATTTGGAAGCCCCGGACGAGTAGGGCGGGGCAAACCACCCCCCCGGAGCGCTCCGGCGCGGACATGCCCTCCACGTCGTTCAGCATTTGAACGACGCTCTGGTTGAATCGGAAGTTGCGTACCCCGTGGCTTACCTTGCCCTTCTCGATCGCGAAGAGACCGTCCCGGGTCATCCCGGTGAGCGTAACCGTCTTGGGATCAACGACATTCGTATACCAGACCCTCGTGACCAAGAGACCCCGGTCCACACTTCGAACCAGATCGTCCAGAGTCCCCTTGTTTCCCTCCAGCACGAGGTGGTGCGCCATCGGGCCGTACGTGTTCGGCACCGGGAGCCCGTGGCCGGTGCTCTCGCGCCCCTCCTTGGCCGCGGTCTGCCGGTCGTAAACGGCGCTCTTCGCGACGCCCCGCTCGATGATCGTGGTTGGACGCGTCGGCATTCCCTCGGCGTCGAAGGGGCTCCCGAGGTGGAGCGGATGGTAGGGATCGTCGCGCAACGTGATGTTGTCGCCCATCACCTTCTGCCCGATCTTCCCCGAGAGAAAGCTCCGCCCCTCCTGAACCAACAGGGCGCCGAAGGAGATCCAGGACATGTCCTGGATGAGATCCGCCACCGCCGCCGGCTCGAGCACGACCGTGTAGCGGCCGGGCTCCCAGGACTTCGGCCCCCGCGACCGGACCGCCTTCTCCACCGCCCGGGCCGAGATCGCGCTCCCGTCGATGCCGCGCGCGCTGTGCGACTCGTAGCCCGCCCATCCGGAAACCGTGCCCTCGAGCGCGGACGCGCGGAACACCGCCTCGGTGCCCATGTGATACGCGAAGAGGCCGCGCGAATTCGCGATGGCGAGCGCGCCGATCTCGCCGTAGTCGCCGATCGTTCCCGCCCGCACCTCGTAGATCCCCGCCCCCTCGAGACCCGCCTCCCGGCACCGCGCCACGGCCTTGCCAACCTCGCGCGCGCGAACGTCCGCGCCCAAAGCCTCGGTCTCCGGGTCGAGCGCGTCCACGGCCCGATACGTTTGAGGACCCGGAAGCGGGAGCAGATCCGGAATCTCGGGTTGCAGCCGGGTCGCCTCCGAGGCCCGCTCGATCAGCCGCTCGATGCCCGCGCGGCTCAGATCGTTCCCCGTGGCGCGGCCGGTGCGCTTTCCACTCACGATTCGCACCGACATGAGATACCGCCGCTCGATCACGTTCTGCGTGATCTCGTTGTTCGCGAAGCGCGTGAGCGCGTCGGTTCCGCCGCCCAGAATGACCTCGATCTCCTGTCCGCGCGCGGCTGAGATCGCCTGATCGAGGAGGGCTTTGGCTTCGTCCCGGCGCATCAGCCCTCGTACCCCGCGCCGACACGGACCTTGCGGAATCGGGCGGGAGCAGTGCCGTGCGTGATCTCGGCCACCTGTCCCGGCTGGCCCTTGCCGCAGTTCACCACGCCCCACGGCTTCCAATCACCGGGGCCGCAGATGAAATCGCAGGAATTCCAGAACTGGGTCGTGATCCCCTGATACGTCGGGTTCTTCAGCATCCGGACCTTCTTCCCGTTCCGGATTTCCCAGCCGATCTCGGTCTTGAACTGGAAGTTGTAGCGGAGCTGATCGATGCTCCAGCTCCGGTTCGTCTCCATGAGGATCGCGTGGTCCGAGTCGTCGAGCAGCTCGCCGAGGGTTCCCTCGCCGGGCATGAGGCTCAGGTTCACCATCCGGATCATCGGGATGTGGAACCATCCGTCCGATCGGACGCAGCCCCGGCTGCGCGAGTCGCCGACGCGATGAGCCAGCTCGCGCGAGGTGAGATATCCCGTGAACAGGCCGTCGCGGACGATGTGCCAGCGCTGTGCCTCGACTCCGTCGTCATCGAACCCGAACGTCGCGAGCCCATGCGGCAGCGTCGCGTCCGCCACCAGGTTCACCAGCTTCGAGCCGAAGGCAAGCTTCCCGAGCTTGTCGAGGGTCAGAAAGCTCGTGCCCGCGTAGTTCGCCTCCATTCCGAGAACCCGGTCCAGCTCCGTCGGATGCCCGACCGACTCGTGGATCTGCAGCGCGAGCTGGGAGCCCTCCAGGATGATGTCGTGATCTCCCGCGGGGCACTGCGCCGCGGTCAGAAGCGCCACCGATTCCTCGGCGACCCGCCGGGCATTCTCGACGAAAGGGATCGATTCGATGAACTCGTATCCGAGGGCCTGATGGAGCCCCTCGGCCTGCGGGTAGCTGCGGCGCTGCACGTCGTCGGCCGAGACCGCGGTCGAGGAGAATCCGCCGCCCGAGCGGGTCAGGGTCTGCTCGATGTCGGATCCCTCGGTGCTCAGGAAGAACTGCCGCTTCCGCTGGAACGAGAGGAATGATTCGGCGTTCTTCACGCCCTTGACCGCGCGCATCTCCGCGTCGATGCGGAAGAGGAGGTCGAGTTTCTTCTCGAGCGGGACCCGAAACGGATCGATCGCGCAGGTGGAGGCCCAGACCACACGGTGCGCCGGCTCCGGCGCCAACCTCACGTCCTCGTGCGTGATGCTCGCGCTGGCGCGGCCGGTCGCGACCGCCTGCGCGGCGCAGCGCTCGACGCCCTCCTTCGTGAGGTCGTCGGTGGCCGAGAATCCCCATGATCCTCCGACCAGAACGCGCACGCCGAGCCCGGCCGACTCGCTGAGGTCGAGCCCTCCGACCTCGCCGTTCTTTACCTGGATGTCTTCACGGTTGGATTCGATCGCCCGGGCGTCGGCGTAGGACGCGCCCCGGGACGCCGCGGTGTCGATCGCGAGACGCGCGAGGTCCTTCACGCGCCCGGCCCGCGGGGTACGCTCAGAAAAGGTAGCGAAGCACGACCGACGCTTGATCGCCTCGTGAGATCTCCAAGCTCGGATCCCCAGGCGTGAAGCGGACGTGTTCGTGAGAGTAGGAGGCGTCGATCTGCGTGCTGAGGAAATCCCAGAAGTAGCCGACGCCGGCGGTGAGGCGGGACCCCTTGAGCGGAGGATTGCTGTCCTGGCGGTCCGGATCGCGGCGGATCAGCGCGACGCCGCCCCGGACCGGGAGCCACGAGAGCGCCCGGTATTCCGCGCCGAAGCGGTACGAGAGCTCCTCGAACTCGATATCAGGATACGCGCCGGTGTAGTCGATCCGGTCCTCGCGCGCGAGCTGCACCTCCGTGCCCACGAGGCCGCGCCCGTTTGGAAGGTCCACGGAGACGCCTCCGTCCACCCGGTGCCCGAGACGCTTGACGTCGAGTGGACGCGCCGATGAGATCACGGTGTCATTGGGGTGGATCCATTCCAGCTCGCGGTAGCGGCGGTATTGAACCCCGACGTGGGCCGGTGTCCCGGGCAGGTCGACCATCCAGCGCGTGGCGACCTCGTTCCTTCTCAGGCCGCTGAGGAAGGCCGACCATTTCTGCTTGAACACGCTCTCCGAAGGGTTCGTGGGAACGATCGGGAGCGGGTTCAAGAAGTACTGCGCGGCCCAGTTGACCTCGGCGATCTCCTCCCCGTCATGCGAGCTGTGGCGCCCGTCGATGATGCCGCGCACCCAGCCTTTGTATCGGATCCCGAGCTGGGCGTTGTAGCTGACCTCCGGGCGGTTCCAGTCGTAATGGTCTTCGTTGAACGGGCCCTCGCTCAAGCCTCTGACGTGGTTTCGCATCCACCCGATCGAGCTGGCCACCGTGAGCGAGAGCGGGCCCACCGTGGGGGTCACGAGCGCGCCGCCCGTGAGCGAGAGTTGCGTGGAGCTCAAGTTCAACTCGTACGGGTTCGGAGCGTTCCGCGATTCGGACTCATGTCGGTAGCGGAAGCGCCCCGCAAGCGTGACCTTCTTCAAGAACTTCCTTCCGTAGGTGACCCCGATCCGCGGCACCGTCACGCTGGCGCCGATGTGGTTGTCGAGCGCGGAGGGATTGAAGGACGACGGATACTGGACGTCGAAATCCCTGATGAACCGACCGTTGTCCGGCGCGGTGCCCAGGTCGTGCCGGCTCGCGTTCACCCCGCCGTACACTCCCTCGAGGCCCAGCACCCACTCCCTGCTGTTGCGCAGGGTCGCGGTCAGGCCGCTGCGCCGCTGAATGACGCTGTGCGGATACCCGTAGTAGGCGTCGTGAAAATTGTCGTAGCGGGAGGATTGCTCGACGGTCGAAGAGTCCTGGTCCGTGAGGAGCCCCGCGGGGTTGTCGGAGTAGCCGTAGGGGTTGATCCCGTTCTGCGGGTCCTCGACGGCAATGCCGATGCCACCCATCGCCTCGAGCCGCGGCGAGAAGCCCCGCGATGCGACGTCCACCGTGGAGCCCCTCGTCCAGGCTTCCGAGATCTGCGCCTGCGCGACCGCGGGGCCCGCCCATCCGGCGAAGATCGAGGTGAGCGCCGCGACGGCGCATGCGCGACTCAACGGGGCCTCAGATAAAGAGGAAGAAGCGCGGATCGGCTGCCGCGAGTCGAGGAGGCGTCATACACGGTGACCCGCATCAGGTACCGGCGTCCCGGGACGAGCTGGACATCGTCGGTCCAGGGCGTCCAGTTCACGGGATTGGGTCCCCCGCGTTTGTCGTAGGCCGTCAGGCTGCGGCGGAGCTCGAGACTCCATTTCCCGGCGGCCCAGCCCCCCCGCGCGAGGACGTCCATCTGGCTCAGCGTCGGGAATCGGAGAATCTGGCCGGGCACGTAGTCCCCGGGGTTCCAGCTCTTGTCGCGTGCGGCGCTGTCATCCACCCGAATCGGATTGTTCAGATCGCATCGCTCGAGCGGCTTGGCCACGTAGCCCCAGACCACATACGACGACGGCTTGCCCCGATTCAAACGCGTGTCGCGGACTCCCTTCGAAACGATGCTGTCGGGAACGATCGCGTTCGGGTTCTTGAAGTTGTCGTGGTAGGTCACCCGACCCTGATCGTCCACGGGGCCGCTGCCGAGATCCCATCGATCTTCAGCGAATCCGGCCGCGGGGTGGGAAGTGGATCCGATCGTGTCCTCGCCCGCTCCCACGAACTCGACGACGGAACTGGGATAACACGGGTCCGTGGTCCCCGCCCCCCAGCGCCAGTTGTCGGCCGGGTAGGAGCCGAGAGAGTCGGAGAAGATCTCGACCACGACCTGATCCTCTCTGATCGAGGATCGATGCCACGAGGCCGGGCGTATGATCCGATCGTCCGTCTGGCAGTCGAATGTGGGATTGCCATCGTCGTCGAAGATGTTGATGGAATCGTTCACGATCGGCCGGTCGAGGACACTCTGCGTGGGGTCCGGCCACTGAAGCAGAAAGTAGATGCCCTGGTTCGCTCCGAAGCGATCGTAGGTCCACAGGCAGCGGAGTCCGAGGATGTAGTCCCCCCCTCCTCCGATTCCATGCATGAGCACGAAGGTAGGGGCGCCGGTGACGTTCCACTCGATTGGAGTCGGCCGGCCGTCCACGAGAAGCTCGCGGTGCTCCTGCTGCGCGGAGGTGAGGTATTCCTCGGGCGCCGGAACCGAGATCATCGATCCCGGAAGTCCCGGTTCAGTGGCTATTTTCGTTCCACACGAGATTGCGGACCAGGAAAGAACGGCAAGAAAAATCCCTGCTCGAATCTTCGACCACCGGGGCATCTATATTCCTTTGATCACACGGACCTTAGGGGGGAACGCGTTCGTAGCCTAGATTCTGCCCGCAAGCCCTGTCAAGCGAAAAGCCCCGCGTCGAGCCCGGGGAAAATGGGGTCGAGCTCCTCGAATTCCGCCAATTCAGTCGGGTCCACGCGCCCCGTTCCGAGACCCTCCGCGAGGCGCGCGAACCGGGACAGGTGAAGCTCGGTGCGCCGGATCGCGTACGGGACGAGCGTCCCGGTGCGCATGATGAACGCCCAGTCGCTTGCTTGTGCCAGGAGGAGCTCGCGGCCCGCCTGGGCGAGCGCTCGCTTGCGCAGCGGCGCGCCACGGTCTCCGGCGCGGGCGAGCGCTTGCATGGTTTCGGCGGCGTGGTTCAGGTGCCGGTAGATCCAATCGTTGGAAGGGTCGAGCCAGACCGCCGAGTGGCCTCCTTCTCCCCAGCTCGAGGGATGGAGCGTTCCAGCCGACGGGCGCGGGATCGCCTCCATCGCCTCGATCGGATCCGCGGCCGCGATCCCGGCATCGCGCTCCGCTTCATCGAGCACATATCCCAGCCACTCGGGGCCCTCGTACCACCAGTGCCCCATCAGCTCCGCGTCGTAGGGGGCGAGCAGGAGCGCGGGCTGTCCGATCCTCTCCGAGGCCGCCCGCGCCTGGGACGACCGCTCCCGCACGAAGTGCGCGGCGTGCTCTCGGGCCTTCGCCCGAGCGCGTTCCGGCTCGTAGGGCTCGCGATGCGGACTCCGCCGATCGGTGATCCGGTAGTACTTGAGCCCCAGGTGCGTTCGAGTTCCTCCCGAGGGGAGAAACTCCCGAACCTCGTCCATCGGAAGATCGAATCCCTGATCCCGGTAGTATTCTCGGTAGTGCGCGTCCCCGGGGTATCCCTCTTCCGCGCTCCACACCTGCCGCGAGGAGTCGGCATCGCGCCCGATCGCCATCACCCCGCTCCCGGTGCGAAAGGGCGCGTAGGTGCCGGGCAGCGGGCGCGGGCACGCGTCGAGGATCCCGTGCGTGTCGACGGCGAAGAACCGGACCCCGAACTCCGCGAGCACGGACTCGACACCGGGCGTGTACCCGCACTCGGGAAGCCAGAATCCCTCCGGAGAACGTCCGATGTGACGCTCGAATTCGCGCACGGCGGTTCCGATCTGCGCGCGCCAGGAGGGAGCGCCGAGACTCATGAGCGGCAGGTATCCATGCGTGGCCCCGCACGTGATGAGGCGGACCTGCCCCGCCTCCGAGAGCGCCCGGAACGCCGTAGTCACGTTCCGGCGATAGCGATCCTCGAACTGCGCGAGGCTGGCGCGGAACCGATCGCGGTAGTGGATCGCGAGCGGTTGGAATCGCGGATCGTGACGCGTCCGCGCGACCTCCCGATCGGCCAGCTCCACGAGACGGCCCAGGCGAAACGCGTACCGTTTGCGAAGCAGCGGATCCTCGAGCATGGCGAGGAGCGTCGGGGAGAGCGAAACCGTGATCCTCCCGGAGGCCCCGCGCCCGGCGCGCTCCTCGAGCATGCGGAGCAGCGGGAGGTAGGTCTCGGTCAGGGCCTCGAAGAGCCAGCGCTCCTCGAGCGAATCCTCGAATTCCGGGTGGCGCACGTAGGGCAGGTGCGCGTGGAGCAGAACAGACAGGTAGCCGCGCGGCATCGGGACACCCCGCTCAGCGGGGAGTCACTCCCTTCGGGTCCGGCGCCAGGTATCGCGCCGCCGAGCCCATGGCTCCCGCCGCCCCGCGGGCGGCCCGCGCCCGCTCGAGGAGCCAGGCCTTGGCTTCGGGGGTGAGATCCCAGGCGCCTTCCTCGGCGCAGGGGCCGTCCGGCGGGACCGGGACCCAGGAAGATTCCAGCAAGGGGGAAAACGCGTCGCCCAGGGAGATCCCCAGGAGCGCGCGACACTCCCCTCCCGCCAGCGGAAGCTTCACGTACCAGCGATCGCCGCCCAGCGCGTCGGGAACGTCATGAGCCACGAGCGTTCTGCCGGCGTCGCGCTCGTCGGCGCGGCGCTCGATCACCATACGGTAGCGAACGGGCGACCCCCGTTCGCGGGCGGTCGCCAGGGCGCGCGCATGGAGCGCCGGTGTCAGCTCCCAGATCGCGAGCGCCGTGTGCGGATCCCGGACCAGCAGGTAGATCCGGTCCTCCCCGTAGCGGCGGCCGCGAAGGGAGGATTGAGGCGCCTCCGCCGCGACGGGCAGTCCGGGCGCGAGCCGCTCCGAGGAATTCACGAGGGGTTGACTCCGGTCAGTGTGAGAGCACGAGACGCCGATTCAGGGCGGTGCCGTCGATCTCGATCGAGAGGAAATATAGGCCGCTCGGAAGCGTCGCGCCACCGCCAACTCGTCCGCTCCAGACCCACTCGGCCGCGCCGGTCGAAGGGATCGCGAGGCGCCAGCGAGCCACCCTGCGCCCGCGGACGTCGTGGATCGTTCCCCAACCCTCGCTCCCGGGCTTCCCCCTCAACGAGAACCGGACCGTTCCTCCGCTGGGGGATGGACCGTAGCGAAGGTCGAGACCCCCCGACGCGGCCTGCCCCTCGCCGACGCCGGCGGGCGCGGACGGCGCGCCGAGTATGAGCGTCGTGGTCGGGTTCGTCGCGCTCGGCAGGCCGTTCGAGTTCCAGGCTTCCCACTCCACCACGTAGCTCCCCGGCGGGAGGGGCGGAATCGTCGTGGTGAAATACTCGCGGCCCGAGTCGAACACGCCGTCCAGGGGTGTGGTCCTGATCGAAGGGCCGCCGTCGATCCGGTACACCACGGAGTCCACGTGCGCGGCGGAGATCGTGTCGCCGGGAAAGAAGTGATACGGGGTGAATTCGTAGTGGTTGTCGTTCGGGCGCGCGATCTCGAGCGCCTTGCCCTGGAGCGTGATCGGGGATCCCGCGACCGCCCGGTACTGCTCCGAATCGGGAAAAACGGCAGCCCTCGTCTCGAGCAGGTCGGGAATTCCGTTCCCGCTCAGGTCCCCCCATCCGATCTGGCCTTCCGTGTAGAAACAGACGCTGTCCGGGTAGTTGCCTTTCATGACGCACTGCACCGGGACCGCCCCGCAATAACCCGCGGCGGGAACGAGCGAATTGTAGTTGAGGAAGTTCAAGTAACCGGAGCGGAGCGAGCATGCCCACCAGCCGCTGAATGGAAGATGCTCGTCCAAGGCCCAGAAGATGTGCGCCATCTCGTGCTCCACGTAGGCATCGAGGGTCGCTCCCTGGAGGGCCGCTCCTCCGTTCTTCACCGGCGTGACGAAGAAGGGTCCTCCCAGCTTCGCATGCGAGATCAGCCCGTCCGCGAACTGCCCCGTCGCGCTGGTGTCGTTCTGCACCGCGAAGAGGAGCGTGCCCCACTGCGCCCCGAGCCTGGACCGGGCGCCGTTCGCGGCGTCGTAGGCGAGCGTCAGCGCGTCGCTTCGGTATCCGAGATAGCCGGTCAACACGTCCTGGATCCAGTTGTCCTCCTCTGCGACGGTGCGGTCGATCGGCTCGTAGCGCGTGGGGAGCCCCGGATGGACCTCGAGGGCGAAGCTGAGAGGGATCCCTCTCCTTGCCGCGAAGGCGCTCCAGCGCGCCAACCCACGCACGGCGGCGCGGACGACCGAATCGCGCAGCGCGGGAGTCCAGTCGTAGCGGTTCGGATTGGTCGTGCCGTCGCTTTCCGGAAACAGGATCGACACCGCGACCCTGCCGATCATGAATTCGCTCGTGTCGATCCATCGCGCGCCGAACGGGAGCCCCGGGGCCGTCCCCGCCCGGCGGAACGGAGCGCGCGGCTCGGCGTGGGGGAGGATGTCTCCCCTGCCTTGGAAGAGATCGCGCTCCGGCTCGGATTCGGCCCCACCGATCGTTGCCGCAGCAGATTCCGACGTGGCCACGACCGTCGCAAACCCCGCGGGCAGCGCCATGCCCACGCCGCGCTGCTCGCGCACATAGTAGACATGCGGCGGAATCGCGACCGCCACATGGAATCCCGCCCGCTCCAGCCGGTCCAGAGTCGCGGCGGGATCGTCGGCGCCGTCGTGCCAGACGGTGCGCAACCCCGGGAGCGCCGTCGAACTTGCGAGAGAAGAGGCTGCCTCCCGAGTCTGCGTCTCGAACGCGGATGCGCTCGGAGCGCCCGCCGACACGAGCGTCGCGGCCAGCGCGAATCTAGCGAATCCGCACGAGACGAACCGCATGGCGCTCTCCTCCCGATTCGGCGACGAACCAATAGACACCGCTCGCGACCTCCCGCCCGCGCGAGTCGGATCCGTTCCAACGCAGCAGCACGCGTCCCCCGGCGGGCACTCCATCATAGACGCGCGCAACGAGCGTTCCCCGCGCATTGAGCACGTAGGCCCGCACCCGCGACCCCGCCCCCGGAGGCACCTCGACCGGAACCGCCAGCACGCCGGAGAATGGGTTCGGTCTGGCGGGGCCGACTCTCATCCGGCTCGGAGGCGCCGGAGGCGGATCCGGCGGCTGCGGCGGCTGATCGTCCACCGCGGTGGGCGTCAGCTCGATCACGCGGGCGAGTATGTCCGAGCCGCTCGAGATCGAACGCATGTCCGTCCAAGCGAAGATCGCGTGTCCGGCCGCGTCGAGTCCGGAGACGGGGTCGAGCTGGTCCGCCTGTCCCGGGTCCTCGTCCACGTGCACCGATCCGGTAATTGGGTTCACGCCCGATTGGATCACACGCATCCAGATGCTCCAGTTGCCTTCGCGCTTCTCCTGCCAGGTCACAACGGACCGGGCGCCAAACATGGCGATCGCGGGCCCGGTGCGCGCGCCGGCGAACGCGGGATCGCCGACATCGAAAACCGGCCCCAGCGGCACGAGGTTCGATGTGAGCGCGAGCTGGTAGACCGCGCCGAGCCCCGAGGCGGCCACTCCCTGCCATACGACTTCCACCCTCCCGTCGGTCGAAGATGCGGCCAGCTTCGGATCCTGCTTCGGCCCCCCGAAGCCGACGGCCACCTCGGAGGGAGCACGATCCGGATCGAGAGAGGAGTCCAGGTGCGAGACCCAGAGCCTCTGGTCCGCCGCGATGCCCTCGGCATAGAGCAACCAGTATCCACCCCCGAATTCGTCGGGCGCCATGTCGAAGGCGAACGGCGGATCCGCGGGCTCACTCGAAAGGAGCGGGTGATTCGCGCCGAGACGCAACCCTGCCTCGGAGATCCTCTGACCATAGATCCGAGGGACCACGTCGCGAGAGTCGATCCACGCCGTGGCGAACTCCCCGCCTGCCGCCGCCACGACCGGATCGGCCTGCGCGCTCTGGAGCGAATCGCTGATCCAGAAAGACGGAGCGGGGCCGCTGCCCGGGGTAGGAAACAGGAATCCCCGGATCTCCCCCGCGTCCGAATCGCGCGTCACCTGCGCGGCTGCGAGCGCTGGGCCGTTCGGCGAGACGGCCGCGTTGCTCGAGATGGGGCGTGTCGGTCCGGTGTCATGGTAGAGAAGCGCATTGGTCCCCTCACGACCTCCGTTCGCGCCCACCCATTGCCCGAAGAGGTCGTTGGACCCGTTGCGCCGGTCGATCCAGGTGAGCAGATACTTGCCCGGCCCGCGTCCCATCCGGGGTCCCCACTGGTCGTTCCTCGCCGCGTCGTCGTTCAACTGGGTGTCGAACCCTCGCCGGACCCCGCTTGGAAGGAAGGAGATCGCGTAGACGTCGGGCGCTCCGTTCCGCGAGTCCTCCCACGTGGTGAGGAACGCGTCCTGTCCATCCCAGATCGCGCTCGGGGTGCCCTGTCTGCTGGGCGTGCTCGCGTTCACCTGGAAGTTGGCGCCCGGCGCGGAGGCGTCGTACGGAACGCGGGCGGATACCACATTGGGGTCGAGGCCGAAGACGTCGCGCAGGTCCTCCCAGAAGAGATACGCTCCGTCGGGTCCGGCGCTCCCGCGCATGTTCCGCTGGTTCTTCCCCGGCGGATCGTCGTTCACCCGCACGTTGGTCCCGACGAGGGACCGGTCGGGACCATAACGCTGCGCGTAGACGTCACCGGGATCGGTGGAGGCGCCGAGGCGCCGGTCGATCCACGCCACGACGAATCCCTGCGTCGGGTCCGCGACGACGGTCGGCGAGGCGTTCTGCTGGGCGCCCGATGTGGAGTTGATCTTGAAGTTCGTCCCGATCAGGGCTCCGGTGGAATCCATCCACTGGCCGTAGACGTCGAACGTCGCGCCGAAGACGCTGCCGCCCTCCCTGCCGTCCAGCCACGCGACAAGCGTGAGACCACTCGCGTTCGAAGCGACCGCGGGCTCTCCCTGAAAACTGCCGCCGAAAACGGTATCCGGCGAGAGGACGAAATTCCCGCCCAGAGGAGCGCCGCTCACGTTCCGGAAAGAGCCGTAAATGTCCGATTGGCCGGCGCGCTGGTCTCCCCAGACGACCAGATATCGCTCACCACCGACGGCCGCGACCCGCGGGGTTCTCTGGTCGCCCAATCCGACATCGTCATTGATCCTGAGATTCGGCGTCGTCCGGAATCCGAGCGAGTCGAGGGCCGCCCCGTAGATGTCGGGGTTCGAGGCGCGGCTGTCCTCCCAGACACAGAGGATCGACCCCGAGGGGCTGGAGGCGATATCCGGCAAGCCCTGGATCGCCCCGGCCGGATCGTCGTTGATGCGCCGGTTCACCGTGGACCCGAGCGCGTGCGGATCGCGGATCGTGACGACGTAGATATCGTAGTCGATGAAGGCGTCCGGACCGTTCCGCCCGTCGGACCACGCGACGACCAGCGACCCGGTGATGCCGCGCGCGGGCCGGGGCGCGAACTGGGACCGGGGCAGCCGGTCGTCGTTGATGAGGATCTCGTCCTGGGCACGGACGACGGATGGCAGTACGAGGATGGAAACAAGGAATGCGCCGGCAAGCGCGTAACGCCTTCCGACCAGGAACCGTTTCGACTTCATGGGAGACGCACCGCAGCCGGACCGTGAGGCCACGAATGGGTTTTCTTCCTTCCGGCGCGACGCGAGGGGCGGCGCTCAGACTTGAAGCGCGGGGACCGTCACCTCGGGAAACGCGGCGAGCACGTCATATACCTCACGCGCGATCGCCTGCAGCCGCTCCTTGCTTGCCGCCTCGAAGCGCGCCACGAGAACGGGCTGCGTATTCGACGCACGGATCAATCCCCAACCGTCGCCGAACTGGACCCGGACGCCATCGATGTCGATGACCTCGTATCGGGCGGCGAAGTGCTCGCGAACAGCATCCACGATAGCAAATTTCCGCTCGTCCGTACAGTCCAGGCGGATCTCCGGCGTGGAGACGTAGCGCGACTGCGGCAGCTCGTCCACGCGCGCGGAGAGGGTCGTCTTCCCCGAAGCCAGGATGCGCAGAAGCCTCCCGGCGGCGTAGAGCGCGTCGTCGTATCCGGGGAATTCATCGGCGAAGAACATGTGCCCCGACATCTCGCCGCCCAGCGGAGCCTTGGTCTCCCGCATCTTGGCTTTGATGAGCGAGTGCCCGGCTTTCCACATCACCGGCTCCCCGCCCTTCGCGCGCACCAGCTCCACCAGCCCCTGCGAGCACTTCACCTCGAAGATGACCGGCGCGCCTGGATTCCTCGCGAGCACGTCGATGGCGTAGAGCCCGAGGAGCTGATCTCCGTAGAGAAGGCGCCCCTTCTCGTCCACCGCGCCGATGCGGTCCGCGTCGCCGTCGAATCCGATTCCGAGATCGGCGTGCGTTTCCCGCACCCGCTTCTGCAGCGATTCCATGAGCGCGGGCACGGTGGGGTCGGGCAGGTGATTGGGAAAGCGGCCGTCCGGCTCGGCGAAGATCGCGTCGACCTCGCAGCCCAGCGCCCGGAGGAACTGGGGGCCCGCGATGCTCGCGGCCCCGTTCCCCGGATCCACGACGACCCGGAGCTTCCGCTCGAGCGAGATGCGCGAAACGAGATCGCCGAGATACTCCTTGTCGATCGACCGCTTCTCCACCGTCCCGCGCTTCGGGAGCGCGCCGGCCGAATGGGCCCGCTCGCGGAGGTCCTGGATCTCCGGCCCGTGCAGCGAGGAAACCCCGTCCGAGAGCTTGAGCCCGTTGTATTCGATCGGATTGTGGCTCCCGGTCACCATCACGCCGCCGTCGGCCTTCAGATGGAGGATCGCGAAGTAGAGCGCGGGGGTCGGCACCTCGCCCACGTCGATCACGCGCGCGCCCTGATCCAGGAGCCCCTCGACGAGCGCGGTCCGGATCCGCGGCGAGGAGAGCCTGACGTCGCGGCCCACGGCGATCACCTTCTTGCCGCGATCGCTCATGCGCTGAGCGAAGGCGGCGCCGATCATGCGCACGGCCTCGTCCGTCAGGTCGCGGTCCGCGACGCCGCGGATATCGTACTCACGGAAGATCTGCGGATTTACCGGGCTCACTTGGGCTCCTTCAATCGAAGGTAGGCGTCCACGAAGGGGTCCAGGTCGCCGTCCATGACGCGCTGGACGTCCCGGATCTCGAGGTCGGTGCGGTGGTCCTTGACGAGGGTGTACGGGTGGAAGACATAGGACCGGATCTGGCTTCCCCAGGCGATGTCCTTCTTTCCGCCCGTGAGAACCTCCTGCTTCTTCTTATCCTCCTCGATCTTGAGCGCGTAGAGGCGCGCTTTGAGAATCTTCATCGCGGAATCCCGGTTCCGGTGCTGGGAGCGCTCGTTCTGGCACGTGACGACGATCCCGCTCGGGACATGCGTGATCCGGACCGCCGACTCGGTCTTGTTGACGTGCTGCCCTCCGGCGCCGCTCGCCCGGAACGTGTCGATTCGAAGCTCGCTCTCCGGGACTTGGAGGTCCCCGTTCCCCTCGGCGAGCGGATAGACGAACACCGAGGCGAAGGAAGTGTGCCGGCGGTGATTCGCGTCGTAGGGCGAGATCCGGACCAGCCGGTGAACGCCGCGCTCGGCCTTGAGGTATCCGTACGCGAAGGGCGCGTCGACTTCGATCGTGGCGTCCTTGATCCCCGCCTCTTCTCCCTGCTGCAGGTCGAGGATCTGCGAAGCGAACCCCCGGCGCTCCAGGAATCGCGAGTACATGCGGAAGAGCATCTGGGCCCAGTCCTGGGATTCCGTGCCGCCGGCGCCCGGATGGATCGTCACGATCGCGCCGTGCGTATCGATCTCCTCCGAGAGGAGGCTCTGCAGCTCGAGCGCCTGGATCTTGGGCAGGAGATCCTTGGACTGGCGTTCCAGCTCTGCCGCGAGGGACTCGTCCGGCTCCTGCTCGACCAGCGCGATCAGCCCTTCGGCGTCCGTTACCTCTCGCTCCAGCTGGCGATAGGGCTCGTACACGCGGCGCAGCGCCTTGAGCTCGCCGACGACCGTCTGCGCGGTTTCGGCATCATTCCAGAACTCTGGAGCGGCCATCTTGGCCTCGAGCTCCTCCGCGCGCCGCTCGCATTTCTCGACGTCAAAGATAGCTCCGAAGTTCCGCCAGGATCTGGCGTCCGTCCTCGAGTCTCTTTCGCGTGCCCATCAGATCCATCGATACATTCCTCCCGAGATCATTCTAACCGCTCCGGGCTCCGGATCGAAGCCGCTCGATCTCGCCCCACACTTCATCCGCCCGCTTCAAGAGCTCGGCGCGCGTACCGGCGTTCTCGATCCGCCACTGGCGGAGCATTCCCCGCACCGGAGGAAGCCTCTGCCCCTCGATCCGTTGCCTGGCCTCGGCCTGCGAAAAGCCCTTCGACGCGGCCAGACGCGACAGCCGCGTCTCCGCCGGCGCCAGGACGAACACAACGCCGTCCAGCTCGTGCACGAGATTCCACGCCCCGAGGAGTGCTGCGTCCAGCACGAGAACCTGGTCTTCGGGCGCGGCCGCGATTGCTTCCCGAACGCGGCGCCCGAGTCGCGGCTGCACGAGAGCGTTCAGGCGATCCAGCTCCGACGGGTCCCCGAACACGATGCGGCCCAGGGCGCGCCGGTCCACGCTTCCGTCCGCCCCGAGGGTGGACGGGCCGAAGAGCGCGCCGATCCGCTCCCGCACCTCGGGTTCCCGGAGCACTTCCCAGCCGAGCGCGTCGCCGTCGATCACGCGCGCCCCTCGTTCTCCGAAACGCCGCGCGACGTCGGTCTTGCCGGAGGCCATGGGACCGGTCACGCCGATGCGGAGCATCCGGTCAACCTATCCACGCCGCCCGGGGAGGGCAAGCGATTTAGACGTGCGCGTCGGCCCAGCTCCTGCCGTGGCCGACGTGGACCTCGAGCGGGACCTTGAGCGGAAGCGCCCGTTCCATGACGCCCGTGACGAGCGTCCGGAGCGTCTCGAACTCCTCCTGCGTCGTCTCGAAGAGAAGCTCGTCATGAACTTGCAGGATCATCCGCGACTTCATCTCGGGGCGCTCGCGGAGCATGCCGTCGATCCGGACCATCGCCACCTTGATCAGGTCCGCGGCCGAGCCCTGGATCGGCATGTTCACGGCCACCCGTTCGGCCTCGGCCCTGCGCGCTCCGTCCTCGTGGAGCGCCGGCAGGGGCCAGCGCCTTTTCAAGATGGTCTCGGCGTAGCCGCGCTTGCGCGCGAGCGCCAGCATCTCGTCGAGGTAGGACGCCACGCCCGCGAGCGTGCGCCGGTACTCCTCGATGAACGCCGACGCGAGCGCGCGAGAGAGGTTCAACTCCCGCGCGAGCCGCACGGGGCCCATCCCATAGAGCACGCCGAAGTTCACGACCTTGGCCTGCGCCCGCTGCGCCGATGAGACCTCTTCGGGCGCCACGCCGAAGAGCCGCGCCGCGGTGGTGCGATGCACGTCGCCTCCCGAGCGGAAGGCCTCCGTGAGCACCGGGTCTCCGGAGAGGTGCGCCATCAGGCGGAGCTCGATCTGCGAGTAGTCGAACGACGCGAGGAGACCGTCCTCCCCTTCCGCGATGAACGCCTTCCGGATCGCGCGGCCCTCCTCGGATCGGATGGGGATGTTCTGCAGATTGGGGTCGCTCGCGCTCAGCCTGCCGGTCGAGGCCACGGTCTGATGAAACGTCGCGTGCACGCGCCCGGTGTCGGGATGGACGAATTTGGGAAGGGCGTCGAGGTAGGTGCTCTTCAGCTTCTGGTACTGACGGTGCTCGAGCAGGAGCTTCGGGAGGTGATGGTGCGCCGCCAGGCTCTCCAGCACTTCCACGTCCGTCGAGTAGCCGTCCTTGGTCCGCCGTCCCTTGGGAAGCTTCAGCCGATCGAACAGTATTTCAGCCACTTGGCGGGGCGAGTTCACGTTGAACGGCACCCCCGCGGCCTCCTGGATCTCGGCCTCGAGCTTCACGCATTGCTCGCCCATCTCCCGCGACATCGCCTCGAGCATGGGCACGTCGATTTTCACGCCCGCGCGCTCCATCCGCACCAGGACGCCGAGCATGGGCATCTCGACATCCCGGAAGAGCGGCAGGAGCCCGGAGCGGTCCAGTTCTTGTAAGAAGATCGGCGTGAGTCTCAGGCACACGTCGGAGTCCTCGCAGCAGTACTCGGCGATCCGGTCGATCGAGACGGCGGCCATGGTGATCTGGTCGCGTCCGGCTCCGATGAGCGACTGGGTCGGGATCTTCTCGACGCCGAGATGCGTGCGCGCGAGGTAGTCGATGTTCTTGGGCTGGAGCGGATCGACGAGTGAGGCCGCGAGCATCGTGTCGAGCGCGATATCGTGGACCGGGATTCCGAAGCGATGCAGAACGTGCCAGTCGAATTTCCCGTTCTGCGCCACGCGCTTCTTCGACGGGTCCGCGAAAAAGGGCCGCAGAGCATCGCGGACCCGACCCGGATCCATGTTTCCTCCGCCCTTGTGGCCGATCGGGATGTAGCAGGCGCGGCCGGGTACCAGCGCGACCGAGATTCCCACCAGATCCGCCTCCAGCGGACTCAGCCTCGTGGTCTCGGTGTCGAAGGCGACGTGGTCCGTGGTCTCCCGGAGCGCCTTCGCGAGCGCGTCGAGAGCCGCGGGCGTACCCACCACCTGGTAGTCCCCGAGCGGCGGCCGATCCGGCCGCGTCGCCGAAGGCGGTACGGGAGCCGCCTCCGCGGGCGCCACGAATTCAGGAAAGAGCTCGCTCGGCTCCTGCGCTTCCAGCTCCGCCGCGAAGCGCTTCCGCATCACCCGGAACTCCAGCTCGTCCAGCCTCCGCACCAGCTCCGGGAGGTCGCTCGGGGTGCGCTCGAGCTCCTGCCAGTGAAAATCGAGCGGGAGGTCGGTTCGGACCGTGACCAGCTTCTGCGAGAGGCGCGCCTTCCCCTCGTTCTCGCGGATCTTGTCGCGAAGTGCCGGACGCTCGACGCGATCGACCGAGCGGTAGACCCCCTCCAGCGAGCCGTACGTCGCGATGAGCTGCGCCGCGGTTTTCTCCCCGACGCCGGGAATGCCCGGCACGTTGTCGACGGCGTCCCCCATGAGGGCCAGCAGGTCGATCATCTGCTCCGGCTCGACCCCGAAGCGCGCCTTGACCGCGGCGCGATCGATGGTCTCGACCGCCTCGCCGCGCCCGCGCGGGGAGAGAAGCCGGATCTTGTCGGAGACGATCTGGTAGAAATCCTTGTCGCTGGTGAGAATCCACACCAGGGCGTCCGCTCGCGCCGCTTCCACCGCCAGCGTGCCCACGATGTCGTCCGCCTCCACACCTTCCTGCTCGATGATGGGCACACCCACGAGTCTCAAGAGCTCATGGATCTTCGGGATTTGCGCCCGGAGATCGTCCGGCATGGGGGGGCGGTTCGCCTTGTACTCCGCATACTCGCGATGCCGGAACGTGGGTCCCGCCGTGTCGAAGACGACCGCGACGTGGTCCGGGCGGCGCTCGTCCAGCAGGGGAACGAGCGTGTTCAGGAACCCGAACACGACGCTCGTGACCTCCCCCTTCGAGTTTCGGAGCGGATTTCTGGCGAAGGCGAAGTGGGACCGGTAGAGAAGCGCCGATCCGTCCACGAGAAGCAGCTGCTTAGCGGCGCCGCTTCCCGGTGCCGTAGAGGCCATGGCGGGTCATGTAGTTCAGGACCAGGTCGGGGGTCCAGTAGCGCACCGGCAGGCCACGACGCAGCCTGCGGCGGATCTCGGTCGAGGAGATCCCGATCCGGGGCGGCTTCACGTAGACGACACGACGGCGGAGCGACGGCGGAAGGGACGGCATGTCGCGCTCCCCGCGCGGGACCACCACGAGGCGGGCGAGCTCGAGGATCCGTTCCGGTCGCATCCAGCGGCCGAACTCCTCGAGGCTGTCCTGCCCCATCAGGAAGAAGAGGTCACCGCGCAGGGTGCTCTTCAGGGACTCGAGCGTGGCTACCGTGTAGGATGGGCCCTTGCGATCGGCCTCGACCCGTGACACCTCGAAGCGTTTGTTTCCCCGGGTCGCGAGGCGAAGCATCGCGACCCGGTGCTCGACGTCGACCAGGTCCGGCGCCCTCTTGTGATACGGACGGTTCGCGGCCACGAAGAGCATCCGGTCGAGGTTCAGCCGCGCCACCGCCTCCTGCGCCACGAGGAGATGTCCGTTGTGGACCGGGTCGAAGGTTCCGCCAAAGACCCCGACGCGGCTCATCCACGCGCCTCGGCGGCCTGGCGTCCGCGAATCCGCTCGAGCAGGGCCGTGGCCTCCGGGACCCACTTGGAATCGGGATAGTCCGCGAGCACACGCCTCAGATAGAACTCGGCGGCCTTGTCCCTCCGAAGTTTGTGGTAGAGACGCGCATTTCTCAGGAGTTTTTCCGCCAGGCGATCGCGGAGCACGCGGATCCGCTCCTTCGCTTCGGCGACGCGAGCATGGGTCGGATACTGCTCCACGAACTGCTCGTATCGCGTGAGCGCCCGCTTGGTCTCGGTCTGGTCCAGGGGCGCGGGACGGCTCTGCAAATCATCGCAGCGCCCCAGCTCGAGCAGCGCGTCCGCCTGAAGCGACGACGTAGGAAAGTCGCGGAGCAGGCGGTCGAACTGCGCGGACGCGAGCGCGTAGTCTCTTTCCTTGATGTAGCTCCGCCCCAGATAGTAGAGCGCGTCGTCGGTCAGGTCCGTCCCCGGGTACTGCTCGATGTAGGCCTTGAAGTCCGGGATCGCGTCCAGATAGTTGTTCTGCTCGAACGCGGTCTTGGCCGCGCGGAAGTCGGCGGTTCCCTGCCGCGTTTGCTCCCGGAGCGTGCCGCCACACCCCGGAAAGGCCACGACCGGGCCGACAAGAAGCAGCGTCAGAAGCAGCCGTTTCATCGCGCCCGGGATTCCTCGGACGTGGCTTCCCGGTCGAGCATGTCCAGATAAGCATGGGCCCTGACGTTTTCGGGGTCGAGCACGAGGCATTTCTCCCATTCCTCGCGTGCCCGGGCTTTCCGGCCGGCGCGAAGGAGCACGACGCCGAGCGTCACACGCGCCGCGACGTAGCGCGGATTCTCCGCCAGGGCTTCTTCCAGCTCCGCCTCCGCGTCCTGGTAGAGGCCCATCTCGCAATACGTGGCGCCGAGCTTGTTCTTGATGTCGAGGTACTGCGGCGAGAGCTTGAGCGCCTTGCGGTATTCCTGGGAGGCGTCCACGAGCACGCCGACATTCCGATACGTGTCGCCGAGCATCATGTGGGACTCCGCCAGGTAGGAGCGCACTTCCGGGGAGAGGTTTTCCTGCTCGTGATCGCGCAGGCGCTCCACATTGAACTCGCGCAGCGCGTCGTCGTACTGCCCCATCTCGTTGAATACGATCGCGAGGTTCAGCCTCGCTTCCACGTAGTTGGGATTGAGCTCCAGCGCGCGCCGGAATTCCTCCGCGGCGTCCCGGCGGTCGCCGTTCATGCTCAGCGCCAGGCCGAGCTGATTGTGTAGGTCGGGAAAGCTGGGGTTCATCTTCACCGCCTCGAGCAGCTCGCGAATCGCGTCCTGATAGAATCCGCGCTCGAAGTAGTCCCTGCCGAGCAGCATGTGCCGTTTGGCCGCGATGCTCATTGCCATCCCCCCTGGCCCGCGCTTCCGCCGCGTTTCACGCTTCGCTAGTTCCGATTCGAATAGAAGAGGACCACGAGTCCCGTCACGACGCCCACCACGATCAGAGGCTCGAGGAGTCGCGTCCCCCCTCCTCCGCGCGGCAACGCCGGATTGATCCCTCCCCACCCGCTCTGCGCGTAGGAGAGGTCCCCCTTCCTCACCTCGTCGAGCGCCTGGGCCGACGCCGACCGCGCCCAGAGCACCTGGCGGCTCGAGGGATCGACGAGGCTCGCCCCGACCCGCATGGAGGCAACCCGCGCGTAGCCCCGGATCCCGAGCGGAAACTTCCGGAGGACCCGAACGTACGCGACGCCCGCGGTATGCACGTCCAGATTCAGCTGGAGGTCGGCCGAATCGCCGCGCGCCGGTGGATCCTCGGGCCCCATGCCCAGATCGGCCGTGGCGCGCGAAGGCACGAGGCGCACTTCGGTGCCGCTCTGGCGGAGCCGCTCCAGAATTCGCTGCCCGAAGAGGCCGAGCGTGTCTCCGGGCAGCGGCGTCGCGATGCGCACCGCGTGCCCCGGCGGGATCCCGTCTCCGCGCAGAAGATCGGCGACGACCATGCCCGCGACCGAATCGAGCACCGCGCCGTGCGTCTTCGGGAGCGGGCGCTCCGCCCTTGCGGCGGGCGCGCAGACGGCGCAGAAGAGGAACAGGAGCCCGATTCTCGGAATCCACCTGCCTCTCACGCGACCACCTCCGCATCCAGATCGTAATCGCGCGTCCGCACGATGCGGGCCGCGACCGAATCCCCCACGCGCGGCGCCGGCGACCCTTCGGCTGTCCGGACGTAGGTCACTCCGTCCACTTCGTAGCCTTGCTGCTCGACGCGGCCCACCCAGACGCCGGCCCGGCCCGAGACGGGGCCGTCGATCCGCACCGGAACGGTCCGGCCGACCCACCGTCCCCACACGGAAGCGGCGACCTTCTTCTGCGCGGCCATGAGCGTCTGCCTCCGCGAGAGCTTCACGCGCTCCGGTACTTGCTCCTTCATGAGCCCCGCGGGTGTGCCGTCTTCGCGCGAATAGGCGAAGCACCCCACATGATCCAGTGCCGCCCCCCTCACGTACCCGAGAAGCTGATCGAAGTCTTCCTCGGTCTCTCCCGGGAAGCCCACGATGAAGTGGGTCCGGATCGCGACCTCCGGGATGCGGCTTCGAAGCCGCTCGATCAGCTGCTCCATGTCGGCCCGGCGAACTTCCCGGCGCATCCGACGCAGCATGGCGTCCGTGACGTGTTGCAAGGGTATGTCGACATAGTTGCAGACCTTCGGCTCCTCTTCAAACACCTGGATCAGCGCTTCGCTCCAGGTCTTGGGATGGGTGTAGTGCACCCGGATCCATTCGATCCCGCGAATACGCGCGAGGGCACGGAGGAGCTGCGGGAGGCGGGCCTCGCCGTAGAGATCGTCGCCGTAGCTGGTCGAGTCCTGCGCGATCAGGAGAAGCTCCTTGGTTCCCGCCTCCGCGAGCCGCCTCGCCTCCGCGACCACCGACTCGAGCGGCCGGCTTCTCAGGTCGCCGCGCAATTTGGGGATGATGCAGAACGTGCAGCGGAAATCGCAGCCGTCCGCGATCCGGAGGTACGCCACGTGGCGGGGTGTGGAGACGGCGCGGTGCGCCGCAAGATCGACCGCGGTTCCTGGAGGCCCCACTTCGAGGATGCGCGACTCGGGGTTGCGGAGAACGCGATTCAGGACGCGGACGATCGCGTCCACTTGTCCCGTGCCCACGACCGCGTCCACTTCGGGGATCTCCTCGAGGAGCTCCGCCTGATAGCGCTGGGCGAGGCACCCGGCGACCACGATTCCCCGGAGCTTCCCCTCCCGTTTCAGGGCAGCCAGCTCGAGGATCCGGTCGATCGATTCCTTCTGCGAGGGTCCGATGAAGGCGCACGTGTTCACGAGCGCGAGATCCGCCATGTGCGGATCGGAGGTCGTGGTGAAGCCGCCCTTCGCCATGAGCCCGGCCATGATCTCCGAGTCGACGAGGTTCTTGGCGCAGCCGAGCGTCACGAGCGCCACGCGCGCCTTGGCCCCTCCGTTCTCCACGGAGTTCTTCCTCAATCCCGGCGACCGGAACACGACCGGCTCGATCACGCGTTCGTCCCCACGCTCGGGGGCGCCTCGTGCGCGCGATCGGCCAGCTCTTGCTCCGTCACGAGCACCTCGCGTCCCTTGGCGCCCTCGGACGGCCCCACCACGCCGCGCTCCTCGAGGAGATCCAGCAGTCTCGCCGCGCGCGAGTAGCCCACCTTGAGCCGGCGCTGGAGCATCGACGTCGAGGCCTGCTGGTGGAGCACCACGAGGCGCATCGCCTCTTCGTAGAGCTCGTCGTCCGCGTCGGCATCCGAGATCCGGACCTGCTCCAGCGCCGAGTCGTCCGCGACCACGGGCCGTCCCTGCGATTTCAGGAAATCCACGACGCGCTCGATCTCCTCGCCCGAGACGAAGGCGCCGTGGATGCGATAGGGCTCCGGCTTCCCCGCGGGGAGATAGAGGGAGTCGCCGTGCCCGAGGAGGCTCTCGGCGCCGTTCATGTCGAGAATCACGCGCGAGTCGGTTCGGCTCGCGACCTGGAAGGCGATCCTCGACGGGAAGTTCGCCTTGATCATCCCCGTGATGACGTCCACGGAGGGCCGTTGCGTGGCGAGGACGAGGTGGATCCCGACCGCGCGCGCCATCTGGGCCAGGCGCTGGATCGGCTCCTCGATCTCCGTGGGAAGGAGCGCCATCAGATCCGCCAGCTCGTCCACGACGACGACGATGTACGGGAGCTTCGGCTCTTCCGTCTGGGCCGGATCGAGCCCGAGCCGGTTGTAGGCTTCGATGTTCCTCGCGCCATGACGCGCCAGCGTCTGGTAGCGGCGCTCCATCTCCTTCACGCAGAAGCGAAGCGCCTGCGCCGCCTTCTTCGGGTCGGTCACGACCGGCATGCGCAGGTGCGGGATCCCGTTGAAGGGCGTGAGCTCGAGCATCTTCGGATCGATCAGGATGAAGCGAAGCTCCGCCGGCGTCCTCGTGAAGAGGAGGCTCATGATGAGCGTGTTGATGCAGACGCTCTTCCCCGAGCCGGTCGCGCCCGCGATCAGAAGATGCGGCATGCGCTCGAGCGACGTGGCGAAGGGCACTCCGGCCACGTCCTTGCCGAGCGCCAACGGGAGCGCGTCGGTTGAGTCCTGGAACGCCGGCGAGGAGATGATCTCGCGCAGCGACACGGTCGCCTTGACCCGGTTCGGAATCTCGATCCCCACCGCGGCCTTGCCGGGGATGGGGGCCACGATCCGGATCCGCTGCGCCTTGAGCGCCAGGGCCAGGTCGTCCTGCCGATTCAGGATCTGGTTCACTTTCATCCCCGGCGCGGGCTCGTACTCGAAGAGCGTGATCACCGGACCCGGATGCACCTCGGACACCTTCCCCTCGACGTCGAAGTCGGCTAGGGTCCGCTCGAGCACCCTCGACAGCTCGAGCAGCTCCTTTTCGTCGATCGCGTGCCGCTTGGACTCGTGCCGGTCGAGAAGCTCGATCCCCGGAAGCTCCATATCCGGCGCCGCGACGGGACCGAGCTTGAGCCCGGCCTCCACCACCGACGCGGATGCCGGCTTCGGCGGAGGAGGCGGGAACGGAATGCTCAGCGGCTCGCCGCGCCCGTCGCCTTCCCGACGCGAGACGATCTTCGGACGCGAGGGCTCACGCCGAGGCTTCTCCTGGCCCGGCTCCCATGCGTTCGCGATCTCCTCTTCCTCGATCGCCGGGGGCTTGCGCCCCTTCGGCGCCACGCCTGCGGGTACGCGCGTTTCGGGATCCAGGGCTTCCACGGGTGTCTCTCCCGGCTTTCCGCGCCGGAAGGGAGACGCGAGAAACGCGAGCACCGACTGAACCGCCTGGCGCACGGGTTGCGAGGATCCGATCTCGAACGCGATCACGCCGACCACGACGATGCCGGTGCCGAGCGCCAGCTCTCCGCCGATCTTGCCGAGGAGTCGCGCCGCCGTCATCGCGATCAGCTCGCCCGCGCCCCCGGAGAGGGCACGGTTGCCGGAAGTGATCAGATGGAGAAGTCCGAGGAGGAAGAGAAGGCCGACCGCGCCGAGGACCGTCCGAACGCCGGTCTCGAGGGCTGGCCTCAGTCGGAGCCGGTTCCAACCCCATGCGAGGAGCGCCAACGGAACCGCCCAGGAGCCGACGATTCCGAGGATGCTGGCGAGGCCGCCCGAAAGGAGCGCCCCAAGCACACCCCCCTGGTTTCGGACCGCGCCGGCCCCGAGAAGCTCGACCGCCTGGTCGCGCACGTCGCGCGTGGCCAGGGCGAGCGAGAGAAACGCCCCGATGGAAATGAGGCAAAGTCCCAGTATTTGGAACTTCCGGCGGACCGAGATCCGGCCCAGGGGCCACATGACCCGGCTCAGGTCCCCTGTTGCCAGGAAGCGAGGTAGGCGCTCTGCTCGGGTGTCAGGGTGTCGATCCGGACGCCGAGCGCCTCCAGCTTGAGCCGGGCGATCTCCAGATCGAGCGCTTTCGGGATCGGATAGACGTTCGGCTTCAGCTCCTTCGCGTGCGTGAGGAGATACTCGAGGCCGAGAGCCTGGTTCGCGAAGCTCATGTCCATCACGGAAGCGGGATGGCCCTCGGCGGCCGCGAGGTTGATCAACCGGCCCTCGCCCAGCACGAAGACCCGCTTCCCGTTGGGAAGCGTGTACTCCTCCACGAAGGGCCGGACCGTCCGCACCGCCTTTGCATCCTTCCGGAGCGCGTCCAGGTCCAGCTCCACGTTGAAATGCCCGGAGTTCGCCACGATCGCTCCGTCCTTCATGGACCGGAAATGGTCGAGCCCGAGCACGTGGATGTTGCCGGTGACCGTCACGAAGACGTCCCCCAGCTTGACCGCGTCCGGCGCGGGCATGACCTGGAATCCGTCCATGACCGCCTCGAGCGCGGGAAGCGGATCCACTTCCGTCACGAGGACGCGGGCTCCCATGCCACGCGCGCGGGAGGCAACACCGCGGCCGCACCAGCCGTAGCCCAGCACGACGAACGTGGAGCCTGCCAGCAGCCGGTTCGTGGCGCGGAGCACGCCGTCGATCGTGCTCTGGCCGGTGCCGTAGCGGTTGTCGAAGAGGTGTTTCGTCTTCGCGTCGTTCACCGCGAGGATGGGATACTGGAGCGCGCCGTCGCGTGCCATGCTGCGCAGCCGGATGATGCCGGTCGTCGTCTCCTCGGTTCCCGCGATCACGCTCTTGAGGAGATCGCCTCGTTTCGTGTGCAGCACGGTGACGAGATCGGCGCCGTCGTCCATCGTGAACTCGGGCTTCATGTCGATCGTGGCGTTGATGTGGTTGTAGTAGGTGTCCGCGTCCTCCCCCTTGATCGCGAACGTGGCGATGCCGTGGCGATGCACCAGCGCGGCGGCCACGTCGTCCTGCGTCGAGAGGGGGTTCGAGGCGCAGAGTCCGATCTCCGCCCCTCCCGCTTTCAGCGTCAGCATCAGATTCGCGGTCTCCGTCGTGACGTGGAGGCAGGCCGCGACCCTTCTGCCCTTGAGCGGCTTCTCGCGCTCGAACCGGGCGCGGATCTGACGAAGCACCGGCATCTCGCGCTCCGCCCACTCGATCCGGTTCACTCCCGAATCCGCGAGCTTGGGGTCCTTGACGTGCCCTTGGGCACTCATCGTCGCAGCTTCGCTAGGCGTCACGCTTCAAATCCTCCACGCGGTCGAGGAGCTCCCAGCGGAAGCCTTCGTTCTCGCGTCCAAAGTGGCCGTAGGCGGCCGTTTTCTTGTAGATCGGTTTCCGGAGATCGAGATGCTCGATGATTCCCTTCGGCCTGAGATCGAAATGGCGGCGTACCAGCTCCTCCAGCCTGGAGTCGGGCACCTTCCCCGTGCCGTGCGAGTCCACCATGACCGAGACCGGCTGCTCCACGCCGATCGCGTAGGCGACCTGGACGGTGCACCGGTCGGCGAGGCCCGAGCCCACGATGTTCTTCGCGACGTAGCGCGCCGCATAGGAGCCGGAGCGGTCGACCTTCGAAGGGTCCTTGCCGCTGAAGCATCCGCCCCCGTGCCCGCCGAACCCGCCGTAGCTGTCGACGATGATCTTTCGACCGGTGAGCCCGGTGTCCGCGCGCGGTCCGCCCATCACGAATCGGCCGGTCGGGTTGATGAGGTAGCTCGTGTCGTCGTCGATCATCTCCCGCGGCAGGGCGGGACGGATCACCTCGTTCTTGAGCCGGTCGAGGAACCGCTTGTACTCGTCCGCCGGCATGTCCGCGTGCTGGGTGGAGAGCACCACCGTGCTCACGCGTCGAGGAACCCAGTCCTCGTATTCCACGGTGACCTGGGATTTGCCATCGGGCCGCAGCTCGGGGAATTTGCCCGAGCGGCGGGCGGCTGCCAGCGCCCTCGTCAATCCGTGCGCGAGCTGGATCGGGATCGGCATCAGCTCGGGCGTCTCCCGGACCGCGTATCCGAACATGAGCCCCTGGTCCCCCGCACCCGCGCGGTCGACGCCGAGTGCGATGTCCTTCGACTGCTCGTCGAGGCTGATGAGGACGGAGCAGGTCTCGTGGTCGAAGCCGATGGACGGGCTGTCGTAGCCGATCTCTCGAATCGTCTCCCGCACCACGCGGGCGATATCCACGTAGCACTTCGTCGTGATCTCGCCCGCTACCAGCGCCAGGCCGGTCGTGACCAAGGTCTCGCATGCGACCCGGCCCAGGGGATCCTGCGCCAGGATCGTGTCCAGGACCGCGTCGGAGATCTGGTCGGCCACCTTGTCCGGATGCCCCTCGGTCACCGATTCGGAGCTGAAGGCCATTCGCCTCTTGGTCTTCGGTTGCTTCTTCGCCTCGATCTGGGTCTGTGTCGCCGGAGCTGTCACGAGTACTCCACCTCGGAAGAGTCGCCCACGTTTAGGCGCTGGTACGCACCGCGCACCACCGCGTTCTCCCCCACCACCGAACCATCCAGCAAGATATCCCTGACGGTCGCGCCCTCGTTCACGATCGAATTCTTCACGACCGCCTGGCGCACCTGCGCCCGCGGCCCGATCGAGACGTGCGGACCGATTACGGCCGCTGTGACATCCGCGGTGGGATCCAGGGCCACGGGGGGCAGCACGACCACCCCCGCACGGCTAACCGGCGTCGCGAGTTGGTCCAGCAGGGCCCTGTTGGTTTCCAGAAGCGCTTCGGTTTTCCCACAATCATACCAGCCCTTGACCGGAAAGGGGCGGAGTTCCTCACCCCGTTCGATCAGGAGCTCGAGCGCGTCGGTAAGCTGGATTTCGCCCTTCGTCCGGCGCCCTTCCCGGTCCAGGCTCTCGAGGCACTCGAAGAGGAGCGGTCCCTTCACGATGTAGTAGAGCCCCACGAGCGCCAGGTTCGAGGTCGGCTTGTCGGGCTTCTCCACGACCTTCACGACCTTGCCCCCGCGCACCTCCGCGACGCCGAAACGGCGGGGATCGCTCACCTCGGAGACTCCCACCCTCGAGCCGTCGCTGACCAGCTCGTCGATCGCGGCCTGGACGATCGTGTCCCCCAGGACGATCAGGAGCGGCGAGGAGCCGGCGAGAGGCTTCGCCTGCGCCACCGCGTGTCCCAGCCCCAGCGGCTCCGGCTGGAGGGCGCACTCGATCTTGAAGTCGGTGCGCGAGGCGGCGTAATCGCGGATGCGTTCCCCCTGGGGGCCCGGCGATATCACGAGCACCACCCGTTCGACCGAGCCCTTCAGCTGATCCAGGATGTGACCCAAGATCGGCTTCCCCGCCACCAGCAGGAGGGCCTTGGGGGTCGTGTGCGTGTGCGGCCGGAGCCGGGTGCCTACGCCCGCCACCGGCACGATGGCGACCGGCTTCACCTCGCGAGCGCCCGCTTGAGCGCGGTCACGCCCGGCAGGGCGCTCGGATCAGCGCCGTTCAGAAGGGCCAGGTAGAAGCTCACGAAATCGCCGAACGACACGCCGCTGAGAATCCGCGTCATCGGATCGCTTCCCTCGAGCATCACGGTCTCCACCTCGATGTCGCGCTTCTTGAGATACGCGGTGAGCCAGTCGAACCGCCTGGCCACTCTAGGATGATCGCCGGGATCGCGGAGCAGCACCGCCGCGATCCGGCCAATGACCGCGCGAGGGTTCACGAACCCGTCCACCTCATTGTGACTCATCTCGGGGAGTACGGAGACCCAGGCAAGGTGCTTCGAGTTCTCGTTGAACTGCCCCTTCCAGCGCCAGGCGACCGGCTCAGTAGTCCTTTGATTTCCCACCAGAATGACGGGGTGTCCGCTCAGGCGTATCGCGATTTGTTTTGCCGGGTTGCGGGACTGTATCACATCCGGTGCGAAGGATATAGCGGCCTTCTTTTCCAGGATCCGCGCCGCCTCGGCCAGGCGGCGATTCGAGTCCTCGACGACACCCAGATGATGGGCGACGTGGGCCAGGGCCGAGAAGGAATAGCCGAGGGCGGAGCGGGGCGGAAAGCCCCCGGGCAGGACCGCCACGGGCAGACCATCCCGCACGGCCCACTCCGCCAGTGTTCCACCCGATGCGATCACGGCGGCGCGGCAGCCGATCCCCTTCGATGCCTGGTACGCGCTCAGGGTCTCTTCCGTCTCCCCGGAGTATGAGGAGAAAAGAAGAAAGTCCTCGGGCTCGATCCAGGATGGGGGCTCGTAGTGGCGCACGACGTGGACCGGAACGGTCCCCTCGCGGTCGGCCAGAACCCGGAGCAGGTCTCCCCCGATCGCCGATCCACCCATCCCGATCAGCACGAAGGCCCGCGGACGGCGCGGCTCGATCCGTCGCACCGCGGCCGCGGCGATCGATTCGCCCGCCCGGAGCTGGGCGGGGAATCCCTCGATCTTCGAGCACATGCCTTCCGGATCGAGGCGGTCCCGGCGGTCCTTCGAATCGAGCGGCCGGGCCTTTCGCCGGGCCGTCATGCGGGGAGGAAGATACCGGGATAGCGCCGGCTCATGAATTCGGTCACAACGGTGCGCACCTCGCTCGGCGTCGCAAGACCCATGCAACGGTCCGTCAGCTCGCGCGCCTCCGCGTACGTCGTGGCGCGGACGATCGTCTTGATCTCGGGCACCAGGTACGGGCTCACACTGAATTCCTCGAGGCCGAGCCCGACGAGGACCACCGTGTAGAGCGGCTCGCCCGCCATCTCGCCGCAGATTCCCACGGGGATTCCGGCTTTGTGGCCCGAATCGACGACGGTCTTGATCGCGCGCAAGACGGCGGGATGGAGCGGCTCGTAGATCTCCGAGATCGCCTCGTTCCCGCGGTCGACCGCCAGCGTGTACTGGATCAGGTCGTTCGTCCCGATGCTCGCGAAGTCCGCCTCCCGGGCGAGCTGGTCGATGCCGAACACCGAGGCCGGGGTCTCGACCATGAGGCCGAGCGGCACGTTCTTCCCCATGGGCGCGCCTTCCTTCCTGAGCTGGAGCTTCACGCGCTCGACGATCTCGCGGGCGCGCCTCAGGTCCTCGAGACCGATCACCATCGGGAACATGATCTTCACGTTGCCGTACGCGGAGGCGCGGAAGATCGCGCGGAGCTGGGTCCGGAAGATCTCCTCGCGGCGAAGGCTGAACCTGAGCCCGCGCATACCGAGGAAGGGATTCTTTTCGATCGGCGTGCCGAGATACGAGGCGAACTTGTCGCCGCCGACATCGAGCGTGCGGATGGTGACCGGTCTTGGGTTCATCGCTTCGACGATGGACCGGTACGCGTTGAACTGGGCGTCTTCGGTGGGCAGCTGCTTCCGGGCGAGGTAGAAGAACTCCGTTCGATAGAGCCCGATCCCGTCGGCCCCGTTCTCGAGGACGCTGGGGAGCTCCTCCGGCACCTCGAGATTCGCTCCGAGCCCGATCGTCCGGCCGTCGAGGGTCGTGCAGCTCTGGTCCTTGAGCTCGGTCCGCTTCGCGGCGAGCTCGCGGTAGCGTTCGCGCCTCCGCTCGTGCTCGGCCAGCGTCTCCCGATCCGGATCGAAGATCGCGATCCCGCGTGTGCCGTCCACGATCGCGATCGCGCCCTGCTGCGCCGAATCGATCGCCCCCTTGACCCCGACGACCGCGGGGATGCCGCGGGCCCTGGCCATGATCGCCGTGTGCGAGGTGCGGCCCCCCGAGTCGGTCGCGAATCCGAGCGCCATGTTCCGAGGGAGGAGGGCCATCTCACTCGGCGGCAGATCGTGCGCGACGATGAGCGAGGGCTGCGAGAGATCCCGGAGCGAATGCGTGCGCACGCCCCCCAGATGGGCGAGCACCCGCCGGCGCACGTCCCGCACGTCGATCGCGCGCCCCTGGAAGTACTCGCCGTCCGCCTCGTCGAGGCGCGCGGCGACCGCGGTCAGGATGCGCCGGTACGCGAAGGCGGCGGGCTTTCGCTCGCGTTCGATCGCGGCGAGCGTCTGCTTCGTCGCCTCGGGATCGTCGAGCATCTCGATCTGGGTGTCCAGGATCCGGGCCTGCTCCTCCCCGGTCTCGAGCGCGATCTTCTCCCGAAGCTCCCGGACCTCATCCAGGCTCTCCCGGATCGCCTTCTGGAACCGCTCCTGCTCCGCCGCGATTTCCTGGGCCCGGAGGTCTCCGTCCTGAACCTCGATCTCTTCTGGATCGACGATGTGGATCGGACCGATGCCGATCCCGGGCGATGCGGCGATGCCTTGGAGATGCATCATTCTTCGCCGAACTTGTTGTTCACGACGTTCACCAGCGCCTCCAGGGCCTCCCGCTCGTCCTTACCGTCGGCCTTGAGGGTGATGCGCGCTCCCATCTCCGCGGCGAGCATCATCACTCCCAGGATGCTCTTCCCGTTCACCTCGAGACCGTCACGGTCCACGTAGACGTGCGAGGCGAACTTCGCTGCCTCCTTCACGAAGACGGAGCACGCCCTCGCGTGAAGCCCGAGGCGGTTCTGAATCGTGACCATCCGCTCGACCATCTCCGTCGTGGCCCCCCTAGACGCGGGTGGAAAACACCAGGGCCACGAGGGCCGCCAGAAGCGCGATCTCGACACCCCGCCCCGGCCAGCGCTTGAGCGCCAGGGCGGTTCCGATCATGCCCAAGGCGAAGGGCGCCAGGACGTGCGCCGTGTGCGCGGGACCCTGCCCCGCAAGGTCCGCGCTCTCGGCCATGGGCCAGAGCACGAGGACGATCAACGATCCGAACGCAAAGGCGCTCACCCGCTCCAGGAAGCGCCGGAGCTCCGCGAGCCGGAGCGAGCGAAGAATCATCGACGGGTTGTCCGCCAGCGCGTAACCGCGAGGCACGCCGGCGATCCGAAAGTTCAGCGCGACGGCATTGTACGTCAAAAGAGAAAGCAGCGGACAGACGAGGACGCGGAGGTCCGGACCGATCGACTCGGCGAGGGGGAGCATCGCCATGCCCAGGATTCCGGCAAGACCCGCGAGCGGCCTCAGCGTGACCCAGAAGAGGGGATCTCCGAGCGCCGCGAGGGGGCTCGCGAGGGCGCGCTTCGCCTCCTCGATGCGCGCGTCGTCGATCGGAGCTCCCTCCGTGCGGCGCTCCTCGAGTCGCGCGACCACGCCCAGCACGTAGCCCGCGAGCACCGGGTGCGTGCCGAAGAAGCCGAGGTGACGCGCCAGCGCGCGGCCCTGCTCCGCGCTCCCGGTGTAGAGGCGCCGGATGATCGGGACGAGCGCGAACGCGAAGCCGGGTCCTTGCTGGCGCTCCGGCGAGAAGAGCGCCTGGAGGTAGAAGGCGCGCCCGGCCACCCGCGCGAGATCGAGCCCGCGCAGCTTGCGTTCCGCGGCGGGAGTGGACGGCGTCTGAGATTGCGATTCCATCACGGCTCCGCTCCGTGCAGATGGAGCAGCGCGAGCGTGATCGCGAGCGCCCCGAGCACGGCCCAGCGGAGGCCGTGGCGCGGCACACGCACGTGCGTATGGAATCCGGCGCCGAACGCGACGCCGAGGAGCACGGCGAAGATCAACCCCGCCCTCGGGCCCGTCACGAGCGGGCCGACGCGGGGCAGGATGACCGCCGCCGCGGCGACTCCGGCGACCGTGGCCGCGGCCGACCAGGTGGCCCCGCGGAGGAAGATCCGGAATACGCCGCCCCAGTAGAGCGATTCGAACCTCCCGATCTTTCCCTGGAGCAGCAGCTCTTCGGCGCGCCGTGCGCTCGCCTGATTCCTCCCTCGGAGCGAAAGCTCGATCCAGCCTCCTCCAACCGACGCGAGGAGACCGGCGAACGTCCCGACCAGCACCCAGAGAATCCCCCCCGTGGTGAGCGGCAGGTAGGGGTGCAGGCGATCCAGGCCGAGCATGGCGACCGAGGCGCCGATGACGCCCGCGGTGGCGCCGTCGCGCGGCCTCTGCGCCGCGGGGAGCGAGGGATCGGTCAGGAGAAGCTGCAGCAGGACGCCGACGCCCAGAGGGATCCGGAGCGCCCAGAGCTCCCACTGCTCTCCCGGGTGCAGGAGCGCGCCCGCGAAACACGCGCCCACGAGCGGCTGGCCCAGCATCAGATTCCACCCCGCGGACCGGTCCGTTGCGAGAACGCCGCCCAGGAGCGCGACTTTCCAGATCTCAGACAGCACGTGCCACCTCTTCGACGCGGGCGAGGATGCGGATCGGCGTCTCGATCCCGCTGCCCAGAAATCCGAGGACGAAGGCGGTGCCCTGATAGACGCGCTCGGCGCCTGCTTCCGAGAGGGAGACCGTCTCGATCGGGGACCACTCGAGGCGCGCGGCAGGCTCGAACTCGAGCGTGAGGGCGACGCGGAGAAATTCGGTGTCCTCGAGCCGGATCGAACGGACCCCGCCTGCCTCCCCGGTGGATCCCGGCGCCTCGACACGCGGGCTCGTCCCGCCGATCACGAGCCGGCGGCCGGGCGCATTACCCGTGAGGAGGCTCAGATTCCATTCGCTCAGGAGCCAGACGCCGTCCGGAAGCCCGAAGAACCGCACCTGAAACGTGCGCTCGTCGGATCCCGCCGCGACTTCCTTCCGGATCGCGTGCGCCGAGTCCGCGCCGGAGGAGAGCGCGATCACGGGGGGCGTTCCGGCGGCGGTAGGATTCCCGAACGTGACCCCCACCGGTCCCCTGCCGATCGTGGCGCGCATGCTGCCCGCCGCGGACACCTCCGGCGCCGGGCAAAGCCACTCCTGGGATGCGTGCCGCGGCCGCTCGTCGTACTCGAGGAGGCGCTCGAGCCCCGGCTCCTTCACGGAGATCGTCCCGTGGATCGTCTCGGGCTTCCCTCCTTCGGGTTGCGACGCGGAGTGGCCGCGCGATCCACTGCCGGAGCCGGCGCGTCGCGAGGCCTCCTCGACGCGGATGTGGTAGGCCTCGCGCCTGCGGGCGATCACGCTTGCGAAATCGAACGGGCGCCGTCGCTCGGCGATCTCGACGATCGCGCCCCCCGGGTCCTTCGCCACGGCCACGCTCACCCGGGGCGACTTGAGACGGACTTCCTCCGCTCCCTCCTCAAGGACCCAGCCGCTGGTCCTGCCCTGAAGCTCGTCCGCGAGCGCGTCGGCGCGGAGCATGTGGCCGCGGACCGACTCCCTCAAATGCGGGAGGTAGAAGCCTCCGAAGACGCCGTGCCAGTAGGAGCAGTTGCACTGCGCCCGGTGCACCTCGGTCAGCGCCGCGTCGTATTGGTTCTGCGCGAGGCAGGAGCGGCGCGCGTTCTCGATCCGCGCGCTCAGCTCCGACACGCGCCGATGGAGCCGCCGCGATTCGGGATAGCGGGCCAGGAATTCGCGCCAGGTCCCGGTCGCGATCCTGCGCGCGAGATCGGGCTTCCCCTGGCCCTCCAGCCAGTGCTGCTCGGCCTCGATCCTCGTCTGCTCCTCCGGAGGAAGGGCCCAGAGCATCATCTCGGGATAGCTCGCGGATGGAAGCGCGATGGTCCGGGTCGGCCTTCCCAGGTCCCACGCTTCCCCGAGTTGGAGCGACTCGATCCCGCGCCGCTCCTCCATGGCGGAGAGCCACGCGTCGAGCCAACCCGCGCCGTACACCCAGTCGTGCGTGTGAGGCCAGGAGCCGAACTTCTCGCCGTCGTCGCCGAAGACCCGAACCCCGGCATTCGCCCGCGGGCTCGCGGAGAAGAACTCCAGAAGCTCCGGAACCGCCTGGAAGGGGATCCGGTAGCGGAGCTCGCGCTCGATCGGAAAGACGCCGACCTGGCCCATCGTGGACTCGACCCGGTAGGGCTCGCCGAGCCGGTTCGGGTCGGCCCCGGCCAGCAGGAAGTGGTGATCGTCGAGCAGGGTGTATTCGATTCCGGCGCGCGCCAGCGCATCCGGCAGATCCGGTTCCCAGACGCGCTCGGCGATCCAGGCGCCTCGCGGGGTCACGCCGAACCGCGACTTCAAGTACGCGGCCATGCGCTCGAGCTGCCCCTGCTGATCCCAGGGAGGGATCACCGCGAGGATCGGCTCGTAGAAAGCGCCCGACAGAAGCTCGACCTGCCCGCGCGCGACGAGCGCACCGAGCGCGTCCAGGACCGACGCGTCGTTCCCTTCCAGCCACTCCAAGAGCGGCCCCGACCAGTGCATCGAGAGGCGCACTCCCGGATGGCGCGCCAGCGCGTCCAGGAACGGGCGGTATGCGCGCCGGACGGTATCCTCGAAGACCGAATCGAAGTTCCCGACCGGCTGGTGATTGTGGATCGCGATCGCGAGCCTGGCGGTCGCTCCCGTGGCGGGATTCACGCGGCCCCGGCGAGCAGCGGCTCGAGCCTGCGCGAGGGATTCGTCGGGAGATCCTGCGCCACGAGCCGGACGCCGAGTCGCGCGAGCGAGAGGAGCGCCTCCTTGTCCCTGGAGTCCAGGTAGACGTACGGGAGGAGGGCCGTCTTCCCCTCGGCATGGTGGAGTCCGCCCACGTTCAGCTCCTCCAGCGGGAATCCCCCTTCTTTCAGCCGCAGCGGCTCCTCGACTCCGGGGAACAGGAGGAACGACCGCTCCGAACGGATCGTGTCGCGCGTTCCGTCCCCGAGCGCCTCGGAGATCGACAGCACTTCGGCGCGCGCGCCTTCCGGCGCCGCGAAGAGATAGAGGTCCGCGCGGGCCGGATCGGCGCGCAGCGAGTCGGAGACGATGCCGATCCAGGTGGGCTTGAGCGCCTGGCCCCAGCCGTACACCACCTGGCCGTGGATCAGCCGGTCGTCGACCCTCGCGAGCAGAAGCGGCACGCTAGAGGACGGTGATGCCGGCTTTCCCCTTGGCTTCCAGGCGCGGCAGAAGCTCATCCAGGGGGAGCGTGTCGCGGTAATGGAAGAACTCGAGAAGCATCGGGAGATTGACGCCGGTGACCTTCCTCACGACCCGAGCGCCGTGGTCGGCGCGGCGCGAGGCGATTCCGCAGCTCCCCGCCGCGAGGTCGGTGAAGAGCACGACCGGACGCTCCCCAGGCATCTCCTTGACGCGCTCCTCGATGGCGCGGCTGAGGGCCTCGCCCGAGTAGCCGTCATTGGAGAGCACGTGGACGTCGGACTGCGCGCCCAGGATCGACTCCACCGTGCGGAGAAGCTCGGATCCGAGCCCGCCGTGGGTCACGAGCAGCGCCACCGGCCGGTGCGGTACCTGCGTCGGGTTCATGTCGAATCACTCGAGGTCATCACGGACCAGCGGGTTCGCGAGAAGTTTCGAGCGCATGCTCTCGATGAGCCGCTCGTTCAGCGCGCGGGCCGGATGGTATCCGTAGACCTTGACCAGATGGTTGAGCGAGATCACCTCGGCGATCACCGTGATGTTCTTGCCCGGAAGAATCGGCACCGTCACGAGCGGAATCTCTGAGTCGAGGTAGCGGGCGTGCGAGTCGTCGAGGCCCAGGCGCTCGTATTCCACCTTGCTGTCCCATTCAGTGAGATGCACCTCGACCTCGACCCGCTTCTGCCCTCGGATCGCGCGGATGCCGAAAATGGCCTGGACGTCGATGACCCCCAGCCCCCGGATCTCCATCGTGTGCTTCAGCACCTCGTTGCAGGAGCCGATCAGGATATCCCCGTGGCGGCGCGTGATCCGGACCACGTCGTCGGCGACGAGCCGGTGCCCGCGCTCGACCAGGTCGAGCGCCGTCTCGCTCTTTCCGATCCCGCTCCTTCCGGTGAATAGGAGTCCGACGCCGTACACGTCCACGAGAGACGCGTGGACCGTGACCGAGGGGGCGAAGACCCAGTCCAGGTAGCTCGTGAGCTGGTGGATGAACGGGGTCGTGTCCTGGGGCGTGCGCAGGACCGGCACATGGTGCTGGTTCGCGCGCTCGAGGAGCCCGTCCGGAAGCTCGAGCCCCTTCGTCACGACGATCCCCGGCATGGCGAACTGGAAGAGGCGGTCCAGCGCCTCCGTCCGCCCCTTCGGGCTCAGGGTGCTGAGGTAGGCGATCTCCGTTCGGCCGAGTATCTGGATCCGCTCGAAAAGGAAGTTCTCGGGATAACCCATCAGCGCCATGCCGGGGCGGTTGATGTCGCTGATGGTGATCGGGACACGCGCTTCGAGATCCTTGGTCAGCACCTCGAGCGAGAGGGGCTCGCGCTGCTGCTCGTAGAGCTGCGCGATCGTGATTTGCGTCGTGCTAATCGAGCTCAAGCAATCCCACCTGCCCGTCCTCCAGCCGATAGGCGATCCGCAAGCCTCCCCCATCGGGCTCCGAGAAGGCCAGCACCGGTTGGCGGCTCTTGAGCAGCATGCGGACCGCCTCTTCGACCTCCAGGGTGCGCAGCTTGGGTCTCGATCGGACGATGGCGACGCTGTCCCCGCTCCTTGCCGCCGCCGGCGGCGGGGGGAGGGGCATTTCCGCCTTGCGTACGCTCTTCCCACCTTTCTTGTCGCCTTTCAACCGCTCGTTGCGGCGCTTCAGCGCGCGCTCCTGTTTCTCGAGCACGGCGTCCAGCGCGACGCGCGGATCGGGGTCCTGAGCCTTCCCCGTCAAATCCACGCCGTTTCCGAATATGCGAAGCTCCGCCCTGTGGCGGTAGCCCTCCTCGGTCACGGTCAGCTGCGCGCTGATCAGGTGCGAGAAGTAACGCTGCAACTTCTCGATTCGCCGTTCCGCATACGCGCGGTAGTCGGGAGTCACCTTCCAGTGCCGCCCCTTGATCGTGATCTCCATCGGTACCCCCTGTATGGATCATGTTTGATTCTCGATTCGTGAGGCGTAGCGGCGCCGGGCCCGGGCGGGCAGGATCCGCAGCGCCTCCCGGTACTTGGCAACCGTCCTCCGCGCGATCTTCAGACCCTGCTCGTGAAGAAGCTCCGCGATCCGCTGATCGCTCAGCGGGTCGCGCTTATCCTCGCCCTGGATCAGCTGCGAGATCTTTCCCTTGGCCACCTTGGCCGAGACATCGTCCCCGTCCTCGGTCTGGAGGCCGCTCGAGAAGAAATACTTCAGCTCGAAGACGCCGCGCGGGGTCTGCACGTACTTGTTCGTGGTCACGCGGCTCACGGTCGATTCGTGCATGCCGATCTGGTTCGCGATCTGCTGCAACGTGAGCGGCCGCAAGCCCTCGACACCCTTCTCGAAGAACTCCCGCTGCTCCTCGACGATCCGGCGCATGACCTTGATCATCGTCTTCCGCCGCTGCTCGATCGTCTGGATGAGCCACCTTGCCGAGTTCAGCTTCTCGGTGATGTACTTGCGGGTCGTGTCCTCGACCGTGCTCTTGTTCCGGAGCATCTGCTGGTAGGCATTGCTGATCCTGAGCCGCGGCACGTTCCGGTCGTTCAGGGCGACCACGAAATCCTCACCGACCCGCTCCACGATGAGATCCGGCGTGACGTAGCGGGTCTCCTCCGCCGCGATCTCCTGGGCCGGCCGCGGATCCAGGGTGCCGATCGTGTCGCTCGCCCCCTGGACGTCCTCGACCGTGCACTTGAGATTGCGCGCGATCTCGGAGAACCGCTTGGCGAGAAGGTTGTCGAACTGCTCCTGGATGATTCGCCCCGCGAGCGTCCCCTCCATCTTCTTCTGGACGATCTGGATCCACAGACATTCTTGCAGATTGCGCGCGCCGATTCCCGCGGGCTCGAACGTCTGGATCACGGCGAGCACTTCCTCCACCTTCTCCGGGCTCACCTGGAAGGTCTCGCCGACTTCCTCGACCGTGGTTTGCAGGTACCCGTTCTCATCGATGGACCCGACCAGGAACTCCCCGATCGCCATCGACTGCTCGTCGAGGTTGTTCATGCGAAGCTGCTCGAGCAGATGGTCGCCGAGGCTCTTCACGGTGACCGGCACGCGCTCGTAGAACTCGGCGTCGCCGTCGTCGTTGCGAGGCGATGAGATCGTCTCGAACTGATCGGGCCACAGCTCCCCCAATCGATCTCCTGCTCCTGCTTGACCTCGGCTTCGGCCGACTGCTCCGGGGCCTCCGGGGGCTGCTCCGCTTCTTCCTGCCCTACCTCTTTCTTGACCTCCTCGATCTCCTGCACCTCTTCGACTTCGTCCACTTCCTCGAGGAGAGGGTTCCGCTCCAGCTCCATCTTCAGCGCCTGCTGGAGCTCGAGGGTCGGCATCTGGAGGAGCTTGAGCGCGTGCTGGAGACGCTGCGTCATGATCAGCGTCGGCTTCTGCTGCATGCTCAGGCTGTGCTTCATTTCCATGATCGAATGCTCCTCAATCCAGACGGAAACGCTCGCCGAGATAGATCTGGCGCGCGATGGGATCTTCGGCGAGCTCCTGGCTCGTGCCCTCCAGGAGAATCTTGCCCTCGAACATGATGTACGCGCGATCCGTCGTGCTCAACGTCTCGCGCACGTTGTGATCGGTGATCAGGATGCCGAGACCCCGCTGCTTCAATCTGCCGACAATGTCCTGAATCTCGGCGACCGCGATCGGATCGATCCCGACGAACGGCTCGTCGAGCAGGAGATAGTTCGGGTGGGTCACGAGCGCCCGCGTGATCTCCACGCGGCGGCGTTCCCCGCCCGAGAGGTTGTACCCCTTGCGATCGGCCAGGTGCGCGATGTTCAACTCCTCCAGAAGGGAGGCCAGCCGCTCCTTCCGCTCCCGCCTGCTCATCGGCAACGTCTCCAGAATCGCGAGGATGTTCTCGCGAACCGTGAGCTTGCGAAAGATCGACGGTTCCTGTGCCAGGAAGCCGATCCCCGAGCGGGCCCGCTGATGCATCGGCATCTGCGTGATGTCCTTCCCATCGACCAGGATCTGTCCTCCGTCGACGCGCAGAAGCCCGACGATCAGGTAGAACGTCGACGTCTTCCCCGCGCCGTTCGGACCCAGGAGACCCACCACTTCCCCGCGCTGCACCTGGATCGAAACCTGGTTCACGACCTTCCAACGGCCGTACGACCGCTCCAGGTTGCGTCCCTCGAGGCCCGTCATGGCTAGAGCGAGTCCCCCCCGCCCGTGTCGCGCACTTCCGCCCGCACCTCTCGCTTGAGATGGAAATGATCCAGGCCCGCATCGCTCTCGAAGCCGTATCCGGTCACGACGTCCCGGTTGCGCGTCACCTTCACGAACGCGTCCGAAACGATCATCTGGGTCCGGTTCAGCCAGCGCAGCGAGTCGGTCTCCAGGTGAACGCCCGTCTCGGTCACGATGCGCACCCTGCCCACCGCCTCCAGGTTGTTCGTCCGCTGGTCCACGAGACCCTGGTCCGCGACCAGGGTCGAGGTCCGCTTCTCCTTGTCATCGAAGAACTCGATCTGGATCGTTCGGGCATCCACGAGGTTCTTGTCGTTGTACATCGCGGCGTACGATGCCCAGAGGGTCCAGTTCTTCTTGCCCTCCGACGTTTCGGTGAGCGTGAAATCGCGCGCCTCCTGGTCCGGAATCTTCAGATTCGCGGAGGGAACCGGAGCGGTCCGCGATTGGCAGCCGGACTGGACGCCCACCATCGCGACCACGGCGGCCAGCCTCAGAAAACCGGTTAACGGGGCCCGCATCGCTCACATTATCCGCGCGCCGCCCCAAGGCAGTCGTGCAGGTGGATGACCCCTCGGGGCGCTCCGCGCCCGTCGACGACCACGAGCGACGTGATCGCCCCCCCTTCGTTCTCCTCCATTCGCCGCACCGCCTGAGCGATCAGGGCGTCTTCCTCGATCGTGCGCGGGTGCGTCGACATGACCTTGGAGACGGGCTGCCCCAGGTCCGCCTCTCCACTCAAGAGGATTCGCTTGAGATCTCCGTCCGTCAGGACTCCCCGCAGCAGCCCCGTTTCGTCCACGACGGTGGTCATGCCGAGGCGCTTCTTCAAGATCTCGAGCAGCGCCTCGCGAAGCGTCGCGTCCTCCGCCACGGCCGGCAGCGCGTCTCCGCGGTGCATCAGCTCGACGACGCGGAGCATCGCGGTCTGTCCGAGAACGCCGCCTGGGTGGAGGAACACGAAGTCCTCGCGCGTGAAGCCCTTCATGCGGAGCAGCACGATCGCGAGCGCGTCTCCCAGGGCAAGCGCCGCCGTCGTGGTGGTGGTCGGCACCAGATCCTCGGGGCACGCCTCGCGGAGGCGGCCCAGGTCGAGCACGCAGTCCGATCCGCGCGCCAGAGCCGACTCAGGCTGGCAGGTGATCGTGAGAATCGGTACCCCCCGCCTCCGGAACGCGGGAAGGAGGCCGAGAAGCTCCGGGGTCTCGCCGCTCCTCGAGAGCAGGATGGCGGCGTCGCGCTCCGAGACAATGCCGAGATCGCCGTGGATCGCGTCGACCGGGTGGACGAAATTGGACGGGGTGCCGGTGCTGGTGAGCGTGGCCGCGATCTTCTTCGCGACCAGGCCGGATTTCCCGACCCCGGAGGTGAGCACCTGCCCCTGGACCCCGAGCAGGATCTGAACGGCGCGCTCGAAGTCCTTGCCGATGCGCTCCTTGAGGTTCAGGATCGCCCGCCCCTCGGTTTCGAGGACCTCGCGCCCCCATTCCGCGACTCGGGTGAGGTCCGCCCTCTCGGGCGCCAGAAGATCGGGCGCGGTCTTTGGATTCATGCCGGTCGGGCTCCCACAAGTCTCTCATCGGCAAGCGATTGCCTGATCTTGACCCAGGCCTGAAGCAAGGGCTTGAGGTCCGAGAGGGGCCACTGGCTCTCCCGGTCGGAGCGGGCCCTGGATGGGTCCGGATGGGTCTCGATGAAGATCCCGTCCACGCCGGCGGCGACGGCCGCGCGCCCGAGCACGGGGGTGAACTCGCGCTGCCCACCGGTCTCCCTACCCCCGGCTCTCTGGACCGAGTGCGTCGCGTCGAAGAAGACCGGACAGCCGAACCGCTTCATGATCTCGATGCCGCGGAAGTCCACGACAAGGTCCCCGTATCCGAACATCGTGCCCCGCTCGGTGACGATGATCTCCCGCGCGCCGGCCGCGCGAGCCTTGTCCACCACGCGCGCCATCGATCCCGGATCGAGAAACTGGCCTTTCTTGAGGTGTATCGGCTTTCCGGTCTTCGCCACAGCCTCGATGAGCGCGGTCTGCCTGCAGAGGAACGCGGGGACCTGGATCAGGTCCAGGATCGAAGCCGCCTCCTCGACCTCCGAGGTCTCGTGCACGTCGCTCGTCACCGCCACTCCGACCGTGTCGCGTATCTGCGCCAGCTCGCGGAGTCCCTCCCGGGCGCCAGGGCCCCGATAGCTCTCCGCGGACGTACGATTCGCCTTCGCGTAGGAGGCCTTGAACACAAAGGGCATCTTCAGCTCCGACGCGATCCGCTTCACCTCACGCGCCACCTCCTCCGCCATGCCCGCGTCTTCCAGCGCGCACGGCCCCGCGATCAGCGCAAGCCGCCCCGGCTCGATGCGGACCGGGCCAATGGCGATGGGGTTCCAGGCTCCCGTCATGGCTCCCTCTCTAATCGGTCCGCGCGCCGGTCGGGCTCTTGCTCGAGGACGTGGCGCCCTCGCGGCGCCGGCGCTCCTCCAACGCGGCCTTCACGAATCCCCGGAAGAGCGGGTGCGGGTCGGCCGGCCTCGAGCGAAGCTCGGGATGGAACTGGACCCCCACGAACCAGGGATGGTCCTGAAGCTCGACGATCTCGACCAGGTTCATGTCCTTGTATACGCCCGTGACCTTGAGCCCGCGCTTCTCCAGATCCTCCCGGTAGCGGTTGTTGAATTCGTAGCGGTGGCGATGGCGCTCGGCGACGTGAGCCGTCGCGTATTCCTCGGCGGCATGCGTGCCGGGCACGACCTCGCAGTCGTAGGCGCCCAACCGCATCGTGCCCCCCTTCTTCGAGACCCCTTGCTGGGATTCGAGGAGATCGATGACGGGGTGCGGCGTGTCGGCCCGGAACTCGGAAGAGTCCGCGCCGTCCAGCCCGCGACGTCGCGCGCGAACTCGATCACGGCGCACTGCATGCCGAGACAGATGCCGAAGAACGGCGTCTTTCGCTCGCGCGCGTACCGCGCGGCCTGGATCATCCCCTCGATTCCGCGGTCCCCGAACCCGCCCGGCATCAGGATCCCGTGCGCCTGCCCGAGGAGCGCCACCGGTCCGTCCATCTCGACCCGCTCGGAATCCACCCACTCGATCTTCACCGAGACGCTGTTCGCGGCTGCCGCCGTGCGCGATCGCCTCGTTGATGCTCTTGTACGCGTCGCGAAGGTGCGTGTACTTCCCGACGACCGCGATGGTGACCTGCTCCTTCGCGGCGCGCAGTCGCTCCGAGAATGCCTGCCAGGCCCGGAGGTCGGGTGGCTCGCCTTGCAGATGCATGTAGCTCGACGATGAGGTCGTCGAGCCCTCCGCGGTGGAACATGAGCGGGATCTCGTAGATCGAGGCCACGTCGATCGCCTCGATGACCGCCTCCTTCGGCACGTTGCAGAAGAGCGCGATCTTCTCCTTCACTTCGCTCGGCAGCGCGATCTCCGTGCGGCAGAGGAGGATGTCGGGCTGGATACCGATCTCGCGCAGCTCCCGCACGGAGTGCTGCGTGGGCTTGGTCTTGATCTCGCGCGCCGCGCCCAGATGACGGGACGAGCGTGACGTGGACGAAGAGCGTGTTCTCGCGCTTCAGCTCCAGCCGGAGCTGGCGGATGGCCTCGAGGAAGGGAAGGCTCTCGATGTCCCCCACCGTGCCGCCGATCTCCACGATGGCGACGTCCACCTGCCCTTGGCGCGCCGATTCGCAGCATCCGCGACTTGATCTCGTCGGTGACGTGCGGGATGACCTGGACGGTGCGCCCCAGGTAATCCCCCGCGCGCTCCTTCTGGATGATCGAGTCGTAGATCTGCCCGGCGGTCACGTTGTTCTCGCGGTGCATCGAAATCGCCGAGTGAAGCGCTCGTAGTGCCCGAGGTCGAGATCGGTCTCGGCGCCGTCGTCGGTCACGAAGACCTCGCCGTGCTGGTAGGGGCTCATCGTGCCGGGATCCACGTTGAGGTAGGGATCGAACTTCTGGATCGTCACCTCCAGACCCCGCGCCTTGAGGAGCGAGCCGATGGAGGACGCCGCGATTCCCTTTCCGAGCGAGGAGACGCACCCCTCCGTCACGAACACGAACTTGGTCATGCCGTTACCCTCCCCTCCACGTAGTGTCTCCGCGCACGCTCCAGATCCTCGGGCGTGTCGATTCCCAGTGAGCCGTACTCACCCACGGCGACGTGGATGGGAATTCCGTTCCAAAGCGCCCGAAGCTGCTCCAGGCGCTCCACGCGCTCGAGCGAACATGGGCCGAGCCGCGAGAGCTCGAAGAGCGTGTCGCGCCGGTAGGCGTAGACCCCGACGTGGAGCAACGCCGGCGCGCCCCCATGCGGGATGGGAGAGCGCGAGAAGTAGAGCGCCCGTCCCCTGCGATCGATCACGACCTTCACGCGGTTGGGATCGTTCACGTCCTCGTCCGCTGGAAAGGGCGCGGCGAGCGTGCCCATGACCACGTCCGGATCCTTGAAGAGCGATACGAGATGGTCCAGGCCGTCGGGGCTCACGAAGGGTTCGTCCCCCTGGATGTTCACGATGACATCGTCCTCGACGGATTGTGCCGCCTCCGCGACCCGGTCGAGCCCGGAAGGAAGCTCGGCGGGCGTCATCACCGCCTGGCCGCCCGCCGCGCGGACCGCCTCGGCGATCCTGGGACTGTCGGTCGCCACGAGCACCGCGCGAAACGAGGCGGAACGGCGGACCTGCTCGAGCACGCGCGCGATCAGCGGAGCGCCGCAGAGGTCCTGTGAGGGCTTTTCGGGGAGACGGGTCGAGTGAAGCCGGGCGGGGATGATCCCTACGGCCGTAGGGGCCGAAGCTTCTCCGCTTCACGCCCCGTTGATGGGGAGGCCGAACGGTGCACAAGCCATGCTAGCAAGCGGCGGGCGGAGGGTCAAGGGGCGGTGTAAGCGGCTGCGAGCGATCTGATTATCCAGCGACCGAACGAGGCAGATGAAGTCCATCGGCACCTCGACCCAGACCGCGACCGCCTTGGACGGTGCCGAAGCGCGAGGCGACCGAGAGGAGTACGAACAACCACGCTCAGGAGTGCCCGAACCCGCTTCACCCAGGGAGCGTAGCCGCGCTCGGGATTCCAGTCCACAGCGCCGGCGGGCCCCTCCCTACTTCCCTGTCTCGTCCTCCCACCGCGCCACCTGGTCCTCCTCCGCGAATCCCTTGAGCGCCCAGAGGTCGTCCCGGCGCCGCCAGACCTCCCGGTGGGTCACGCCGGTGATCCGGCGCCGCCGCGCGCCGTCCGGCATCGCGATCACGCGAACGAACGTCTGCCGGCTGCGGATGATTGCGGAGTCGGCTTGCAGGGAATCGACCCGCAGGGCTACGACAATCGAATCGATCGAGACGGTCATGGCCATGCGGCGCACCAGGTCGGCCACCATGTCCGCGCGCGTCACCACCGACCCGTCCGGCCTCTTGTAGGTGAAGTCCTTGGGCGTGTCCGCCAGGAAGCCCTCCGCGTCGCGCGTCTTCCAGGCGGAAATCCCGCGCGTCGCCTTGCGGCAGGCCTCGAGCAGGACCTCCATCTCCGGAAGGGTCCGGTCCCCCCGCAGAAGTGAAGGGTGCCGTCGAACTGGACCACGATATCGCAGTTCGAGCGATCCACGATCAACGCTCGCGCCGGATTGGTCCAGGCCACGGCGATTGCAATCACAGCGACGGTGATTCTGCGCACGATGTCACCTCCGGGGATTGGATACCGGCGTGAGGCGGAGGGTTGGAAAGCCTCGCGCAGCTTCTGTGTGCGGGTCAGCGCGCGGCGGGTTCGGCCTCGAGGTCGGCGACGCCCTTCCGGACCGTCGTCCGCGCTCGCGTCGAGCGTCGCCTTCTCGTCCGTCGTCAGCTTCAGCTCGACGATCTGCTCCAGCCCTCGCGGCCGAGGCGCACGGGCACGCCGAGGTAAGATCCCCTTGAAGCCGTACTCGCCGTCGAGATAAGCGCAGACGGGAAGGAGCTGGCCGTGTCCTTCAGGATCGCCTCGACCATCTGCACGGCGGAGACGCGGGCGCGTAGAAGGCGCTGCCGGTCTTGCAGGAGCTTCACGATCTCGGCGCCGCCGCCGCGCGTGCGCGCACGATCGCTCCGAGCCGCTCCTTCGGAATGAACTTCGGACGGGCACGCCGTTGACCGTGCTGTTACGGAGCAGCGGCACCATCGTGTCGCCGTGGCCGCCGAGCACCATCGCCTGCACGTCCTCGACGGAGACGCTTGAGCTCCATGGCGAGGAAGCGCGCGGAAGCGCGCCGAGTCGAGCACGCCCGCCATTCCGATCACCCGCTCGCGAGGGAATCCGGTGAGGCGGTACATGAGGTACGTCATCACGTCGAGCGGGTTCGTAATGGCGATCACGAACGCGTTCGGGGCGTGCTTCCTGATCGCCAGGGCGATGCCGCGAACGATGTCCGCATTCGCTTTCAAGAGATCCGTGCGCGTCCATCCCCGGTTTCCGGGGCATGCCGCTCGTCACGACGACGAGGTCGCTCCTCGCGACCGACCGCATGTCGTTCGCTTCCCTCGACCATCGTGTCGTAGCCGAGGACCGGGCCGGCCTCGAGCAGATCGAGCGCCTTCCCCTTCGCGACTCCCTCGATGATGTCGATGAGCGTGACGTCGCCCATCTCGGCTTCCGCGAGATAGAGCGCCGCGGAAGCTCCGACGTTCCCCGCGCCTACGACGCTCAGCTTAGGCACGCGCCGCCTCGTCAGCGGACCTGCGCACGGATTCACCCGCGGACATGGGCTCCGCCTTCGGATCGATGGAGACCTGCATGCCGCGCTTCCCGCGCCGGGCGAACACCACGACCCCGTCCTTCAAGGCGAAGAGCGTGTCGTCCTTGCCGCGGCCCACGTTGAGGCCGGGCGCCACGGCGGTGCCCCGCTGGCGGACGAGGATGTTCCCCGCGCGGACCCACTGCCCGCCGAATCGCTTCACGCCGAGCCGCTGCGACGCCGAATCGCGGCCGTTCTTCGAGCTGGATACGCCTTTCTTATGAGCCATGTGCTCCTCGTTTTCCGTCCTTGGGCAGGTTGATGCCCAGGATCTTGACCCGCGTCAGCGAGTCCCGGTATCCGATCTTGCGGCGGTATTTCTTGCGCCGCTTGTACGTGCCGACGGTGACCTTGTCACCCTTCTCGTGGCCGACGACCTGCATCACGACCACGGCTCCCTCGACGAGGGGCCGTCCGACCTGGATGTCATCCCCGTCGGAAACGAGGAGGACCCGATCGATCAGAAGCTCGTCCCCGGGCTCCATTCCCAAAAGGGGCACGATGTGCTCCTCGTTCTGCGCGACCCGGAATTGGCGACCCTGGGCCTCGATGACAGCGAAGCGCGATTCGGCCTTGGATCCGGCCCTGGACTCTCCCTTGGATTTCGCCTTGGGCTCCGCTTTGGCCTTTGCCGCCTTGGCCTTTGCCGCCTTTGCTTCAGCGGCTCGTGCCTTTGCCTTCGTCTTGGGGTTGGCCTTGGCTTCCACCTCTTCGGCTTCGGCCTTGGCTTTGGCTTTCGATTTCACGATGGATTCCCTCTTTCCGTCCGGTATTCCCGGAGCTTCTTCGACTACCGCTCGAACTGCTTCGTGATCTCCTCGAACGTCCGCCCGCGGAACAGCCGGATCTCGTCCCGCCGGAGCGACGGATCGTCACGGATCTCGACCCGGAACCGGTACGCGCGCTCCAGATCCTCGAGAAGATCCGAATTCTGCTCCACCAGATGCACCGCCACGTCCGGGTGCACCCGCAACAGCAAGATCTTCTCCTTCGCGCGCAGCCCGACCCGTCGCAGCATCCGCTGGATCCGAAGCGTCGCGGACGCGAGCGACTGAACCTTGCCGGTGCCTCCGCACTCGGGGCAATCCTGATTGAAGAACGTGGCGAGGCTCGGCCGCTGCCTCTGCCGCGTCATCTCCACCAGCCCCAGATCGCTCACCGCGAACGCCTTCGTGCGGGAGCGGTCCCGTTTCAGTCGGTTCCGGAGCGTGTCCAGGACCGCCTTCTTGTTGCCCTCGCTCTCCATGTCGATGAAGTCGAGGACGATGATTCCGCCGAGGTCCCGAAGCCTGAGCTGCCGCGCGATCTCCTCGGCCGCCTCGACATTCGTCTTCAAGATCGTGTCTTCCTGGTTCTTCTTCCCGGTGAAACGCCCGGTGTTCACATCGATCGCGACGAGCGCTTCGGTCTGGTCGATCGTGATGTAGCCGCCGCGCTTCAGCCAGACCTTCCGGTCCATCGCCTTCTCGAGCTCGGCCTCGATCCCGAAATGGTCGAAGATCGGCTCCGCGCCGCGATAGAGCTTGATGCGCGAGCTCAGCTCCGGAACGTAGTTCTTCAGATAGTCGAGTACTTCCTTGTATTCCTCCTTCGAGTCGATGACGAGCTGGCTCACGTCCTCCGTGAAGATGTCCCGGATCAGACCCGTGGTCAGCTCCATCTCGCGATGGAGAATCGCGGGGGCCTTCGCCCGCTGCGATTGCTTCTCGATCTTGGTCCAAAGCTGCTCGAGATACTTGATGTCGGTCTGGAACTCTTTCTTTCCGCGCTCCGAGCCGACCGTCCGGACGATGAGCCCCGACCCCTTGGGCCGGATGTCCTTGATCAGAGTCTTGAGCCGCGTCCGCTCCTGGCGATCCTCGATCTTCCGGGACACGCCGATGTGATCGTGTCCGGGCATCAGGACCAGATAGCGCCCGGGGAGCGAGATCTGCGTCGTGACCCGGGGCCCCTTGGTTCCGATCGGCTCCTTCGTGATCTGGACCAGGATCTCCTGGCCCTTCTTCAGAGCATCCTCGATCTTCGGCGCGGGCTCGTCGCGGCGCCACCGGCCCCGGCCGCCGCCTCCGCCGTCCGGCTTGCCGTTCTCCGAGGAGTCCTCGTCGTCGAACATGTCGTCGAGCTCGGCCTCGTCGGGGTGCAGATCCGACGCGTGCAGGAACGCGGTCTTCTCGAGCCCGAGGTCGACGAAGGCGGCCTGCATCCCCGGAAGCACCGCGTTCACGCGGCCCTTGTAGATGTCTCCCACGCGGCGCTGTGCCTCGGGGCGCTCCACCATCACCTCGACGAGCTCTTTCTCCTCGAGGATCGCGATTCGTGTCTCATGTCGCCCTGCGTTGATTACGATTTCTCGGCGCATTCACCTCCGTAAGCAGGATCCGCCGCGTCCCCGTCAGCCGGATCAACCGGCACCGGCCGCCAGAACGACGATTCCTCGAGTGCATCCAATGGGTTCAAGACCGACCCGCCGCGCTCCACCCAAAGCGAATCGCGATGGACGAGCAGCAGGCGGGAGTCGAATTCGAATGAGTGCAAGAAGCTCTTGAACAGAAGATCGGGTTTCAGGTAGCCGGGCGCATGGAGCCGGCTCACGATCCTTACCTTCATGTCTTCGGAGCCTGGGTCGAGCGTGATCGCGGTGACCGCCGGGCGGGCGTTCACGGTCTTCCCCTTCTGGCCGTGCGCCTGCTTCACCACCGGCCACTCTGCGGCCTCACGGAACGCGGCGATGCTTCGCTCCAGCTCCTGGCGCAGGCGATGAACGTTCTCTCCCCGCGAGAGCATGTCTTTCAAGTAGTCGGTGAGTTTCACGTCGTATTCCGCGATCGTGATCGCCGCCATGAGCGATTCGGTCTGCCTCGTGAACGGCCTGCCCCCCGTGATCCGGATCCCCTCGGGAAGCACTTCGCTCATGGACTCGATCACCGGCCAGGCGCAGGCCTGCGCCAGCTCGAGGTCGAAATACTCGGCCTGGCTGGTCGCTCCCAGCGATAGCGGAGGACCGTAGGCGATCTTCGCGTGGCGGTTGAAGCCCTGAGAGAAGGCCATCGGAATCTTCGCGACCCGCAGCGCGCGGTCGAAGATCCGCACCAGATCGAGATGCGAGGTGAACCGAGCCTGGCCCAGTTTCTCGTAGGCGACGCGGAAGCGCTGGGCTTGCGGCCCGCGATTCGCGGTCGGCCAGGTCTTGCGCCGGCGCCCGTAGGCGGGGGCAGCCGAGGGATCCTCATTTTGTTTAGACGCGCCGTGTCCATTCCCGTTTCCGTTCACCGGCGGGGGCGGGACCTTCAACGCCTCGATCGGCGCATCCCGCAGCTCCGTCACGCGGCTCTCGATCATCTGCGCGGTCACGTCGTCCGGCACCTTGAAATCGAGCGTCTCGGGCGTCTGCCCCTGCCCCGGCGCGAGCTGGAGCGAGACGCGGCGCCCGTCCTTGGCCTTCGGCGTGAAGCAGGGCGCGCCGCAGCGATAGCACGCGTGATCGCGGCAATCCGGCGTCAATGCGGCTGCGTACGCCTTCCCTCTCTCTTGCAAGAGGAACTTCTTCACGACCGGCGTGCGGATGTGGTCCCACGGCAGCGCCTCGTCCAGGTCGCGCGGCCTGAGATACACGCCGGGGTCGATGCCCACCTGCTCGAAGGCCTTCATCCAGAGGGGGAAGTTGAAGCACTCGGACCACCCGTCGAAGCGCGCGCCCATGCGCCATGCCGCCTCGAGCGCGTCCGCCGTGCGCACGTCGCCGCGCGAGAAGACGCCTTCCAGGAACGCCGTATCGGGATCCCGCCACTTGAGACGCACGTTGTTCATGCCCCGGAAGCCCTGGCGCAGACGCTGGACCTTCTTGTTGAGCGTCTCCATGGAGTCCTGCAATTCCCACTGGAACGGCGTGTGCGGCTTGGGCACGTGGGGCGAGATGCCCACATTGAAGCTCATCCGCTTGTTCCCGCCCTTCGCCCACTGCTGGCACTTTCCGATGATCTCGGCGATGCCGTCCACGTCCGCGTCGGTCTCGGTCGGGAGCCCGATCATGAAGTAGAACTTGATCCCGCCCCATCCCTGGTCACGAGCGAGCTTGACCGAGTATTCGAGCTCCGCCTCGTCGATTCCCTTGTTGATCACGTCGCGCATCCGCTGCGTTCCCGCCTCGGGCGCGAAGGTGATGCTCCCACGTCTACCCTGCTGGATCTTGTCCGCGACCGAGGGCGCGAGCGTTCCCACCCGCGTGGAGGGGAGCGACACATTGACGCCCAGCTCGTTCGTGAAACGGTCCAGCTCGTGGAGCACCACGGGGAGCTGCTTGTAGTCGGTCGTGGAGAGCGAGAGCAGCGAGACCTCGTCCCAGCCCGCGTGCACGATGCCGCACTGGACTTCCTTCACGACCTGATCCGCGCGCTTTTCCCGGAGCGGACGGTTCATGTAGCCGGCGAGGCAGAAACGGCAGCCGCGCGTGCAGCCGCGCATGACCTCCACCCCGAGACGATCGTGGGTGATCTCCGTGGGCGAGATGAGCGGCTTCTCCGGGTAGTACTCCGGATCGAGCGACGGCACGTAGCGATACCGCGGTTTCTGGGTCGGCGAGTCGGGCTTGGGCTCACGCGCGATGAATCCGAAGGGATTCATCACTTCGTCGAAGTGCGCGGGCACGTACACGCCCTCGAGCGCACCGAGGCGGCGGAGCACCTCCGCCCGCCCGAGCCCCTTCTCGCGCCGCTCGAGCATGAGGTCGCACATCTCCTGGATGACCTCCTCGCCGTCCCCGATCACGAACGCGTCCATGAACGGCGCGAGCGGCTCCGGATTCACCGTGCACAGCCCCCCCGCCACCAGAATCGGGTGGTGGTCGAGGCGGTCCGCGGAACGAAGCGGAATCTGTGCCAGGTCGATCATCGTGAGCACGTTCGTGTACGAAAGCTCGTACTGGAGCGAGAAGCCGATCAGGTCGAATTCCCCGGCGGGCGTGCGCGACTCGAGAGAGTAGAGCGGGATCCCCTCCGCGCGCATGAGCTGCTCCATGTCTCCCCACGGCGTGAAGCAGAGCTCCGCGAGCGCGTCCTCGCGCTTGTTCAGGATGTGGTAGAGGATCTTGATTCCGAGATAGGACATCCCGATCTCGTAGAGATCCGGGAAGCAAAGAAGCGCTTTCACCTTGACCGCGTCAGGATTCTTTCGGGCAGCGTGGAGGAAGCTACCTGTGTACCGGCTCGGCTTGGTCACGATCGGCAGATAGGCCTCATCCAATAGGCGCAACTTGTTCATTCCGCCCTCCTGAGCGAAGCGCACCGCGTAATTCCCTGCACGTCATGGCATTAACTTGGAAACGGGGGACCCAGGGCCGGTCCATACCAAGCTTGGGAATCTACCACAAACCCCGATGCCGGGACAATATCGCTCTAAGTTGGTACAGGAATGTCACTTCTGGCCCCTCCGCGCGAGGCGGAGAGGGAGAGCACCCACGCCGCACCGGCGTCCTCCAGCACGTCCGCCGCCGCGAGCAGGGTGCTCCCCGTCGTGGCCACGTCGTCGAGAAGGAGAACGGGTCTCCCCACGACGAGGGTTCCGCGCGCGACCCGAAACGCTCCGGCCACGTTCGCGCGGCGTTGCTCCGAATCGAGCCGCGCCTGCGGCGGGTGGTCGCGGACGCGGACCAGCGCGTCCACGACGGGCACCCCCCATCGTTCCGATGCGTGGCGCGCGAGGAGCGAGGTCTGGTCGTAGCCGCGCGCCGCGCGGCGCGCCGGATGGAGAGGGACTGGCACGAGGACGTATTCCTTCCCGATGCTCTCGCGCAGGCCGGGGGGCTCGGGAAGCAAGGATGCCACCCACGCCGCGAGTGCCATCGCCCCATCGTACTTGAACGCGTGGATGAGCCGATCGAGCGGCGGGTCGAACGCGGGTCCGGAGAGAAGGAGTCTCGAGGAGCCGTGGGCAGGGCACACGCGCTCGACCCGGGAAGAGGCCGCATCACCGTGCAAGCAACGGAGACACATGGCAACGCCGGTCCGGTCGACCATGCCGTCGCAGCCCGCGCAGACCTCACCGTGCCGTGGCGGAGAGCCGCCGCAGCCGGCACAGCGGCGGTCGAGGAGCATGTCGCAGAGATCGGTGAAACCGGAATGCACGGCTCGCCTGATTCGATTCGTCGCCGCCCGCCCCCACACGCTCCCGTCCATCCCCGTGTCCCCTTGATCAGCCCGCCTCGCCCAGCGCGACCCTCATGGCCTCGAGCATTGGCTTCTTCCCGGTCCAGAATTCGAACGAACAGGCACCCTGGTGAATGAGGAGCGAGCCGCCGTCCTCGTAGCGCAGCCCGAGATTTTTCGCCCTGGCGCGAGCATCCGCGGCGCGTGCCCCGTAGTTCAGGTCGAGCACGGCCGCGCTTGGCTCGAGAGCGCGCCACCAGCGGTCTTCCTCGACCGAGATCGATTCCGCCGAAACCGCCCGGATCAGGAGGTCCCATCCCCCGCCGGTGCCCGGCCGGTCATCCGCCAGCGCCGCCGCGGTAACTCGCGCCCGCCCGCCCGGCCTGGCCGCCCGCCGGGACAGAGCTTGCGCGTGCTCGGCGTTCCGGCTCACCACATGGACCGATTCCGGCGACAGCCGGAGAAGCTTCGGAACGATCGCGCGCGCTGCGCCTCCCGCTCCCACGACCAGGACTCGCCCGGCTCTAACGTCGATGCCGGCCTCGGCGACCCACGCGAGGAATCCGGCGCCGTCCGTCGCGTGACCGCTCCAGCCTTCGGGCTCCCAGCGCATCGTGTTCACGACCCCTGCTTCCTCGGCGTCCTGGGTCCGATCGCGCGCCAGCGAGAACGCGGCCTCCTTGTGCGGCGTGGTCAGGTTGAGCCCCCGCACTCGAGCCGCGTGAAGGCCGTCCAGCGACTGCTCGAGCCGCGTGGCCGGCACCTCGAGCGCCACGTACACCGCGTTGATGCCCGCGGCACGGAAGGCCGCGTTCTGGATCTCGGGGGATCGACTGTGACTGACCGGGTGGCCCAGCACCGCGTAGATCTGGGTCGCGCCGTCCACGGAAAGAGCGCCGCGGTCGGTCAGGCGCTCGGGCTCGAGGTGGTGGCCGGGGAGACCTGCGATGCTTGGTCGCGCGCCTGCCGCAGTCGCCGGATCATGATCACGGATGCGAGCACGAGCACGCAGCTGAAGACCTGGTTCACGTTGAACGGGAAGGGTCCGATCCTGCCGAGATAACTCGTCGCGTCGTAGTAGCGCGTGAAATCGATGACGAAGCGAAGGACGGCATCGAGCGCGATGTAGGTCCAGAAAAGCCACCCGTCGAAATGCGCCTTCTTGTCCATGGCGAGGAGGAGGACGAACAGCGTCACCCCCGCCGCGGCGAGGTAGAGCTGCGAGGGGTGGAGTGCCTCGCTCGGAAAGACGAAGTTCGAGTAGGAGCCGGGCGGGAACTTGATCGCCCAGGGAACGTGGGCCGGCAGCCCGAAGCAGCAGCCGTTCAGGAAGCACCCGATCCGGCCGATCCCGATTCCGAGCGCCATGCTCGGCGCGGCGGCGTCCGCGACCCTCCACACCGGAAGCCCCGCGCGGCTCACGTACAGAATCCCTCCGGCGATCGCGAGGAAGTAGCCGCCGTAGAGCATGAGCCCGCCTTCCCAGATGCGGATCACCCCGGTGGGATCGTGGGCATAGTCGCTCCAGTGCGTGAGCACGTAGAGGCCCCGTCCCCCGATGATCGCGAGTATGAGCAGGATGAGCGAGAGCGTGCTCAGCTTCTCCTCGGGAAGCCCGCGCTCCTTGCCTCGCTTGAGGAAGAGCTGGATCCCGACGAGGAACGCGATCGCGAGCATCAAGCCGTAGCTGTGCAGCTCGAAGCCGTGAAATTTGAAAAGCGTTGGGTGCACCGGGTCTCCGGGTCAGTATTCGCGCCGGCGCATCGTCAGTATTCGCGCCAGCGCATGGCGACGTTCTGGATGAGGCCGACTTGGAGAAAACTCGCCACGAGCGAGGATCCGCCGTAGCTCAGAAGCGGCAGGGGTAGGCCGGTCACGGGCGCGAGCCCGACAGTCATCCATATGTTTACAAGGACATGGTACAGAAAAATGGAGGTCATTCCAATCGCAAGGAGGCCCCCGAACCGGTTTCGGGCCCGGTGGGCGACGCGGATCCCGCGCAGGATCAGCAGGAGATAGAGCGACGCCACGAAGGCGGCTCCGAAGAAGCCGGTTTCCTCTCCGACCACCGAGTAGATGAAGTCGGTGTGCTGCTCGGGCAGGAAGGCCAGCGCCTTCTGGGTGCCGTGGAGGAATCCCTTCCCGAACACCTGCCCGGACCCGATCGCGATCTTGGACTGGATGATCTGGTATCCGGCGCCATAAGCGTCCGCGCCCGGGTCGAGGAACGTCGTGATCCGCTGCTTCTGGTAGGGCTGGAGGTGATTCCAGATCGCCGGAGTCGCGATGCCCACGGACAGGTTCACGCCGACCACGAGGAGCAGCGGGAGGAGGCGGATGCGCGATCGATAGAGGATGACCGCGAGCAACCCGAGGAATACGAGCCACGCAGGCGTGAAGAAGGAGAGCGCGATGTTGGCGATCGGCGTGATCATGAAGAAGAGGTAGAGCAGCGGCAGCCCCGCCCAGTAGAGCATCGTGAAGAGCATGGCCACGAACGCGATCGAAGTCCCGAGATCGGGCTGCTTCAGCACGAGCAGGAACGGAATCACCGCGGTCAGCATCGGGCGCACGATGTTCTTGATCTGGGTCCAGTCCGTCTTGCGATCCGCGAGCTGGTTCGCGAGGAGGATCACGGTGGCGACTTTCGCCAGCTCGGAGGGCTGGATCTTGATCGGCCCCCATCCGAGCCAGCGCTGCGCGCCGAGACCCACGTGGCCCACGAAGAGCGTGAGCACCAGGAGCCCCAGGCCGATCGCGTAGAGAAGGTAGGAAGTCTTTCCCTCGTAGATCCGGTACGGGACGGCTGCGATCAGAGCGCCTGCGACGAGGGCGAGCACCAGGTAGATGATCTGCTTCATATAGAGCCCGTGCTCGACGGCCGCCGAGGGCATCGAGGTCGCGCTGAAGACGAACGCGATCCCGATCAGCGTGAGGAGCAGCGTGGCCATGAGGAGGGGCCGGTCGATGTCGGGGAAAACCGCGGCGAGATCATGTCACCCTTTCGAGAGCCAGACCACGCTCTCGGGAGGCGCGGGGTGGAAGAAGCTTTCGAGCACCTTCCGCGCGATGGGCGCCGCGGCCGTGCTTCCGTGTCCCGCGTTCTCGACCAGCACCGCGACGGCGATCCGAGGGGCTTCCGCCGGCGCGAAGCAGATGAAGAGCGCGTGATCGTCGCCGTGCGGATTCTGCGCCGTGCCCGTCTTCCCCGCGACCGCGATCGAATCCAACCGCGCCTGGCCGCCGGTGCCTTGCGGATCGTTGACCACCGACGCCATGGCGGAGCGGATGGTCGCGAGGCTCCGCTCGGACACGGGCACGACCTGTCTCAGCGAATCGCCCGGCGACTCCGGCTCCGAGCCGACGCTCCGGATCAGGTGCGGCCTCCACAGGGTCCCGCCGTTCGCGATGAAGGCAGCGAGCTGCGCGAGCTTGATCGGCGTCAGGGTCACTTCCCCCTGTCCGATGGCGAGGTTCAGGATGATCCCCCGGCTCCAGCGGCCCGCGCCGAACCTCCGGTCGTACCAGCCCGCGTCGGGGAACAGCCCGCGTCGCTCTTGCGGCAGGTCGATCCCGGTCTTCTCGGAGAGCCCGAGCTTCGACATGTACGCGGCGAGCCGCTCGAGTCCGATGCGAAGCCCCAGCTGGTAGAAGTACACGTCGCAGGAGCGGACGATCGCGTCGTGCATGGCGAGGCCGCCGTGCCCCTCGTGCTTCCAGCAGCCGAAGAGGCGGCTTCCGAACCGGAACTCCCCGGTGCACGACGAGCCGAAGTAGGTGCCCGCCAGGACGGCGCCCGCTTCCAGACCGGCGAGCGCGGTGAACGGCTTGATCGTCGACCCCGGCGGATAGGCGGCCTGGATCGCGCGGTTGAACAGCGGGTAGTTGCCTCCGCTGCTCAGCTGATTCCAGCGTTCCTGCGTGATGCCCATCGAGAATTCGTTGGGGTCGTAGTTCGGCTTCGACGCGAGTGCCAAGACCTCGCCGGTCCGGGGATCCAGCGCCACCACCGCCCCGCGCGCCCCCGGCTCGAACGCCTCCTCCGCCGCGCGCTGCACGTCGAGGTCGATCGTGAGCGTGAGATTGGTGCCGCGCCGGGGCAGGATGGGGTGTTTCTCACCGAGAAAATCTCCTTTCCGCCCCATCGCGTTGACCTCGACGAAGCGCTTCCCGTCCTTCCCGCGCAGGACGGTCTCGTATCGCCTCTCGATCCCCATCCGCCCGATCAGGTCGCCGCTCAGGTACTCGGCGTACGCGGGATTCACCAGCTCCTTGTCGGAGATTTCACCGACGTATCCGAGGAGATGCGACGCCATCAGACCGAGGGGGTACCGTCGCAGGGGCTCCGACTCGACCTGGACGCCCGGCAGCTGGTCGCGATGCTCGGAGACGAACGCGACCGACTTCTTGTCCACGTTGCGTCGGAGGCGGATCGGCAGGAAGGATACCTTGCGCTCCTTCTGGATCTTCTGGCGCAGCGTCTCCGCGTCCACGCCCAGGATGGGCGCCAGCGCGGCGAGCGTCGTGTCCAGCCGCGCGGGATCGCGTGTGTACGCCTTGTCGAAGGGATCGAGCGTGACGGTGAACGAAGGGACGCAATCGGCGAGCATCCGCCCCTTGCGGTCCCGGATCTCGCCGCGGGGCGCGGTCAGCACCTCGACTCGGATCCGATTCTCCTCCGAGAGGTCGCGGTACCGGGCGCCTTCCAATACTTGTAGTGTGAACAAACGCAAGATCACGAGCGCGAAGATCACCGAGACCAGGATGGCGAGGGTCCGCTCGCGCCGCTGCCAGGCTCCGGGGTTGATCGGGTCCGCGCGCATCCCTCAGACCTCGTCGGTGAGCAGGAGGGTCCGCGAGAACCGTTCGACCGCGGAGAGCAGCAGGAGAACGAGCACCGTCGTGTAGAGGGCCGACGGGATCGCGACGAAGAAGATCTGGCGGAGGAAGGCCCCGAATTCCCCGGCCGAGTAGATGCCGAAGTAGATCACGTCGTGGACGAGCATCGCGAACAGGAAGAAGAAGAACCGGACGCCCACGTTCGACCGGTGGACCCGGAACCCCGCCTTCGCGACGATGAACCCGACGATGGTCTTGGCAAACGCGTTGAGGCCGAGAGGCCCTGGAGCGTCCAGGTCTTGGAGAAGGCCGACCGTGAACCCACCCACGACCCCGGAGACGGGCCCTCGCATCCAGCTGAAATAGACGACGAACGCGACGAGAAGATCCGGACGGACGCCGGCGATGGCGATCCGGTGGGCCACGGTGGCTTGGAGGACGAGCACCACGACGAGGACGAGCGCATCGCGGAGACCCTTCACGGCGCGCTCACCGGCCCCATCGGGCCCTGCTGCGCGCTATCGGGCGCGGTCGATTCCACCGCGGGCATGCGCGGCCCGCTTCCCGCGCCCGCGGGCATGTAGACCAGCACCTCTTCCAGGCTCCTGAAATCCACGGCGGGCTGTACCTGAACGTCCTTCATGAGCCCATTCTCGGCGACCCCGACGCGGGTCACCCTGCCCACGCGCACTCCCTCGGGGAAGATGCCCCCCAGTCCCGAGGTGAACACCCAGTCCCCGGGCGTCACGTCCTCCTGGGCCGAGACGTAGAGAAGGCTCAGGACCGGCCGTTCCCCGAACTCCCATTGGAGCACGCCGTCCACCCGGGAGCGTCCGACGCGCGCCGCAACCGCGCAATCGCGTTGGAGCAGCGTGAGCACCCTCGCTTCGTGCGCGGTCGACCGCTCCACGCGGCCGACTAATCCTTCCGGGGTGATTACGGCCCGGTTCGGGAGGACACCGTCCTTCGAACCCTTGTCGATCGTGATGCTTCCGCCGAGCCGGTCGAGGCTCCGGGCGGTCACGCGGGCCGATGTGAGATCGGAGGGATTTTCCTGCGAGAGGGAGAGCAGGCGCCTGAGCCGCGCGTTCTCGAGGCGCTCGGCGCGCATCGCGTCCACCTCCATCTGGACCTGGGCCAGCCGCTTCTTCAGCTTCTGGTTCTCCCAGTACACGCCCACACCCGCGTCGATCCAGCCGACGACGCCGTTCACGGGGGCAAGGACGGTGTGCTGGATGAACCACACGGCGCGCGCCTGCTGGCCGCGCCCCAGTGACATCAGGGTGATGGAGAGGACGCAGGCAATCGTGAGGGCCGCCCAATCAGCGCGGCGGGCGAACAGAAGCCGGAACATCGGGGCTCACGCCCGGCGCTCAGTCGCGGACGACCGACATGAGCACCTTTTCGTAGAGGGTGGGATCGTCGAGGATCTTTCCGGTCCCGAGGACGACGCAGGTGAGCGGGTCCTCGGCGACGGTAATGGGCAAATTGGTGGCTTCCCGAAGGAGCATGTCGATTCCGCGCAGGAGCGATCCCCCTCCGGTCATCACGATGCCGCGGTCCACGATGTCGGACGCCAGCTCGGGCGGGGTCTTCTCGAGCGACTGCATCAAGGCGTCCACGATCTGCTGGAGCGGCTCGCTCAGGGCCTCGCGGACCTCGACCGAGGAGATCTTCATCGTCTTGGGGATACCGGCGACCAGGTCGCGGCCCTTGATCTCCATCTCCTCTTCCTGCTCGAGACGGAACGCCGAGCCGATCTTGATCTTGATTGCCTCCGCGGTCTGCTCGCCGATCAGGAGGTTGTAGGCCTTCTTCACGTACTGGACGATCGCCTCGTCCATCTCATCGCCGCCGACCCGGATCGACTGCTGGTTCACGATCGAGTTCAGGGCCATCACGGCGATCTCGGTCGTTCCGCCCCCGATGTCGATGATCATGTTGCCGGAGGGCTTCCCCACCGGGAGCCCCACGCCGATCGCGGCGGCGATGGGCTCGGGCACGAGCAGCACCTCGCGGGCGCCCGCGTGCTGGGCCGAATCCTGGACGGCCCGCTTCTCCACCTCCGTGATTCCGGAAGGGACGCAGATAATGATGCGCGGACGCACCCACGTGCGGCGTCGGAGTGCCTTCTGGATGAACTCGCGCAGCAGGTCTTCCGTCTTCTCGAAATCGGCGATCACGCCGTCCTTCAGCGGGCGGACCGCGACGATCTCATCGGGCGTGCGCCCGAGCATGCTCTTCGCTTCCTTGCCGACCGCAATGACCTTCCCGGTCGTGCGGTCCACCGCGACGACGGAAGGCTCGTTCAGGACGATTCCCTTCCCCTTGAGATACACCAGCGTGTTGGCTGTTCCGAGGTCGATCGCGACGTCGTTCGAGAAGACGCCCATCAGCTGGTCGAGAAACATCCGTGCCTCCCGAATTCCGTGGCTCGACATGGTGGGCTTACTCCCTCCCTCCGCCCTGGCGGACGAAGGTTTTCATGGCATGAAGTGTGCGGACCGTACCAGACGCGCCGACGGGGGTGCAAGGCTCTTTCCTCCCCCGAAGCCACGTTGACAGGCCGGGATACGCGTGCTAGCGTGCCTGAACAGAGATCCATCAGGCATCGCGCCACATGGGAGGATATCGACCATGATGCGAGCCATCTTGAGGGTTCTCGTGCTTTCCGCAACCTTGGCTCTCTCCGCCGCGCCGGCCCTCGCGGCAGCCCCGACAACCGGCGGGATCCCCGGCCAGCGCGTCGAGCCCCGCCCGCAGAACGCCAACAAGCCGATCCAGGAGTACCAGGGACTGGGCGTGGACCGGCAGCTCGCGGTCTTCGCGGGAACCGTGCTCGACATCGCCGACCGCCCGATCGAGAACGTAATCGTGGATCTGTTCATCGACGGCGATCCGGCGGGCACCGCCCTGACGGAGGGCAACGGGTTCTACGAGATCAAGGTCCCGTACAATTCGAGCAGCGACACGACCGTGCTTCTCTGGTTCGTACCCCAGAGCCGCTCGTTGCTTCCCAAGGAGCTCGTGATTCGCGAGAGCCGGGTGAGCCAGGCGAACGGGCTCATCTCGCGCTGCGTCCCGCGCGCGGCGCTCCTGCCGGGACGCCAGTTCCGCGTCTACCTCTTCGACTCCACGAATCGGAACAAGGACCTGGCCGAGCTGAACTGCCTGCCGTAGCCGCGATCGCCGGTCGCGAGGATTCCCCGGAACCACGATGTGAGTGTCAACTTGTTGCCCTACAGCCACTTGCTTCGTTGAAACTCGTCCTGGGACGAGCGGATCATTACGTATTTCGACGGGTGTCAGAAGCCCTGATAACACGCCACGTGCACGTGCATCTGGTGCCCTGATTCAGGCGGCCGGCTGAGCTTTTTTCGGATTCGTCGCGCTGATCGTGATCCGCTGCCGCACGAGCTGGTCCATGACGGCGTTCATGCGCTCCCGCGCGAGGCGCTCCACGTCCGGTGCGAGCTGGAGGCGCAGGAGCTCCTTGCAGACGTACTGCGCGCGCCCGGGGTTGTTGAGCACCTTCCGCTCGATGTCGATGCACTTGAGGAGCGCCGAAGCGGCGCCGGCCGCATCGGGATAGTGGCGTCCGTATGCCTCGTACGCCCGGCTCGCGTCGCTCGGCCTGCCCCGTTCCTCGTAGCGCCGCGCGATGCGAAGAAGGTCGCCGGACGGGACGGGCACGTCCCCCAGCAGCCGCTTCATCTCGTCGAAGGAATCGCACGCCTCGTCCAGGTGGCCCTTCCGCAGCTGCCGCCCGATGGCCTGCCGAAACCTGGCGTGGGCCACCGAGCTTTGCTGCGTGACCCGGTGCACCCGCGCGGCCCGAATCAGCACGTCGGGATCGTCCGGACGCGCCGCGAGATATGCCTCGTACTCCCCCACCGCGGCGTACCACTCGCCGCGCTCCGCGTAGCGATCCCCCAGGACGAGACGCCGCTCCAGCCGCCCCTCGCCGGCGAGGCCCATCAGGAAGCCCAGCGCCACTCCGATCCCGAGCCCGGCGAGGTGCGAGATGTACGCCGTCCCCTCGACAGGCTGGACGAGCTGGTAGATGCCCTGGAGCAAGAACCAGAGCGCGATCGCGACCACCGCCGGGAGCGCGAACCGGCTCGCCCTCGTGAACCCCTGGAAGTACAGGAGCGTCACCGCCGCGAAGCGCAGCCGCGCGAAGTAGAGGCGCACGAGGAATAGCCCCATCACGCCGGCCACGGCTCCCGAGGAGCCGAGGATCGGCATCGACGCGAGCTGCGGGGCGAAGGCCAGCATCCATCCCGCCTGGGCCAGGTTCGCGAGCCCGGCGAAGCAAAGGTAGGCGGCGAGGAAGCGCGGGGTGCCGATGCGGGTCTCGATCGGCGGCGCGAAAATGCCGAGATAGACGAGGTTGCTGAAGAGATGAATCCAGCCCGCGTGGAGAAACGAGGAAGTGATCGACGTGAAGACCGAAGGCGCGCCTGGCCGGAGCGTCAGGCTGTAGAACTCCGGGGTAAACCCCGGAGCGAATTGGAAAAAGAGATATGCCCCCACGTTCGCGGAGGCCACCGCGATGGTCCCCCAAGGCGTGCCTCGAACGCGCGCTTCGGTGCCGACAGGGATGTAGAAGAGATAGTACATGCTTGATTGAGGGCCCCCCTCTTCTCTACACTACCCCGGGCTCAAAAATGAAGCACATTCGTCACTTAGCGCTGTCCAAACAGGGGCCGCGATGGAGACCGTGATCCACTCGTCCGATTTAGGTTCCGAGCTTCAAAAGGAACTGGACCCTCTCGAGAACGCCAAGCTGCAGTTCGAGGAGGCGGCCCAGCGCTTGAAGCTCGATCCGAGCTTCGTCCAGATCATCAAGGAATATCGCCGCGCGACGATCGTGAAGCTCCCGGTCCAGATGGACGACGGGAGCTTCCGTGTCTTTACGGGATATCGCGTCCAGCACTCGATCATCCGCGGACCCGCGAAGGGCGGGATCCGGTACCACCCCGACGTGACGCTCGACGAGGTCACGGCGCTGGCCGCCTGGATGACCTGGAAGTGCGCGGTCGTTGGAATTCCCTTCGGCGGCGGCAAGGGCGGGATCGCCTGCGACCCCTCGAAGATGTCGAAGGCGGAGCTGGAGAAGCTGACGCGGCGTTACGTCGCCGACCTCATCGACGTGATCGGGCCCGAGTCCGACGTGCCGGCCCCCGACGTGAACACGAACGAGCAGACGATGGCGTGGATCATGGACACCTATTCCATGCACGCGCGCCACACCGTCACTTCCGTCGTGACCGGAAAACCGCTCGAGCTGGGCGGCTCCGCGGGACGGCGCGAGGCGACGGGCAGGGGCGTGCTCTTCGTGATCCGCGAGGCCGCGAAGAAACTCGGAATGAGCCTGAAGGGCGCGAAGGTGGTCGTGCAGGGGTTCGGCAACGTGGGCTCCGTCGCGGCGGATCTCCTCGCCAAAGAGGGGGCCCTGATCGTGGGGGTGAGCGACGTCAAGGGAGGCGTGGCCAATCCGAAAGGGCTCGACGTCCCCGCACTCATGCGCCACCTCGCCGAGAAGAAGACCGTCGCGGGATTCCCCGGCGGGACTCCCGTCGAGGGCAAGAAGATCCTCGAGCTTCCCTGCGACATCCTCATCCCCGCCGCGCTCGAGAATCAGATCACGCACGTGAACGCCTCGCGCATATCGGCTCGGATCATCGCCGAGGGGGCAAACGGCCCGACGACGCACCAGGCGGACAAGATCTTGAACAAGGCGGGCGTGGTGGTGATCCCCGACATCCTCGCGAATTCCGGGGGCGTGACGGTCTCCTACTTCGAGTGGGTCCAGGATCGCCAGGGGTATTTCTGGCGCGAGCAAGAGGTGAACGAGCGCCTGGAGCACATCATGGTGACCGCGTTCCACGACGTGGCGCGGATGGCCGATGAGCACAAGGTCTCGCTGCGGGTCGCCGCCTTCATGCTCGCCATCAAACGCGTCGTGGACGCGATCCAGCTCCGCGGCGTCTACGCCTGATCAGGCGACAAGCCCTTCCTCGAAGATGAGTCGTCCGCGGCGCGGGTCCAAGGTCGCGCGGGCACCCAGCGGCAGCGCCCAGTTGCGGCGCCCGTGCCCCGCCTGCATCCCTCCGAGAACCGGGACGCCCAACTGCCCCAGGTGATCGCGCAGCACCTGCCCGAGCTCGAGCTCCTTGTGCTTCGGCTTCGGAATGCAGTGGATGAAGCTCCCGAGCGCGAGCCCGCGGATCCCCCGCAACGCGCCCGCGAGGTGGAGGTGCGCGAGCATCGCGTCGATCTTGTAAGGCGGCTCGTTCACTTCCTCGAAGAACACGATCGCGCCGCGGAACGAGGGAATGAACGCGGTCCCGGAGGCATGATGGACCAGCGCGAGGTTCCCGCCCAGCACCGGACCCGTGACCTGCGAGCGGTGCCCTGCGAGACGGCGCGGAACGGCCAGCTCCCGGATTCCCGCGGCAGGGCGCGGATTGGAAAGCCACGCCAGCCAGCGGCGGATCTCGCCGCGCCGCCGGAATCCCAGCCCGTGGAGGTTGGGACCGTGAAGCGTGCGCACTCCGGAGCGCGCCTGGAATCCGAGGTGCAGGAAGGTCGCGTCCGAGTACCCCGCGAAGATCTTGGGGTCGCGGCGCATCGCGGCCCAGTCCACATCCTCGGCGATGCGCATCGCGCCGTAACCCCCGCGCGCCATGAGCACGCAGCGGATGTCGGGGTCGCGGAGCATCCGGTTGAGGTCGTCCGCGCGCGCCTGGTCGGACCCGGCAAGATGGCCGCGCCGGTCGTAGAGATGGCGCGCGAGCACCGGGCGATACCCCGATTCGCGCAGGACCTTGGCGCCCGCCAAGACATACCGGCGCAGCACCGGCCCCGACGGGGCCACGATACCGATCCGTTCCCCCGGCAGGAGCCGCGGGGGCGCGATCATCGCGGCACCATCCGAACCGGCGGCTCCATGGCTCCCGGTTCCTGCCTCGCGGGCCTCGTGAAACGGCTCAGCATCCCGACGATCGCCTCTTCCGCCGCCCGCCCGGCGGCAACGCTCCCCCGGTTTCCATTGCTCAAGATCGAGAACACCACCCTCTCCCCCCCCACGGTCGTGACGTATCCGGACAAAGCGCTCACGTTGGTCAGCGTCCCGGTCTTCGATCGGAGCGCGGCGCCGGGCGCCAGTTCTTGAAACCGCTTCTGCAGCGTCCCCACCGCTCCCGGAGCGGCGAGCGATTCGCGGAAGATACCCCCGATCGCGGAATCTCGGTCGAAGGCCACGAGCCATGTCACGAAGGAGCGCGCGGTCGCGAGGTCGAGCGGCGAGAGCCCGGATCCGTCCACGAACGAGATGTCGAGCGTGTCCACGCCTGTCTCGGCCAGGATGGCGCTCAGCCTGCGCAGCGCCGGAGCCGCGGACTTGCCGGTGGGAGCGGGATCGAGGTGGCGAAGGAGCGCCTCGGTCTCGGCGTTCAGGCTATAGGCATCCACCATGGAAATCACTTCGGACGCGGGGGGCGATTCGAGCCGAACCAGGGTGGTCCCTGGCGCCAAGCCAGGGCCCTCTGGATGTACCACAGCCACCTTCGCCCGCACCTCGACCCCTGCCCTTCGCATTGCCCCCAGAAGGACGAGCCCCGCGGTGGAATCCGGGTCGGGCGCCGAGATCTGCCGTTTCGCGGTCGTTCCGCGCGGGATGCGGCCGCCGACGCGCAGGGTGCGGGATCCCGGCTCCCGCGAGATCAGGAGCACGGGAGGGGTAGACGGGTCAGCCGCCGCCGAAACCCTCCCTACGATCCGGAGGGGCGTCTCGGGTGGATCCAGGGACAGGGTGACGCTGTTCCCGGTCGCCGTGGCGAGGAGCGTCGCCGCGTTCCCGTTCGCGAGCACCGCGTTCAACGGGGCGCCGTAGGAAAAGGGGAGGTCGTCGATGGCCCATCCTGGACCATAGGGCTCCGGCGCGAAGAGCGAGCCGTCCACCCACACGGTCCCATCGAACTTCCGGAGCCCCGACTCGCGAAGGAGATACGCCAGGGAGTCCAGAAGTCCACGCGAGCCCGGGCGGAGCAGCTGATACACGTCCGGATACCCAGAGGCGCGGAGGATCAGGTCCCCCTTCACCTCCACGACCCGCCCGTCCTTCTTCTTGAGCTTCCCCGCCGCGGCCATTTCCGTGACGCCGCGCGCCTGCGGACCGAACTGACGCAGGAAGGCGCCCGTCACGAAGAGCTTCATGTTGCTCGCGGGAATGAAGCGGTCTCCCGGATTCAGCGCGAGCAGGGTGTCGCCCCGGTCCAGGGATACGGCGAGGATGCCGAAGTGGCAGCCCTCGATGAGGTCCGAGCGGAGAGAGGACAGCGAATCGGAGAGAAGGCCGAACGGGACGCAACCGGTCGAGGCGCCCGCGCGACCGGGCGCCAGGATGGCCGCTAGAACCGACAGAACGAGGAGTGGGCCCGCCGCCGCACTCCCGCTCAAAATGCGAGCTTGAGCGAAACCTGCTGATTGTCGTCGAAGAATTGGCCCACGTGCGTCCCCGCCCAGTCGAACTGCAACGGCCGGTCCCCCAGCTTGAAATTGAGTCCGGCGCCGTAGTGGTAGCTGTAGAGGTAGTCGCCCTGCCGCGAGGTTTCCGTCAGGGCCAGCTGCCCCACGTAGCCTCCGCGAAGCGCCAAATGCTCCCCCAGCATGTACTCCGCGCCCAGGCGGTACTCGTCGGTCGAGAAGTTGTTCCCTTGGAAGGTTCCGAACACCGACGCGTGCTGCTTCTCCGAGATCGTGAGGTCGTACGACACTCCGAGCTGGAGATAGGAGGGCAACTCGAATTCGGTGGGCTGGAGCTGCACGACGTGCGGCTGCGCCGACGGGTCGTCCCCCGGCAGCGTGAACCGCTCCTCGAAATTGGGGCCGCTGAAGTGCATGTTGGGCCCGGCGTTCTTCATCGCGAACCCGAAGCGCAGTCCCCGCCACCCGGTGTCGTACTGCACGCCGAAATCGGCCGAGAAGCCCGTGGCCGAGGCCTCCGCGATCTTCTCGTTGATGTAATTCGCGGTGAGGCCGATCAGCACGCGGTCGGTCATGCGCCGCCCGTAGGTGAGGCCGAACACCGAGTAGGTGGGATTCAGGATCTCCCCGGTCCCCTCCGGCGCCTCCTCCGTGGTCACGATGATGTCCCCGATGTTCAGCACCTTCGCGGAGAATGCGATGTTCCCCGCGGAGCCGAGCTTCGTGGAAACGGCGCCGTAGTTCACCTTCGTGTCCCCGATCCAGGAGCTGTACGAGATCATCGCCTCCGCCTCGTCCACGGCGGCCAGCGAGGCGGGGTTGTAGTACATGTTTCCGAGCCCGTTCCCGATCGCGGCGGTGGATCCGCCGACCGCGACCGAGGCGGCGCCTACGGGGATACGCAGTTCCTGCGCTCCCGAGGTACCAATCCGGTCCAGCCCTCCCGCGCCGGCCTGCCCGGCGAGACCGAGCAGTGCCATGGGGACGGCCAGCATCATTCTCCAAGACTTCATGGTCACAACCCTCCGTCGATGGGAAGGATTCACAGGACAGTTCATGGCGATCGGGCCTCCCCTTTAGAAGTTGTCCAACCGCTCTTTTTCGACGAAGACGGCAATACGATCCGTCTTGCTTCCAACACCTTCCACATCGACCCGGTAGATGTAGATCCCGCTGGCCACCGGCAGCCGGTTCTCGGTGTTCAGGTCCCAGACGATCTCCGCCCGCGACATGTTGTCGCCGGTCGAGGCGGACCGCCGGATGGTCCGGATGAGATCACCGGCCAGGGTGAAGATCCGGATCGTCACGCTTCGCGACGCCGGGATGTTGGTGAACTTCATGACCCGGTCGAACTGGGTCAGCTCGTACTGCGAGTGCGCGTAGTACGGGTTCGGGACCGCGAGCACCTTCTTGAGGTCGTTGCCCACGATGGTGCCCGGCGCGGCGCCGGCGGGTACCGTCCGGAACTCGAACGTGTCGCCCGGACAAAGAGCGCCCCCGCGCACCCGGAAGCGGCCCCCGGGAAGCGGATAGGTGATCGCCCCGCCCCCCTGCGCCGGGGTGTAGAGGGTGAATCGACCCAGCGGCTGCTCCTCGCTCCCACCCGCGTAGTCCGTCGACAGGATGCCCGGCGTCCCCCACGCGACGGCGGCGTAGGGAATGCGCCGGATGTAGATCGCGTCCCCGAAGCTGTACGTGCCGTCCCCGTCGCGGTCACGCACCATGATCGACATCTTCACGTCGTCCGAGGGATCCTGGTACGAGCACTGTCCCAGGTCGTAGACCTCCCAGGGGACGCCGAACGCCGACTGGGCCGAGGGGGCGCCGCCGGCGTACTCCCATGCGAATTGCGTGGTGTCCGGGAGCATCACGAGGAGATAGTCGTGCTGGACCGTGTCGTCGAAGTTGAAGTTGTTGATGTCCCATGGATCGCCGATGTCGACGGTAATGTAGTTCGAGAGGTAGAGCGTGCCCGAGGAGTCCGGGCCGCCGCCGCCGGAGAAGTTCAGGGAATCCGCGGCCCCTGTGAGGCCCGAGCCGCCCTCGAGCTGGTGGATCAGCGAGGGATCGTTCGGCGACGGCGTGACGGTGGCGATGAACCCGTCGAGGACCGGCGAAGTGAATCCACCGTTCGAGGTGCTCGGCCCGACGTTGAGCGTGTCGCCGGTCGCCACGTTGATCACCGCCCAATCCGTGCCGCTCGGCAGGAGCACCACGTGGTACGTGGTGTCTCCTATGGCGGAGGTATTGACCTGCGCTGCCGAGATCGTCGCGCCCACGAAGTCACCGGCGACCTGCTGCCCGGTGACCCCGAACACGGCATTGCTCCCTTTGGGGGTGACGGGCGCCACGTTGAGGGCGCTCTCCAGAACCTCGGTCACCGTTCCCACCTGGTTCACCCCGAAGAAAAACGGTGTCACGTTCAGGGTGTCGAGCGAGTAGGCCGTGACCGCGAAGTAATAGGTCTTGTTGTTGACCAGCGGGCCGCCCCGGAAGACATCCTGCGTGATGTCGAGCTGGAACCGCAGCCCTTCGTTCGGGCCCTGCACGACTTGTAATCGCTCGACCCCCCCTACCAGGGGATTGAAGAGGTCGCTGTAGAGGTTGTCGAACCCGTTGGCTTCGTCGGAGGTGGCGATCACCCGGGCATCCTTGAACCCGCCCTGGGACGGCAGCTGCCAGACCCGGTACCCCTCGAAGACGAAATCCTGACCGAGCACGGTGCTGGCCGAGTGAAACCCGACCGCCGCCTGGTCCCAGATCAGCCGGACCTTCCGGTCCAACTCCTGCGCGAACACCGTCGGAGCCGGCGGAGGCGAGGGAATGTCGAAATTCAGATCGAAGACGATCTGCGCCTGATCGTCCTTGTTCTTGAGGTCGGTGATCGAGGAAAGCCGGTCGGTTCCCTGGCCCACGATGACCGCGATCGTGATCTCCTGCGAATCTCCGGGCGCCATGCTGAACGGACCGGTCGAGAGCTGAAGCCGCCGGTCGGCCGGGCTGGTGTCCAGCCATCCCGTGCCCGCGACCGGATCCCCGGGAACCTGGAACTTCGTGGGCAGGAAGGTCACCTGGTCGATGATCGGAGAGCCATCGGCATTCAGTCCCTGCATGTAGTTGTACGTTTCGCCCGAGCTCCTCGGATCCGTGCCGTTGATGTACTTGTTGAAGGAGGTCATGCCCAGCGTGTCGTTGACCCCGGGGGTTCCCGACGGAACGATCGGGCCGCGGAAGAAATCGTATCCGACCGCGGGAGGGGTTCCGCCGTAGAGCTGATCCGCGTTGGTCGCGTTGTAGACGTACCCCATGCTCCGAGTCGTGTCGCAACCGACCAGGTCGTCCGAGGCGTCGCCCAGGTCCGGATCGCTCCAGGCGGAGACGTACATGCTGTCAAGCTGGTTCCCGCCCTTGTTGAGGAGCTTGAACCGGATGAAGATGATGTTCCCCAGCGCTCCGGAACGTCTGTAGGCGAAGGTGCTCTGCTGGATCTCGACCCCCAGCGGGTTCGTCGAGCCGGCGTTGTTCGTGTGCTTGTTCGGATCGGCGTCGTTGTAGACGCTCCAGATCATGACGTCGCCCAGGAGCGCCGGATTTCCCAGGGAATCCACCGGCGCGCCCTGGTCCACCGGCCAGCTCAGGTAGTCCGCGCTCGTCGTGTTGCCGCGGACGATCTTGTAGCTGCGGAATCGCGAGTTGTCCGGCTGAAACGTTCCGTTAACCATCGGTCCCGGGGCGAATTCCTGCGAGTATTCGCCGACCGCGATCCGGACCTGGGTTCCCACCTTGGCGCCGATCCAGGGCCCCGCCGCGAAGACCGCGGTCTTGGTCGAGCCCTTGGGAAAGATCAGCCCGGAATTGCCGGTCAGGAGGTCGTAGGCGAATGACCCGTGATTGGTCACAAACATGTCCAGGTTGTTCGCGTCCATGCGGGCCGTGTTGTCGATGTTCGTCGCGGACCGGTGAGGCTTGGACCGGCCTTGTCGCATTCCGGCCTTCGCCGCCGCCGTTGCGTCGGAGGCGGCAAGCGTCAAAATCAGGCTCGCCGCGCCGAGCCAGCCCAGAAATCGCATCGTGATGCCCCCCCTTCCATTCTTCTCGATGGCCCCCATGTGCTCGATGTCCGGTCTCATGTCTAGAAGCTCACCTTCGCGCCGAACCGCACCAGCCGCCCGACGTCGTGCAGCGTGGGGCTGAGCTCCGCGAGCCGGTAGCGGCGCTGCGCATCCGCCGTGTCGTAGGTGTTCTGTCCTTCGTTGGTGTTCAGGAAGTTCGTCGTTTCGGCGGTTCCCGTCCCGCTGTAGACCGTGCGCACGTTGTCCCGGTTGAAGACGTTGAGAACCCAGACATAGAGGTCGAGATTCTGGCCCGCCAGATCGATTCCCTTGTTGGCCTTCAAGTCCATCTGGACCGTCCACGGACCGTACCGTGAATTGATCGGCCCGATCGGCTGCGTCGACACGTTGGCCAGCGTGACCTCGTTGTAGACCCGCGTCGGCGTATAAGGGAAGCCGCTGCCGGCGTTCAGGAGGACGTTGAGTCCGAGATTCTCGAAGAGGTGGTGCCCCCCCAGGAGCGGCCCTTCATCCTTCGAGAAGCGGTAGTCGAAGTTCCACGAGACCTTGTGCCGCTGATCGAACGCGAGGGGCGAGGCCAGCTTCGGAACCTCGTCGGCCGTCCAGGCGATGTTGCGCTGCGTCTGGGAGACCGAGCCCGTGCCGGTGGCCCAGGAGAGACTGTACGAGGCCGTCATGGAAGCGTGCCCCACCCGCCGCAGCGTGTACGCGAGATCCAGTCCCTTGATCGTGGCGAAGTCACGATTCTGGTAGGAGGAGAAGTTGTTCGGATTCGACGGGATGTTCGTGATCTCGACGAGATCCTTCACGTCCTTGTAATACACGGCCGCCTCGATGCGAGACCGTTCGGTCGGCGTGTGCGCGATCCCGATCTCGTACGCGGTGGTCCGCTCCGGCTTCAGGTTCGGATTGCCGAACCCGACGAAGTACCCGCCGGTGTTCACCTTGTGCTCCAGGAACGCGTAGCTCACATAGAGGTCCTGGAGGTTGGGCTGCTGGAAGAACTGCCCGTAGTTCACGTGCACGAGCGTCCGGTCGCTCACCGGGAACCCGACCCCCAGGCGGGGGCTCAGGCGCTTGTAGACCTTGGAATCTTCCAGATCTTGCGGGTCCAGCCGGGTCGCCACGTTGGCCGAATCACCCGTGTCCGACTGGAGCGGGTTCGTCTCGCTCCGGAGCGCCTGCGTGGAGGGCGTCAGGTAGTCGAACCGGAGTCCCGCGTTCACCACCAGCCCCAGACGCTCGTACTTGGTCTGCCCGTAGAGGGAAGCCACCTTGGGATGCTTCGGGCCGTCCAGTCCATCGTTGATCTCGTTTCCGAATGCGTCATACCCGTAGCGGTCCACGTCGAGCGTGTTCTTGGTAAGCAGCACGCCCGCGCTGTCCTCGTAGAGCTGCGTCGGGAAGTAGTGGTTGTAATACCGGAGCGTGTGCCGCTGGTAATCGCCACCCACCTTGATCTGGAGGTCTTTGGAGACCTGGTTGGCGTAGTCCGCGGCGAATCCGACATAGGAAGACTTCCGATGAAGGAAGTCGTCCCACACATGGGCTCCAGCGGGGTTGTCCGCGCCGAACCAGAAAAGCGTCTCGGTCGGATTGAAGGTCGGGTTTCCCACTCCGACCGGGAACGCGTATTTCGTGAGGTCGTCGAAGTAGACGCCGTCGCCGCGGATGCGGTCGGTCAGGAACCAGTTCGCCTTCACCTCGTAGTAGGAGCGCGTGCTCAGGCTGTGGTTCCAGGTCCCGTAGATGGAGTTGTTCTTGTCCCGGAACCGCGGGGCGTGCTCGAGGTCGAACCGGTAGAAGTTCTGGTACTGGCGCCACTTGTCCTCATTGAAGGTCCCGCCCAGCTTGAGGGTCTGGAGGGGGCCCGGCTTCCAGGAGAGCTTGCCGATCCCCGACCATGTCTTGCTCCCGTTCGAGGGAAGAACGCCGTTCTCGAAGAGCCCGGGCTGGGAGGGATCGGCCACCTGATCGGTGATGATGCTGGGCCTGCGGTCCTCGGTGTCCTTGCGCTCTCCGGCGACGTAGAACGTCACCGACTTCAGGCTGGGGGCCAGCGGCCCGCCCAGCGAGGCGTTGAAGTTCTTGTAGCCCCGGCTGTTTCGCATGATGTCACCGTAGATCCCCTCGGCGGATCCGAAGTACTTCTCGTTTCCCTCCTTGGTGACCAGGTTGACCACGCCGGAATTGATGCGGCCGTACTCGGCGTTGAATCCGCCGGTCTGGACCACGATCTCCGAGATGGCGTCCCCGTTGATCGCCGTCGTGGAGACGCCCGTCAGGGGATCCTGCTGCGAGAAGCCGTCCACGTAGTAGGCGACCTCGTTGGGCCGCCCTCCGCGGACGATCAGCGTGTTGTTGTTCTGCGCTTCGTTGTCGATGTTCAGCTTGAAGTTCACGACCCCCGACTGCTGCGCCACCGCGTCCTGGTATCCGCGCAGAGGCTGGTACTTGATGTCGTCTCCGGAAATGAACTTCACGGATCCGGTCGCGTCCTTTTGAATCAGGGGACGTTCCCCCCGGACGACGACTTCAGGGACATTCGTCAGCACCGTCGATTCGACCGAGAAGTCGAGGCGGGTGTTGAAGTCGGGGATGATCTCGACGTTCTGCCGCAGCTGGGATACAAATCCGAGGAGCGAGACGCGGACCGAATACCGGCCCGCGGGCACGTTCAAGAGCGTGTAATTGCCTTGCGCGTCCGAGACCGCGCCGCGTTTCAGGTCCGGGATCGCGACGCTGGCGAGCGAGACGGGCTCCCCGGTCTTCGCGTCGCGGACGACGCCGGACAGCTGTCCCGTGGTTCCGGACCACGCGGTCCCGAAAATGAAAACGGCGCCGGCCAGGAATACGGCCGCGCCCAGGGAAACCTTGGTGCAAGGTCGAAGCATGGTACTCGCCCCCCTTTGATCCACCGTATCGCCATTTCCGAGGGTCACTCCGTCCCTGGAATCGGCCGGATTTCCACGAACTAAACCTCTCCGACCGTCCATCTCACATCCCGTGCCCGATCCATAGGCACCCTCATCTAGGCTACCGAGGACTCAAGAAGTTACCGGCTCTGTCGCATTCACCCCCTAATTTGGAGCCCACTGGGGAGTTGCGGCTCCGAATGCCCGAGCCGCAACGCGCTCACATGCCTTGAGGCTAGGCATGTGTCCAAAATCTTGTCAACACTTTTTTGCAAACAATGCAAAAAAAAGGGCCACCCATACCGCTGGGTGGCCCTTGGATCCTCCACGGACGGCCCCGGAGGGCTGTCCGGCAAAGCTACCGTCTAGAAGTGATACGTCGCCGAAGCGCGGGTGAACGGGGTCGACCGATCGCCCGAGAGAATGTAGCCGCCCGAGAGCGGGAACTTCTCGTTCAGCACCATGTCGACGTCCAGATTGTTCCAGCGGATCCCCGTGCCCAGGCTGAAGTCGAAGCTCGACTCACGGATCTTCTGGGTCGTCACCGTCGGCGGCGTTCCGAATACGGTGGTCTCGGTGCGTTCGGACAAGAGCTCCCTGCTGGCGCCGATACGGACTTTGAGCCAGCGGGTCGCATCGGTCTCGATGGCCGCGAACACGAGCGGCAACGAGGTTACCTTGTCTTCGAACTTGGATTGCTCTCCGGCGACCGTGTTGGCGTCCGAGCGCAAGAAATTGTGCTTCGTCTGGGAAACCGTCACGCCCCAGAGCAGCAGGTTGTTGTCGTTCACACGCATGTTGTCGGAGATTCCGACGCCGTACTGCTTGTACTTCTCGTCGGCCGAGCGCGTGGTGGCGGTCCCGTTGAAGTTGGTGACGGTCCAGCTCAGGTCGTCGTTGACATACCACGCAGCCGGAACCCAGACGTGCTTGTCGCCCCGGTTGACGAACGCCCGCCCCAGCACGGCATAGGAAGCCGAGCCGTCGTCTTCCCACTTCTCGCCCGCGACGCCGCCCAGGGTCGCGCTGCGCTCCAGAGAGTATTTGCGATAGGTCGCGGCGCCTTCGATGCGGTTGTCGTTGCTCATATGGACCGTGATGCCGGGGGTGACTCCGAACGTGTTGATTTCGATCGGGCCCGACCCTCCGAATCCGATCGTGATGAGGTCCGCCTGCACCAGCGCTCCGAACGGATACGGGTCGAGCGGACTGAAACCGTTCCCGCGAACACTGTTGAACGCGGTCGCGCCGCCCGAGATCGTCTGTTCTGCGCTCGAGTTCGTGATGTCCAAGCGGACGGCGAAATCGAACTTGTCGAATCCCTTGCCCCAGATCGCGTCCAGCTGCTCGTTGTTCAGATTCGCGGCAGCGGCCCAGTTGTCGAGCGAGGCCTGCTTCATCGAGAACGCGATGGCGCCGAAGCGCGGGAAGTTCCGGACGACCGTGAAGCTCTGCTGGTTGAAGACCACGGGTCCGAAGACATCCGAGCCGCCGGTCGGGTTGTTGCCCAGCTCGGCCAGCACGAGATTGTTCTGTCGCACGACCGATGCGGGATAGTAGTAGATGTTTATGTAATCATCCGTGAACTGGCTGAGCGTCGGGACCGACAACGACATGCCCTCAACGCGTGACAGCGACGCCTGGCTCTCGCCCGCGGTTAAGGCGACGACTGCGGCCAGACCCAAGACTGCCATCAGCTTTCGCTGAGACATCTGTTATAGCCTCCTTATGTTGGGTGACCCCGAATCGTCCGGGGTCGCACGCCCGGACTCCAAGAAAAGAGAAGATTCGGGTCCGGTGCATCGGGAGAGCGTTACGCGCAGGCTATTTCCGCTGCCCCACCCCCTTTCGGTTTGGTCTCTAGCGACTTCCATGACCAACCACCCTGCCCCGCCCTGTTCCATGGGGCCTCAAAAATTTCGGCGCACCGTAGTCGTTCCAACGGTGGGCTGTCAACTCAAATTTGCGGCGATTGGCGCTATCTAGTTGGAGGGTAATGTCTTAACTGGCTGCTGAGACCGGCTATTGGCTGCTCGGGTTCATGACCAGCTCGTAACGTCCAAACCCATCGCGATCCACGAACACGAACGTGCGACGGTCCCGGTAGTAGTACCAGATTTCTTCGGGGGGGCGGTCGAAATTGAACGGATTGCGAACGACTTCATCCGGCCGTCCATAGACGATGTAGATGCGGCCCATGTCCGTCTTCCAACCGGGCCCCCCGGTCGTGAAATGCTGGTTGGCGTACTGTACCCGCTGGTAGAAGGCGTCGCGGGCTTCGTTCTCGGGTGTCTCCGGGGTGGGGTCACGCCGCTTCCAGAAGGCCTCCCAGTAGGCTTTGCGCGCGTCCTCATCCGATAGCCTGCTGATCTCGTCGATCTCCTGCTGCGTTCCGATGTAGCGCAGCACCTCGACGGACTGCGCGGACTGGAACCCCAGCGTCGCGCGCGACTGATCCACCTCGAAGCCCTTGTCGCGGCGGATGGTGGAATCCTTCGCGTCTTTTCCTCCGGGCTTGGGCGGCACGTTCAGCGCCACGATGATCCGATAGGTGCCTGCTCCCACGTTGACGAGCCTCGGTCGGAGCAGGAAGGAGGTCCGTTCCGCAACCCGGGTGAACGTCGTGTCGCCGGCGACGACCTGCTCGCCGGTCTCGCTCGCGACCTTGTAGTAGATACGGTACGTGGAGTCCCCGACCGAGCCGCCCCTCCGGTCGAAGATCTCTCCTGCCGTCGCGAAGGCCACGATATTCTCCCCGTACCGGCGGGAGGGATTCGGGACGAACCGGGGCGCGGAGACGCCCGAGGCGCCCGGAGCGTGCTCCACGGTTCCGAGCGAAAGATCGGAGAACCAGACGAGGCCCGGAGGCGTTGAAGGAACCTCGAAGGGAATCGCGGTGCCGGAGATACGCTCGGCGACGAGGTCCGTGATGGCCACTTCGATCCGGTATTTCGCGGGAGGCACCTGGAAATCGAGATGGTCGGAGATGTCCTCGTCTCGCTGGCGCGTTTCGGAGTAAGTCGGGGCGCGAAGCTCCCGCGTGTAGGTGTCCCCCGTGACCTGGAGCTTCTTCTTCTCCCTGAAGAAGATCACGCGGACTTCGTACGCCGCGCGGTATCCGGCCGGAGGCGTTCGCTCGAAGAGGAGCTCGCTGCGGCTCAACCGGTAGTCGAGCCGGACCGTGGGCTGACCCGATTCACCGAGCTGGAGGGTCGCGTCCACCGAGAAGCGCGGCCGGCCGGCGCTGGTTCCGGGAGGGGGCGATTCGGTCTGCGAGGGCGGACCGGGATTCTGGTACTGAGCGTGGGCCGTCCCGCTCCAGACGCATGCGGCCATGAAGAGCGCGGCCGCCGCGCGGGACATCGGCCTAGCGAAGCAGGATGAACTGTCGGGCATCGTCGATCCCGGGTCCCCTCAACCGCGCAAAATAGACGCCGTCCGCGAGGAGGCGGCCTCGACCGTCGCGTCCGTCCCACGTCACCGAGCCGTATCCGCCGCCCCCCGCGGTCGTGCCGGTGATCTTCCTGACGAGCCGCCCGCTCAATTCGTAGATACCGAGCTCGATGGATTTTCCTCCATCGATCGACAGCACGCGATAGGGAATGTTCAGCCCTTGCCCGTTCCGCGGCCGGTAGGGATTCGGATAAACGCGCCCCAGCGCGGAGTTCGAGCCGACAAACAGGGTGCCTTCGGCGGCCTTCCGCGACGAGCCGTCCGCGAAGAACACCTCGAGCCGGTAGCGGACCGGAATGCCGCCCGGAGCGGCCGCGTCGATTGACGAGCGCGCGGCCGGACCGAGCAGGGAGTCGTTGACCCTGAATCCCGGCGAGCTCGAAAGCCCCGAGGTAGCGCTCCCCGTGTCACGGTAGAGATTCCATCCGATCGCTCCCGGCGGCGGCGAGACGGTCCACGTGATCGTGACCCGCGGAAGCACGGCCGCCGCATCGACCGTGAAGCCCAGAACCGGATCGGCTCCGATGGCGGGGCTTGCCTGGAAGCGCTCGAGTCCAAAACGCGCCGCGACCAGCAGCGTGTCCCCGACCCAGAAGGCATCGCGGGAGAAGCCCGGCACCTGGATGACCCCGCGGACGCGCGGCACGGACGGGGTGGTGAGATCGATCGCGAGCACGCCGCCGTCCCCGAGGAGCGCCACGGCGGTCTGCCCCTGTTGCGTGACCCCGAACACCGGAGGTGATGGCACGTTCGATAACGGCACGAGCGCCGCCGGATTCGTGGCGTCGACCACCTGGACGCCGGAGCCGTTCGTTCCCACGATGAGCCGCGTGCCCAGAAGGTCCAGGTCCACGGAGCCGATCAGGCTCGGCGTCCCGATCAGAATGGGCGCGTCGAGATTTCCGAATCCGATCGAGACGACGCCCTGCGGCTCGTCGGCGACGAATACGACGGTGTCCCTCACGGCGAGAGCGCGCGGGTCCTGAATGCCCGCGTAGTTCCCGCGGGCCGTGGGCGGCACGGAGTTTCTGATGTCCTTCACGTCGACGAAGGTGACCCCGGCCCCGGCCCCGCGACGGGCCACGACGACCCGGGAGGTGTCGATGAACGCGACCGCCGACGTCAATCCAGTGAGGGCGAGCGACGCGACGAGCGTGGGGGACGACGCGTCCGCCACATCCACGATGACGAGCCCCCCCGTGCCCGAGGCGAGGAAGACCAGCCGGCGCAACGGGTCCATCGCGAGGTCGTACACGCGGGTGTTCCCCGTGACCGGGAACGCGCCCACGAGCGAGGTATCGGCCGCACCACCTCGGTAGATCCTGAGCCCGCCCGTGTAGTCGGCGACATAGGCGAATCCCTGGTCCCAGATCACCCGCCGAACGCGCCCGGTCCCGGTCGTCGTGACCCTGCCGGGCACGGCCGGTTGGGCTACGTCGCGGACCTCGAGCAGGCTGCTCCCCACTTCGTCGGGCTCGATGGGGGAGGCCTGATCGTCCTCGGAGATCACCGCGAGGCCGCCGACGAGAGAGATCTGGAAGGGCTCGATTGCGGTGAGGCGGTCCACTTCGGAGGTCAGGGTCGCTCCCTTGGGACCGCTCCTCGTGAACTGCGCGTAGGTGCGCGCCTCGGCGATCGCGACGACCGAGACGGAGTCGGCGTCCACGCCGCGCACGAACTGGCCAGTGAGTACGATCTCGGCCGCTCCCGCGAGCCGGGTCTCCGTGTCGAACGGCAGAATTCCGCTGTTCCCGGCCGCGACGAACGCGATGGCGCCGGACCACGCCAGGTCCCCGACCTGGAATCCGTTCGCCTGGAACTCCCAAAGGGACTCGGGCGCGGCGCCGCTTCGAACGCGGTAGAGCGTGAGGAACATGCGCAGCGTCGGCGACGAGCGCTGGCTCAGGACGAGGAAGGAATCGGAGCGGGCCTGGACGCGCACGATCCGCCTGCCGTCCTGGTACGAGCGCGTGTCGATCAGGTCGAGGACGCCGGGCGCCGTCTCGCGAAACAGGTAGAGGGTCGCGTCGGTGGCGGCCGCAAGCGTCGCGCTCGAGGGCGCGAAGGCCCCGTGCTCGAGGTCGCCCAGGTGATCGTGGCCCCCCACCGCAACCAGGCTCGTGGAGTCCGTCGCATCGACCGCCACGATGCCCCGGTCTCCGGCGAGGAGGTACGCCGTGCTTCCGGACCACGCGATCTCCCGGACCGCCCCCGCCGTCCGGAACGAGCCGTACAGGGTATCCGAGACCGCGCCGCTTCCCCGATATTCCATCCCCGTCTCCGTGGGCACGAGATAGCTGCCGCCGGGCGAGCCCGGATGGACGGGAACCGCGGGACCGTATCGGGCCGAAACCGAGGACGGAGCCAACCGCGTGGCGATGATTTCGCTCGCCGCGCGCGCATCGCGCGGCAGCACGGCGAGGAAGCAACCCACGAGTAGGATGAGATCGGGGATGCGCCGGGAACGGCCGGAGAGGATCATCTGCCTCAACGCTACCAGAGGCTTGTGGACGCCTCAAGTGCGGTTCTTTCCGCTTGCCTCGGCGAATCGGGGAATGCTATTCCCTGCTCGTGCAACTGATCGAATCCATCCTCGCGCCGATCACCGCGTTCGTGCTCTCCGTCATCTCGAGCTGGGGATACGCCGGCATCGTCTTCTGCATGGCGATCGAGAGCGCCTGCATTCCGCTGCCCAGCGAGATCATCATGCCGTTCTCCGGGTACCTGGTGACAACCGGCAGGTTCACGCTGTGGGGCGTTGCCCTCGCCGGCGCGGTCGGAAACGTGATCGGCTCGTGGATCGGTTACTGGCTGGGCGCCGTGGGGGGCCGGCCACTCGCGGAGCGGCTCTCGCGCTGGCGCATCGTGCGGATCGACGAGTACGACCGCGCCAACGGCTGGCTCCACCGGCACGGTTACCAGGTGGCCTTCTGGACACGCCTCCTCCCGATCGTGCGCACGTTCGTCTCCTTCCCCGCGGGAGCGGCCCGCGTGCCGCTGGGTCGTTTCACGCTCTACACGTTCCTCGGCTCGCTCCTGTGGTCGTTCGTGCTCGCGTACGTGGGAGTCATATTCGGCGAGCACTGGGAGAGGATCCGGGGAGTCTGGCGCGGGCTCGACTTCGTCGTCCTGGCCGCCCTTCTGGTGCTGTTCCTCTTGTGGCTTCGCTCGCACCGGAAATCCTCCCGGCCCGGGTGAATCGGTTCTCGATCTCTCTTGTAACGCCATGAGCCTGTCCACGTTGACGGTTTTCGGCGAGGATGGTAGTCTGGTCCTCCTTTCTGGGGGATCGTCCAGTGGTAGGACACGTGGCTCTGGACCACGGTACAGGGGTTCGAATCCTCTTCCCCCAGCCACATCAAGACCGAGCATCCTCCTTCGGATCGTTGCCGGCGCTATCGTCTAGGGGTTAGGACGGGTGGTTCTCAGCCATCAAACCGGGGTTCGAATCCCCGTAGCGCTACCATTTTTTCTCGCGCCGGTTTCGTCCCGCATCACGCTCGCGTGAAAGGAGCCTCGCTCATGCAGTCTCGAGCACCCGCCCGCCGTCGGTCGTTCCAGGCGAGAGTCGTCGCCCTCGCCGCGCTGGCTTCGAGCCTTCTCCTCACCTGCGCGTCTCCCTCGGCGGCCGGGCCGCCGCGCGACGGGCTCTGGGCCACGTCGCGGCCGCAGGCCGGGGCGCGGCTTCCGGCGAACGTGCAATGGGTGGATTCGCTGGGCGGCATCTCGCAGTACCGACTCAAGTCGAACGGCATGACGATCCTCTTGACGCAAAACGACGCGGCCCCGGTCATCACCTTCCAGGTGGTCTATCACGTCGGATCGCGGAACGAGGCCCCCGGGAATACGGGCTCCGCGCATCTTCTCGAGCACCTCCTGTTCAACAAGAGCACCCAGAACTTCGGGCGCGCGAACGGGCACAAGACCTTTCAAGAGGTCCTCTTCGCCGCCGGATGCGACTACTCCTCCACGAACATGACCACGTGGTACGACCGGATGAACGGCTACTCGACCCTGCCCGCCGACAAGCTCGAGCTGGCGATGAAGATCGAAGCCGACCGGCTGGGGCGCGCGCTCATCCTCGACAAGGAGCGCCAGCCCGAGATGACCGTCGTCCGGAACGAATACGAGATCGGGGAGAACAATCCATCGGTCGCGCTCTACAAGGCGGTGGTCGGCTCGGCCATCGTGGCGCACCCCTATCACTGGGACACGATCGGGTATCGGTCCGACATCGAGGGCGTCTCGACCGAGACGCTGCGCAGCACTACAAGAACTTCTTCTGGCCCGACAACGCGGAGGCGATCCTCGTGGGCGACTTCGAGCCCGTCACCGCTCTACGAATATTCGATCGCGAGTTCGGCGCCTTCCCGCGCTCCACGAAGCCCATTCCAGCCGTCATCACGGTCGAGCCTCCCCAGGAGGGGGAGCGGCGCGTCGTGGTCCGGCGCCCCGGGCAGGTTGGCCTGGTCGAGATCGGCTACATGCGGCCGGACTCGCTCCACCCGGACTTCATCCCGCTCGATGTTCTGTCCACGATCCTGGGCTCCGGCATCAACTCGCGGCTGTATCAGGCAATCGTCGAGAAGAGGCTCGCCACGGACGCGAGCGCGAGCAACTACACGCTGCGCGACCCGTTCCCGATTCTGATCGACGCGACCGTGGCCCCGGGCGTGAGCCACCAGAAGGTGGAAGACGCCATGAAGCTGGCGCTCTACGAGGTGGCGAAGAAGGGGGTCACGCGCGAGGAGCTGGACCGAGCGAAGAATCAGATCGAGGTCACGGTGATCCGCGGGCGAGACGGCACCTACGAGCTGGCGTCGAGCCTTGGCGAAGCCGTGGCTTCCGCGAACTGGAAGTGGTTCGTGAACTACGTGGACGCGATGAAACGCGTCACGGCCGCCGACGTTCAACGGGTGGCCGCGAAGTACCTCGTGCCGGACCACGCGACGGTGGGGTGGTTCGTCCCCACCCAGGCGGAGGAAAAGAAGGCGGGCGGGAAGAAACCTCAAAAGAGCGCCGGCGCCGGCGGCTCGAAGGAATCCTCGGCCGCGAGCGGGCAGGCAGCCGGAGGGCCCGAGCATGCCACGTTCGCCCGGCGCACGCTCCATCGCGTGCTCGGAAACGGAATCACGCTCGACGTGCTCGCGAACCACGCCGTGCCCACGGTCGCGGTGTACGGGATCGTGCTGGCCGGGCGGATGTACCAGCCTCCCGGGAAACCGGCCGTCCCGCAGCTGACCGCCATGATGCTCGAGCGCGGCACCACCACGCACGACAAGCGCTGGATCGCGGCGCGCCTCGACGGGGTCGGAGCGCAGATCCGGTTCTCGAGCGACGTGTACGGGGCGGCGATCCAGGGCTCTTCCCTCTCGCGAGACACGGGGCTCTTGCTCTCCATCCTCGCGGACGAGCTGAGGCATCCCGCGTTCGCCGACTCCGAGCTCACGAAGGCGAAGGCGGAGATGAAGACCGACGTGCTCCGCGCCTACGACGACACGAGGCAGCGCGCGTTCGACCGGCTCACACAGACCTCCTTCGGCGCGGGGCACCCGTACCGCGCCCCGTCGAAGGACGAGATGCTGGGGAGCCTGGGGGCCACACGGCCCGCGGACCTACGGGCGTTCCACAAAGACCGCTACGTCGGCGCCGCGATCTATCTGTCCATCGTCGGCGACGTCGATCCGGAGCGGGTCGCGGCGACCGTGGACTCTCTCCTCGGCAGGATCCCGCGAGGGGCCGGCCTTGCGATGGATCTGCCGCGCACCGGCCGGGACAAGCCCGTGCGCGAGGCGGTCGTGCTCCGCGGAAAGGCGAACATGGACCTCATGTTCGGCGCGGCCAGCGGGTTGAGACGGAAGGACCCGGACTTCGAGGCCTGCCTCGTCGCGAATGCGGCATTGGGACAGAGCTCGCTCACCTCGCGCCTCGGGAAACGCGTGCGCGACACCGAGGGGCTCACCTATTCGATCTATTCGCGGTTCACGATGACGGACTTCCTGGACGGCATCTGGCTCACCGACGTCGCCGTCGCGCCGGCCAACCTGGCCAAAGCCATGAAGTCCACCCGCGAAGTCATCGAGGGCTATTGCAAGGACGGGATCACGGAGGAGGAAGTGGCGATCCAGAAGAGCTTCTTCGCGGGCAACTACCAGGTCCAGCTCGCGACCAACGCCGGCATCGCGCAGGCGCTGGCGGTCGCGGAGAAATACGGCTACGGGCCCTCGTACCTGGACGAGTTTCCGGATCGCGTGAGGCGGGTCACGCGGGAGCAGGTGAACGCGGCGATCCGCGCGCATCTGGATCCCGCGAAGCTGAGCGTCATCGTCGCCGGAGATCTCGACAAAGTGCCGGAGTAAGACCTCGCGTCACGTCATGTAGGCCCCGGACACGCAACCCTCGCTGCCCGCCGCGCGGTCACCACGATGTAGCCGAGTTCAGCGCCGCGGCCGCGCGGCGCTGCTCCTCGCTCGAGGTTCGTGTCCGGGCCCCCGCGGTGAGCCTACCGCGCGGGTCTTGGGCGGATCCCCGATGGCCTCAGCATCTCCCCCTCGGGCGTCATCGCAACAGGCTCGTGTCTCAGTTTGCCTCCCGATTTCAGAGCGGCGCGCGTGATCCTTGGTTCGGACTCTCCGGTAACGCGAACATACGTGCTGGTAGATGCGTCCAAGGGAGGCAGTACTGCGCCATTCCCGATCCTGTACCCGCCTGGATAGGTCAGAAATTCGTTGTCCCCTTCGAGCGTGACGAGTTGATGATCACCACCTGGCCACCCGTCGAACTCCACCGAGACGGCTCGCGGAAACCCCGGCCACTCGCCCTTGCCGAGAACCTTGAATTCGCCGTGGCAGAGGAGATTGTCCCCAAGGGAGTCCCGCTCCCAGCAGGCGTACGTCCCGTCTCGATGCATGTAGACGACCGAGCTGCAGCCCGGAGCTGGAATGGTAAAGCCAGGTGAGCCGTATCCACCTCCGGAGCACACCCATTTCCATGCGCCAAATAGAGCGAGACTGTCGCCGCGCGCGCCTGCGGGACAGTTCGTAGCAAAGGCGCTTGTGACCAGGGAGGCTGCCGTCATGAGAAGGAGGTTCTTCGTACGCTGTCGCAAGTAGGTCGCCCTTCCGCGCCGGCGCGAGGGGGAGGAGCTACGATACCACCGCATGCGGTGCGCGTGTGTGGCGACAGGGGCTCGTGAGACGACACGGCAGACAGAGGCCCCGGACACGAACCTCGAGCGAGGAGCACGCCGCGCAGCTTCATCGCGCGGCGGGCAGCGAGAGGTTGCGTGTCCGGGGCCTTAGGGCGATTCGCTGGGCTGCGCGAAGCGTAGCGCGAGACGGTTCGGCCACGCGGGCCGCTACTTCACCAGCGTCATGGCGCGGCTCGTGACCGTCTTCCCCGCTTGCAGGCGATAGAAGTAGCGTCCGCTCGCGACCGCCCTGCCCAGGTCGTTCTTCCCATTCCACCGCACCTGATAGATCCCCGGCGTCTGCGTGGCGTCGACCAGGGTGCGGACCAACCGGCCCGAGGAGTCGAACACGCGCAGCGTTACCCGGCCGCCCGGGCCCGCGTCATACCCGATGACCGTCTCCGGGTTGAACGGGTTCGGACGATTCTGCTCCAGGCGCGCGACGCGTGGCGCGTCGGCGACCCCGACCGCGGTCACGATCGGCGTCGAGTTCGGGTTCACCGGGCTCGAGCCCGCCGCGAGCTCCGTGCGGTCCCTGAAGCCGTCGCGATCGCGATCGAGCCCCATGCGCGTGCCGGATCCCGGCGGAACGCCCATGTACGTGATCTCCCCGCCTCTCACAGCCAGGGAGCGCAAGTCGTCCGCGGCGATCGGGCCCTCGACGTCGAGATCGCTGATGAAGGTGCGCCCGGCCTGGTAGAGGAACCCCTTCATCACGCCGCCGACATTCCCGTGAGCGACGAGGTCGCAGTTACCGAGCTCGGCTTGGGTGTAGAGGGAGTCGAGGAGCGACGCGATCGCCGGGTTGTTCTTGTTGACCGCGCCGACCGTCACCTGCCTCCCCACCGAAGGGGCGGTGCCTGTGTCGAAGGAGTGCAGGAAGGCCTCGATCTCATAGCGCGCGTTCGTGTCCGGGAAACTGAAGACCGGCGCCCTCAGGAAGTTCACCAGATTGTCGACCGAGCCGTCGTGGATGAACCCGTAACCGCGCTTGTTCGCTCCGGCGCCCTGCTTGAAGCCGGTCTTCTGGTACATGTTGCGCAGCTCCGGGATCTTGAAGTCCTGGCTCTCTTGCAGAAGGATGCCCGGGATGATGCCGCCGTTGGTCCCGGTGGGAAATGCGTGGCAGAACGCGCAGGTCTGGCCGCCGTCGTGGTTTGACGAGAACTCGATGCGCCCGGCTTCCGCGAGGGGCAGGAACGTGCGGTTCAGCCTCTGGTTCGGATTCGGCGGGAAGACGGTCGTCATGATGAAGGCCTGGTACTTCTGCATGTCGGCCGTCGACAGGGTGTCCGGCGCCCCCATGAGGCCCACGAACGCGGGATTGAAGCGCGTGAAATCCCTCCGATCGGCGCGCCAGTGGAACGGGTCCGTGTCCGCCAGGCCGCGCAGCGACTGCGTCGTCATCGGACCCTTCATGGGATGGACCTGCAAGAACGGGAATTGAAGGCTGCGAGCCATCTGGCCCACTGGATTGCCCAGATCCCAGGCGATGTTGTCGAAGTCCCCGGAGATGTGGCAGCTCGCGCACGCGAGGTCCCCGTGCGCCGAGATGTTCCCATTATAGAGGAAGGGCCGTCCGTCCTTGATTTCGGCGGGGGTCGGATCGAACCGCAACGGCACCTCCGCGAGCTTCGTCTCGCTTTGGGTGTCCAGGATCGCTATGGAGTTCGTGAACCGGTTCAGCACGAAGAGCTGACTGTGCGCGGCGTCGAGCGCGAGCCCCGTGGGACCCCGCAACTCGCCCGGCGCGACACCTGACGGCGACGGCGAGCCGTCCGTCCCGATACGGTTCGTGACGGTTCCCGAGAGGTTGAGCACGCCGACCCGGCTCGAGCCCATGGCGGCCACGTACACCTTGCCCGCTGCCGCATCGACAAGGATGTCGGTCGGCTCGGCCAAGCTCAGGTCGCGCTCCGACTGGGGCCCCGGGCTCACGAGATAGTTGATGTGAGCGTTGAGGTGCAGGGGCGTGACCGCCCCGGCGCCGCCTGCCCCGATGAGCGTGACCTGGTTTTTCACGAACCGCCCCTTCAGATTGGGCTCGAAACGGGTTCGGTTCTGCGCGTCGGTGTTCGTCACGTAGAGCGTCGAGGTCGCGGGATTGACGGCGATGTTGAAGTTGTTGGTGCCGACATCGGAAACATTGGCCGTCACGGCCCCCGTGCCCGCGTCGATCACGGCAACGTCCACGTCGGGCATCGTGAATCCAGCGGGGACGCCGGCGTTCCAGTTCTTGGGGGCCGGCTTCCCGTCGTCGATCCAATTCGCTCCGTTCCACTGCACGATCACGCCCACATCGGGAGCCGAGGGCAGCCCCGAATCCATGGGGGGGTCCGCCGGCGAGGGGCCGCCCAGCTGCGAGACCCGGTTCGCGCCGACGATCGTGGTCCGGTTGCCTCCGTCTCGGACGGTCACGTAGACCTGCGTTCCCCCTCCGCCCACCGCGAGCGCGTGGGGGTGCCGCCCGAAGATCGGTATCGGAGGAAGCGCGGCCGCCAGGGTCCCCGTGTTGTAGACCTTCACCGCGTCCTGACCGCTCACGCACACGAACGCGCGCAACGGGCTCCCCGCGAAGACCACGTCGGTGGGCTCATCCCCCACGCGGATCGTCGCCTTCACGTTGAGCGCGTTGATGTCCACGACGCTCACGTCGTCGGAGAGATGGTTCACGACCCAGGCCGTGCTGTCGTTCAGCACGACCACCGAGACGGGGTCCAGGCCAACGGGGATTTCCCCGATCCTCTCGAGCGAGGCTCGCCCGATCGAGAAGACCTCGAGGCGCGCATCCGGTGTATTCAAGGCGAGAAGCTTCGATCCGTCCGGCGTGACCGCGACCGGGTGGATCTGGAGCGTCTCGAAGTTGCGAAAGTCGGTTGTAGCGGTTATCGAGGACTGCGAATCGAGAGGGCGGAAGGCGAAGAAGAGGACGGCGATGAGCACGGGGACCGCGAGTACGAGCCAGACGGGGCGTGGCCGGCGTCCCGGCCCGTTGTGCTCTGCGAGCATGGGGGAGTGCCCTCCAGAGTTCGAGTTGATAGGTGTTGTAGATTGGGAGGTATGTGGCCTAAGCGTCCATTATACCACATCTTGAGTCCGGTTGCAACCCCCTGCGACATTTGCGTCACGCTCGACCAGTCCGGGGTCCTCGTGGCGCCGCTGGTGGGCGTGGTGCGCCGCCTCGAGGACCGAGCGCATCTCCGAGCGGTACCGCTCCCTGCTGAAGCGGAGTGCCTGGCGCCGCAGCGCGGCGGGATCGAATCCGCGCCGCGTTGCCTCCCGCATCGCCGCTTCCAGCGACGGTTCCGTGGCCTCGCCGAAGAGGACGCCGGTCTCCGGCGTGACCGTCTCGAGCGCTCCTCCCTTGGCGAGCGCCACCGCGGGGCGCCCGCACGCGAGCGCCTCGAGCGGCGCGATCCCGAAATCCTCCTCGTGAGCCTGGACGAGGGCGCGGCAGGTGCGGTACGCCTCGCGCAGCGCCTCCGCCGACACCCATTCGTCGAAACGCACCGTCGGTCCCGCGATCGAGCGAAGCCGTCTCAGATCGGGTCCCGATCCGATCACGCGCAGCCGGGCTCCGACGCGGTTCGCGGCCCGGATCGTGAGGTCGACTCCCTTGTACGGCACGAGCGCCGATACCGTGAGGAAGGGCGCGTCGTCGGACGGCTCCAAGCCCGATGGAGTGAAGAAGTCCGTGTCGACCGGTGGATAGACGACGCGCGCGGGGCGGCGGTAATGCTTTCGGATCCGGTCGCGCACGTTGTGGGAGTTCCCGATGAAGAGATCGACCCGGTCCGAGCTCAGCCGGTCCCAGAGCCGGAACCGATGCGCGACGGGCGGGCCGAGCAGCCGCTCGACCGCCCCCGCTCTCCCGGGCGCGAAGTACTCGGCCTTCAGATCCCAGAAATACCGCACCGGCGTGTTGCAGTAGCAGACGTGGAGGGTGTCGGCGCGCGTGATCACGCCCTTGGCCGCGCAATGGCTGACCGAGACGACGAGGTCGTAACCGCTCAGGTCGAAGGACTCGATTGCCCGGGGATACGCCGGCAGGAACCAGCGGTAGCGGCTCCGCCCCAGCGGGAGCTTTGCGATCCATGATTCGTGGATGGGATGCGATTCGATCGCCGGGGAGAGACGGCCCTTCCAGTGCACCAGCGTGTGGATCGGAGCGCCCGGAAACATCTCGCAGAGAACCTCCAGGCACTTTTCTCCACCGCGCATCCCGGTGAGCCAGTCGTGGACGAGAGCGACGCGGAGCGATTCGAAAGGCCTGAGAGGAAGAGCCGGGGCCGGCGCGCTCACGCGGTGGGCGCTTTGGATTCGGCTTCCAGGCGGTCCGCGGCGTGACGCAGGCGCTCGACCGTCCGTTCCCGGCCGAGAAGCAGCATCACGTCGAAGATGCCCGGGCTCACCTTCTTCCCGGTGAGCGCGATCCGCGCGGGCATGATCACCTCGCCCGCTTTGACTCCTTCCGATTCGGCAAGACCCCGCGTCGCCTTCTCGATCGGATCATGCTCGAAGGGCTCCGCGGCCGCCAGGGACGCGGCGAGCTTCCGGAGCCGCTCCGCGGCGAGCGGCTTGGCAAGGAGCTCGGACCAGGGCAAAGGCTCCGGCTCGACGCGATCCACGTAGAGATAGCCAGCGTACTCGAGGAACTGCCTCGGCCGCTTCAAGCGGTCTCCGACGGCCTGGACCGCCCTCTCGAGACTCTTGGCGTCCTCGAGCGCCGAATCGGGAAGAGCGCCGGTCTTGCGCAAGTACGCCGCGACCATTTCCGTCCGCACCGGAAGCGGGAGCGCGCGGAAGTACTCCCCGTTCATCCAGTCGAGCTTCTCGTAGTTGAAGATCGCGGGGTTTTTCGAAACCCGGTCCAGCGAGAACACCTCGGCCAGCTCGCTCATCGTGAACATCTCGCGCTCCCCGTCGAATGCCCACCCCAGGAGCGCCAGGAAGTTCACCATCGCCTCCGGAAGGATTCCGTCGTCGCGGAACGCGGTCACGGACACGGCCCCATGGCGCTTCGAGAGCCGCGTTCCGTCCGGACCGAGGATCATGGGAAGGTGTCCGAACCGCGGCGGCGTCGAGTCGAGCGCCGCGTAGATCTGGATCTGTCGCGGGGTGTTCGAGATGTGGTCGTCTCCGCGAAGCACGTGCGTGATCCGCATCGCGGCGTCGTCCACGACCGCGGCGAAGTTGTAGGTCGGATGAGCGTCCGAACGGAGGATCACGAGATCGTCGAGGGTGCTGTTCTGGAAGGTCACCGTTCCGCGCACCTCGTCCTCCCACGACGTCTCCCCTTCCGGCATGAGAAAACGGATCGCGGAGGGCTCTCCCTTGGCGACGCGCGCCTCCGACTCCTCCTTCGAGAGGCGGAAGCAGGTCCGGTCGTATTTCGGCGGCTCTCCGCGGGCGAGCGCTGATTCCCGCTTGCGCTTGAGCTCCTCCGGATCGCAGAAACACCGGTAGGCTCTCCCTTCCGCAAGAAGACGAGCCGATGCCTCCGCGTAGCCCGGAAGTCTCTCGCTCTGGAAGTACGGTCCGAATGCGCCGCCCGCCTCGGGCCCCTCGTCCCAGCGGAGACCCAGCCACGCGAGCCCCTCGAGGATCCCGCCGAGGGCGTCTTCCACGTTCCGCTCCTGATCGGTGTCCTCGATCCGGAGCACGAACACCCCGCCGTGCCTCCGCGCATAGAGGTAGTTGAAGAGCGCCGTCCGCGCGCCGCCGACGTGGAGGTAGCCTGTGGGGCTCGGCGCGAAGCGCACGCGTACCGGCGAAGTCATCAACGTCCTTTCCACTGGAGGAGCGTCCGGTCTTGGGGCGCCGTGCCGCTCAGCGCAGCAGCGCCATCTTCCGTGAGAACGTAGCGGGTCCGATCGCGGCGCGGTAGAAGTAAACGCCCGATGCGACTTCGTTGCCGTCCCGGTCGCGGCCGTCCCAGCGCGCCTCATGATAGCCGGGATCGACGGTCCGCGAAACCGGCGTCGCGACGAGGCGTCCGCGCACGTCGAAGATCCGGATCAGGACCCGTAGGGGTCCCGTCCCGGATACCGCGTAACCGATCGAAGTCGTCGGATTGAACGGGTTGGGCCGGTTCTGCGCGAGCGCGGAGCGCTTGGGCACGAGCGGCGACGGCGGTGGTTCTTCAGGCGGCATCGAATCGACCGCGGTGAGCACCGGGAACGTCGCGTAGCCGGTGCGCCAGTTGTCGTGGTGGAACATCGGCCAGGCCATCCCGTTCTCGAGGAAGGAACCCGGATAGCGCCACGCGTGGACGGCCCGGTCCCACCCCGCGATCACGAGGTCGGTCGCGCCGTCGTGATCGAGATCCCAGATCGCCGGTGTGCCGCGCGCCTCCGCCCCGATCTCGATCGGAAAGCCGCTCACCGCCGAGCCGTCGGCGTGGAACGCGTAGATCCTTCGATCCTCCGCCCCGATCAGGATCTCGAGCGTGCCGTCGCCGTTCAGGTCCGCCACCGCGGGGGAAGCTTCGGTCGCCGCTCCCCCCAGGGTGAGATTCGTGAATCCGGGCAGGACGTTCCCCAGCGGATCCCACGCCATCACTTGTCCATCCGTGCCGCATGCCACGACGTCGAGGCGCGGATCGCCCAGCGGCGCCAGGAGCGGCGCCAGCGCCGGCGAGGGAACGCGCCCGTTTCCAGGCGTCAGCTCCAGGGGACGCGGCCATCCGGGGGCACGCGCGCCCGTGGCGGTGAGCACGTAGACGCTGTCGTTGGCGCAGCCGAACGCCACCTCGAGCCCGCCGCCGGGGATCACGCTGCCCACGGCCGCGGACGAGCTCGCGAGCCCGCTGAAGGGACCGGCGGTCCACAAGGTCGAGGAGTCGGCGTGGATCGCGTAGACGAACCCCGCCGAAGTCCCGAACACGATCTCCCGGATTCCGTCTCCGTTCAGATCGGCGATCGCGGGGGAGGAGATGACGGTCCCCTGGGGCGTGAAGAGAACACCGCTCGTCCCGCGAAGGGGCGTTCCATTCGAGTGCCACGCGTAGAGCTTGTTCGTATTCGACCCCACGACGATCTCGGGCACTCCGTCGCCGTCGATGTCTCCCACCGCGGGCGTGGACCAGAAGGGCGCCGATCCCTTTCGCGGCCAGCCCGCCAGCATGACGCCGTTCGCGTGCCATACCGCCACGCTCGAATCGTTCCACGAAGCGGCGATGATCTCGGGCACGCCGTCTCCATCGAGGTCGGCCGCCGCGGGCGAAGACGGGATGTGGTGGAGCGCCGTGCTGAAGATTCCGGTCGAGACGGGATTGAAGTCGCCGTCCAGCCAGTCGGTGCCGTTGGAACGGAACGCATAGAGGAACTCGGCGCCGACCAGAACCTCGGGCTTCTGGTCGCCGTCCAGATCGGCGAGACAGACGGACGAGGACGTGGCCTCCCCGAGGGGCGCGGGCCAGCCGGTGAGCGCGGGCGGGCTCGTGCTCACGATGAGGGGCGCGGAGCGCGCGCCCTCGTTCCCTCCCGAGTCCACCGCGGCGGCGGCATAGCGGTAGCGCGTGAGGGGCGGCAGGCCCGCGTCCTCATAGGAGGAGACGCGGCGCACCGGGACGGGGGTCAGGAGCGCGAGCGGACTGCCGTCGTCGAGCGCGCGATAGATCCGGTAGCCGGAGGCGTCGCCCGAGAGGACGGGGTCCCACGCGATCGTGATCCGGTCCGCCCCGGGAATCGCGGCCCTGAGATTCGCGGGCGCCGCCGGGGCCGTGTGATCGACCTCGAAGCTCCACGAGTGGAAGTAGGCGTCGTCCACCCGCGCGTCGAACAGACGGCCGGTCGGCACCGTTCCTCCCGCGCGCACGCGCATCGCGGCGCTCGTTCCCGTGCTTCCGGGCACGACGTCTCCCACGCTCGCCACCGAATCGAGGAGCGCGACCCCGGCTCCGGGATTTCTCAGGTGGACGGTGAGACCGCGCCCGCGCCCGCTCCCTTCGTCCGCGACCGTGAAGCGGTACTGGACGGTCTCGTTGGGATCGAGGATGCCGTTTCCGTTACCGCCCGCGCCGGGGCTGTCGTCGAACCCGTTCGAGGCGAGGACGAGCGAGGCCGCGCCGACCGCGACCGGCGCGTCGATCGTGTCCGACCGGGCGGCATCCCTCACGATCACGCGCAGCATCTCGCCCCGGGCGGTCCCCGGGATCGCGAGCGCCCGCACGCGCAGGCTGTCCGGGAGCGTCGCCGCGGCCCCCGGAGCGAGGGCGGGAAGCGTGGCGACGCCTTGCGGGATCGTGAGCCCGCCCGTGAGCGCCACGAGCGTGACCGTGACCAGCCCTGCATGAGGCTCCGGTTCCCGTGTTCTTCACGCTGCCCGAGAGCGCGAAGGACTCCCCCGCGTCCGCGGAGCCGTCGCCGTCCCCCGCGATCGAGTCACGCACGCCGAAATCCAGGAGCGCGAAGTGGGCGGGGGCGTCCGCGACCACGGTGAGCGAATCGAGAAACGGCAGGCTGCCGGGAGACGTGACCGTCAGCGAGAACTTGCCGGCGGACCCCGGATGGAACGGGATCGTCACGTTGCCCGCGGCGTCGGTGAAGGCGGATCGGTAGTCCTCCCCCTGCTTCCACGCGACCACGAGCGCCGATTCCGCCGGGGCGCCCGAGGCGAGAACGGTCACGGGGAAGCTCCCCACGCTGAGCGCCACGGTCGAGGGCCGCGTCACGGCGAGCGCCGCCGGGGCGCAGCGCCAGATCGGGATCGCGGGGTCGCCCAGGAGAATCGTCTCGAAGTAGCCCCAGCGCTCCTGCGTCTCGGCGCGCGCCTGCGGGAGGAGTGTTGCGCGCGCGTCCTCGAGCGCCTCCCCGAGCGTCGTGGAGGGCCCGCGCGCCAGAAGATCCGTCAGGGTCGTCGAGAGCTTGTAGCTCACGCCCGGCCAGGAGTCGCGGGTCGCGCCGACGTACGCGAGCGCGCCCCCTGCTGGGTGGCGCACCACCTCCTCCGCCACGCATTCGTAGTCGGCCGCGGCCGAGGCGCAATCGGAGGAGATCCAGAGCGCCACCGAGTCGCCGTTCGTGAGCGACGCGAGATCGGGCATCGTGAGGAGCTCGCTCCCGACCGAGAGCTGGGACCTCGCTCCGTGTCCGACGTGGTGCACGATCCCGTAGCCCCGGCCCAGCGCGCTCAGAGCGGACGCCCGGGTGAGCGGCAGGGCGCCCGGATAGGGCGTCGCGTTCTCGTAGTACCGATCGACCACGCCGCAGGAGGGCGCGCGCACCTTGAGCGATTCGCCGTGGGCCGCGCCGTCGACCGAGATGAGCTGCCCCGGCTGCCACGTCGTCGGAAAGAGCACCTCCGCCAGAATGAGCTGCTTCGTGAGCGGAGGGGCGATCGGGTTCGTCGCGTACCGGATCGCCTTCGAAACCAGAACCTGCGCCTGCGCGCGCGTGCCGGCGGAGAGTCTGCCCACCGCGATGTCCGGGTTCATCTCGAGGCTGTCCGCCACTTCCCCGTAGATCCCGTTTCCGTTTCCGTCCCACGTGCCGTCCAGATCCGAATAGTAGGCGTCGCTCGGGATGTCGAGCGTCTCCGCGAACTGAACCCGCGCGTACCGCATCGGGATCGCGTCGTGATCCCCCGCCAGCACCGCCCAGCGCGCTCCCCAGAGATCGCGCGCCGCCTTGATGAAGCTCCGGACGGCCTGCGCGAGATCGTTCGACCGCGGATCCGCGGACCGGACGGTCGAGAGGGTGCGCACGACGGTCGCGATCCCGACGCGCGTCTGGTAGTCGGCGAGGCGCTGGTAGACGTCCGCGAGGGAATCGGGCGCCAGGATCACGCAGTCCACCGGCGAGCCCAGACCCGAAGGCTGCACGGTCGGCAGGAAGGGCGCGGCGCGGCGCGGATCGGGAACCGCCCGGGGGGTCCGCGGGGGCAGCTGAGCGGTCGCCGGCGCCACGAAGGCCAAGCCTCCGGCGAGGACTAGAAGAAACGCGAAGAGTTTCGAGTAACTCTTTGGAAGTGAAATGGTTGGTGCCTCTGGGGAGTTCAAGGTAAAAACCTATCTACATTATACGCCCCGCGCTCCCGTCCGGCAACGCCGCGACGCGCTGCCGCGTCTGGTCCAGCACCCGCCAGTCGATGGCATAGACCGAGTAGTAGTAGCCCCAGGGGCGCGTGATCCCGAGATTTCCGATCCGACGGGCGAAGAGGAGCCGGTACGGAGCCGGCTCATCGAGCGCCATCGCGAGCCGGCCCTTCACCCGATGACGGTCGATCAGGTAGTCCGGCCGCCCCGCCGCCTCGAACAGGCACCGCGTCACCACCGCGTCGTACCCCTCGCGCACAACGATCGGCGCAAGCACCGGCGTGACGAGCCCGTACAGATCCAGGACGCGGCGTTCGGAGTAGTATCCGAACGCGCCGATGTCGGCGACCGCGAAGGTGGCATTCGGGGGCGTGTTGTCGCGCGCCCAGATCCCGATCGACACGAGCGATGAGCGGAGGCCCCGCGTGTGCTCCCTCGTGCTCGGCGCGCTCACGAATGCCGTGAAGGCTCCGTTCTGGATCGTGAACGCCGCAAGAAAGAGCGCGAGTGCCAGCCCGTACCGTCTCGGGAAGCTGGTCGCGACGACCCAGCGGAGTGAGGCGACGCCGAGGAGCAGCATGCACGGGGTCGCCGGCGCGAGGTAGCGCGAGACCACCTGCACGCCCCCCAGCGCGAAGGAGACCAGGAGAAGCGGGGGCCACGCGGCGCACGTCAGCCAGAACAGGCGTCGTCCGCCCGCGGCGGGAAGCGCGGTCGAGCGGCTCCCGAACGCGAGCACCAGCGCGAAGACCGCGAGCGGCAGCGCATCGGCGGCAAGCTCCACCTGAAATGCGGCGTGGATCGCCGCGACGAAGAGCCCGGGGGTCAGGACCGCGCCCGCCTTGGCCGCGGCGGTGTTCGGGACGAGCGTGTGAAACCACCCCCACGCGGTCACGAGCCACGGCACGATCACGAGCGCGAAGCCGGCGAGGACCTCGAGCGCGCGGCGTTGGCGGCGCTCCGCTCCCAGCCAGATCGCGACGAACGCGAGCGCCGCCAGGAGATGGCATTCGGGGCGCGCGAGTGCCGCGAACCCCAGCGCAGTACCTGTCGTCCACGCGGCTCGACCCTCGATGAGGACACCGGCGAGCCCATAGAGGGAGAGCGCCACGCAGGCGGTCGCGAGCGGCGTCTCCATCCCGGACAGCGCCCAGCGCGTCGCCCATGCCTGCGCCGCCAGGAGCAGCCCGAGCGCAAGCGAGGTTCGATCGTCCCAGCCGAGTCGTTTCCCGAGTCGCACGAGAACCACGATGGTGAGCAGGTGAAACAGGAGCCCGTACGCCTTCGCGGCCCAGGCAAGCCCCGGCATGGCCCCCGAGTCCGCGGGCGCCGCGACGCCGATCGGAAACGCCTTTCCCGCCAGCGCGAGCAGGAACACCCAGAGCGGGCTCGTGGCTCCGTACGTGGGCTCTCCCGCGTTGAAGGAGTAGCCCTTCCCCTGGACCAGGTGTTTCGCGAACTGGAAATGGATGAACGTATCGTCCGTCAGGTATCGGACAAAAGGCAGGAGCGCCGCCGACGCGGCGATGAGAAGGAGAAGGAGGAACGCGCGCGAACGCGCGGTCACGTGCCGCTCATGCTCGTCCGAGCCACCTCTGCACGCGCTCCGCGACCGCGACGCGCGTGAATCCCAGCTCTTCGGCGATCACCGCGGCGGGAGCGGACGCGCCGAAGCGGTCCAGTCCGATGCGCAGGCAATCCGCCCCGAGGACCTCGCACCAGGACTCCGTGCGCCCGGCTTCGATCACGACGCGACGCGAGGTCCGGGGGATCACGGCCTCGCGGTAGCTCTCCGACTGCGAGAGGAACGCCTCGACGCACGGCATCGACACGACGCGCGTTCGGACTCCGCTCGCCTCGAGAGCGTCCCGCGCCTCGCGCGCGAGCGGCACCTCCGACCCCGTCGCGACGAGGGTCACTTCGGGCGCGCCCTGAGCCGCGTCCTGCAGCACGTAGCCCCCGCGCCGGACCTGCTTGCGGTCGAATCCCCCGGGCCGCTCGACAGGGGCGAGCTTCTGTCTCGTGAGCGCGAGCGCCACCGGACCGTCCGTGCGCTGGATGGCGCGCGCCCAGGCCATCGCGGTCTCCAGCGCATCCGCCGGCCTCCAGACCTCCAATCCCGGGATGAGCCGGAGCGAGGCGACCTGCTCGATCGGCTGATGCGTCGGCCCGTCCTCACCGAGGAACACGCTGTCGTGCGTGAAGACGTAGATGACCTGGATCTTCATGAGCGCGGCGAGACGGATCGAGGGCCGCATGTAATCCGAGAAGATGAGGAAGGTTCCGAGATATGGAATGAAGGACCCGTAGAGCGACATCCCGTTTCCGATCCCGCCCATCGCGTGCTCGCGCACGCCGAAGTGGAGGACGCGTCCGCCGTATTCGACCCGCGCCCCGCACGCGAGCCCCGCGGGCACGACGTCTCCTCCACCCTTGATGGCGGTCATGGTCGAGGGCTCGAGGTCCGCCGATCCCCCGACAAGAGACGGCACCGCCGCGGCGGCCGCTTGCAGGGCGTTCCCCGAATGCGTGCGGGTCGCGAGCTCTCCCGGAGGAGCGGCCAACGCCAGCAGCTCCTCCAGATTTTCAGGCACCTTGCACGTGAAGTACGCGTCCCATACCCGAGCGCCCTCGGGATCGTCGCGGCGGAAGGCGGCGTAGCGCGCGTCCCACTCGGCCCGCCCCTTCCGCTTTTCTTCCGCCAGCGCGTGGAAATGCGTCCGCGCCTCGTCGGGAACGTGGAACGGCGGCGAAAGGGGCCAGCCCGCCGCCTTCTTGGCCGCGTTCAATTCTTCCTGGCCGAGCGGCTCGCCGTGCGCTTTCGCCGTTCCCTGCTTCGTGGGCGCTCCCTTCGCGATCACCGTGCGCGACACGATCAAGGAAGGCCGGTTCTCCTCCGCGACCGCGCGGAAGAGCCCCTGATCCACCTGCTCGCGGTCGTTCCCGTCCACGACCTCGACGTGCCAGCCGTAGGCTTCGAACCGGCGGCCCACATCCTCGCAGAAGGCGAGCCCGGTCGGGCCTTCGATCGAGACCCTGTTGTCATCGTAGAGATAGATCAAGTTGCCCAGATTCCAGTGTCCCGCGAGCGAAGCGGCTTCCGAGGAGATCCCCTCCATGAGATCCCCATCGCTCACAATCCCGTACACGCGGTGATTCAGGAGGTCGGCGTGGCGCTTGAGCCGCGCCTGCATCATGCGCTGCGCCAGCGCCATTCCGACGCCGTTGGCGAATCCCTGGCCTAGCGGGCCGGTCGTGGCCTCGACGCCCGGCGTGTGGCCGTACTCCGGATGGCCGGGCGTCTTCGAGCCCCACTGGCGGAACCGCTGCAGCTCCTCCATGGGAAGGTCGAACTCGAAGAGGTGCAGCAGCGAGTAGAGGAGCATGGAGGCGTGCCCCGCCGAGAGCACGAATCGATCGCGATTCACCCATTTCGGGTCCTTGGGATCGAATCGCATGTACCTCGCCCAGAGCACGTACGCCATATCGGCGGCGCCCATCGGGGCTCCCGGATGCCCCGATTTCGCCTTCTCGACCGCGTCGGCCGACAGAAATTTGATCGTATTGACGTAAGTCTGGGCCTGATCGACCGAGGTGGTGGGCATGAGCTCCTCGTTGGTGTCTTTTCCGGAACCGGGGCGCGCACGATCCAGTGTTACTATAAACCGCGACAGGGTTTCGTCGCTACCGACCAGTCCGCTGGAGAAAACTCATGCCTTCGAAGCGCTACCGCTCGCTCCATATTTTCGGGCCCGCGTTCCTGACAGCCGCGCTCGCGCTGGCATTCGCCGGATGCGCCACGAATCCCGCGACCGGCAAGCGCCAGATCTCCTTCGTCAGCACGAGCCAGGAAGTCCAGATGGGACGGGAATCGGATCCCGCCGTCATCGAGCAGTACGGGCTCTACGGCGATTCGACCGAGCAGCACTACGTCGACTCGATCGGGCAGAAGCTCGGGGCCGTCTCGCACCTCCCCACCCTGGGATGGCATTTCCGCCTGCTCGATTCCCCCGTGGTCAACGCGTTCGCGATTCCGGGCGGCTACATCTACATCACGCGCGGCATCATGGCCTACCTGAACTCCGAGGCACAGCTTGCGGGGGTGCTCGGACACGAGATCGGGCACGTGACGGCGCGTCACAGCGCGCAGCAGATCACGCGCTCGCAGATCGCCGGCGTCGGCCTTCTCGCGGGCGCCGTCTTCGTGGGCGCGATCCGGCCCTACACCGGCTTGGCACAGCAGGGCCTCGGACTGCTCTTCCTGAAATACAGCCGCGACAACGAGACTCAGGCGGACGAGCTGGGCGTGGGGTACGCGACCAAGGCGGTGTACGACCCGCGCGAGATTCCGTCGACCTACGCCATGTTGAAGCGCGTCGGCGAGCGGCAGGGCGCCAACCTCCCCGGTTTCCTCTCGACGCACCCGGATCCCGGCGATCGCGAGATCCGCACGTCGCAGCTCGCGCAGGCCGCGGTCGCTGGTGGAAGGAAGGGTCTCGAGATCGACGCCCCGCGCTACCGGGCCCGCATCGAAGGGCTCGTCTTCGGGGACGATCCGCGCGCCGGATTCTTCGTCGGGAACCGTTTTTATCACCCCGATCTCGGCTTCGAGATGATCTTCCCCGACGGATGGAAGACGGCGAACCAGCCCAGCTCGGTCGTCGCCATGAATCAATCGCTGGGGGCCATGATGGAGCTGACGCTCCAGCGGTCCAAGGATCTCTCCGCGACGCCGGAGCGTTTCGTCCAGTCCCTCCTCGAGGAAAAGAAGATCCTCGACGCTTCGGGACGGGCGGAGAGTTTCCGAGACTTCCCCGCGTGGATCGGGCACGTCGTCGCGAACGGAGAGGGCGGAAGGCAGGTGTTGATCGCCGGGTTCGTCGGCTACAAGCCGGGTCAGTTTCTGCAAGTCCTGGGGCAGAGCCGTTCCGACGGAGACATCGCGTCGGAGCAGATTCTCGCTTCGATACGGAGCCTCGCGAAGCTGCGCGATCCCGACAAGCTGAGCGTGACACCGGACCGGGTGCACGTCGCGATCGCGGGCCAGTCCGGCACGTTCGCCGAGGTCGTGGGCCGTCTCGGTCCGCAGGCGTTGAGTCTCGAGGAGACGGCGATCTTGAACAACTTGCGCGCGACCGGAACCGTGGAAGCGGGTACGCCCATCAAGATCATCGTCAAGGGGCGGCACCCGTAGCGCGATCGGTGGCGCGGCAGGCGCCGGCGCAAGCTACTTGGCGATCAGGTCCCCTAGATGGATCAGTCCGGCGCCCGCGAGCGCGAGCGCCGCGTCCTTCGGGACGCGTCCCAGCAGCACCGCCAGCGCGAAGCGGCTGACCTTGATCCCGATCATTCCGGCGACGAAGCAGATCGCGTCGGCGGGCGTGAAGGGCAGGAGAAAGAGCGGAATGAGCGCGATCCAGCGCTTCCCCCCGACCAGCCCCTGGGCGCGGGCGACGTTCTCCTCGCCGATCCAGCGCCGTAAGAGCGGGACTCCCGCCCGATTGCCGATCGCGTAGGCGGCGGCAGACCCGAGCAGCGTCCCCCCGGTGGCAATGAGGACCCCGACCACCGGACCGTAGAGCGCCCCCGCCAGAATCGGCAGGAACACACCCGGGATCGGAGCGATCAGGATCTGCGCGACCTGGAGCCCGAGCAGGATGAGCGGCCCCCAGGGCCCAAAGCCTCGGATGAAGGACTCGAGCCGCGGGCGCGTGAAGTACGGCGCCGACGCAACCGCGACCCAAACGGTCACCGCCAGGAAGAGCGCGATGACCAGAGCGTGTCTCCACGTGAAGCGATGCCGGGGGGTCACGTTGGACATGGCGGCAGACTGTACCGGAAGAGGCCGCGTTCGGGTATTCTCTCCACATGAACGACGCTTTCGGCGCACGATCCGTCCTGAAGGTGGGTGACCGTCGCTACGAGATCTTCCGGCTCGAGGCGCTCGCCAAGGCGGGCATTCCCGTCGAGCGCCTTCCCTATTCGATGCGGATCCTCCTCGAGAACCTCCTCCGCTCGATGGACGGCCGCGTGGTCTCCGCCGAGGACGTCGAAGCGGTGGGGCGCTGGGATCCCAAGGCGGAGCCGAGCCGCGAGATCGCCTTCACGCCGAGCCGAGTGCTCCTACAAGATTTCACGGGCGTTCCCGCGGTCGTGGACCTCGCCGCCATGCGCGACGCAATGGCGGACCTGGGCGGCGACGCGAAGCGGATCAATCCGCTGCAGCCGGCGGAGCTTGTGATCGACCACTCGGTCCAGGTGGACGAGTACGGGTCGCGCGCGGCGCTCCTCATCAACGCGAAGAAGGAGTTCGAGCGAAATCGTGAGCGCTACCTCTTCCTCCGCTGGGGACAGCGCGCGTTCCGAAACTTCCGGGTCGTGCCGCCCGCGACCGGGATCGTCCACCAAGTGAACTTGGAGTATCTGGCGCGCGTCGTATTCTCCGGAGAGGGCGACCCCCCGCAGGCGTATCCCGACACCCTGATCGGCACCGATTCCCACACCACGATGATCAACGGATTGGGGGTTCTGGGCTGGGGCGTCGGAGGGATCGAAGCGGAGGCGGCGATGCTCGGACAGCCCGTCTCCATGCTCCTTCCCCAGGTGGTCGGATTCCGCATGACGGGAGAGCTTCCCGAGGGATCCACCGCGACCGATCTCGTGCTCACCGTGACCGAGATCCTGCGCAAGAAGGGCGTCGTCGGCCGGTTCGTGGAGTTCTTCGGCCCCGGACTCGCCACGCTTCCCGTCGCCGACCGGGCCACGATCGCGAACATGTCCCCGGAGTACGGGGCGACGTGCGGGATGTTCCCGATCGACGCCGAAACGCTGCGCTACCTCGAATTCACCGGACGCCCGCCCGAGCAGCTGCGCTTGATCGAGGCCTACGCGAAAGAACAGGGGCTCTTTCACGGCCCAGACACCCCCGAGGCCCTCTACTCCGACACGCTCTCGCTGGACCTGGGCACGGTCGAGCCGAGCCTCGCCGGACCCCGCAGGCCCCAGGATCGCGTCCGTCTCGGCGACGCGAAGCGAAACTTCGCGGAGGCGCTCCCCACGATGCGGGTCGCGAAGGCAGCCCCGACATCGGCCGGGAAACCGCTCGAGCGATGGGAGGGAGAAGGCGGCGACGGCGCCACGGGGCACGCGACCGCGACGATGCCCCAGGTGACCCTCGGAGGGAGGTCCTTCCCGCTCAGCGACGGGGCGGTCGTGATCGCCGCGATCACGAGCTGCACCAACACGTCGAATCCTTCCGTCATGGTGGGCGCCGGCCTCGTGGCGAAGCGCGCCGTCGAGCGCGGGATCGCGACCAAGCCCTGGGTGAAGACGAGCCTCGCTCCGGGCTCCAAGGCGGTGACCGAGTATCTGAGCAAGGCAGGGCTCACGCAGTACCTCGAAGCGCTCGGGTTCTACACGGTGGGCTACGGGTGCACGACGTGCATTGGAAACAGCGGGCCGCTTCCGCCTCCGATCTCCAAGGCGATCGAGGACGAGGACCTGGTGGTCGCGGCCGTCCTGAGCGGCAATCGGAACTTCGAGGGCCGCATCCACCCCGAGGTGCGGGCGAACTACCTCGCGTCGCCGCCGCTCGTCGTGGCCTACGCCCTCGCGGGGAGGATGGATCTGGACCTCACGTCGGAGCCCCTGGGAGAGGGATCGGACGGAAAGCCCGTCTATCTCCGCGATCTCTGGCCGAGCCGGAGGGAGATCGACGCGACGATCCGAAGCGCCGTCCGCTCCGAGACGTTCCGCGAAACATACCGTGACGTCTACACCGGGGACGAGACCTGGCGAAACCTGCCCGTACCCCAGGGTGACCGCTACGCGTGGGAGCCGGATTCCACCTATGTCAAGCGCCCGCCCTATTTCGACGACATGCCCAAGACGCCGCCGCCTGTTTCCGACGTACGAGCGGCGAGGGTCCTGGCTCTCCTCGGCGACAGCGTCACCACGGACCACATCTCTCCCGCCGGCTCGATCAAGAAGGACAGCCCGGCCGGACGCTATCTGATCGAGCACGGCGTTCCGCCCCTGGATTTCAATTCGTATGGATCGCGGCGAGGGAATCACGAAGTCATGGTGCGCGGCACGTTCGCGAACACGCGCATCCGGAACAAGATGGTTCCGGGCGTCGAGGGGGGCTACACGATGCACCTCCCCAGCGGCGAGCAGCTGTCGATCTACGACGCCGCGATGCGCTACGCGGGCGAGGGCGTGCCGACGATCGTGATCGCCGGCAAGGAATACGGATCCGGATCCTCGCGCGACTGGGCCGCCAAGGGGCCGAAGCTGCTCGGCGTCCGCGCCGTCCTCGCGGAGAGCTTCGAGCGCATCCACCGGAGCAACCTGATCGGCATGGGCATTCTGCCGCTCCAGTTCGAGGCGGGCCAGAACGCGGAGACCTTGGGGCTCACCGGACATGAGATCCACGATATCGAGGGAATCGCCGACGCGGCGCGCCCCGACGCGGACCGGGCCAAGGAAGTCACGGTGCGCGTGAGGCGGGATGGCGCGGGTGCCAAGGGAGCCACGGCGGCGGGGCCGGACCGCTTCCGGGCGCTGGTCCGGCTCGACACCCCGCAAGAGGTCCGCTACTACGTGAACGGAGGCATCCTGACGTTCGTTCTTCGCCGCCTGCTGCGCGGCGACGAAGCATGATGATCACGTTCGTGCGATGAGGCCGGTGTGAACCAGACGGTCGATTTCGTCGCCGATCCCGGCGCCGCCTTGCTCCGGCTTCTGGTCGCGGGGCTCCTGGGCGGCCTGATCGGGATGGAGCGCGAGCGCGCCGCGAACGCCGGCGGCGAGCGGATGTTCGCCGGCGTCCGGACGTTTCCCCTCTTCGCGCTCCTGGGCGCGAGCCTCACCGTCACGACGGGCGAGATGGGCCTTGCCGTCGTCGCGGGATTCCTCGCGGTGGCGGCGCTCGCCCTCGCCGCCTACTGGCGCAAGAGCGCCGACGAGTCGGTCGGCACCACCACCGAGACCGCCGCGCTCGCGACCTACTGGATCGGCGCGATCGCGGGCTCAGGGGCGCTCGTCGTGGCCGCCGCGATCGGCATCACGGTCGCCGTGCTCCTGGCCTCGAAAGAACGGCTCGAGTCCTTCCCCCGGGCGATGACCCGGGAGGAGCTCAGCGCGACCCTGACGCTCGCGGTGATCGCGGCCGTGATCCTGCCGCTCCTCCCCGACCGTGGCTACGGTCCCTGGGGCGTCTGGAATCCGCGCAGGCTCTGGTTCATCGTCGTGCTCGTCTGCGGGCTTTCCTTCGCAGCCTTCCTCGGGGTCCGTTTCTGGGGCGCGCGCCGGGGCATATTCCTGACCGGCATCCTGGGCGGACTCGCGTCGAGCACCGCGGTCACCGTCTCCCTGGCCCTGCAGTCGCGCTCCATGAAGAGCGGCGTCGGGCAGCTCGCCGTCGGAGCCGGGCTCGCCTCGACCGTCATGCTGGTTCGAGTCGCGGTCCTGACCGCGGTGGCCGGTCCCGCGGTCCTGGCGCGCCTGTGGCCATTTCTCGCCGCGGCCGCCGTGGGCAGCATCATCGCGATCGCGTTTCTCCTGAGCCGGGAAGGATCGAAAGCGACGCAGGAGAGCGCCCTGGCCAACCCGTTCCAGCTCCGTGAGGCCATCCGCTTCGGCGTGATCTTCGCGATCGTGCTCGTCGCGGTCGAAGCGGCGCGCCGCTACGCGGGGAGCTGGGGGATCGCCGCCGCGTCGTTCCTCGCGGGACTCGTGGACGTGGACGCGATCACCCTGGGCCTCTCCGGCCTTCACGCTCAGACCGGGCTCTCCTCCGGAACCGCGGCGGGAGGGATCGCGGTTGCGGTTCTCTCCAACGCAGCCGCGAAGACCGGCTATGCGGCCCTGAGGGGCGCGCCCGAGTACCGGAAGGGCGTGGCGTTCATCCTCGGGGCTTCGATGGCGGCGGGCGTGATCGCGATGGTGGTGCTGGGTATCAGTCCCTGGGATTGAGATCCGACCCTTGCGCTCGGACCGCGTTCCGAAGCGCTTTCTCCAGATCCTCGACCGCGAAGCGGTAGCCCAGGGCGGGAAGCCTCGCGGGTTCCACGCGGCAGCTCGAGAGAAGCGCCTCGTCGGCCATCTCCCCGAAGAGGAGCTTGAGCGCCAGGGCCGGCGCCGGGAGCACCGCCGGGCGCCTCAATACACGTCCCAGGGCGCGCGCGAAATCACGGTTCCGAACGGGAGCGGGCGCCACCGCGTTCAAAGCACCCGCCACGTCCTCGCGCGAGAGCCCGTGCTCGATCACGCCGACCACGTCGGAGAGCGCGATCCAGCTCATCCACTGCATGCCGTTTCCGAGCGGACCGCCGACGCCTAACCTGAACATCGGGAGCATCTTCGCCAGGGCGCCTCCTCCCGCGCCGAGCACGATGCCGAAACGAAGCACGACGGTCCGGATGCCGGCCCCGCTCGCCCCGAGCGCCGCCGCTTCCCACGCCTTGCAGAGATCCGCGAGAAACCCGGCGCCGGGCGGGCTCGCCTCGGTCAGGATTTCCTCGCCGCGATTCCCGTAGATCCCGACCGCCGAGGCGCTGACGAGGGCGCGCGGTCTCGGCGTTCGCTCACTCATCCGCCGGACGAGGAATCGTGTCGTCGCGACGCGGCTGTCGACGAGGCGGCGCTTCCGTTCCGGAGTCCATCTTCCGCCGGCGAGGTTCTCCCCCACGAGGGTCACGACGGCGTCGGCGCCCCGCAGGGCCTCCGGGTCCAGCTCCCCGCGCTCGGGGTCCCAGTGAAAGACAGGGACCCCGCCGCGGGGTGCGAGGGGATGGCGGCTCAGGAGAGAGACACGGTGACCGCACGCGGCCAGATGGCGCGTCAAGGCGGAGCCGACGAATCCCCTCCCGCCCGCGATCAGCAGATTCAAGAGACGCCGATTGTCGCCGGCTCCGGGACCGCGGGACGCTCGATCGACTCGGAGGCCGCGTGAATGTCCTGCAATGCCGTCACGGTCACGGCGTGCTTCCGAAGCGCGCGGATCGCCTGCACGGTCGCCGCGGCCGCCGTGAGCGTCGTGACGCAGAGCACGCCATGGAGGATCGCGTTCGTGCGGATCGCGCCGTCGTCGTAGAAGGACTCCCTCCCGAGAGGCGTATTGATGATGAGGTGGATGCCGCCGCTCTTGATCCGGTCCACGACGTTCGGGCGCCCCTCGTTCACCTTGAAGACCGGCTCGGCGGGGATGCCCTGCGCGCTCAGGAAGTCGGCGGTGCCCTGTGTCGCGATGATCGTGAATCCCGTCTCGTGGAGCGCCCGAGCGTGGGGCAGCACGCCGCGCTTGTCGTTGTCGTTCACGCTGATGAACGCCGTCCCTTCTGTCGGGATGGTGTTTCCCGCCGCGGATTGCGCCTTGGCGAACGCGATCCCGAAATCCTCCGAGACGCCCATCACCTCGCCCGTGGATTTCATCTCGGGGCCGAGGAGAATGTCGCTCCCCGGGAATTTCATGAACGGAAAGACCGGCGTCTTGATGAACACGCGGCTCACGGTCAGGTCCCGGACAACCCCCTGCTCCGCGAGCGTTCGGCCCGCCATGATCCTCGCGGCGACCTTCGCGAGCGGCACGCCCGTCGCTTTGCTCACGAACGGCACCGTGCGCGACGCGCGCGGATTCACCTCGAGGACATAGACCGTGTCCGACCGGATGGCGAATTGAACGTTCATGAGCCCCCGCACGCCGATCGCCAAGCCGAGGCGGCGCGTCATGTCCCGGATCGTGTCGAGGTGCCGGCCCGGGATCTTGTACGGCGGCAGCACCGCCGAGGAATCGCCGCTGTGGATCCCGGCCTCTTCGATGTGCTCCATGATCCCGCCGATCACGACGCGCTCTCCGTCTCCCAACGCGTCCACGTCGACCTCGAAGGCGTCCTCGAGGAACCGGTCGACCAGCACCGGGTGCTCGGGAGAGGCGTTCACGGCCTCGCGGACGTACCCCTCGAGGTGCGCCTCGTCGTAGACGATCGCCATCGCGCGCCCACCCAGCACGTAGGAGGGTCGAACCAGGACCGGGTAGCCGATCCGCGCTGCCACCGCCTTCGCCTCGGCGAGGGAGGCGGCGGTGCCGCTCTCCGGCTGCGGGATGTCGAGGCTCGAGAGGAGGGCGCTGAAGCGCTTCCGGTCTTCGGCGAGATCGATCGCGTCCGGGCTCGTGCCGAGGATGCGGACGCCCGCGCGGTGGAGCGGCAGCGCGAGCTTGAGCGGCGTCTGGCCGCCGAACTGGATCACGACTCCCTCGGGGCGCTCCAGCTCGACCACGTTCATCACGTCCTCGAACGTCAGGGGCTCGAAGTAGAGCCGGTCGGAGGTGTCGTAGTCGGTCGAGACGGTCTCGGGATTGCAATTCACCATGATCGTCTCGTATCCCTCCGCCTGGAATGCGAACGAGCCGTGGCAGCAGCAGTAGTCGAACTCGATGCCCTGGCCGATCCGGTTGGGCCCGCTGCCCAGGATGACCACCTTGCGCTTCGCGGTCGGGTTCGCCTCGCATTCCTGCTCGTACGTCGAGTAGAGGTAGGGCGTGTGGGACTCGAACTCGGCGGCGCAGGTGTCGACGCGTTTGTAGACCGGAACGATTCCCGCCTCGGCGCGCCTGGCGCGGACTTCCCCCTCGCTCACGCCGGTCAGAGCCGCGATCCGCGGATCGGAGAACCCCATCCGCTTCGCCTCGCGAAGGACGTACAGATTCATGCCGGGCACGATCGTCCGTTCCAGATCCACGATCTGCTGGATTTGATCCAGAAACCAGGGATCGATGCCGGTCATCTGATGGACCTTCGCCTGCGTCCAGCCCAGATCGAGCGCGCGCTTCACGTAGAAGATGCGGTCGGGATCCGGCGTCAGGAGCTTTTCCTGAATCCGCGAGTCGTCGAGATCCTCGCGCGAGAATCCGCTCGCCCCGATCTCGAGGCCGCGGAGCCCCTTCTGGAGCGCCTCCTTGAACGTGCGCCCGATCGCCATGACCTCCCCCACGGACTTCATCTGCGTGCCGAGGCTCGGGTTCGCGTCGCGGAACTTCTCGAATGCCCATCGCGGGATCTTCACCACGACGTAGTCGATCGCGGGCTCGAAGGAGGCCGGCGTGACGCGCGTGATGTCGTTCTTGATCTCGTCGAGGCTGTAGCCGATCGCGAGGAGCGCCGCGATCTTCGCGATCGGGAACCCGGTCGCCTTGCTCGCGAGCGCCGAGGAGCGCGAGACCCGGGGATTCATCTCGATCACGACCATGCGCCCCGTCTTCGGATCCACGGCGAACTGGATGTTCGACCCGCCCGTCTCCACGCCGACCTCCCGGATGACGCGGCGCGCGGCGTTCCGCATCGCCTGGTACTCGCGGTCGGTCAGGGTCTGCGCCGGGGCCACGGTGACCGAGTCCCCGGTGTGGATGCCCATCGGGTCGAAGTTCTCGATCGAACAGATCACGACGAAGTTGTCCGCGTGATCCCGCATCACCTCCAGCTCGTACTCCTTCCATCCCAGCACCGACTCCTCGACCAGGATCTCGTGGACGGGCGAGAGGTCGAGCCCGCGCGCCACGATCTCGTCGAACTCCTCCCGGTTGTACGCGATCCCGCCTCCGCTCCCTCCAAGGGTGAAGGAAGGCCGGATGACCGCCGGCAGGCCGGTCAGATCGAGGACGTCGGCGGCCTCCTTCGAAGTCCTCGCAAATCCACTTGTTGGAAGGTCTAACCCGATTCGGCTCATGGCTTCCTTGAAGAGCCGCCGGTCTTCCCCGACTTCAACCGCCTTGCGGCTCGCGCCGATCAGCCGGATTCCCAGCCGGTCGAGGACGCCCCGGCGAGAAAGGTCCACGGCGAGGTTGAGCGCGGTTTGCCCCCCGACGGTGGGGAGCACCGCGTCGGGCTTCTCGCGGACCAGGATCTTCTCCACGATCTCGGGCGTGAGCGGCTCGATATAGGTGCGATCCGCGTACTCGGGGTCGGTCATGATCGTCGCGGGGTTCGAGTTCACCAGCGAAACGCGGATCCCCTCGCTGCGGAGCACCTTGATCGCCTGGGTGCCGGAGTAGTCGAACTCGCACGCCTGGCCGATCACGATCGGCCCCGATCCGATGACGAGGACGGAGCGGATCGAGAGGTCTTTCGGCATGCGCTAGGTCCCCACCGTAGTTTCGGCCGGGGTCGCCGCGGCGCGGGGTCGCGAGGCGAAATCCGGGGCGGCCATGAGCTTGATGAATTGGTTGAAGAGATAGTGGCTATCGTGGGGCCCGGGGCTCGCTTCGGGGTGGTACTGAACCGAGAACGCCGGGAGGTCGCGGTGCCGGAATCCCTCCACGGTCCCGTCGTTCAGGTTCTCGTGGGTGAGCTCGAGCGCCGGATCGATGAAGAGCCCGGGGTCGACCGCGAAGCCATGGTTCTGGGACGTGATCGCCACCTGGCCCGTGAGCCGGTTTCGCACGGGATGGTTCGCGCCGCGGTGTCCGAACTTGAGCTTGAAGGTCCTCCCACCGCACGCGAGGCCCATGATCTGATGGCCGAGGCAGATGCCGAACGTGGGCCTGGCCTGAATCAACTCGCGCGCCGCCTCGATCGCGTAGACACAGGGCTCGGGATCGCCGGGCCCGTTCGAGAGAAACACCCCGTCCGGGTCGAGCGCCAGGGTCTCCTTCGCGGACGTCGTCGCGGGCACCACGGTGATGTCGCATCCCGCCGCCGAGAGCATCCGGAGGATGTTCCGCTTCATTCCGAAATCGTAGGCCACGACATGAAACGGCCCGGCGCGCGGCGGGACCCCCTCGGCCGTGGGACGGGCCGTCGCTTCCACGCGGTATGATTCCAGGCAGGTCACCTCCCTCGCGAGGTCGAGCCCCACCATGCTCCGCGACGAGCGCGCGCGATCCACCAGCTCGTCGGGATCGTCGGTGAGCGTGGAAATCGCGCCCCGCTTCGCGCCGTGGATGCGGAGGTGGCGGGTCAGCGCCCTCGTGTCGATCTCGCTGATCCCGACGACGCCCGCCTCGTCCAGGTAGCGGTGCAGCTCCCCGCTCGAACGCCAGGAGGAGGCGACGGTCGAGACCTCCCGCACGACGAAGCCCGCGACCTGGGGCCGCGTGGACTCCACGTCCTCCGGGTTCACGCCGTAGTTTCCGATGTGTGGGTAGGTCATGGTGACGATCTGACCTGCGTAGGAGGGATCGGTGAGGACTTCCTGGTAGCCGCAGAGACCGGTGTTGAAGACCACTTCCCCCTCGGTCCGCCCCGGCCTCCCAAACGAAAAGCCCCGGAAGAAAGTCCCATCTTCCAGGGCCAGGATGGCCCTCGGTCTCCGTTCGAGATTCGGACCGGCGACGCGGAGGCTCACGAAGCGGGAAAATATCACATCACGTCAGCGCCGGGAAGCCTCCGCCTCGATCGAACCGGGCGCATGATGCTGGCGCTGGGGCGTGTCGAACTCGTCCACCTGGATCGCGTCGTCGCGAGCCTTCTCTGCCTCGCGGATTCTCTTCGCGGCGGGCTCGTCGATGACGGCTGCCCTCACGGCGCGCTCGAGGAGGGTGCCATCCGGCTCGCGCGCGAGCTTCCCGGCCCGAACCGCGGTCTTGACGCTCTGCACTGCCGGGGCGGCCGCCACCACCTTGTCGAGCGCCGCTTCGAGCCGTCCGAGGCCAGGGTCGTCCGGCGGGGGCACGTAGATGTCGCGTGTCAGGCGGAGGCGCTCCTCGCGATCGTCGAGCAACGCACGAGCCACCTTGGCGCCGAGCGCATCGCCCGGGGGTCCCTGACGCGAGCCGAGCGGGAAGATCACCAGCTTGAGGAGCGACGCCGCGGCGCGGTTGGGCAGGTTCTCGAGCACACCGACGAGCGCGGTCTCGACCTCGAAGAGCGCCTTCTCGGCTCCCCACGCCATGAACGGCAGGTCCTGGTCCGGCCTTCCGTCATCCCAGAACTTCTTGACGGTCGCCGAGCCGAGATAGAGCCACGCGAGCGCGTCCGCCAGCCGCCCGCTGATCTTCTCGCGGCGCTTGAGCTGCCCGCCGAGTGTCGCCATGGCGGCATCGGAGACCAGCGCGAACGCGGCGCTCAGGCGGGTGAACCGCGCCAGGTACCGGCCGGCGGGGCCGGACACGCCGGTGGGTCGCGCGAACCGCGAGCCTGTGAGCGCGTGCCCGAAGCCGCGCGCCGCGTTCGAAGCCATGAAGCCCATGTGGCCGAAGAACGCGCTGTCGAACCGCGCGAGGTCCTTCGAGGCGACCGCCTCCATCTCGGCCCGCACGTACGGATGGCAGCGGATCGCCCCCTGCCCGAAGATGATGAGGGTGCGGGTGAGGATGTTGGCGCCCTCGACCGTGATCCCGATCGGAACGGACGCGTAGGCGTGCGCGAGCGTGTTTCGGGGACCCCGCGAGATTCCCGCGCCGGCCTGGATGTCCATCGCGGCATTCACGACCGTGCGCATCGCCTCCGTGGAATAGGCCTTCATGATCGCCGAAACCACAGCCGGCTTCTCTCCGGCATCCACCGCGCCCGCCGTGAGGACGCGCGCCCCGGACAGGACGTAGGTCATGCCGCCGATCCTCGCGAGCGGCTCCTCGATCCCTTCGAACCGTCCGATCGGAAGATCGAACTGCTCGCGGACCGTCGCGTAGGCGCCGGCGACCCGCGAGCAGAGCTGTGCGGCGCCGGTCGAGAGACCCGGCAGCGAGATCCCGCGCCCGGCGGCCAGGTTCGCCATCAGCATCTGCCAGCCTTGCCCCACGCGCGCCTTGCCGCCGATGACCGTGTCCAGGGGAACGAAAACGTCGCGCCCGTAAATGGGACCGTTCAGGAACGCCACGCCGAGAGGATCGTGCCGCTTCCCGATCTCGATTCCCGGCAGATCGGGCGGGATCAAGGCAAGGGTGATGCCCAGGTCTTCCCGCTCGCTCAGGAGGTGTTCGGGATCGTAGAGGCGGAACGCGAGGCCGATGAGAGTCGTCACCGGCCCGAGCGTGATGTAGCGCTTCCGGAAGTTGAGCCGCATTCCCAGGACATCCTTGCCCTGGTACTGGCCGCGCGTCACGACGCCCCGGCTCGTCGTCGAGGCCGCGTCGCTCCCGGCCTCGGGGCCCGTCAGCGCGAAGCAGGGGATCTCCTCCGCGGTCGCGAGGCGCGGCAGGAAGCGGCGCTTCTGCTCGTCGGTCCCGTAGTGGAGGAGAAGCTCGGCGGGGCCGAGAGAGTTGGGGACCATCACGGTCACGGCGGCGGCGACGCTCCGGCTCGAGATCTTCGTCACAACCGCCGAGTTCGCGAGAGCCGAGAACCCGAGCCCGCCGTATTCCTCGGGAATGATCATCCCGAAGAACTTCTTCTCCTTGATGAAGCGCCACGCCTCGGCCGAAAGGTCGCCGTCCCTCTCGACCTTCCACTCCTCCACCATGCCGCAGAGCTCCTCGACCGGTCCGTCGAGGAAGGCGCGTTCCCGAGCGCTCAGCGGTTTGCACTCAAAATCGAGGAGCTTCTTCCAGTCGGGGCGCCCCGAGAAGAGCTCCCCGTCCCACCAGACCGTGCCCGCCTCGAGCGCGATCCGCTCGGTGTCCCCCATGCGCGGAAGCGCCCGCGCCATGGCGCGCATGATGAACGGGGTTACGGTGACACGGCGGATCGCCGGGACCAGGAGCACGGCTGCCGCGACGAGCGCGAGAATCACGAGCAAGGCGAACAAGGTCATTCCAGCGATCCCTCCCGAACACAGGATACCCGAAATCGGGTCAGGGTTTGCGTGCGGTGATCGTGGCCACGATCCCGCCCAGGTGCTCCTCGATCGAGATATCGGCAAATCCGGCCTCGATCATCAGCTCCGCGAGGGCGCGCTGCCCCGGGTAGGCGCGCAGCGATTCCACGATGTGGGCGTAGGTGCCGGCGCGCCCGTGGAGGGCGAATCCCCAGAAGGCGCCCGCGGCGAAGAGATACCCCAGCGCGAGCGAGCGGTAGGGGGCCGATGCGGGCAGCCCGAAGTCGAGGCTCAGGAAGCGTCCGCTCGAACGGAGCAGGCGAAAGACGTCCCGGAGGAACGCGGGCAGGTCGGAGGGGTAGCGGAGCCCGTAGCCGATGGTGATCGCATCGAAGCTCTGATCACGGAACGGGAGCCGGCTCAGATCGCCGCGGAGGAACCGGACCCCGTCGAGGCGCGCGCATTTCACGCGGGCGCGGGCGAGCATCTCGGCGCTCCGGTCGAGGCCCACGATCGGACCGCGGTGCCCCGAGCCCCGCATGAGTAATGGGAGCGCGGCGGTGCCGGTGGCGAGGTCGAGGACGCGCGCGTCCGCGTCCGCGCCGCGCGCCTCCGCGGCGAGCCGTCGTTTCCACCGGCCGTCCTGGCCGAGCGAGAGGGCTCGGGTCAGGATGTCGTAGCGGGGGGCGACGCGCCGGAAGATCGATTCGGCGTAGCGGGCGCGCTCGCCCGGATCATCGGGCCAGGGCTTGAGCCAGGACGTCACGCCCCGATCTTACGTCAGATCGCGTGCTAGATCGCGAACCAGTACGTTAGCTTGGCGAGGACCTTGTTCTCGGCCTCGTTCCGGAAGAGGCTGCTCAGCCGTATATCGTTCTTGAACGACCCCGGCGTCGGGTGGAAATCCCGCTCGTCGAATTCCGAGCGGCTCTGCGTCCAGACGAGGAAGAAGGCACTCCCCGGACGGTATTCCCAGCGGTAGACCACGTTCCAGTTCACCGCGGTAAAGCTGAAGTCGAAGTCCTTGGGATTCACTGCCGGATCCATGAAGTGGATGAAGTCGTAGGAGTCCGGCCGGATCAGCTCTCGAACCTCACTGTAGTCCCCCACGGTGATGAACGGCTGGGCGTAGATCTCGAGCGACTTGTCGCGGCTGAACAATAGATTTGTCCGGAGCGTGAGGCTCGCGGTCTGCTGGTGGATCCTCCCGAAGAGATAGCTCAGCCCGCCGATCCCCTGTGCTCCGGGATGAGAGGCGGAGACCACCGTCGCCAGGTACTGCGTGTCGTCCTGCCGGTTGTGAAACTCGAGCTCGAGATCATGGTTCACGGCGCTGCTCTGGTTCCACACGACCCCGAACGTGCCGTTCGTGTCGTGATTGAGCGACGTGTCGCGGAAATGGTTCCCTTCGATCGAGAGGATCAGGCTCTTCCGGGTGTCTGTCTTGTAGCCGAGCCATCCGCCATAGGTCGCCGGCTCGCGCATCAGAGGCCCGCCGCGGGTCTCGTACCGGCGCGTTCCCTCGTTCTGGTAGTTCGTTCCCCACCAGATCTCGCGGTAGTCCCGGAACTGCCTCCAGCCGTTCAGCTCGGCGCCCATCCACTGCCTGTGCCCGCGGCTGTAGGCCCAGACCTCCTGACCGGTGCTGATGTCGTATCCCTTGCGCGCGCCGTAGAGAAAGTTCTTCCAGAAGTTCAGGTTCAGGTTTCCCTGGTTCCAGGTCTTGCTCTTCCCTTCCGGGTTGTAGATGTTCGTGATGAACCCGCTGAAGCCCATCTCGTCCGGCGACTCGATGAAGCCGAGGTCGTTGATGTCGAGCTTCGCGGACTCCCAGCGTCCGTTCACGCCCGTCCGCCACTTGCCTCCGACTTTTCGGATATCGAGCGACCCGCCCGAGCCGTAGCGCTTCGCTCCGTCGACGGTGGAATCGATCGCGGAGCCCTCGGGATCGATGATGGAGCTGACCATCGATCCCTGGATGTTGTAGGTGCGATTCTTCGAGAAGAGATCGAAATCCACCCCGGACGTGTACGCTTCGCGTGAGGCGAATTCGCCGAACACGTCGCGGTTCGCCGTGTTCAGGGCCGCCGTCCCCATGATGTTGAACTGCTGGCGGCCGCCGTTGAATTGCTTCCCGAAGCGGCCCACGAAGAATCGCGAGAGCCGATCGCCGTTCTTCAGGAGGTTGTGGGCCTGCCCGCGTCCCGTGACGTCGCTCGAGGCGATGAGAGTGGCGATCGTGGCGTTACCCGCCGCCTTCCCGGTCAGCTTTGCAGCGTAGCGGATGCGTGAGTTGGGATCTCCCGTGCCGATTCTGCGTGAGTAGAAGAGATTGAAGTCCGGATGCTGGAAGAGGCGGCTCCCCTCGATGAAGAAGGGGCGCTTCTCGTCGTAGAAGGTCTCGAACGGCGAGAGGTTGAGTGTGGCGGGATCCGCCTCGACCTGCCCGAAATCGGGCTGCACCGTCGCGTTCAGGGCGAGGTCGGCGGTGACCCCGTACTTGAGATCCGCCCCCACGTTCTCGAACTTGTCGACCTTCTCCTTGCCGAGGGTCGAGGGGTCGGTGGCCCTCCCCACCACGTACGGCATGATCTCGAGCTGCCGTGGCGACGGCACTCCCCGGATCCCGGTGAGCTGCCCGAAGCGGCTCACGAAGCCTTTCTCGGCCCGGTCCCAGGTCACCCATGCCGTATCCTCGCCGCGCCCGTGCATGTAGCGATAGACCTCGAGGCCCCACGTCATCGACTCGGCCGTGCGATACCGGATCGCGGAGAACGGAACGCGAATCTCCACGTACCAGCCATCCTGGTCGCGGAAGGTCTGGGCTTCCCAGACCGCGTCCCAGTTGTCGTCGCGGTCCCCGTCGTTGTACATGTACCCGTCGAGCAGCACGCCGAGCGGGTTCACCTTGAAGTTGTAGCCGGTCGTGTGATCGAGATAGGGATCGATGTAGACGCTCACGATATCGGAGTTGCTGAACCGATCGCGGCGGGAGAGCCGCGCCGTCACCTTGGAGGGGTCCTTCTCCTGGCAGGCGACCCCGAAGTAGACCGCGTCCTCGTCATAGGCGACCTTGAAGACGGTTTCCTCGGTCGGCATCGTGCCCCGATCCGGCTCCCAGACCTTGAAGCCGCCCCCCGCCTCCGCCTTCTCCCACGCGGGGTCGTCGAGACGCCCGTCCAGCTTGATGTGCTCGCCGCCGGACAAGTGGTAAGCCTGGATCGAGGGCGCCGGGGTCGCCCTTCCGTCCGCTGCGCTGGGAAACACCACGCCGTCGCCGCCGGGGACGAAGGACTTGAACGAAGCCTGGCTGGAACCGGGTGCCAGAGCGAGGGATACGATAAAAAACGCTCCGGCCCGGTAAAGAGCGACCCTCTTCGAACCGATATTGGATGGTAGTCGGAACGGCATGAGTCCCCTCTCGTTGACCGGGCCGGCTTACCCACGCTTGGATAGGTCAGGGGGGGCTGGGGTTTACGGGAGCCGCCATTCTGAGGTCGGGCGCCTCACCCGTCAACCACCCGCAACCATCTACGCGCGACGAGGACTGGCGGTTGCGCGCGATTCCATCGTTCCGCCCGCGAGGGTAAATGGACAAGCACGAGAAGGGACTCGAGATCGATCCGACGCGACCCGACCTGCCCCTGCCCAAATGGGATGGGAGGTACCGCGGGGATCAAAAGCGCCTACCCAAGGTCGTCCAGAAGCTGCTCCTCCGCAGGCCCCTCACCCCCGAAGAGAAGGCCGAGCTCCTGTGGCGCTACTACGAGCTGGACCAGGCAAAGCGGGTCCGGGAGCGCCTCTACTGGATTCTCACGGTGATCCTGCTCGCGACGGTCGCCGGATTTCTCGCGTACGCCGGATGGCCCGCGATCATGGGCCGGATCACCGCCTCGCTTGCCTCGCTGCGGTAGCTTCGCTACCCTCCGGTAGCGGGACCGCTCCGGATCACCGCGCGGATGTCGCGGGTCCAGCCCTCGGCGTCCGTGGATGGCTCGAAGGACCACAACTCCCCGGTCTTCTCGCCTCCCGCGTGGATCAGAACGCGTGTCGCGCGCCGGTGCACGTCGTAGGAGCGCTGGGATCCGGGGAGGATTTCGAGTCCGACCTTCTCGTTCTTGTGGATGAGGACGGAGCGCGGCGTGACGATGATGGACGCGCGCCGGTACTCGCGGGTCTCTTCCCTGCGATATCCGTGATCGCGCGTGTAGTGGAAGACGACGTTGTCCGCGCGGCGCAACACCCCCTCCTTGCCCAACCGCGCCTCCTGCTCCGGCGTGAGCCGGCTCGTGTCCTGCGCGCACTGGGCCGAGGAGAAAACGGATACAACCGCCGCCGCGGCGAAAGCGATCCAATACCCTGAGGGAACGCGCTTCATGAGCGGCAGTATAGCAACGACCGTGCGCGGGATGACCGGGAATGACGTGGAGCAGGTCGCGGCCCTTGCCGGCGAGCTGGGTTACCCCTCGACACCCGCCCAGATCGAGGCGCGGTTCCGGGCTATCGAGGGGGATCCCGACTCTCGGGTACTCGTCGCTTCGGACCCGGACGGCCGGGTTTGGGGATGGCTGCACGTGTTCGGGCGCCACCTCATGGAGTCGGAGGGGGCGGCCGAAGTGGGCGGGCTGGTCGTGGATTCGAGCGCGCGCGGCCGGGGCATCGGCCGCTCCCTCATGGCGGCCGCCGAGACGTGGGCGCGAGAGCGGGGTTATACACAGATGTGCCTTCGCTCGAACACCATCCGGCTCGAGACGCACAAGTTCTACCAGAATCTCGGCTATACCATCGTGAAGTCGCAGCACAAATTCCAGAAGCCGCTACGTCGGAAGTCATAAGCACAGCCCTCGTCCTTCAGTACGGTGTGGGGCGCGGCTGAACCCCGGCGTGCATTTCACCACTCGTCCCGCGCACGCCGCTTGTCTCCGGACGGCCCCCGGTCCGCTTCCGCTTGTCATGAATCACGTTGCGAGGGGGCTCCCCGCCGCGTTCTGTGGCATGTACGTTGCAGCATTTCACCGTGGGGGACCCCATCCGTTCCATAGCCTCGCAAGGAGCTGACCGTGACGATTGATTTCACGACGGCCTCGGTCGTCGCGTCTCTCGCCTCCGTGGCTGCGGCCGGCGTGGGATTCGAATACCTGCGCCAGCGCAGCGCGAGGAGGGCGGTCGCGCGCGCCGGAGCCATGGGCTTCGACGATCCGCCGTCCCTTCACCCGCGCATCGATCCATCCCTCTGCATCGGATGCGGCAGCTGCGTCGAGGCCTGCCCCGAGGAGGACGTCCTTCGCGTCATCGACGGGCGCGCCCGACTCGTGAACGCGTCCCACTGCGTGGGACACGGCCGCTGCAAGACCGTCTGCCCGACGCTGGCGATCGAGCTCGTCTTCGGCACCGCCACACGAGGCGTGCTCGTGCCCCTTCTCGGCGAGGACCTTCAGACCAGCGTCCGCGGGATTTACGTGGCCGGCGAGCTCGGGGGGTTCGGTCTCATTCGAACGGCCGTCTCCCAGGGAATCGACGTCGTCCGCGGGCTGAGCGCGAGCCCCGGCCGCCACGCGAGCGCGGTGGAGGTCGCGATCGTAGGGGCGGGTCCCGCCGGCATCGCCGCCGCGCTGGCGTGCAGGGAGCGTGGGATGAGCCATCTCATCCTCGATCAGGAGGGACTGGGTGGAAGCGTCCATCATTATCCGCGCCGCAAGCTCGTGATGACCGCCCCGGTCAAACTCCCGATCGTCGGAACGATGGACTTTCGCGAGATCAGCAAGGAGCACCTCGTGGAGTACTGGAGCCACGTGGTTGGCCGTGCGGATCTCCAGCTGCGCGGAGGCGTCCGCGTCTCGGAAATCGAACGCGTCGGAGACGTGTTCCGCTTGAAGTGGAGCGGCGGCGAGACCCTCGCGCGCCGCGTCGTTCTCGCGACCGGAAGACGCGGCAGTCCCCGCAAGCTGGGCATCCCCGGGGAGGAGAGCTCCAAGGTCGCGTATCGCCTCATCGAGCCCGAACAATTCGCGGCGCGGCGCGCGCTGGTCGTGGGAGGGGGCAACAGCGCGCTCGAGGCCGCGATCTCGCTCGCGGACGCCGGCGCCCAGGTGGTGCTGAGCTACCGCGGCGACCGCTTCACCCGGATCGCGGAGGCAAATCTGGCACGGCTGGAGGAGCTTCGCGGACCATCGCTTCAGGTCGTGCTCCGGTCGGAGGCGCGCCTCATCGAGAAGGACCGCGTCCTGCTCCGGACGGACTCGGGCGAGCAGTGGATTCCCAATGATCACGTCTTCGTCCTGATCGGAGGCGATCTCCCCACGAGCTTCCTCGAGAAGATCGGCGTCGCGACGAAGACCTACTACGGCGAGCCGCCATGCGCCCCCCGCGCCGCGCCGGCTTCGAGGTCCGCGTGAGCGGCGTCGCGCGCGCGGTCCTGCCCGCCTCAGCGCCCTCCCCCGCGAGGCGTCCGATGCCACGCGCATCAGTGCCGCGCTCCCGGGTGCGGGTCGCGCTCTACCTCGTCTCCTTCACGGCCTGGGTCTGTCTCTTCTATTACGGTTTCCCATACTACCGCCTCGGCCTCGCGGAACGGCTCCACGCCCCCGCGCACGCGGCGCTCCGGCCGAACGGCGGGCTGGGGCTGCTCTATGGGTATGTCGGGACCGGGTTCATCCTGCTGCTCCTCCTCTATTCGGTTCGGAAGCGGGTCCCGTGGCTCCGTCGCGTCGGTTTGCTGAACCGATGGCTCAACGCCCACATCTTCTGCGGCATCGCCGGGCCCGCGATGATCACGCTCCATTCCAGCTTCAAGATCACGGGGGCGATCGCGATCGGGTACTGGGCGATGGTCTGCGTGATGCTGAGCGGCTTCGTGGGCTACTACCTGCTGCGCCAGGTCGGCGGCGCTCTCTCGGTCGCGGACCAGGATTCCGAGACCCTGACGCTCGAGCTCGAGGAGCTGGACCGTGAGCTGACCGAGCGGCACGGGTTCGCGGTCTCCGATCTCCAGAGCCTGCGGCGCCGCTCCGGGGCCGACCGCGCGGAGGGCATGAGCCTCCTGGGGAGCCTCTTCTACCTTTTGGGTCAGGACCTTCTCCGGATGGTCGGGGCCCTGGGCCTCGCGCGCCAGCCGGGAGCCGTCCGCCATCTGGGGCGCGCCGAGGCGCGGCGCGTCCGCTCGCTCACGAGACGGCGGCTTCTCCTCGAGCGGCGCCGGGCGTTCCTGCGCCAGACATCGGCCCTGTTCCACTACTGGCACGCGATCCACAAGCCGTTCACGATCGTGCTGTTCCTCATGATGGGCGTCCACATCGGGGTCGCGATATGGCTCGGCTATGCGCTGCCGCAGGGCTAGACATGACCGCGCGATCCTCTGGACCGCAGCCGCGGCGGCACTCATGATCGCACCCGCGACCGCCCGCGCCCAGTTCTCGCCCGGCCCGCTCTCGCAATCCCACGCCGCGATCGACAAGACGACCGCCTGCCTCGACTGCCATGAGCCCAAGCGATCCACCACGGCGGTGCGCTGCCTCGCGTGCCACAAGGAGCTCGCCGTCCGGATCCGGGCCGGGCGCGGTTATCACGGACGGGACAAGAGCCGCGCGACGCTGTGCGCTCCCTGCCACGCCGAGCACGGAGGCCGCGAGGCAGTCCTCGTGTCCTGGCCCGGCGGACCCGATTCGTTCGACCATTCGCTCACGGGCTACCCGCTCGAAGGCAAGCACGCCGCGGTCCGCTGCCGCACGTGCCACGCGCCCGCGCTCGTCCGCGCGGCCGATGTCCGCGCCGCCACAACTCTGAAATCCGACAGCACCTATCTCGGGCTCTCGACCCGATGCGCCGACTGCCATACCGACGTCCACCGCGGACAATTCGCGGCCCGGGTGGCCGAAGGGGACTGCGCCTCATGCCACAACGCCCTCGCGTGGAAGCCGGTCTCGATCGATCACGACAAGACGGGGTACCCGCTCACCGGCCTCCATGCGCAGGTTCGATGCGAGCGCTGCCATCACAGCGTCACCGAGGAGGGCTCGGCCACGCCGGCCGGCGCGGCGAGCGCGTTCGTCCGATATCACCCGCTTCCCCACGGCGTCTGCGTCGACTGCCACACCGACCCTCACCGGAATCGCTACGGGGCGGACTGCACACGCTGCCACACGACCGCGGGCTGGAGCGCGATCGCGCCCGGAGCCTTCAACCACGACCGCACGAACTATCCCCTGCTCGGCCTTCATCGCCGCGTCGCGTGCGCGAGCTGCCACGTCGAAGGGAACTTCAAGAAGCGGATCGCCTTCGCGCGATGCGTCGATTGCCACAGCGACCGGCACGGAGGGCAGCTCGCCAAGAGCGCGAGCGCCGGAGCGTGCCAGGCGTGCCACTCCGTCGATGGCTTCACCCCCGCTCGCTTCGGCTTCCAGGAGCACGAAAAGACGAGGTTCCAGCTGCGGGGGGCGCACCTCGCGGTGGCATGCGTCTCGTGCCATCGTCCGACCGCCAAGGACGCGGCGCCCGGGAGCGTCCAGTTCCGGCTCAAGGCGGTCGCGTGCGCCGATTGCCACGAAGACGAGCACGCCGGACAATTCGCCGCCGCGCGCGGCGGAACCGGCTGCGACCGTTGTCACGGCGAGCGGGCCTGGCGCGGCGCGGCGTTCAATCACGAGAAGACCCGATTCCCGCTCGAGGGCGCTCACGCGCGCTCGGTCTGTGCGGCCTGCCACAAGCTCCAGGTGATCGGCGGCCGCCGCACGGTCCGATACCGTCCCCTTGACACGGCCTGTCGCGCCTGCCACGCCACACGCCCCGCGCCCGATCGGAGCCGGACATGAAGAGAGCCGTCGCTTTCCTCGCGCGCCCGATGACCTGCCTTGCGATTCTCGCCGCGCTCGCCGCCGCTCCGCAGGGCGCAACCGCGGGGACGGCGGCCCGCGAACGGCCCGCCGCTCCGACCGTGGCCAACCCTCATGGCGCGCTCAAGACGGAGTGCGAGGCGTGCCACACGGCGAAATCCTGGAGCAAGCTGCGGAGGCCGCTCCTCTTCCGCCACGCGAGCACCGGCTTCGACCTCATCGGAAAGCACGCGTCCGCGGATTGCGTGGGATGTCACAAATCGCTCGAGTTCGCGAGAGTCGCCACGAGCTGCAACGATTGCCACCACGACGTGCACGAAGGGCGGGTGGGAACCCGCTGCCAGGATTGTCACGTTCCGCGCGGGTGGACGAACCGCTCGCAGGCGGTGTCGCAGCACGCCCGCACGGGGTTTCCGCTCCGCGGCATGCACGCGCTCGTCGAGTGCGCCCGCTGCCACGTCGGCGCGGGAGAGGAGAACCGCACGCCGCTCTCGCGCGCCTGCTACCCGTGCCATGCGTCGATCTACGCCGCGACCCAGACTCCGAACCACGCCTCCGCCGGCTTCTCCACGCTCTGCGAGGCATGCCACGATCCGGGACGGATCCGATGGGGCGGCGCGGGATTCAACCACGCGCTCACCGGGTTCCCGCTCACGGGGGCGCACGCGGCGGTGGCCTGCGAGCGGTGCCACGTGGGCGGCGGTTACTCCGGGACCCCGCGCGACTGCTACTCGTGCCATCAGGCGGACTACGCAGCGACGGCAAACCCGAACCACACGGCGGCCGGCTATCCCACGACGTGCGCGACCTGCCACAACACGACGGCCTGGCGTCCCGCGAATCTCGATCACGACAACCTCTACTTCCGCATCTACTCGGGCAGGCATCAGGGCAAGTGGACCACGTGCGCCGATTGCCATTCCAACAGCGCGACCTACGCCGACTTCACCTGTCTCTCGTGCCACGAGCACAACCAGGCCAGCACCGATGCGCAGCACACGGGTCGCTCGGGGTACGTCTATGCCAGCTCCGCCTGCTACAGCTGTCACCGCCGTGCGTAACGGCGCGCGGGCATCGGCGGGCCGGCGCGGAGCGCGGGCGTTCGCGCTCCTGCTCTGTGCCGCCGCGGCGCTCGGGCCGCGCGACGCCTCGGCGGCTACAGCGCGCGTGCAGTACGTCTCGGCGTCCAACGTATACCTCGACCAAGGGCGCGCGGCGGGCCTGACCGAGGGGGCGGGCCTGACCGTGACGCGAAACGGCAAGGAGATCGCGCGGCTAACCGTGGTCTTCGTTGCGGAACACTCCGCCGGGTGCAGCGTCGAATCGTCTGTGCAGGACGTGCGCGCCGGCGATACCGCCGTGTTTTCTCCGGCCACGCCGAAGGACACCACCGCCACACCCGCCGCCTACCCGGATAGCTCTCGAGCGCCCGCGACAGGGCTCTCGGTTTCCGGGGCGAAGCCGTCCGGGGAGATGGGGTGGGGCCTCGGGTCCGGTTCCGGACGTGTTCACGGCCAGATCACGAGCCTCTATACGAGAACTTCGGACCCGGGCGGCACGTACGAGAACCCTTCCCTCCTCGGAGATGTCCGGTGGTCGGGCAGAGCCCTCGAGCAGACCACGCTCCGCGTGCGCGCCACGCGCCCGGTGATTCGGGCGGTGTCCGATCTTCCCGGGACCGAGATCCGCGAGTCGAAGCTTCGAATCTACGAGGTTTCGGCCGGGTACCGGACGCAGGGCGGAAGGCTCGACGTCGAGGCGGGGCGCATCCTGCCCCGGCGGCTCGAGGGAATCGGGTACACGGACGGCGCCGCCATCCACTGGCGCCCCCGCCCGTCGCTCGGCGCGGGATTGAGCGGCGGACGGGGCGCGAATCTCGCAACGGCCGGCTTTGCCGAGGGCGGGCTTCAGATTGGGGCCTACGTCGAGGCGGGAACGCGTGCCTCATTCGCTCCGCGCCGGTGGCATGCCCTGGTCGCGGGGGTGTACTCGCGCGACACGACGCTCACCCGGCGCCAGTACGTGATGGAACGCGCCGATTACACACACGGAGCCGGCGCGAGCTTCTACCAGAGCGCAGAGATCGATCTCAATCCACGTTGGAAGCGGGATCACGGGGAGCCGGCCTTCGGGTGGACTGCCCTGTCTCTGGGCGGCAATTTCCCCGTGCGCCGCGGCCTTTCACTCGCCGTGAGCGCGGACTCCCGGCGGGCCGTGCTCCTCCCCGAGCACCTCCTCGCGCCCTCCACCATCATGCTCGATCGCTTCTCCGGCGTGCACGCCTCGCTGCGCGCGAGCCTTCCCCGCGCTTGTGCGCTCCGCGTGGGCGGAGACCTCAGACGCCGGGACCGGGATGGCGAGATCTTCAGTTCCTGGGACACGGGCCTCACGGGCAGCCGGCTCGGCTTGAAGGAGCTATCGGGCGGCCTCCATGTGACGGGCTTCAACGCCGAACACTTCAGCGGCGTGAACGGGGACGCCTCACTCCTGGTCCGGCTCGGCCCCTGGAGCCAGATCGATCTCGCGGGTGGGATTGGCGGAACGAACACGGACTTGGACGCGACTCCCACGCCATCCTACCGGTCCCGCTGGGTCCGCGCGGGGCTCGACTATCACTCCCCGGGCGGTCTGTGGGCCGCCCTCGCGCACGAATGGCGCGACGGAGGTCCCGGCAAGGAGCTCGCGGCCGAGCTCGGCCTCAACTTCTAGCCCTTCTTGCCGCGGGCGCCCGGCCCTGGCATGATCCTCCTCTCCACACCAACCCGGCACTCCAGAGGAGGCATCGTGTCTTCATCCCGATCGCATCGCGCCGCATTCCTTCAAGCGCTTCTCGCAACGCTGGCCCTCGTGCTCCTCACGTCCCCGGCCGTCGGGAGCCAAAGGAGCGCCGGCTCGCCGCGCGGCTCCGGCCTTCTTCACGGGACATCCGAACGCAGCCGCCTTCCGCGCCTCCTCCGAGGCGGAGCTCAAGAGGGCTCAAGGCGCGATCGACCGGATCCTCGCGGTCAAGGGACCGCGCACGATCGACAATACGATCGCGGTCTATAACGAGGCGATGACCCACGGGGAGAACGCCGCCTATCAGGCTCACCTGCTCGAGGCGGTCCACCCGGACTCCGCCTTCCGATCCTCCGCGGAGGCAATCTCTCAGACCGCCAGCAAATTCCTCGATGACCTCAGCCTGAACCGGGCCATCTACGACGCGCTGGTGAGCGTGGACGTCTCGAAGTCGGACCCCGCCACCCGGTATTTCATGATGCGCACGCTCCGCGATTTCAGGCGCGCCGGCGTGGACAAGGACGAGGCGACGCGGAAGGAGATCGCCGCGATTTACGAAGAGCTGGTGAAGACCGGCCAGGACTGGGATCGGAACATCCGGACCGACTCGCGGAAGATCCAGGTGGAGAGCGCCGAGCTGGAGGGCCTGCCGGAAGACTACATCAAGGGGCATGCTCCCGGCGCCGACGGCAAGGTCACGCTGAGCATCGAGACCCCGGACTACATCCCCGTGGTCCGCTACGCCAAGAGCGGCGAGCTCAGAAGGCGCCTCATGCACGAAGCGCTGAACCGCGCCTATCCCGCGAACATCGCGGTGCTCGACTCGCTGCTTGCCAAGCGCTACCGCGTCGCGAGGACCCTGGGCTATGACACCTGGGCGGACTACATCACCGAAGACAAGATGATCGGCACCGCGAAGAACGCGGCCGATTTCATCACCCGCCTGAACGACACCACGATGAAGCGCGCCCAGGAGGAGTACGCGGTCTACCTGAAGCGCAGGCAGGAGGACGATCCTTCCGCGACTCAGGTGAGCCGCTGGGAGGTCTCCTACTACGGACGCCTGATCCGGAAGCGCGACTTCGACTACGATCCGCAGGAGGCGCGGCCGTATTTCGCCTTCGACAACGTGAAACAGGGCGTTCTCGACGTGACCTCGAAGATGTTCGGTGTTCGGTACAAGCGCGTGACGAACGCCCCGGTCTGGGACCCGTCGGTCGAGGCGTACGAGGTCTACGAGGGGCCGAAGCTCATCGGGCGTTTCTTCTTCGATCTCCACCCGCGGCCCGGGAAGTTCAACCACGCGGCGAAGTTCACCATCCGACAGGGCGTGAAGGGGACCCAGATTCCCGAGCACGCGCTCGTCTGCAATTTCCCCGGCGGAAAGCCAGGCGAGCCGGGGCTCATGGAGCACTCCGACGTCCAGACGTTCTTCCACGAGTTCGGCCATCTGCTCCACGCGATCTTCGGCGGCCAGGGCCGCTGGGAGCCCGTGGCGGGGACGGCCACCGAGCGCGACTTCGTCGAGGCCCCCTCCCAGATGCTCGAGGAGTGGGTGTGGGATCCCGAAGTCTTGCAGACCTTCGCGAAGCACTACAAGACCGGCGAGCCGATTCCAGTGGAGCTGGTGAAGAAGATGCGCCGCGCGGACGCGTTCGGCCGCGCGCTCTCGACGGCGACCCAGGCGTTCTACTCGGCGGTGTCCCTGAATATCTACAACCGGCCGCCGAGCCAGGTCGTGACCGACGCGATCGTCGCGGACCTCGAGCCCAGGTACACGCCGGTGCCGCCGATGCCCGATTCGCACATGCAGACTTCGTTCGGCCACCTGGACGGCTACTCGGCGGTCTACTACACCTACATGTGGTCGCTCGTGATCTCGAAGGACATGTTCAGCGCGTTCGACAAGGCCGATCTACTGAGCCCCACCGTCGCGACGCGATATCGCGACGTGGTGCTGGCACCCGGAGGCACTCGTCCCGCGCGGGACATGGTTCACGATTTTCTCGGACGCGACTACGACTTCAGGCAGTTCGACGCGTGGTTGGCGGGGCAGGACTAGAGGGGCGGGCGCGAACGGCCGTTCACCGCATGAGATGCTCGGACCTGCCGATTCCCCGGTGGGAGGACATGAAGACCTCCTCCTGGGTCTCGCCGTCTCCCTCGACGGCCAGCACCCTGCCGTCGCGGCTCAGCACGACGACGCGATGCGCGATGGACACCGGCACGAACGTCCCGTCGTCGTAGCCCCACGAGAGATTCATCTCCACGACCCAGACGTCCGGGATCGACTGCCCTTCAATGTACCAGTGGTCTCGCGGAGCGACTGAGGCCTTGTAGACGAAATCCGTCCAGAAGAGATTGTGCGCGAACGAGCCGCGGAAATTGTGGGCTCGGAAACTCTCCGTGAGCTTGACGTAGTGGTGGATCGTACCCGTCGTGATCGCGTACGGCACACGCGCCACGCCGACCCCATCGCACCACCAGAGAGGCACGCGCGCGGAGTCCGATCCCATCTCGAATCCCCTCTCGATTGCGTGGCCGATGAGGACCGCCCTCTCCGGATACGTCGCTTCGGCGATGCGGAGGAGGCGCGCGCCCAGCGGGTCTTCATAGCGTCGGTGGATCGAGAGCGTGAAGTCTCCGTCGGCTTTGACGAGATCGATAGGCCACTCGGCGACCGCCTGGGTCGAATCGACGAAGTGGCCGGGCTGTGAGGCACCGGCGGGGGCCAGGCAGAGCAGCGACAGGAGCACCATTCCTGAGAGGTAGGCGCGCCTCTGAAGCTGTTCCATTCCCCTCCCTCTCAAATCCGGAGCAAAGCGGCTTCATGGAGCAGGAGTGCGCAAAGGGACGCAACCGACGGTAGCAGAGGATTCCCTCCCGGTAACACCTGAATCAGACCCGACCGCTCCAGATCGACCACACCCGGTCCGTAATGCCTCAGATCGATGCTCAAGCCGGGAGGAATCCCGCCACCATGCCAGTGAATGCCCTCGCTGCCTGAGATCACGACCGGCTCGGAAAGGCCCGGATGATGAAAACGGCCAGTGATCAGGATCTCGCGGGGGCTCGCGTAACGGATCCTCAGAACGTCCACGCCGGCTTGCTCGACGAGAAGCGTGTGCGGATCAGGTTGCGCGATGTGCATCGTGGATCCTGGGAAGCTTTCCAGTCGATTTCTCCTGATCCGGCCGGCCGGCCGGTCCTGGCTATCGGAGAGTCGGCCGCTCACGGTCAGCCCTTCATCCTCCACGTCGAGTGCGAGGAACGTCTTGCCGTCGGCGGATAGCGCATAGTGCTTCGAGTGCGCGACCTGCAAGATGGAATCCCCAAGGCGGAGCAGCGTTCCGAAACGTGAATCCTCCGCGATCGCATGGGTCGCGGGTGTGAGGCGCGCCGGACTTCCTACCCGACCTCTGAGCTCGGACAGCTCGATCCGCGTGAGCGAGGCCGCGAGCACGAAGAGCGCGATGCTCGAGATGCCCAACACCGCGCCGCGCCGTCGCTCCCCTGAGAGGAGGAGATGGAGCGCGATGCCTCCGGCGAGGAGACAGGCCACGAGCACGATTGTCTCGGGCAGCCACTGCAGGCTCATAGGCTCAGTGTACCCTGCTTTGCTCGACGAGCGCGCTCAGTGTTCCTTGTCGGCGATGGTGAAGTCGGCCGCCGGCAGGGAGTCCGACACCACGAACGCGTACTCGCCCGGATGGAGCGACCTCGTGGGGATGAGCTCCCAGATCCCTTCAGCCACCTCCATGAGCTCGAGCTCGATGCCCATCTTGAAGAAGAGGCCTCCCCTGACTCGCTCGATCGTGGTGCGGCGCTTCTGGTCCTCCGCCTCGAATCGGGCCAGATGGATCCGAAACGCGCCCGCCCGATCGGATTCGATGCGGAACCGCGGCCACCGGGTCGAGAGGGCGATTTCGCTCGTCGCCCCCCCGAGCACGACGTAGGTATCCGGACCGTCTGCCTTCGCCTTCTTGAGGTAGGCATCGTGATGCCCGAGAGCGGTCCAACGGCTCCCGTCGAAGAATGAGATTTCCGCCGGCGCCGCGGGCGCCGCTCTTTCCTCGGCGGTGACCACGGCCGCGCCCGAAGCAGCCATTGCGGCCAACAACGTGGCGAGAACGGCGAATCGATCCATGGGAGTAGCATCGGCACTGAAACGGGTCCTCTTGACGCGCTTAGCTCGAGAGTGCTCCCATACACTTGGAATGTGCTCTCGCGGTTCGGCGGGTTATCGGAGGCTGAAATGAAGGAGGAGCGGGACCGGATCGTCGACCAGCTGAAGCGCGCGTTCGAGGGGGAGGCCTGGCACGGACCTTCCGTGCTCGAGGCGCTCGAAGGGGTGACCTGGGAGACGGCGCTCCGCAAGCCGATCGCCGGGGCCCACAGCATCTGGGAGATCGTGCTTCACATGACCGCATGGGAAGACGTCGCCCGGCGGCGTCTTCTCGGCGAGTCGACCCAGATCACCGACGAGGAGAACTGGCCCGGGATCGAGGCGGCCAGCAGTGCGGGCTGGGTCCGCGCCATCGAGGGGCTCCGCTCGGGTCACATGCGGCTCCGGGAGACGGCGGCTTCGGTTCGCGACGACCTTCTGGACTCCTCGCCCACGGACAAACCCATCACGCGCTACGTTCACCTTCACGGCGTCATCCAGCACGACCTCTACCACGCGGGGCAAATCTCCATCTTGAAGAAGGGATAGCTCAGTGCCCGGGGCAGGGCTCGAACCTGCATGGGGGTTACCCCCCAGGGGATTTTAAGTCCCCTGCGTCTGCCATTCCGCCACCCGGGCTCTTCAATCCGACGAGATGACCGACCGCGTGAGCGCTCCGCGCGCCTACCGCTGCTGCTCCTTCTGCCCCCACGGCCACTTCGACTTCCCTTCGCGCGGCACCGAGCGCGTCGCGGCCGCGGCTTCCACCGCCTCGCGCACGCCGCGCACGTCGTGCTCGTCCTCGATCTCGCCGACCAGCTCCTCGACGATGTCCTCGAGCGTGATGATCCCGAGCGGCCGGCTGCCGGAATCCACCACGATCGCCATCTGGCGCCGGATCCTCCGCAGTTCCTTGAGCTGCTCGGCGATCGAGCGATCGGCGGGAGCCCACGTGGGCGGATACATCGCGTCCGCGATCAGGATCAAGCCGCTCGTCGTGTAGATGTAGAAGAGGTCCTTCGCGTTCACGATGCCGACGATCTTCGCGCGGTCCCCGTCGTATACGGGGAACCGCGTGTGCACGCTCTCCTGTACGGCTTGCATGATCTGATCCGGCGTCGCACGCAGGTCGAGCATGGCCACCTGCGCGAGCGGCACCATCGACTCCCCCGCCTTCTTCGCGGGGAGCCGGAACGCGTTCTTCAGGAGCTCCGCGTGCTCCGCGCTCATGCGCCCGGCCTCCGATACGTCCTCGACCAGGAGCTGAAGCTCCTCGACGGAGTGCACGTGCGAGACCTGGGATGCCGGCGCGAATCCCAGCAGCCGGACGAGGGTCATGCCGGCCCGATTCGTGACCCTGATGAACGGCCTCCCCGCGCGCTCGAACGCAAGCAGGGGACCCGCCAGGGTCCGAACCACCTTGTCGGGGATCCGGATCGCGATCGTCCGGGGAGCAAGCTCGCCCGCGACGATGTGGAGGAACGTGATGCACCCGAACGCGACGATCGTCGCGACCGTGTGCGAGGCAACCGGCCCCCAGGATTCGGGGAGAAACCGGAACCAGGGCTCGATGAAATGCGCCAGCCCCGGCTCCCCGATCCATCCGAGCGCAAGGCTCGTCATCGTGATCCCGAGCTGGGTCGCGGCGAGCATGTGATCGAGGCGATCGAGCGCGTATAGAGCGAGCTGGATCCCGGGAGTGCGGCCCTTCCCCTGCAGCTCCTCGAGCCTCGTGCGGCGCACGGTGACGAGCGAGAACTCCGCCGCGACGAAGATTGCGTTGCACAATACGAGGAGGGGGATCAGCAATACCTGACCCGCGTGGAACAGCTCGCCTACGAAGCCGGGCATCGCAGGTCTCGGATCAGGCTAGGGCGGCTACAAGCTCGGCGGAGCCCTGGTGAAGCTCGGGTGCCCTGGGCCGGTCGTTCATGGCGGGAGAATACCCTATTTCAGGCCCCCTGGCGTTCGTGCTCTACTTGAGATAGAACCGTGGGCGTGGCGCCCATTTGGAGGGGATCGGAATGACATTCAGGGGAAGGAACGCCGGTGTGGGGTATGCCCTTGGGATGCTTGGGACCCTGATCGCGCTTGGGTCGCCCGGACTCGCGGCCGCATCGGCGGGCGGAGCCAAACCGCCAGGGGCCGAGACCCCCACCGCGAGGGCTACCGTCCCGCAGGGTCAACTGCCCCCCTTCACCAAACTTCAGTACGACTCGATGCTCTCGGTGAACGACCGCTGCGCCGTCCGCCACGGGCATCTGAATCCGAACATCCGGCCGGTGTACGTCAACCGCCAGCCGGTCGGATTCTGCTGACGCACGTGCCCCGCGGTCTTCGGTGAAGACCCTGCCCCATTCTTGAAGAACCTCAACGTGACGCTGCGCGATCCGGTCATCCCCGCGCGCACGGCGTCCTACGACCCGAAGCTCCGCGTGTTCCTGAACCAGGAGGCCTACTTCTTCTCCGGGAATGACGCGAAGAACCGGTTCCTGGCCGACCCCATCCGCTACTCGGGGCCGCTCACGGATCCGGTCTCGCAGAAACGATTCCAGCCCAGCTCGCGCTCTCCGAGGACGAAGTACAAGGACCGCACCTACTACTTCGAGTCGACGCTCACGCAGCGCCAGTTCGCGGTCACGCCGAGCGCGTACTCCGTCCGCCGCGAGAACTGAGGCGGCGCAGCGCCGTCCCTATCCCTCCTCCGGGGGCTTGATCTTCCGAAACGCGCGATAGAGCAGCAGGTCGTACGCGATCTTGAGCGCGGCTCCCGCGGCGAGCGGCGCCCAGAGCGCGAGGCCCTGCATGGCCGCCCCGGCGAACGCGGGCGCGACCGCCCACCCCGCCGTGCGCACGAGGTTCGTGGCGCCGGCGGCCGCCGCGCGCTCCGAGGGCGCGACCACGGCCACGACGTACGACTGCCGCGTGGGCACGTCCATCTCCACGAGGCACTCGCGCAGGAGATACAGCAGCGCCGCCACCATGAAGGTCGGCGCGACCGGGACCGTCAGCAAGAGCAGGCTCGAGGGCAGGTGCGTGAAGACCATCGTGCGGAGGAGTCCGATCCGGCGCGCGAGCCACGCGGCGGCGAGATGCGATGCGCCGTTCGCGACCCGGGCGAGGAGGAACATGGGCGCCAAGGTCTCCTCGCCCACACCGAAGCGCCGGAAGAACCAGTAGGAGAGAAGCGCGGTCGTGAGGAATCCGCCTCCGAGGCTGTCCATGGCGAAGAGTCCCGCGAGCCTCGCGATGCGCCGCTTCGATTCGCCGCCGATCGGCGGGGGCCGCACGTGAGCGCGCTGGGCTCTGGCGTGCGCGCTCAAGCCGGTATACGCGATGGCTCCAACCAGGCTCAGCGCCGCAACCGCGAGAAAACCCGCCCGGTAGGATGCGAGTGGGGCGAGCCCGGCGTGACGAAGCAGACTGGGCAGGAGCCCGGCCAGGGCGCCGGCGGCGTGCCCCGAATCGAGGACGACGTTGTACCAGGCGAAGGCGCGGGTTCTGCCTGAGTCGTCGGTCAACTCCGGCAGGAGCGCCTGCTCCAGCGAGAACGCCGCGCCGCGGTCCCGCCCCATCCCGTTCACCATCCCGAGCGCGGCGGCAGGCGCCAGCATCCATGCCGACGGCGAGAGGGCGAACGCGGCGGTCCCGACGGCGGACAGGAACGCGAGCGCGATCAGGCAGCGTGTTCTGCCCAGTCGCTCCGCGTACAGCGTGATCGCGAGCGTCCCGAGCGCGACCCCGAGCAACCCCGCCGAGATCACCGCGCCCACGCCGGCCGCCCTCAGCCCCAGCTCGGCGGCATAGAGGCCGACGAGAACGCCCGACATCCCCACGCCCGTGGCGCGCGCGAACGCCGCCGCGTAAAGGAGGCTCCGGTCCCGCGTCATCGCTGTGGTAGCATTGCCCCGCCGGCGGCGCCCCACCGTCCGTTCATCTCAGACCCGGTCTCCCGAGGAGGATCTGTGCGCTCGTATCGAATCCGGAACCTGCCTTTCCTTTCAGCGGCCGTCATCGCCCTGTTCGCGCTCGTGGCGGGCGCTCTGCCCGCGCGCGTCTCAGCGGCGGAGTCCGCCACTCCGGTAGCGCCGCCCTTCTGGACCGGGCGCCCCGATTCCGCGGGCTTCCGAGCCCTGGCGGAGGCCGAGCTCAAGATCGCAAGCCAGGCGCTCGACCGCCTCCTGCAAGCCAAGGGCCCCCGGACGGTCGAGAACACGCTGGCACCATACAACGAAGCGCTGCTCCATGCCGACAACGCCGCGTACGCCGCGAACCTGATCGAGTCGGTCCATCCCGATTCCACGGTGCGCACGGTGGCCGAGGAAGAAACCCGCGCCTCGACCAAGTTCCTGAACGATCTCGGGCTGAACCGCGGCGTATATGACGCGCTGAGCGCGCTCGACCTCAAGGGCCTGGATCCGACCACACGCTTCGCGGTCGAGAAGGCGCTTCGCGATTTCCGGCTCTCCGGAGTGGACAAGGATGAAGCCACGCGCAAGAAGATCGCCGCGATGCGTGAGGAGCTGGTGGCAACCGGACAGGACTTCGAGAAGAACATCCGGAACGACTCCCGCACGATCACCCTCGAGAGCGCCGCCGATCTGGACGGCCTGCCGGAAGATTACGTCAAGGCGCATCCGCCCGGACCGGACGGGAAGATCACGATCAGCATCGAGTACCCGGATTTCTTCCCGGTCATGAGCTACGCCAAGAAGTCGGATGTGCGCGAGCGCCTGCTCCACGAGTTCCTGAACCGCGCGTACCCTGGCAACATGCCGGTCCTGGATCGGCTGATCGCCAAGCGCTACGAGCTTGCGAGGATCCTCGGGTTCAAGACGTGGGCCGAATACATCACGCGGGACAAGATGATCGGGAACGACAAGAACGTGGATTCCTTCATCGAGCGGCTGCGCGGTTTGACCTTGAAGCGCTCGAAGGAAGAATACGAGGTCTATCTCAAGAGCAAGCGCGTGGATGATCCGGAAGCGAAGACGGTGAATCAGTGGGATCGCCGCTATTACGGGGAGCTGATCCGCAAGCGCGACTACAATTTCGACGCGCAGCAGGCACGCCCCTATTTCCCCTTCGAAAAGGTGAAGGAAGGCATCCTGAGCGCGACCGCCAAGATGTTCGGCATCACGTACAAGCGGATCGCGAACGCGGACGTATGGGATCCGAGCGTCGAAGCGTACGAGGTGTGGGAGGACGGCAGCATGATCGGACGCTTCTACCTGGACCTCCATCCGCGGCCGGGGAAATACAACCATGCCGCGAATTTCGGCATCCGGAACGGGGTCGAGGGAATTCAGATTCCGGAAGGGGCGCTTATCTGCAATTTCGCCGGCGGGAAGGAAGGCGATCCCGGGCTGATGGAGCACGGCGATGTCGTGACGTTCTTCCACGAGTTCGGCCACCTGCTCCACGGCGTGTTCGGCGGGCACCAGCCCTGGGAGAACATCTCGGGCATCGCGACGGAGTGGGACTTCGTCGAGGCGCCTTCGCAGATGCTGGAGGAGTGGTGCTGGAACCCCGGGGTGCTGCAGACGTTCGCCAAGAATGAGGCCGGCGAGACGATCCCGACCGAGATGGTGGAGCGCATGCGCGCCGCCGATTGGTTCGGGCGCGCAACGTCGATCGCCTACCAGAACCTCTATTCGGCGATCTCGCTCCACTACTACAACCGCCCGTCCAAGGAAGTGAACACCGACAAGATCCTGCGTGAGCTGGAGCCCGCGTACACGCCCTACCCGCCCATGCCCGACACGCACTTCCAGGCCGCGTTCGGTCATCTCGACGGCTACTCGGCGATCTACTACACGTACATGTGGTCGCTCGTGATCTCGAAGGACATGTTCGGCGAGTTCGACAAGTCGAATCTGCTCGATCCGGCCATTGCCAAGCGCTATCGCGACACCGTGCTCGCGGCTGGCGGATCGGCTCCGGCCGGGAAGCTGGTGCACAATTTCCTGGGCCGGGATTACGACTTCAAATCATTCGACGAGTGGCTGTCCGGCGGGAAGGGTGAGGACGGAAAGGGACGGGGCGCCGCGGGGACGTCCGCGCCGCGCTAGGTGCGTTCCGCGCGCCGGACGCGGAGCGGGCTCAGAACCTCTTTTTCGAAGCGGGCCTGGTCGAAGGCCTTGTCGAGGTACGGCAGGAGTACTTCCTCGGTCGCGACGAAGTGCGCCGCGACCAATCCCAGGATCGAGTAGCAGAGATGCATGAGCCTGCCGGCCGAGGATCCCTCCTGGATCGCCTTGTCGAGAGCCTCACAGCGGCGGATGACGAGCTGGTGCTCGAACCGGGGCACCTCGGTGACGCGGGAGCCTTCCCCTGCCGCCCAGTCCGCGGCCGGATAGAGCGTGAACTCCTCGGCGCGAGCGTGCGGCGCGACCTGCTTCCGAACGAAATCGAGCACCTCGCGCGCCAGCCCCATTTGCTGAGGCAGCGGCTGCTCCCCGAGCTTTTCGACGCGTTCGGAGATCGCGTAAAGGCTGCCGAGAAGTTTCTCGTGCTCGGCGCGCAAGGCGGCCGTGCTGCGTGGTGGCGTTGGAGCGGTCGTCATGGACCGGCAGTTTCCCTCTTACCGTCCCTCGTGTCAACTCGCCTATTGCGCCCCTTCGGAGCCATGCTCTAGCCTCGCCTCCGCAGGCCCTGAGTTACGACGACTTCATCGTGCCACCTCGGGAGAACCCATGAATGTCGCGATCGGAGCCGATCACGCGGGCTTCGAAATGAAGGAGCGGGTGAAGGCGCATCTGCAGAACCGCGGCCACGTCATACAGGATTTCGGCACCACATCCACCGAATCGACCGACTACCCGGCGTACGCCTTCCGCGTCGGCGAAGCCGTGCACCATGGGAAGGCGGAGCGCGGCGTTCTCCTATGCGACTCCGGAAACGGCATCGCGATCGCTGCGAACAAGGTCGACGGAATCCGCGCGACGATCTGTCTCAACGTGAAGATGGCGGAGCTGGCGCGCCGCCACAACGACGCGAACGTCCTCGTCCTGGGCTCGGGCTTCACCGCTCCGGGGGAGCTCGCCGCGATCCTCGACATGTGGTTCACGGCGCCCTTCGACGGGGGACGCCACGAGCGGCGGGTGGCCCAGATCACAGAGTATGAGCGCACGCACCAGGACCAGTGAGTACCCCGGAGAGGTCGAAGCCTCCTACCGCGAGACCCTGGACGCGCTCGTCCGTGAAGACGCGATCCGGCGTCTCCACCGCCGCGACCCGACCCTCTGGAACGAGGACCCCGAGCACCACAAGATCATCCTGAATCGGCTCGGATGGCTCGATTCGCCCCGGTGGCTTCGCGGGAGGATCGACGAGCTGACTTCCTTCGCGTCGGAGATCCGCTCGGAGGGATACACTCGGGTATTGCTCCTCGGCATGGGCGGGTCGAGCCTGGCTGCCGAGGTGCTTTCCGAGGTCGTGATGGCGGCCCCCGGCGCTCCCACCCTCGAGGCGCTGGACTCTACCGACCCTGCCGCGATCCGAAACTCCGAGGCCTCGCACCGCCTCGACCACACGTTCTTCCTCGTCTCGAGCAAGTCGGGACGCACGATCGAGACCCTCTCCCAGTACCACTACTTCCGCACGCGCCTCGAGGAGTCGGGGGTGAAGGACACGAAGCTGCGATTCGCCGCGATCACGGACAAGGACTCGGCGCTGGACCGCCTGGCGAGCGAGGAGGGCATGCGGCGCGTGTTCCTGAATCCCGCCGATATCGGGGGCCGCTACTCCGCGCTCTCCTATTTCGGAATGATCCCCGCGGCGCTCCTCGGACTGGATCTCGAATCCCTCGCGGAGCGGGCTTCGCGCGCGGCTGAGGACTGCGCGTCGCCCGATCCCGTGCGCAACGCAGCACTCCGGGTCGGCGCCCTCATCGGCGCCGCGTCGAAGGCCGGCAGGGACAAGCTCACGCTACTCACGTCGCCGTCGCTGCGTCCGCTCGGCTACTGGATCGAGCAGCTCGTCGCGGAATCGACAGGAAAGGAAGGCCTTGGGATCGTGCCGGTCGAAGGCGAGCCGCCCGGGTTCGCTCGGTACTACTCACGGGACCGGTGCTTCGTCTCGATCACGATGGCATCCGAGCCGGTCCATGATCTGGAACTCGGCGCGGAGCTGCGTCAGGCGGGAGCGCCCTGGATCGAAATCGTGCTCTCCGAGCGCGCCGAGCTGGCGGCCGAATTCCACCGCTGGGAGACGGCGACCGCGATCGCGGGGGCGGTGCTCAGGATCGATCCCTTCGATGAGCCGAACGTCCAGGAGAGCAAGGACGCCACGGCTTCGATTCTCGCGCAGATCGAAAAGACCGGTGAGATCCCCGGAGAACCGCGGTCGCGGGAGGAGGGGCTCGAAGTCTACGCCTCGAACGGGCTCTGGGAGACGCTCACGTCGAACACTCCGGGCCACCCGAGCCTCGAGATGCTCCTCGACAGGTTCTTCGGGCTCAAGAAGCCCGGCGACTACCTCGCGATCCTGGCCTATCTCGAGCGGACCGCGGCCACCGAGAGCGCCTTCGCCCAGCTCCGGCGCGAGATCCGCGACGCGATGCGCATCCCCGTGCTCCAGGGCTACGGCCCGCGATACCTCCATTCGATCGGGCAGCTCTACAAGGGCGGCCCAAAGACCGGCATGTATCTGGTAGTGACGGCCACCGCGGAGCAGGACCTGCCGATACCCCAGAGCCGGGTCACATTTGGAAAGCTCGAGCTGGCACAGGCGCTCGGCGATGTGCGGGCCCTGGAGTCGCGCGGGAAGCCCGCGATCCGGCTCCACATCGCCGGAAGCGTGACGCAGGGGCTTGCAACGATCGCTCAGGCGGTCGAGCGGGCGCTGGTCGCGCGGGCTACTTCACCCTCGATTTGACCGCACTGTAGGGCTCGGAATCGAATGGCAATCCCGCGTCGAGCCCCTTCGACTTGATCTCGGCCCGCACCGCCGCCGCGCGCTTCGCCGCCGGCGGATGGTCGGAGGCAAGATTCTCCCAAAAGCCATCTCCCCCGCCGCTTAGGGCAGCGAGCTTGTCCATCACCTGAGCCATGCCCTCTGGGTTGAAACCAGCGCGGGCCATATAGATCGTGCCGAAGGAGTCAGCCTCCTCCTCGGCGCCCCGGCTGTATCCGCGCAGGATCAGTGCGAGGCCCACGTTGACCGCGGCTTGGGTCCCCTGGCCCGAGCCGCCTAGGACGAGCGAGGTCAGGATCTGGAGCCCGAGACCCTCTTGCAGAAGCTTCACGCTATGGCGCGCCACGATGTGGCTGATCTCATGCGCCAGGACGCCCGCGAGCTGAGACTGACTGTCGAGCTGCTTCAGCAGGCCCGTGTGGACGTAGACGTATCCGCCGGGGACGGCGAACGCATTCAGGGTCTTGTCCTCGATCACGGTGAATTGATAGGGGAGGTCCGGGCGATCGGACAATCTCGCAATGCGTTGACCGGTTCGATTCAAGTAATCGGTGACTATGCGGTCGGAGTAGATCTTCTGCTCGGCGCGGATCTGGACGGCCATTTTCGCGCCGATGTCCCGCTCCTCGGTTTCCCCGATCAGGATGACACTCTTCTTGCCGCCGGGACCGGTGGTCGCACAGCCCACCACCACAAGGCCCAGCACGAGCAATGCGCCTGCGCGTCTCAGAGCTGAATCCACGATTCCCCCTTCCGTTAGTTACATGGCACCGAACGCCGCAAAAAGTTTATGTTCCCTGCCTGACGCGGTCAATCGGACACCCTTGCCCGCGAGTCCAGCATGCTGCATGATTTTCATTGGGAAGCATCATTCTTTCCGTCTCCAGGAGGTGTTTATGCCCGCACGCAAGAAGGCGTCGAAGAAGTCCTCGAAGAAGCGACCCCCCGCGCGGAGAAGGCCGGCCGCCAAGAAGTCCGCGAAAAGGAAGACCGCAAAGGCACCGGCGAAACGGCAGCAGACCGCGGCCCCGGCTCCACCGCCGAGCGCCATCGGCCTCTTGAGCCAGCACATGGACTACACGACGCACCGCCTCGGCGAAGTGAAGCGCTTCTACACCGATCTGCTTGGATTTCGCAGGTTCGAGCAGGATCCGCAGATGAATTATCTCTACGTGCAGACCGGGCACTCCTCCAGCGTCGGGTTCATGCCGCCGATGCAGGGCATGGGTGAGCCGAGCCCGGCGAAGGAGCCGACGCTCTATTTCCTGGTGCGGGACGTGGACCGCGCTTACAGCGAGCTCGCCGCGAAGGGAGTCCAGTTCGAGGGCCCGCCCGCCGACATGCCGTGGGGCCACCGCGTCGTTTGCACCATCGACCCTGAAGGCCGCCGCGTGATGCTCGCAACCACGAAGCGGAAAGTCTGAAGTCCCGGCGGAATCCCGCGATGAAAGAGAACACCTGCGTCGAGCTGCACGAGTTGGGGCAGAGCGTCTGGCTCGACACGATCAACGACGGGCTCCTTCAATCGGGCGAGCTCAAAGCGCTCATCGACGCAGGCACGATCTACGGCGTCACATCGAACCCGACGATCTTCAAGAACGCCATCGCGAGCGACAAGTACTCCTACCCGGCCGAGATCACCCGCCTCGCCGGCGCGGGAAGGAAACCCGAAGAGATCTTCGACGAGCTTTCCGCGCGGGACATCACTCGCACGGCGGACCTTCTCGCCGGCGCGTTTCGCAAGGGAACGGGCCGTGATGGCTTCGTGAGCCTCGAGGTGCCGCCCCACCTCGCCTACGACACCGAAGGCACGATCGCCGAGGCGAAGCGGCTCTGGGCCAAGATCCAGCGGCCGAACCTCTTCGTGAAGGTGCCGGCCACGCCGGCCGGCATCCCGGCGATCGAAGCCTTGATCGCGGACGGCATCAGCATCAACGTGACGCTCACCTTCTCCGCGCCGCAGTACGCGACCGTGGCCGAAGCGTTCAAGCGCGGCATCGACCGCCGTATCGGCGCGGGCCTCCCGCTCGCGGGACTTCACTCGGTCGACAGCATCTTCGTGAGCCGGCTCGACACGTCGGTGGACAAGGAGCTGGAGGAGAAGGCCAAGAACGCCCCGCCTGCCGAGAAGGAGCGCTATCTCTCGCTTCGCGGCAAGGCGGCGGTGGCGAACGCGCTCCACGTCTGGGAGGAATACCGCGCGCAGTTCTTCGGCCCGGACTTCGAGGATCGCCGCAAGGCGGGCGCCAGGCCCCAGTGGCTCCTCTGGGCGAGCACCGGCACCAAGAACCCGGCCTACTCCGACGTGAAGTATGTCGAGGAGCTGGAGGGCCCGGACACGATCAACACAATGCCGCACGAAACACTCGACGCCTTCCTGGACCACGGGCGGATTCTGGGCAACCAGCTCGACCCACGCATCGAGTCCGCGCGGCGCACGCGGCAGGAATTCGCGGAGGCAGGCATCTCACTACAGGCGCACTGCGAGCGACTGCTCGAGGACGGAGTCAAATCGTTCGCGACCGCCTTCGACGAGATGATGGCGGTGATCCGCGAGCGCTCGGTCGCCCTGCTCCAGCGCCGCTGATCCAGACCCCAACGGAGGCTCTGAATGGAACTCGGGTTCATTGGGCTCGGGCGGATGGGGAAGAACATGGTCCTTCGCCTGCTCGATGGAAAGCACCGGATCGTCGCGTGGAACCGCTCCCCCGATCCCATTCGTGAGGTGGCCGCCAAAGGCGCCGATTCCGCGTCGAGCCCCGCGGATCTCGTCTCGAAGTTACGCGACAAGCCGCGCGCGGTCTGGATCATGGTTCCCGCGGGCGACCCCACCGAGCAGCTCATCCGGGATCTGGCCCCGCTCCTGAAGCCCGGCGACACGATCGTGGACGGCGGCAACTCCTACTACAAGGACTCCGTTCGCCGCGCGGCCTGGCTCGCCGAGCGGAACGTCGATTTCATCGACGCGGGAACGTCGGGTGGAATCTGGGGGCTCACGGTCGGCTACTGCCTGATGGTCGGCGGCCCGGAACCCGCGTTGAAGCGGCTCGATCCGATCATGAGGACGCTCGCGCCCGCCGACGGCTACGCGCGCGTCGGCGAAAACGGCGCGGGGCATTTCACGAAGATGGTCCACAACGGGATCGAATATGGATTGATGCAATCCTACGCCGAAGGGTTCGAGATCCTGAACGCCTCGCCGTACAAGCTGGACCTCGGGGCGATCTCGAACCTCTGGAATCACGGCAGCGTCGTGCGCTCCTGGCTCCTCGAGCTTGCGGCGAGCGCGTTCCAGGAGGACCCGAAGCTCGACCGCGTGAAAGGTTACGTCGAGGATTCCGGGGAGGGCCGCTGGACCGTCATGGAGTCGATCGAGCGCGCCGTTCCGGCCCCCGTGCTGGCGCTCTCCCTCCAGGCGAGGTTCCGCTCCCGGCAGAGCGACTCCTTCCAAGGCAAGGTTCTCGCGGCGCTCCGCCACAAGTTCGGCGGTCATCCGGTAAAGACGACGTGAACCCGCGCGCGGCCGTCGCGGTCGCGCCCGCGATCCGGGCAAATCCACTTCGGGAGGAGAACCTCACCCTCGAGGCAGCCGACCCCTGCACGTTCGTCGTCTTCGGCGCCACCGGCGATCTCACGCACCGGAAGCTCATTCCCGCGCTCTTCCGCCTCTCGAAGCAGAAGCTCCTCCACCCGCAGACCGCGATCGTGGGAATGGCGCGACGTGGGTACACGTCGGAGAAATTCCGCGAGGAGATGCGGAGCGCCGTGGGCGACGCGGCCGCGGCCTCCCCCGAGTGGGACCGCTTCGCCGCCTCCCTGTTCTACCAGCCCGGAGTGTTCGAGGACCACGCGGCCTTCCGCGCGCTGGGCCGGCTTCTCTCCGATGTCGAGGAGAAGCGCGGCATCCCGGGCAACCGGATCTTCTACTTCGCGACCCCGCCCTCGGAATACGCCACGCTGATCCGGAACGTCGGAGCCGCGGGGCTCGTGCGGCGGGCGCTGCGCCATGATCGGGAGGTCCCCTGGGCGCGGGTCATCGTCGAGAAACCGTTCGGACACGACCTCCAGTCCGCGCGCGAGCTGAACGCGCTCGTCCACACCGTCTTTGCCGAGCGCCAGGTCTATCGCATCGATCACTACCTCGGGAAGGAGACCGTCCAGAACATCCTCGTCTTCCGTCTCGGGAACGGAATCTACGAGCCGCTCTGGAACAACCGTCACGTCGAGCAGGTGCAGATCACGGTGGCCGAGTCGGCGGGCATCGAAGGCCGAGCCGCATATTTCGATAATGCAGGCAGTTGCCGCGACATCTTCCAGAGTCACATGATGCAACTTCTCACGCTCACGGCCATGGAGCCGCCCGCGCGTTTCGAAGCGGATGCGGTGCGCGACGAGAAGGCCAAGGTCTTGCGCACGCTCCACGCCATGACCTCGGAGGAGATCGCGCGCGACACGGTGCGCGCTCAGTACGCCGCGGGGGCCGCGGGCGGAACGCCCGTGCCGGGCTATGCGCAGGAAAAGGGAGTGAATCCCCGCTCGCAGACGGAGACGTACATGGCGGCGAGGATCCACGTGGACAACTGGCGGTGGTCGGGGGTGCCGTTCTTCTTGCGTACGGGAAAGCGACTCCCGAGGCGGGCCACCGAAATCGCGATCGTGTTCCGCCAGCCTCCGTACGCTCTGTTCCGATCGGCCGGATGCGAGACACTCGAGTCGAACATCCTGCGCCTTCGCATTCAGCCGGATGAGGGAATCTCGCTTTCGTTCGGCTCCAAGTCCCCCGGTCAGGCGCTCCACATCGATCCGGTGCAGATGGACTTCAACTACCTCACGTCGTTCGGCCAGGATCCTCCAGACGCCTACGAGCGGCTGCTCCTCGACTGCAATCTCGGCGACTCGACCCTGTTCGCCCGGCGCGACGAAGTGGAGCTGGCGTGGGAGTTCGTGGACGGAATCTTGGATGCGTGGCGCTCCGGAGGGCCACCACTCGCCGAGTACCCCGCGGGAACGTGGGGCCCGCCAGAGGCGGACGAGCTTCTGCACCGCAGCGGGTACCACTGGTACCGCCTGTGAGCGTGCGCATCGTCTCGGACCGGGAGGAGCTGGCCCGCGCGGGTACGGAGGAATTCACGACGTGCGCCTTGCGCCCGCACGAGACGACTTTTCGCGTGGTCCTCAGCGGCGGAAGGACTCCCGAGCCGATGTACCGGCTTCTGGCCTCCGAGCCGACGCGGAGCCGCATCGACTGGAATTCGGTCGAGTGCTACTTCAGCGACGAGCGACCTGTGCCCCCCGACCATCCGGATTCGAACCATGGTCTCGTTTGCCGGGCTCTGCTCGAGCCCCTCGGCATGCGCGCGCCGCGCACGTACCGGATCCGCGGCGAGGCGTCGGATCTGGAGCTCTCGGCCATTCGCTACGAGGCCCTGATCCGGAGCCGCTTCGGTGTGTATCCGCCCGAGGACCCCTCGTTCGACCTCGTCTTCTTGGGGCTGGGTGACGACGGGCACACCGCTTCTCTCTTCCCCGGCGTCACCGTCCCTGACGTTCCGCCACGCCTCGTGATTGCCGTCTGGGTGGAGGCGATCCACTCGATGAGAACCACGGCGACCTACAGGCTCCTGAACGCAGCCCGGCGCGTGGTGTTCCTGGTCGCGGGCAAGGAGAAGGCGGACGCCGTGCGGCGCACCCTCGCCCCGGAAGCAAACGAGGCGCCGACGCCGGCCGCGCGCGTCAAGCCGCGCCGCGGCGAGGTGATCTGGATCCTGGACCGGGAGGCCGCGAGCGGCATCCCCAAGGCCGTCGCGGAAGCCCTCGTGCAGGAGCGCCGGTGATCCTGGCCGGCGACGTCGGCGGAACCAAGACGTTCCTCGCGCGCTTCGAGGTCACCGGAGGAGCGCCCGGAGACCCGGTCGCGCTCGAGATGCTGCCGAGCCAGGACTACCCGTCGTTCGAGGCCCTGCTTCACGATTACCTCTCGCGCCATCCCGGCCCGACCCATGCCGCGTGCCTCGGCGCCGCGGGCGCGGTCGTGGGGGGCAACGTGCACGTCACCAGCCTGCCCTGGGTGATCGAGTCCAATACGCTCGCGAGAGAATTGCGGCTCGGCCGGGACCACGTGCACGTCATCAACGATCTCGTCGCGACCGGCTACGGGCTCGCGGCACTGAAGCCGACCGAGCTCGAGCCGCTCCAGGCGGGCGAGCCGGCCCGGGATGCGTGTGCCGGCCTGCTCGCGGCGGGAACCGGACTCGGCGAAACGATCCTGGTCCGCCAGGGCCGTGATCTGATCCCGATCCCGTCCGAGGGGGGCCACGCCGACTTCGCGCCGCGCACGGATGAGGAGCTGCGGGTCTTCCGCGCGCTCCGCGACCGCTACGGCCGCGTGAGCTGGGAGCGGGTTCTGTCGGGCCCGGGCCTCGTCGCGCTCGGCGAGTTCTTTCACAAGGAGTCCGGGGCCTCCGCGGAGTGGAGCGGGCATCTCGAAGAGGCCGGGGGGAACGGGCCGGCCGAGGTCGTGAGCCGGCGCGGAATGGCCCGCGATTGCGCCGCGTGCGAGCAGGCACTCCGCCTCTTCGTGGGCGCGTACGGGGCCGAGGCCGGCAACATGGCGTTGCGCGCCGTGGCGCGCGCCGGGATCTTCCTCGGAGGCGGGATCGCGCCGAAGATCCTCCCGGCCCTGAAATGGGACCCGTTTCTCGAGGCATTCCGGAGCAAGGACCACCTGAGGCCTATCCTCGAGACGATCCCGGTATGGGTCGTCCGAAACGAGCTGACCGGTCTCCTGGGCGCCGCGCGTTACGCGGCCATGGGGAGAGGGTGAGGCTTGCCCCCGGCCGAACCGGCCGTCTATACTGCCGCAATGAACCCTGAGATGGCTGTCGCGCCGAAACCCACAGCATCCGCGCCGGGCGGGCACCGTGCCACCGAGCGCGTCCGCGAGATCCTCTCGTGGTATGGATCGGACAACCCAGGGACGAAGGCGAACATCGCGCGGCTGCTGAACCACGGAGCGCTGGCCGGCACGGGCAAGCTGGTCATCCTGCCCGTGGACCAGGGCTTCGAGCACGGCCCAGCGCGCTCCTTCGCGTCGAATCCGGCCGCGTACGATCCGCGCTTTCACTTCGAGCTGGCGATCGAGGCGGGCTGCAACGCCTACGCCGCGCCGCTCGGGTTCCTGGAAGCCGGCGCCGCTGAGTTCGCGGGTGAGATCCCGCTCATCCTGAAAGCCAACAACCACGACGTCCTTCATGATGAGAAGGACCCCCTTTCCGCGGTCACGGGGAGCGTCCACGAGGCGCTCCGGCTCGGCTGCAGCGCGATCGGGTTCACCATCTATCCGGGGTCGGCTAACGCGACCCAGATGTACGGGCAGATCCAGGCGATCGCGGAGGAGGCCAAGCGGAACGGGCTCGCCGTCGTGGTCTGGAGCTACCCGCGCGGCTCGGGGATCAGCAAGGCGGGCGAGACCGGGATCGACGTCGTGGCCTACGCCGCCCACATCGCCGCCCAGCTCGGCGCGCACATCCTCAAGGTCAAACTCCCCACCGAGCACATCGAGCAGGAAGAGGCCAGGAAAGCGTACGAGAAAAACGGGATTCCGATCGCGACGCTGGCCGACCGCGTCCGCCACGTGGTCCAGTCCTCCTTCGACGGCCGGCGCATCGTGATCTTTTCAGGGGGCGCGAAGAAGGAGAACGACGAGGAAATCCTGAACGAGGCCCGCGCCATCCGCGACGGCGGAGGCTTCGGCTCGATCATCGGCCGCAATTCATTTCAGAGAAAGAAGCCGGAGGCGCTGAAGCTCCTCCGGTCGATCATCGCGATCTATTCCGGCGCCGCGCGGTAACCCGCGGCTCCCCTCTGATCTCTCCGCCCCCTCAGTTCGCCGCAGCAGCCGGCACCGGCAGCTTCTTCTTCGGATCCCTCGGGAACAGCGTGTAGGAGAGCGTCAGCTCGTCGACTTCGACGGGCATGCGGGGAGAGAGCGCGAAGTAGACGGGCAGCTTCCGCGACTCGCGCGGGCCGAGTGCCTGGTCCTCGAAGCAGAAGCACTGGATGAGCTGGAACTCGCGCGCCGCCTTCTGAGGAGCGATCGAGTGGACGGCGCGGAAAAAGACCGAATCGTCGCTCATGTTCGTGAAGTCGTACGAGAGCCGGACAGATTTCCCGGGAATCGTGGTGACCGATGGCACCGAGGGCTTGAACCGCACCGGGAGCCCGCTTGCGCTGATCCCCATGAACGTCACCCGGATGTGGCGCGATTCGATCGGCCCCGTGCTGCTCGACAGATCCGAAGCCGCCCCCACCGTTTCCCCTTTCACCGCCGCCTTACCCTGCCCGCCGATCCCGAAGCGCTCGCAGAAGAGCTTGAAGAGCGGTACGTTCGCGTAGGCGAAGGAAAACATCAGGAGCACGACGAGCCCTATGGCTCCGCCGAGAAGGGCGTTGCTCGGTTTCTTCATCGGGGCGGGCTCCTGACCTAGAGAATCGGGATGCGCCAGATCGCGTCGGCGATCAGCCCGAGGAAGAGGACGAAGAGGTAGAGGATCGAGAATCCGAACACCTCCCAAGCCGAGCGCACGGTGGCGAGTCTGCGCGCCCGGACGGCCTTCCAGACGAACACGCAGCCGAGCCCGAGCGCCAGCAGCGCGTAGACGAGTCCGCCCGTGCGGAGGAACGGCATCGCCAGGGTGAGCGCGACCAAGCCCACGCTGTAGATCTCGATCTGGCGGTAGGTCTCCGCGTCCCCCCTCACGAGGGGCAGCATCGGGATCTTGACGGCGCGGTAGTCCTCTTTCACGCAGAGCGCGAGCGCCCAGAAGTGGGGGGGCGTCCACAGGAAGATGACGAGGAAGAGAAGGATCGGCGCGAGCGTGAGTCCCCCGCTCGCCGCGGCCCATGCGATCACCGGACCCATCGCCCCGGCAGCGCCTCCGATGACGATGTTGTGCACTGTCCGTGGCTTGAGCCAGAGCGTGTACCCGAACCCATAGAACAAGATCGTCCCCAGAGCGAGCAGCGCGCTCAGCGCGTTCCCCACCACCCATAACAGCGCGACCGAGATCGCACCGATCCCCACGGCGAAGTAGAGCGCGCTTCGCGCCGACACCTGCCGCAGCGGGAGCGGCCGCCGCGTGCGCGTCCGCGCCATCTGCGCGTCCAGGTCCCGCTCGAAGTACTGATTGAAGGCGTTCGCGGACCCGGCAACCAAAGTGATCGCGAAGAGCACGAGCAGGAGCCGGCCCGGATGGGCGAGCAGCGAGCCTTCCATCACGAGAGCCGCCAGGGCCGTGACGAGCACCAGGAGGACGATCCGCGGCTTGGTGAGCTGGATATAGCTAGAGACGTGCAAGCTCATGATTCGCCACCAGGAGTGTGCCGAAGAGCGCGAGCGCCGTCGCCAGATGCCCCGCGCTGACCGCGAGAGGCAGCGACAGGACCACGTTCATGACCCCGAGAACGATCTGCAATGACACCAACACCCCCGCGAGCCGGAGCGGCCACCGCGCCCGAGGGGGCAGCGGCGCCGAAGCGGCGCGGAGCGAGAGCCCGAGCACGGCCGCGAAGACCAGGTAGGCGCCGAGCCGGTGTGCGTAGTGGATCCCGACCAGACCTTCCATTCTGGGGAACAACGTGCCGTGACAGGTAGGGAAATCGGGACACGCGAGCGCGGCTCCCGAGGATGAGACCCAAGCTCCGAGACCCGCCTGGAGGAACACGAGCCCAGCCGCGGCGTGGCTCCAGGCCCTGAGCGCCTTGGCGCCCTTGACGCCGGTTCCCGCAAGCGCGTCCGCTCCCTCCCCCGCGCGGGCAACATCCTGCGCCCGGAGGGTCATCCGGAGCAGGAGCCCGAAGAAGAAGAACGCGAGCAGTAGATGCGCGACGACCCGGTCGACCTTGAGCTCCTCCAGCACGACGCGGCCGCCCATCAAGATCTGGATCGCGAGGATCACGAGGGCTGCCGCCATCAGGCCGCCCAGCGCGCGCCGGTAGCGAGCGCTCCCGTAGACGGCGACGGCGAGCCCCAGCGTCGCCAGGCCCACGATCATCGCCAGCACGCGGTGGGTGAACTCGATCAGGACCCGCGTTTCAGGGGACGGGATGAACCTCCCGTTCGCCAGCGGCCAGTCGGGAATCGCCAGGCCCGAGCCGGTCAGGCGGACGATCCCACCCCACACGACCAGAACGAAGACGAGCGCCACCGTCGCGACGAAGAAGCTCGGGAGACGCGTGACCGACCTCTCTAGCGGATGACCGGGATGGTGTGGAAGTTCTCGGCCGGAGGGGGTGAGCCGACCGTCCACTCCAGCGTGCGGGTCTCGTCCGTGTGGTTCCAGGGGTCCGGAGGAGCCTTCTTCCCGCGCCAGAGGCTCAGCAGCATGTTGAGCACGAAGATCGCCATCCCGACCCCGAGGACGGCGGCCCCCGCGCTCGCGATGTGATTCAGGTCCGCGAACTGAGGCTTGTAGGTGTAGATGCGGCGCGGCATCCCGAGCATTCCCATCAGGTGCATGGGCATGAACGTGAGGTTCATCCCGATGAACGTGAACCAGAAGCTGGAGGCCTCGCCCCAGAACTCGCTGGTGACAGCCTCCCCGAGACCCTTCGGGAACCAGTAGACATCCCGGCCATGATCGACATCAGGGAGCCACCGAAGAGCACGTAGTGCAGGTGCGCGACGACGAAGTAGGTGTCATGCACCTGGACATCGAACGGAACCAGCGCGAGCCACACGCCCGTGATCCCGCCGATGATGAAGAGCGCGATGAAGCCGAGCCCGAAGAGCATGGGCGTCTTGAACCGGAGCGAGCCGCCCCAGATCGTCGCGAGCCAGGACCAGATCTTGATGCCGGTCGGAACCGCGATCACCATCGACGCGAAGCTGAAGAAGAGGCGGAGCCGGTAGTCGACTCCGCTCGCGAACATGTGGTGTCCCCAGACCAGGTAGCCGATGAAGCCGATCCCCGCCGTGGCGAGGACCATGCCCTTGTAACCGAAGAGATGCTTGTCGGAGAAGGCCGGAAGGATCTGGGAGATCATTCCCATACCCGGAAGGACCATGATGTAGACAGCGGGGTGCGAATAGAACCAGAAGAGATGCTGCCAGAGAACGGGGTCCCCGCCCGCGGAAGGATGGAAGAAGCTCGTCCCGAACATGCGGTCGGTGAGCAGCATCGTGAGCGCCCCCGCGAGAACCGGGGTCGCGAAGAGGATGATCGTCTGCGTGATCAGGACGTTCCAGCAGAACATCGGCATCTTGAAGAGCTTCATGCCCGGAGCGCGCAGGTTCAGGATCGTCACGACGAAATTGATTCCACCCAGGATCGAGGAGGCTCCCGCGAGGTGAAGCCCCAGGATCCACAGATCCACGCCCGGCCCCGGAGAGAACTGGCGATCGGTCAGCGGCGGATAACTCGTCCAACCCGCGGCAGCGGCCCCGCCCTTGAGGACCATGCTCGCCAGCATGAGCCCGCCCGAGGGGATGAGCATCCAGAAGCTCACCGCGTTGAGCCGCGGGAAGGCCATGTCGCGCGCGCCGATCTGGATCGGGACCACGTAGTTCGCGAGCCCCGCCATGACCGGAATCGTGAAGAAGAAGATCATGAACGTCCCGTGGAGGGACATGATCTGGTTGTAGACCTCGGGATGCACGATGTGGAGGCCGGGCCCCATGAGCTGGGCGCGCATGATCATCGCGAAGGCGCCGGCGATGCTGAAGAAGAAGAACGCGAGCCAGATGTACATGACGCCGATCAGCTTGTGATCGGTGGTCAGAAGCCACTTGAGAATGCCCGTCCTCGGCTTCGCGTGAGGAGCGGCTGCCTCGTGATGCGAGGCGGCTCGGGCGGCGATGCTGCCGGCTTCCATGTTGGCTAGGCTCCCTTCTTCTTCTGTTCGATCCAGCGCTCGAATTCTTCCGGCGTCACCACGTTCACCGTGATGAACATCTGCGCGTACACGCCGCAGAGCTCGGCGCACTGGCCTTCATAGGTGCCGGGTTTGTCCACGTCGAACCACACGTGATTGATCCGGCCGGGATTGGCGTCCATCTTGATTCCGAAATCGGGGACGAACCAGCTATGCACGACGTCGATCGAGGTGATGTTCGCGGAGACGTTCCGGCCCGCCGGCAGCACGAGCGGCTCGTTCGCGAAGATGACGCCGTACTTCGGATATCGATACTCCCAGAACCACTGATGTCCGATGATCTCGATCTGAACGTCCGATTTGGGGATCGTCTCCATGTACTTCATCGTGCTGAACGTCGGACCCGACAGGATGACCATCGCGAGCGCGGGGATCGCGGTCCAGACGATCTCGAGGCGCATGTTTTCGTGCCATTTGGCCGCGGGGACTCCCGGCTTCGCGCGGAACTTGAGGATCGCGACGAGCAGAATCCCCTCCGCCAGAACGAAGAAGAACATCGTGATCCCGACGGCCTTCCAGAAGAGGGATCGCACGTCGCGCGCGATGGTGGTCGCCGGGTGGAGCAGCCACGCCCCGGCGGGGCTCGCGAAGAGAGCCGTGGCGACGACGACAAATCCCAGGAGAAGGAGCGTCCGGCGGTTCCGATGCGTCATATCGGCTGTCTTCCTCGAAGGCTCATGGTGAAATCGTAGAGCGCCCGGAAGTCGTCGATCGAGAGGTCTCCGTTGGCGGGCATCACGTATCCGGGAATTCCCTCGATGACGATCTTCGCGAACTTGGCGGCGTCCCCGGCCCATCCGGTGCGCGGGGCGGACAGGGGGAGCGTCGTCACGTACGCGTACGGCGCGGATCCCAGCATCCTCACGCGCACCCCGCCTTCGCCCGCCGCCCCATGGCAGGAAGCGCAGCGCTCGCGGTAGATCGTAGCACCCGGCCCGTCCCAGGGCGGAGGCATCGTCGAGGACGCCTGCGCGACCGGCGCGGGCTCCGTCATGAGTCGCACGGCCACGTCGATCGGAATCGTGGGCCTGGGCGTTGACGGACCGCCCGGCCCGCCGCCCGGCCCGGTCCCGCCTCCCGGCCCTTCGATGGGGCCGAGCCACGCGAGATCCTCCGGCTTGTCTGCCTCGGGCTTCGGCGAGAACGTCCGCACGAAATGCGCGAGCGCGAAGCGATCCTCGAGCGGAATGCTCGTGAAGGCCGCCATGGCGGTGCCCGGCGAGCCTGTGGATACCGTCTGGACGATCCGGGCGACGCCGCCACCGTACCTCCAGTAGCCCTCATGGAAGTTTCGCGGCTTCGGATTGAGCGCCACTGCCGCGGGTCCGTTCCCGAGCCCCTCGATGCCGTGGCAGGACGAGCAGTTGACGGCAAAGAGCGTCTTTCCCTTCGCGACCAGCTCCGCCGTGGGCTTGAGGAGGATCGCCACGTTCACCGTCGCGCCCTGACTCCCGCCCGCTCCGGCGGCATGCCCCCCACCCGCCTCTTTTCCCGCCGACCGCATGCCCGCCATGTAGGCAAGCGTCGCCACGAGGCCGATCAGGATCGCCGTGACCGCGAACTGCGCGAGCGCCAGAGCGCCCCCGGCTTCCTCCTCGCGCGGAGGCTCGGGCGGGTGCGGTCCGGGAGCGGGATGCGCCGTTTCCATCATGCGTGGAACCTCACACTCGCGGGAAAGTATGGGTCGCCGTGCGGCGCGACCGGGTGGCGGCTCAGGAAGGCCTGTACCGTCCAGCCGAAGAGGCCGATGAAGCCCACCGCGACGCCGATCTCATTCCAGCTCAGCGTGGCGTGCTCGGGCGAGAACGCAGGATAGATGATCCAGTAGAGATCGAGCCACTGGCCGAGGATCACGCCGGCGCTCACCGTGAGGAGCACCGTTTCGTTCTCCTTCCACCTCTGGGGCATCAGCACGAAGAAGGGGATCACCCACTTGAGCACGGCCACCGCGATGATGACCGCCCCCCAGCCCGTGTAGATCCGGTGGATCATCCACTCGATCTCCTCGGGCAGGTTGGCATACCAGATCAGCATGAACTGCGAGAACGCGATGTACGTCCAGAAGACCGCGAAAGCGAAGATGAGCTTCCCGAGATCGTAATAGTGCGCGCGGCCGATCACTCCGTTCAGGGCCCCCTGCCGGCGCAGGATCACCGCGACGATCGCGATCGCCGCGAGCCCGCTCTGCCAGAGCCCCGCCCAGCAGTAGACCCCGAAGATCGTGCTGTACCACGTGGGCTCGAGCGACATGAGCAAGTCGAAGCTCGCGAGCGTGAAGACCAGGGCGAATGTGACGAGGAAGATCGCGGAGATCTTGACGTTCCTCTTCGTAAGCGAAGGGTCGCGGGTCTCATCCTGCCGCGTCGAGTTCCTCACGAAGAACCAGGAGAAGAACGACCAGATCGCGAGATAGATCACGTTCCGGATGATGAAGAGATTCGTCGAGAGATATCCGCCTTTGGCGATCATCTTCGCACCGACGCCCTGCGTCGCCGCCGGGCTGGACCAGATGTACAAATGCGGAATCCCGATCGCCACGACCACGAAGAGCAGGAGCGAGACGGGCACGTAGGACGAAAACGCATCGGCGATGCGCCGCACCGCGACGCTCCAGGTGGCCCCCGTGATGTAGTGGATCGCGGAGAAGAACGTCCCCGCCAGTCCGAGGAACAGGAACACGCAGTAGTTGTGGAGCCACGCGGCGTAGGCGCGCGTCGGATCGGTGCTCACCTCCAGAGCGAACGTCACGACTCCGATCGCGATCATGATACCGAAGATCGCGCGCACTCCGGCCGAAGCCGAGAGCGCCGTGACTCGCAGCTTCTCCGGGTGGGCCGCGCGTGCCTGAGCGTCGGCGCTCATGGCTTCCCTCCCGCGGGGGCAGCCGTCGTGTCAGGGCCGATGCCGGCGGCCCTCAAGTCTTCCGGCCCCGGATTCGCGGCCCGCTCGAGCGCGCGGACGAAGTGGATCACCGCCCAGCGATCCTCGGGGAGGACCTGCGAGGCGTAGCTCGGCATGAGGTTCTGGCCGCGGGTGATGACGTGGTAGATCCGTCCGTCCGGCCATCCGCTCACCTTCTGCGAGAGGAGCGAGGGAGGCATCGGGAACTTGGGCACGATGTAGCCCTGCCCGTCTCCCAGAGGTCCGTGACAGACGACGCAGTTGTTCATGTAGACACGCTGACCCCTTCCCAGCACGTCCGCCGTCCGCGGCAGCGGGTTCTCGAGCTCGCGCTGCGCGAGGAGGCTGTCCTTGACCTCGTAGCGGTACGGCGTGAATCCCCGTGGCACGGTGCCCGGAACGGGCTGGCGCATGGCCGGAAGGCCTGGGTGAAGCGGGTCTTCGTTCTGGGCCTTCACGGCCGGCGAATAGGCCATGTTCGGCATGTACTCCAGCGCGGTGCTCTCCTTGCGATGGGAGCAGCCCGCGAGGAGTGCCGAGGCGACGATCAGCGCGACAACCGCGCGCCCGCTAGACACGGATGACCTTCATGTCCACCGCCCCCGTGCCCTTCAGGAGCCTGAAGATCCGCTGCTCGTTCCAGTCGGGGCCGTACTCCGGAATGTAGAGCCCGAACCGGTCGTTCGTGAGATTCCTGTCCAGGATGGGATCCTTGAAGTTCGGAAGACCACAGGCCAGGATCAGCGCCGCGAGCGTCATCGTCCCACCGAGGAGCACGCCGCACTCGAAGGTCACCGGGATGAAGGCGGGGAGCGAGATCATGGGCTTGCCGCCGACGTTGATCGGCCAGTCGAAGGCCGAGGTCCAGATCTCGAAGGTGAGCCCAAGCGCCGCTCCGCTCAGCCCCATGACGAGCGTCACGTAGGGGACCCAGGACTTCCTGATTCCGAGCGCCTCGCTCAGCCCGTGGACCGCGTAGGGCGTGTACGCATCCAGCCCCGTGAACCCGTGCTCCTTCGCGAGCGCCGCCGCGTTCAGCAGGCGATCGGGGTCGTCGTACAGGGCGAGCACGGCCCGCGGCGGGCGCGGCTTCTTGAACCGGTCAAGAAACATGGACCGTCTCCTGCGCACCCCGGGGCTTCTCCCGGGCCGCCTCCTCGGTCTTCTTCGCGCTCCAGAGCACGCTCTTCACCTCGGCCATCGAGATCGCCGGGAAGAAGCGGCAGAAGAGCAGGAACCACATGAAGAAGAACCCGAACGACCCGACGATCACCGAATAATCGAAGATCGTGGGCTTGTAGTAGGACCAGTTCGGCGGGAGGAAGTCCCGGTGGAGCGACGTGACGATGATCGTGAAGCGCTCGAACCACATCCCCACGTTCACGAGAATGGACACGATGAACATCACGATGATGTTCCTGCGTAGCTTCGAGAACCAGAAGACCTGTGGCACGACGACGTTGCAGGACACCATGATCCAGTACGACCAGGCAAACGGTCCTCCGGCGCGGTTCAGGAACGTGAACCGCTCGTAGGGATTCCCGCTGTACATGGCGACGAAGAACTCGGTGGCGTAGGCGTAGCCCACCATCATCCCGGTCGCGAGGATGATCTTGTTCATGTTGTCCAGGTGCTGCAACGTGACGTATTCCTCCATGTGGAACACCTTGCGGAGGATCACGAGCAAGGTCACGACCATTGCGAATCCCGAAAAGATCGCGCCGGCGACGAAGTACGGCGGGAAGATCGTCGTGTGCCAGCCGGGCAGGAGGGACGTCGCGAAATCGAAGGAGACGATGCTGTGCACCGAGAGCACCAGGGGCGTCGAGAGCCCGGCGAGCATCATGTACGCGCGCTCGTAGTGCTGCCAGTGCCGCTCCGAACCCCGCCAGCCGAGCGAGAGCGCCCCGTAGATCGCGCGGCGCCATCCCGTGGAACGGTCCCGGATCGAGGCGAAATCGGGGATGAGCCCCGTGTACCAGAAGCAGATCGAGATGGTGAGGTACGTCGTGACCGCGAACACATCCCAGATCAGGGGCGAACGGAAATTGACCCAGAGGAAGCGCCAGTTGGGCAAGGGCACGAGCCAGTAGGCGAACCACGTGCGGCCGAGGTGGATCAGCGGGAAGAGTCCGGCGGTCATGACCGCGAAGATCGTCATGGCCTCCGCCGAGCGGTTGATGGCGGTGCGCCACCGTTGCCGGAAGAGGTGGAGGATCGCCGAGATCAGCGTCCCCGCGTGCCCGATGCCGATCCAGAAGACGAAGCTCGTGATGTCGACGGCCCATCCGACCGGGTGGTTCAACCCCCAGATTCCGATCCCCTTGTACATCTGGTAGCCGATTTCGAGGAAGAACTGGAGCGTGAGGAGCGCCGAGATCCCGAAGAAGACCTTCCATAGCATCCCGGGCTTCCGCTCGAGCGGGGCGGAGACTTCCGCGTTCACGTCCGCGAAGGTCTTCCGCGGATTGATCAGCGGCTCGGCCGGAATCGCCGGCGACAGCGCGGTGTCGCTCATGCGCCGACCTCCTCGCGGTTCCGCACCTTCACTTCGTACGTGACGACCGGACGGGTGTTCAGGTCCGCGAGGACGTGATAGCCGCGCGGGCGCTTCATCATCTCGGACACCCGGCTCGACGGGTCATTGATGTCGCCGAACGTGATCGCCTGCGTCGGGCAGGACTGGCTGCAGGCCGTCTCGACGTCTCCGTCCAGGACCTTCACGCCGAGCGCCTTCGCGCGCTCCTTGGCGTCGCGGATACGCTGGACGCAGAAGGTGCATTTCTCCATGACGCCCTTCGAACGCACGGTCACGTCCGGATTGAGCACCAGGCGGAGCGACTTCTCGCGCACGCTCGAGTAATCGAACCAGTTGAATCGCCGGACCTTGTACGGGCAGTTGTTCGAGCAGTACCGCGTTCCCACGCACCGGTTGTAAACCTGGATGTTGAGCCCCTCGGAGTTGTGGACGGTCGCGAGCACCGGACACACGGTCTCGCACGGAGCGTTCTCGCAGTGCTGGCAGAGCATCGGCTGGTGCACGGTCTCCGGCGTCTCGGGGCTCCCCGAATAGTAGCGGTCGATCCGGAGCCAGTGCATCTCGCGGCCGCGGAGCACGATCGATTTTCCCACCACCGGCACGTTGTTCTCGGACTGGCACGCGATCATGCACGCCGAGCACCCGATGCAGGCGTTCAGATCGATCGCCATTCCCCACCGGTAGCCTTCGTACTTGTGGCGCGACCACATGGAGGGCTCGTTGGTCGGCTCCTCGTTTCCGGACGCGGGATCCTTGATGAAGGACGCGAAGGTCGTCTCGTAGACGATGGGGCGGCCCTCCGTATAGTTGTGGCCTTGCACGCACGCGAGCGGCGCCCGGCGGCCCGTGGCCGTGATCCTCGCGGGAATCCCGCTCAGGCCGACGCGCCCCGCCGTGGCCTGCGCGAGCGCGAATCCGTTCTGTCCGACCTTGTTCCCGACCCGTCCCGCCGCGGTCCGGCCGTAGCCGATCGCGATCGCCACGACGTCGGGATGGAGCCCCGGCTGCACGTGGACCGGCAGCTCGAACTTCGCGTGGCCCACGTCCACCGTGACGACGTCGGCCTTCATTTCGTACTCCGATACGCCGAGTGCCTTCGCGCGCGAGGGCGCGATCGAAACATAGTTGTCCCAATCGATCTTGGAGACCGGGTCCGGCAGCTCCTGTAGCCAGGCGTTGTTCGCGCTCCTACCGTCGTAGAGCGTCACGGGCGTGTAGAGCACGAGCGAGAGCGATCCCGCCGGAGGGCTCGAGGCGTTCGATTTGGGAATCTCGCCGAGGGCGGCCGTCCGGAAAGCACCGGCGCCGGCGCCGATTCCCTGCCCGCGGGCCTTCCACACGCCTTCGCGGAGCGAGCCCTCCCAGAAGAGATCGAAGCTCGCGGCGGCGGTACTTCGCGGATAGACGTCCTTCCTCCAGCCCTCTCTCAGGTAGTCGTGCCAGGTGCCGGCCAGGCCCGCCAGCGCTCCCACGCCCAGGGCGCGCCCCCACGCGAGGAGCGTGTCCTGGAACGCGCGCGTGTTGTAGAGCGGAGCGATCGCGGGCTGCGTCAGCGAGCGAATTCCGCGGCGCGGCTCGTGGTCGTTCCACGATTCGAGGTAATGGTGATCGGGCGCCACGAGGTCGGCATGGCGCGCGGTCTCGTCCACGCGGTCGGAGAAGCTGGCGATGAAGGGCACCCGTTTCATGAGGTCGCCGAAGCCGAGCGCCGCCGGGAGCGAGTACACCGGGTTCACACCGTGGATCAGGAGCACCTGGATCTCTCCCGCGCGCATCTGTTCCACGAGCGCGAGCACGGCCTCCTCGGAGCCCTGCGCCTGGAGCGAAGGGGTGGAGCCGTCCACGGTGACGCCGTCGTTCCCGAGCGCCGAGTTGAGCAGGTTGGCCGCGATCTGGAGCGCCACGGCGTGGCTCGCGGGAGCCGCCTGCGGGCCGGCGAGCACGAGGCTCTTCCCCCGGTTCGCCCAGAGCTCGTCCGCGAGTCCGGCCAGCGTGCCCGCGGGAAGTCCCGTGTCGCGCTCGACGCCCTCAGCCGCGTAATCGCCCAGGGCCGGGGTGACCGAGGCGTTCCCCGCGAGCGGGGCGCGGGGGTTCCGGACGTGGAGCTCGTGCGCAAGCGCGAGCGCCACGCCGAGGAGGTGCTCGGGGCGCACGCGGTGGCGGACGTCGGCATTCGTGCCGGTCAGGGTCAGGATCGGCTCGATCGCCACCATCTTCGACATCGAGCCCGACTCGGGGCTGCGCCGGCTCGCGAAATCGCGCGCGAACTCGGGAGGCGATAGGAACGTCCCGAGCGGATCCGCTCCGAGCGTGAGGATGAAATCAGCGCGGTCCAGCCGGTACCGCGGAATGAGGCGCTCGCCGTAGGAAAGCTCTTGGGCTTTCGCGATCGCGTCGCTCGAGACCGCGTCGTAGGTCACGTGCGTGCCCGACGGGAACACCGAGAGGAACTCGCCGACGAGAGCGCGGGTCGTGGGGCTTGTGAGCGTTCCGGTCAGGAGGACGACGCGGCCGCCGCCGTCGCGGGCTTCGCGGAGCCCCTTTGCCGCGCGCGCGTCGACCGTCGGCCAGGTGGACGCCTTGGAAGCGCCGGAAGCGCGGTCCACCGACACGGGACCGTGGAGCCGGTCGGGATCGTAGAGGTTGAGGAGCGACGCCTGACCGCGCGCGCAGAGCCCGCCGCGGTTCAAGGGATGCTCCTTCATTCCTTCGAGCTTGATGGGGCGCCCTTCGCGCGTCTTCACGAGCACGCCGCACGAGGCGGGGCATTCGCCGCAGGTCGAGGCGTACCAGACGGCCTTCCCGGGGATCGCCTCTTCGGGCATCCGGATGTATGGCAGGATCTTCTCGACCGGCTTTCGGGCGCATCCCGCGGCCGCGAACGCGGCGCCAGCCCCGATGAGCTTCAGGAAATCACGGCGCGAGGGCTCGGTGACCTCTTCGGAGGGCGTCATGAACTCGCGCTCGCGGAGGGCCCGCACTTCCGGGCTGTCGTTCAGCTCCGCGAGGGTCTGCCAGTGTTCTGGCGGAGCCGCCGGCGTCCCGCTCATCGCCCCGTTCGCTCCGTTCCCGTCAGACATGGCAGGTATTGCAGTCCGTGGCCGCCTTGTTCTGGCGATGGCAGCTGATGCAGAAGCCCATCTTCAAGTCCTTGGACTGCTGGATCACATCCATATTCTGGACTTCACCGTGACACTTCTGGCACGCGAAGCCGCGCGCGATGTGCCACTGGTGGCTGAAGTAGACGTAGTCGGGCTCACGATGCACACGCACCCAGGGCAGTGCTTTTCCGGCTTGGTAGTACTGGGTCACCATCTGGATCGTGGGACGCTCGGTCCGGACCACGGTGTGGCAATTCATGCAGACCGCCGTCCCGGGAACCATCGCGTAGCGGGAGCGCTCGGCATTCGAGTGGCAGTAGAGACAGGGGATCTTGTTCGTGCCGGCGTGGACCTTGTGGCTGAACGGGATGGGCTGCGTCGGCCCGTAGCCCACATTGCTGAAAGAATCGAAGAAAGCCCATCCGCCCAGGACGACCAAGGCTAGCAGGACCGGGATGATCTGCTTTGGCTGGAGCGCGCTCAAGTCGCCGGAGCTTTCCTCGGGGTCGTCAGCCGCATGCGGATTCGGACTTCCCTAAAACAAGATTGTGAATATTGTCACCAACTTTTCGGATCGTCAAGCGGATTGCTTTCAGGAAAGTGGGTGCCGCGAGATTGCCGCCGCGAGGGTCGTGGCTCCGTAGAAAAGTCCGAAGACGACGCTCCCGAATGCGACCGCCCGAGCGAGACGCAGCGTCGCGCCGGAAGAGGCGAGCCCCGTAACCGCGATCGGAATGGAGAGGGCCGCGCTGGCAGCCGCCATGCCCGCGATCGAGCCGACGCCGAACAGCCCGAGGTAGAGAAGGCCATCCATGCGTGTCGGCATGGTCGCGAGGATGACGAGCGTGAGCGCCCCGCTTCCCGCGAGCCCGTGGGCGGCGCCGACCCAGAACGGGCGCTTGCCCAACGCGCGGAGCGGATGCGGATGGTCGTGCGGCACGGCGGCCGCGCGGTTGCGCCTCAGACCGCCGACTCCCAGGAAGACGATCATGGCGGCGACCCCGAGCTCGAGCGGGACGTCGAGCCCTCGCGGAAATCGAAGTCCGAAACCCACCACCGGCAATCCCACGAGGAACAGCGACGTGAGGTGCCCGAGTCCCCAGAAGCCCCCGATGGCCGCGGAGCGGAGCGGGCTCCGCTCGCGGCTCACGATCGCCGCGACCGCCGCGAGGTGGTCCGCCTCGAATGCATGGCGGAGGCCCAGGATCAGACCGAGGCCCATGTGGGAGAGCGGTGCCGGAATCATGCGCCGGGAAAGATACGACATCCGCGGCAGGCTTGGCCAGCGTCCACCGCGCGTCTATACTGGCCGATCGTGGCGACTCTTGAACCCTCCATGTCCATCGCGGCACGGCCGAGCGCATCGCTCCTGGGCGAGAGCGTGGAGATCCCCGGGGCTACCCCCTGGGAGTGCCTCGAGAAGGCGCGCCCAGGGGCGGCCGGGCAGCCCCTGTTCCTCTGGGAAGCTCCTTCGGGAGAGGCGATCGCCGGGGTCGGAGCCGTGTGCGCGTTCGAATCGAGTGGCCCCGGCCGATTCGTCGACATCCGGCTCAGGCTCGAACGGCTCCTCGGAAGCGCGAAGCATCTCGGTGCTTCCCCGCCCGGCTTCCCGGGCGCGATCGCGGTCGGCGGGTTCGCGTTCGCGGAGCAGGTCGCCCGCCGCGGGTGGCCGGGATTCGCGGATGCTTCGTTTCACGTTCCTGCCCGGATCTTCTGGCAGGCTCCCGGCAGCGCGACGATCGAGACCCGATGGTCCGCGGATGGGGACCGCGATCTTCCAGGGGGCCGGCCCGAGGGCGACGCGGGTCCTGCCGCCGAGCCGGATCCGGAGGGCGAGCCGGAAGAGATCGGCGAGCGCGACCGCTGGCTGGACGCCGTGCGCCGGACCCTCGAGCGGATCCAGGACGGGGACTTCTCGAAGGCGGTGCTCGCGCGCTCCCGGAGCATGACGCTCGACCGCTCCGCCGACGCGGCCGCCATCATGGCGTCGCTCCGCGACGCCTACCCCACCTGCTATCGGTTCCTGATCGCGGACGGCCGTGACCGCGCATTCCTCGGAGCGAGCCCCGAGCGTCTGATCCGGCTCACCGGCGGCGAGGTCCTCACCGAGGCGGTGGCGGGCACGCAGCGATGCGAGCCCGGAGACGACGGCTCGAAGCTCGCGCGGGCCCTCGCGAAGAGCGAGAAGGACCTGAGCGAGCATCGAATCGTCCTCGACCACCTGCTCGGGACTCTGACACCGCTCTGCGAATCGATTCACGCGGCCGGATCTCCCGACGTGATGCGCCTCCCCCACCTCCTCCATCTCAAGACTCCAGTGCGCGGTATCGCCCTCCCGGGCACCCACGTGCTCGAGCTGGTCTCGCGCTTGCATCCGACGCCCGCGGTGGCCGGATGGCCGAGGAGCGAGGCGCTGGCCTGGATCGGGCGCATCGAGGCGGGCGGCCGGGGCTGGTACGCGGGGCCGGTGGGCTGGGTGAACGCCCGCGGCGAGGGGGACTTCGCGGTTGGAATCCGCTCGATCGCGATTCGCGGGCGAAGTGCGCGGCTCTTTGCGGGCGCGGGCATCGTGGAGGGCTCCGACCCCGCGCTCGAATGGGGCGAGACCGAGCTCAAGATGAAAGGCATTCTGGATGCGGTCGCGCGCGACTGAACCCGAGACGCGCGAGCGCGCGACACCAACCACGGACGCCCACGGCGCACTCAACCTGGTCTGGGCGGACCGCTTCGTCGCCGCACTCCACGCCGCGGGCGTGCGCGACGCGATCGTCTGCGCCGGTTCGCGCTCGGCGCCGCTCGCGCTCGCCTTCGACCGCTCCGCCATCCACACCCGGGTGTCGCTCGATGAGCGCGCGGCCGGCTTCTTCGCGCTCGGCCTGGCGAAGGCGTCACGCCGCCCCGTGGCGCTCGTCTGCACGTCGGGCAGCGCCGCCGCGAATTTCTTCCCCGCCGTGGTCGAGGCTTCTTCGGCTCGCGTTCCGCTGATCCTCGCGACCGCGGACCGCCCGCCCGAGCTTCGAGACACCGGCGCGCCTCAGACGATCGATCAGATCAAGCTCTTCGGGGATCTCGTACGCTGGTTCGTCGAGGTCGGCACTCCCGAGGATTCGCGCTCCATGCTCGATTACGTGTCCTCGCTCGGGACGCGCGCCGCCGCCGAGGCATGGCGGCTGCCCGCGGGGCCGGTGCATCTCAACTTCGCGTTCCGGGAGCCGCTCCTTCCCGAGCCGGACGCTCTTCCGGCTCCGGTGCCCGCCGCGCCCGAGATCCATGTCGCACCGGAGCCCATCCGGCCCGGCCCCCTCGGCATCGAGCGCATCGCCAAGACGGCGCGCGCCCTCCGGCGCGGGCTCATCGTGTGCGGGCCCGACGACGGCGCGCCGGACTTCGCCTCGAGCATCGCGAGGCTCGCCGAGGTCACGGGGTACCCGGTGCTCGCCGATCCCTTGTCGCAAGTCCGCTTCGGCCACGGGTCGGGCGCGCCGATCCTCGGCGCTTACGACGCGTTCCTCCGATCAGCGGCGTTTTCCAACGTCCATGGGCCGGAGGTCGTGATCCAGTTCGGAGCCGCGGCCACCTCGAAGGCCTTCCACGCGTACATCGCACGGCATCCCGGCGCCGCCCACGTGATCGTGGACCCGGCCGGCGCGTGGCGGAGCCCCGCGCGCCGCGCGCGCGAGGTGATCCCCGCGGATCCATCGCGGGTCGCTTCGGAGCTGGCGGAGGCTCTCGAGGGGTCCGCGGATCCATTGCCGAGCTGGCGAGCCGACTTCGAGCGCGCGGAGCGCGCCGCCCGCGACACAATCCAAGCCCACCTCGACGGGACCGACGAGATCCGGGAGGGGAAGCTCTTCCCCGCGCTCCTCGATGCGCTGCACGAGCCGGGCGCCCTCTACGTCGGGAACAGCATGCCCATCCGGGATCTCGACACCTTCGTCCCCGAGTATCCACGCCGGATCCGCGTGCTCGCGAATCGCGGAGCGAGCGGGATCGACGGCGTGGTCTCCAGCGCGCTGGGGGCGAGCGCGGCCACCGAGGGTCCGCTGCTGCTCGTCACGGGAGATCTCTCCTTCCACCACGACCTGAACGCGCTCCACATGGCAAGGGACGCCCGCGTCGGAGCGACGATCGTGGTGGTCCACAACGACGGGGGTGGCATCTTCAACTTCCTGCCCGTGGCGCGGCACGCCGCGTTCGAGCGCTACTTCGGGACGCCTCACGGAATCGGCTTCGAGCCCGTGGCCGCGATGTATGGAATCCCGCATTCGCGCCCGCGGACCTGGGAAGAGCTGAAGAGCCGGGCGGGCGCCTCGCTCGCGGCGCGCGCGACCGAGGTGATCGAAATCCGGACGGACCGCGAAGAAAACCGAGGCTGGCACCAGGCTCTTTGGGACGATGTGATCCAAGCGATCGGGAGGGCTTTCGCATGAACGTCGACATCAGGGGCGTCAACTATCACATCGAGGTCGACGGGGATCCGGCCCGGGAGCGCGTTCTGGTGCTCCTTCACGGGTTCAGCGGCTCCGGCTCGGACTGGGCGGAGATGACGCCGAGGCTCCGGGCGATGGGCCGGGCGGTGGTCGCGATCGATCTCCCGGGGCACGGCAGGACCGATTCACCCGCCGAGCCCGCGCGCTACACGATGCCCGAAACCGTCCGCGACCTGGATGCGATCGCGGCCCGGCTCGGCGCGGCAGAGGCGGACTGGCTCGGCTACTCGATGGGCGGACGTGTGGCCCTTCACCTGGCCCTGGCCCATCCCGCCCGCGTGCGCTCGCTGATCTTGGAGAGCTCCTCCGCGGGGATCGAGGACCCGCTCTCGCGCGGGCGGCGCCGCGAGTCGGACGAAGCGCTCGCGGAGCGGATCGAGGAGCGCGGAATCGAGTGGTTCGCGGACTACTGGGGCACGCTGCCGCTATTCGAGACTCAGTGGGAGCTTCCCCCGGCCACGCTCGCCGCGCTCAGGGCCGGCCGGCTCGCGAATTCCCCGGCGGGACTCGCGGACTCGCTTCGCGGCATGGGCCAGGGCGCGCACGACTACGTCGGCCGGCGCCTCGGAGACCTCCGCTGCGATCTCTTGCTCCTCGCGGGAGAGCGCGACTTGAAGTACGCCGAGGTCGCCCGCCGCATGGCCGACGCCGTGGCCGGATCGCGCTGTGTCATCGTTCCGGGCGCGGGCCACACCGTACACCTGGAAGCGCCCGAGGCATTCGCGTCGGCGCTGGCGTCGGACTGGAATGTCATCCCGCGAAGCGAGGAAATCCCGTCACCGTCGCGACAATAGGAGCCCGAATCTCATGACCCAGGCCGTTGGCGTTGCGTGGAAGACCGCGCGCGCATTCACCGACATCCTCTACGAAAAGTCGGAGGGGATCGCGAAGATCACGATCAATCGCCCCGATGTGCGGAACGCGTTCCGCCCGCTCACAGTCCGGGAAATGATCCAGGCGTTCGAGGACGTGCGCGAGGATCCCGAGATCGGGGTCGCGATCCTGACCGGCGCGGGCACCGAGGCTTTCTGCTCCGGGGGCGACCAGAGGGTGCGCGGCAGCGCCGGCTACGTCGGCGAGGACCAGGTGCCCCGCTTGAACGTGCTGGATCTGCAAAAGCAGATCCGCTCCCTTCCCAAACCGGTCGTGGCCATGGTCGCGGGGTTCGCGATCGGAGGCGGCCACGTGCTACACGTGGTGTGCGATCTCACGATCGCGGCCGAGAACGCGCGGTTCGGCCAGACCGGGCCGAAGGTGGGGTCCTTCGACGGCGGCTTCGGGGCGTCCTATCTCGCGCGGATCGTCGGTCAGAAGAGAGCGCGCGAGATCTGGTATCTCTGCCGCCAGTACGACGCCGAGCAGGCGCGGGGGATGGGGCTCGTGAACGCGGTCGTGCCCATCGAGCGTCTCGAGGAGGAAACAGTGGCATGGTGCCGCGAGATCCTGGCCATGAGCCCGCTCGCGCTGCGCTGCCTCAAGGCCGCGCTCAACGCCGACCTCGACGGTGAAGCCGGGATCCAGGAGCTGGCCGGGAACGCCACGCTTCTCTACTACATGACCGAAGAGGCGCAAGAAGGTCGGAACGCCTACATGGAGCGCAGGAAGCCCGACTTCTCCAAATTTCGCCGCCTCCCCTGAGCCCGGTGGCCGAAGCCCGGTCGCCCGGCCGCGCCCGCGCGTGGCTCCACGCGGCCAGGGTCCCCACCCTGGCGGCCGCGATCGTGCCGGTCCTCGTGGGCGTGGCGCTTGCCGCGCACGATCACCGCTTCCGGCTCGGCCCCGCGCTGGCCGCTCTCTGGGGGGGCGTCTTCATCCAGATCGGAACGAATCTCGTGAACGACCTCGGGGATTTCCGCGGCGGCGCCGACACCGCGGGACGGCTCGGCCCTCCCCGCGCGCTCGCCATGGGGTGGCTGCACGGCCGGCGAGATCCGGGCCGGCATCCTCGTCTCGTTCCTGTGCGCGATGCTCGCGGGCGTGTACCTCAGTGCTCAAGCCGGGTGGCCGGTGATCGCGATCGGACTTGTTTCGATCGCCGCGGGCGTCGCGTACACCGCGGGACCCTGGCCGCTCGCCTATCATGGACTGGGAGAGCTCTTCGTGTTTCTGTTCTTCGGAGCCGTTGCCGTGTGTGGAACCTACTATGTGGAGGCGAGGACACTCACGGTGGACGCAGCACTCGCATCGATCCCCGTGGGCGCCCTCGCCACGGCGATCCTCGTCGTGAACAACGTCCGCGATCTCGAGGGGGATCGCGCCGCGGGCAAGCGCACCGTGGCGGTACGCGTGGGCCGAGGGAGCGCTCGAGCCTTGTACACGGCACTTCTCGCCGCGGCCTACCTCACGCCGGTGCTCCTCGCGCTGTCGGGGCGTGCCGCGGCGTGGGCGCTCCTTCCGCTGCTCACGGCGCCGCTCGCCCTGGCCCACGGCCGCCGCGTTCTCGCGAACGAGGACGGTCCCTCGCTCAACTCGGCGTTCTTCGGCACCGCGCGGCTCCACGTCCTCTTCGGGCTTCTGTTCGCGGCCGGGCTGATCCTCGAGTGACCCCGCCGGGCCGCCCGTGCCCCGTCGAGCCTGGAACATGAGCATCGTCCGCGCGCGTCTTCAGTCCTATTCCCTGCCGCTCCGTGATCCGTGGCCGAGCGCCGACGGCGACGTGAAGGACCGCCGCGGTTGGGTCCTCGCGCTCGAGGATGACCTCGGACGTGTGGGTCTCGGCGACGCGGCGCCCTTTCCCGGATTCGGGCTCGAGACCCACGCGTCGGCCGGCGCCGGGCTCAAGCTCGCGATGTCGCACCTTGTGGGCATGACACGCGACGGTTTTGCCGCGGCGATCGTGGACGTGAAGCGGTTCGCGCCCGTCGCCGCCGCGCCCACCGCGAGAGCGGCCATCGATTGCGCGCTCCACGACCTCATCGCCCAGGCGGCGGGGCTCCCCCTCGCGCGCTATCTCGGAGGAAATCGCACGCTGCGCGAGGTGCGCGTGAACGTCACGATCCCGCGCGTGCCGCCGGATCGCGCGGCCGAGCTGGGCAGGAGGGCGGTCTCTGCGGGAGTGGGAACCTTGAAGGTGAAGGTGGGAGGCGCGGCGCCGCGGGAGGACGAGGCACGGCTCAAGGCGCTCCGTGACGCGGTCGGCCCCGAGGTCAAGATCCGGGTGGACGCGAATCAATCCTGGAACGTCGAAGAGGCGATCGAAGCGCTCCGCTCCCTCTCGGCGTATGAGCTCGAATACGCCGAGCAGCCTGTCGGCGCGGACGACATCGAAGCGCTCGCCCGCGTGCGGGAGGCCTCGCCGGTCCCCATCGCCGCCGACGAATCGGTCCGGAACGTCGCCGCCGCGGAGATGATCCTGTATCGCTCCGCGGCCGACATCCTCATCGTGAAGCCCATGGCCCTCGGAGGACTCCGTGAGGCGCGCGCGATCCTGAATGTGGCCGACGAGGGGAAGATGCCGGTCGTCGTGACGTCGCTCGTGGAGAGCGCGGTCGGGCGGGCGGCGGCGCTCCACTTCGCGGCATCCCTCGGCGAGACCCGCTACGCGCACGGCCTCGCGACGGGTGATGCGCTGCAGCGTGACATCGCTCCTTCGCCGGCTCTGACTCGGGGCGTGCTCGCGGTCCCCGACGGGCCGGGGCTCGGGGTCAAGCTCCCCGATGATTTCTGGCGCGGCGCCTTCACGGTGGAAGCGGAGTGAGCGAGCGCGAGGATCGAGAGGCCGGCGATGGCGGGTTGAACCCGGGCACGACCTGGGATCCCGTCGCGTTCTGGGCGCGCGTGAGGCCCGACCGGATCGCGTTGCGCGTGGGAGAAGAGCGCTGGACGTACCGCCGCCTCGAGGAGGCGGTCACCGAGGCGGCGGTCTCGTTTTTCGAGCAGGGCCTCGTTGCCGGTGAGCACGTCTCGGTCGAATTCGGCGCGGAGGAGGGGCTTCACTTCGCGGCGACGATTCACGCGCTCCACCGCGCGGACCTTCTGCCCGTCCCGATCGGCCAGCGGCTGACCGAATCGGAGCGCGTGGTGCTCCGCAAGCGGGCCCAGGTTGATGTCGCGCTGACCGCGGCACCGGCGCCCGCGCCCGTCTCCGCCGCAGCGTCGGCGCGCGCACGCAGAGACAAGCCTCCCCACTTCGAGCGGCGCCTGGACGCGCCCGCGGCGACCCTGTTCACCTCGGGCACCGAGGGGGCGCCCCGCGCGGTCGTGCTCACGCATGGGAATTTCCTGTGGAGCGCCCTTGCCTCAGCCCGGAACCTCGGAGTCCGTCCTGACGATGTCTGGCTGACGCCGCTGCCGCTCCACCACGTCGGCGGCCTCTCCGTGCTGACCCGGAGCGCCTACTACGGCACCTCGGTTCTGATCCACGAGCGCTTCGACGCGGCCGCGGTGAATCACGCGATCGATCGCGAGGGCGTCACACTGGTCTCGCTCGTGCCCCCCATGCTCGAGCGCCTTCTCGACGCGCGCGGCCATCGTCCGTTTCCAGAGTCGATCCGCGCGGCGCTCGTGGGCGGGGGCCCCGCGCCCGCGGCGCTGCTCCGCCGCGCCGCGGACCTCGGGCTTCGGGCCTTGCCCTCGTACGGGATGACCGAAACGACATCGCAGATGACGACGCTGTCCCCGCGAGAATGGCCGGAGGGACTCGCGACCGTGGGGAAACCGCTCCCCTTCGTCCAGATCGAGGTGCGGGGCCCCGAAGGCGCCGTCACCGCTCCCGGCGAGGAGGGAGAGATTCTCGTCCGGGGTCCCGTCGTGGCTCGTGCCTACTTCGACGATCCGGAGCTCAACGAAACAACCTTCAGCCGGCGCTGGTTCCGGACCGGAGACATCGGCGCGTGGGACGACCAGGGCAGGCTTCGCGTGCTCGACCGGCGCACGGACCGGATCGTGGTCGGCGGCGAGAACGTCTCCCCTTCCGAGGTGGAGGAAATCTTGGTTCAGCATCCCGCCATAGCCGAGGCATGTGTGGTGTCGATCCCCGCCGGCGCATGGGGGCATGGCGTCGCCGCGGCCCTCGTGCTCCGGCCCGGCGCCGCGATCACCCTCGAGGATATCCGCGAGCACGCCGCGAAGAGCCTCGCCTCGTTCAAGCTTCCGGGCCGCCTTCACGTCGCGGACGCGCTGCCGCGCAATGATTCGGGAAAGGTCCTACGTGGCGAGGTTCGGAGTTGGTTCGCGGAGGAGGTGGCGGAGAAGAACCCGGCGTAACGGGTCCGGAATCGGGATGGGCCTCATCGTGTGCCGGTCCACGAACGCGTGAACCGTGGAGGCCTCCACGCGGACGTCTCCCTCGACACCCGTGACGTGATAGCGCAGCGTGAACGAGGCGCGGCCCACTCGCGTCACGTCGATCCGCACCGCGATCCGGTCGCCGTGACGGACCGGGCGGCGGTAGTCCGCCTCGGAGTGCGCGATCGGGACCAGATACTCCGCCCCCGCGAAGAAGTGGGCGCGATCGATCCCTTCCGAGCCCCAGAACTCCTCGTACGCCTGGTGGCAGTAGTCGTAGATGCGCCCGAAGAAGAGCACGCCGCCGGCATCGACGTCCTGGAACCGGACCGGAAACGCGATCGTGAAGCTCATGAGGGCGCTCCCACGGTACCGACGTAGACGTGCGCGATTCCTCCCATGAGAGAATGCGGGCGAACGGCGGAGAAACGTCCGGTGCTTTCCATGAGCGCGACGAACGCGGGACCGCTCGGAAAGGCCGAGGAGGTGCGATGGAAGTATTCGTACGCGTGGCGCTCCCCGGTGAGCCAGCCGCCGATCGCCGGAATCACGTGCGCGCTGTACAGCCGATAAACGGGCCCGAACAAGGCTCCCCCGGGCTGCCCGAACTCGAGCACGGTCACGGAGCCGCCCGCTCGCACGACCCGCGCCATCTCCGACACGCCGCGGACCGGGTCGTCCACATTCCGGATTCCGAAGGCGATCGAGGCGACGTCGAAGGAGGCGTCCGAGTGCGGAAGCCGGAGCGCGTCCGCTTCCTCGAACCGGGTCGGCAGGCCGAGGCGCTCTCCTTTCGCCCGCGCGACTTCCAGCATCTCGGCGCAGAAATCGATCCCGACCACCCTGCCACGCGCGCCGACCGCGCGCTGGAACTCGAACGCGAGATCGCCGGTGCCCGTGGCGCAATCGAGGACCTGGTTCCCCGAATCAGCACCGCTCAACCGCACCGCCGCCCTGCGCCAGTTGTGATGCAGGCCCATGGATAGAACCTGGTTGCCGTGGTCGTAGCGCCTCGCGATGGAGGCGAACATGGCGCGCACCTGGGAGCTCATGGCCGGCCAGGATACCATGCGTTTGACCCCGGTGCGCCCCACGCGTAGACTGGGCGGATCATGAGCGACATATCGCGGAGAGACCTGGTCCGCATCGGATCGGCCACGATCGGGGGCGGGCGCCCGGTCGCCGTCCAGTCCATGACCAACACCGACACGGCCGATCCCAAAGCCACCGCGGATCAGACCATCGCGCTGGCCGAGGCGGGATCGGAGCTGGTCCGGATCACGGTCAACACGCCCGAGGCCGCCGCCGCCGTTCCCGAGATCGTGCGCCGCGTCCGCGATGCCGGGGTCGTGGCGCCCATCATCGGGGACTTCCATTTCAGCGGGCACATCCTCCTGACCGACCATCCCGAATGCGCGCGCGCGCTCGACAAGTACCGGATCAACCCCGGGAACGTGGGCGCCGGCGCGCGGCACGATGCCCACTTCCGGCGCATCATCGAGGTCGCCGTGGAGCACGGGAAGCCGGTGAGGATCGGCGTGAATTGGGGCTCGCTCGACCGGGAGCTTCTGACCGAGCTGATGGACCAGAACGCGCGGCGCCCGGAGCCGCTCGACGATCGGACAATCACACTCGATGCGATGTTCCAGAGCGCTGTGCGATCGGCCGCGCTCGCCGAGGAGTTCGGGCAATCACACAATTCGATCGTGCTCTCGGCCAAGGTCTCCGGCGTGCGCGATCTGATCACGATCTACCGGCGCCTCGCGTCCGGGACCGACTACGCGCTCCATCTCGGGCTCACCGAAGCCGGCATGGGCATGAAAGGAATCGTCGCTTCCACGGCGGGGCTTTCGGCCCTCCTGCTCGATGGGATCGGGGACACGATCCGGGTGAGCCTCACGCCGACGCCCGGAGGTGATCGCCGCGAAGAGGTCCGGGTTTGCCAGCAAATCTTGCAGTCGCTGGACATTCGCCACTTCCAGCCCCAGGTAACGTCCTGCCCGGGCTGCGGTCGCACGACGAGCACGGTCTTCCAGGAGCTGTCCGAGGCGGTGAATCTACACCTGAGGGAGAGGATGCCCCACTGGAAGGCGCTCTACCCCGGCGTGGAGGAGCTCCGAGTCGCGGTGATGGGATGCGTCGTGAACGGCCCGGGCGAGTCACGCCACGCGAACATCGGAATCTCGCTTCCCGGCACCGCGGAGGAGCCGAAGGCGCCGGTCTTCGTCGACGGCCGCCAGGTCACGACGCTCAAGGGACCCGGGCTCGCGGAGGATTTCCTGAAGCTCGTGGACGAGTATGTCGCCGGCAACTACGGGTCCAAGCTTCAGGCCACCCAGCGCCGCTGATCCTCGCTCGGGAGGGGCTCCTGGTTCAGAGCTCTGAGCTGCTGCCGGTACCGATCCATGAACCACCAGGTGAATCCCACGTACAGATAGACGACGATCAGGAGCGCGAGGTGAATTCTCGCGAGCACCGAGATCGGAACCGCGAGTGCCAGGCAGTAGAGCCCCTCGATCATGACGTGGGATTGGAAGGCTCCCCAGTGCGGCGCCTCGTAGCCCCGCTCCAGGCGGATCGCGATGCTGCGGAGCACGAGCAGCGCGATCAGGACGACGGCTCCGAGAAGCACCTCCATCGCCACGAGCTCGGGGGGCGGCACCGGGGGATCGCCGCTCTTCGGACCGAGCTTGAGGAAGTAGGAGCACGCGCCGAACGCGAGCGTCGTGACCGAGAGCTGGAGCAGGATCTTGTGCGGGCGCGTGCCGTTGATGAGGCCCGCGAGCGCGATCGCGAAGGCGATGGAGACGACTAGCGGCCCGGCCGGAATCAGGTAGAGTCCGGCAAGAAAGAACGCGAGCGCGGGACTGTATACGTCGCTTCCCCGCCCCGGGTTCGGCACCAGGAGCGGACGAACTTGAAGTGCGGCGGCAGACAGGCCGAAGAGGCCGGCCAGAAACCACGCCTTGACGCCTCCCTCGAGCGCGTAGATCGCCCGAACCGAGAGCATCATGGCGAGCAGGGCCAGGGCAAGTCGATAGAGCAGCGAGGTGAAGTAACGTCGTTCCATGGCGTAACCTCCGGAGCTGTCGCTCCGGTATTTATCGGCACCATTGACGTCGTGCTTTAGGGCTTATCTCGTTGTAGTTACGCGGGTTATACAGATAAAACGGACCTGAATCGAGGAGGTGGTATGAGTGCTTCGCGACACGCCGTTCGTGGTCTCGCACCCTGGATCCTGGCCGCTGCAACGCTCTTGTTCATCCCGGGCTGCAAGGGAGCCACATCCATCAAGACCCTTCTCGACGACCCGAGTCAGTACGACGGCAAGATCGTCCGCATCGCCGGCACGGTCTCGCATTCGATCGGGGTTCTCGGAACCGGCGCCTACCAAGTCGATGACGAAACAGGCAAATTGATCGTGGTCTCGAAGGACGGCGGAGCGCCGCGGGAGGGCGCCAAGGTTGCGGTCAAGGGCACCTTCCGCGCGGCATTCACGTTGGGGACCGAATCCGCCGCGGTGCTCGTGGAGAGCGAGCGCTACACGCAGTGAGTCGCTGAGCCCTCCCAGGCTCTCCGGGCCCCCCGAATACGAAAGCCCGCACTGATCTCGTCAGTGCGGGCTTTTCACAAGGGAGCGCGAGGGCCCGCCTTGGGTTCGCTATTTCACGATCGTCGTGCGGTCGCCACGGTCCCGTCCCCTGCTCATGGCGATGATGAGGATCACGAGGACCACCGCTCCCAGCAGAGCCCAGAATCGCCAGTCGGACACGAAGCTAATGGTTTCCGTCGTGGTGGTGGTTGTGGTCGCGGAATGGCTCCCGCTGGACGTGGTGGTCGAATCGACCTGTGCCCACGCGAGCGCGGGAAGCGCGACCACCATGAAAAAAGCCAGGGCCAAGCCGTGTCGAGATAGCCGACGAATTGCCAGACCCAACCCGTCATTCATCTGATGTGTCTCCTTTTGAATCTCAGTTGCGGGACGGAAGGAGGATCATCGTCCTCCTCCCGTCCCCCGGGAAGCCGCGTTGACTCCGCTACTCCCCTTTCTTCAAGAGTCGCCGACGCTCACGTTCCTTCGTCAGCTCCTCGGTGTTGAGCACCTTGAACTCGACGCGGCGGTTCTTCGCCATGCCTTCCACCGTCTTGTTGGACGCGACCGGCCGGCTGCTCGCCGTAGCCCTTGGCGGTGTACTGCCCGCCATTGATCTGCGGGAACTTCGTGATCAGATAGTCCAGCACCGCCTGCGCGCGCTTCTCGGACAGAGTCAGGTTGTACGCGTCGGAGCCGCGCGCGTCCGCGTGTCCGCCGATCTCGATCTTGAGCCTGCGGCCACTGGATGAGGATCTTGCCGATGTCGTCGAGGACGGGTCGTGACTCGGGAAGGATGTCCCACTTCGCGGTCTCGAAATGAATCTCGCGCGTCGGTGATCCGGCCCTTGTCGAGCAGCTCGATCTCCTTCTCGGACAGCTCGATCGGGCAGCCGTCGGCTTGTCGACCCTCGCGCCGGCAAGCGTGTTCGGGCAGAGGTCCTTGTCGTCCGAAACGCCGTCGTTGTCCGCATCCGTCGAAGCAGCCGCGAGCGTCGACCTTCATGCCGGCAGGCGTATCCGGCGCACTGGTCGATGCCGTCCGGCACGCCGTCGTTATCGGAATCCACCGGGCAGCCGCTTGCGTCCACCATCGCGCCCGCCGGAGTATTCGCGCACTTGTCCACGCCGTCCGTCACGCCGTCCTTGTCCGAGTCCGCCGGACATCCGCGCGCGTCCACGACCGTGCCCGAGGCGTCCCGGGGCACTGATCGATGCCATCCGGAACGCCGTCATTATCCTCGTCGGACGGGCATCCGCGCGCGTCCACCGTTGCGCCCGTGGGCGTACTGGGACACTGGTCCACGCCGTCCGGCACATTGTCCCCGTCGGTATCGACGGGACAACCGGACCCGTCAACGATCGCGCCCCTCGGTGTGTCGGGGCACTTGTCTTCCTTATCTTTGATCCCGTCCTTGTCGGAATCCCCGCCGCTCGTCGTTCCGCCTAGCGAGAATTGAATCCCGCCGATGTAGGAAAGGTTGTGAAGCTTGTCGCCGTACGGCGAGGGAGAATCGAGCTGCAGGAGCTTGTCCCTGAACTCGAGCAGGAGGGCTGTGTGACCGCGCCCGAGCTTGAAGCCGCCTCCGAACTCCAGCCCGTTGAAGTAGGCCGGGGGTGGGGGAGTCGAGCTCTTCGACGTGATCTTCTCTTCGTGCCAGCCACCGAACAGGTACGGATTGATGGCCCTTTCGGGAAGGAGGTTCAAGGTGAGATCCGCTCCATATCCCGGAGCTTTCATGTCGGCGGACGGTGACAGGCTGCTACTCCTGAAAAGCGAATCGCCGATTCCGTATTCGGTTTGCGTCGGCATCCAGCTGTAGTAACCGTCAACGCCGAGGTAGCGGCCCAAACCTATTCCCACTCGTCCACCGTAGAAGACCTTGCTCTTCAAGTTGACCTCTTGGGCCCAATCCCAGAGGCCAGCGAACGGGGTGACGTTCAGGTGCAGTCCCCCGGGCTCGCTCCTGGCGACTCGGGTTGCGGACAGGGTTGCGATCGCAACGACTGCCAGCACGGCACACATCCGCAGCGGTTTCATCATCGGCCCTCCTTGGCGATTTGGAAGGTGCGTGGGTCGCACGTGATATTTCACGCAGCAGTCTAGCAGACACGTGCCATGAACTCTAGAGTTCCGGACAGTCGTGGAACCTAGCATGCCTCATGCAACGGGAGGGTGTGCTGTTAAATTTGTCAGCGCTTCTACGTATGCCGTCCGGTCTGGTACAACGACGCTTGTACGGCGGCGTCAATCCCTTAGCAGATATTCGACGGTGCTCACGACGCGGACGGTCTTGAAGATCTGCGTCTGCTCGGCCATTCCGGGACCTTGATCCGACCCTGTCGCATCGCGAGGGAGAATCACGAACTGTCCCTGGTTCGCGCGGTGAATCCCTCCAAGAGTGCTCCTCGAGTTCTTCGCGAATTCCTGCGCGCCCTTGCGAGCCTCGGTGGTCGCTTCCGCGATCATGGCCGGCTTGAGGTCGTTCAATCGACGGAACACGTACGTGGGTCCGCCCGGTCCCCACTCGGGCCCTGACGAGAGCACGACGCCCGAATTAACCAACTCGCCGACCTTCTGGCTCGTGCGCCGGACACGCTCCGGATCCGTCGACCGCACCATCACGGTGTGCTGGATGATGAATCTGCTCCCGGCCCTCTCGACTCGCTGGAAGGGATTCGCGAGCACGTCGGTGACCTTGAACCCCTGCAGCTCCACCTGGCTCGAGTCGATCCCGTTCGCCGCGAGAAACGCGATCACCTTCGCGATGTTCTGATTGATCCGGCTCTGGGCCAGCGAGAGATTGTCGTCGGTGACGGCGAGTTGGATCGGCCACAGCGCCAGGTCGGCTTTGACTTCCCTCTCGGAAACACCTTTCACCGTCACGAAGCGATCGGCGGTTCGAACGTTGTAGATCCCGTTGCCGACGGCCCAGCCGGCGAAGGCGAGCGAGATGGCGAGGATGATGAACGCGAGGGAGAGCCCGCCGGGGCCCGGGCGTGACGGTCCATCGTGCATGGGCGGGATGGTACGTCCCCGCCCGGTCTGTTGTCGAGGGGATGCCGCGAGGCCGGCAGGAGCTACTTGGGGGAACCAGCCGCCGAGTGGCTCCCGGGCCTCGGAGGAAGCACCCCCCGAAATCTAGGGTCGTCGCGAAGTGAATCGAATGAGGCGTCGTGGGCGAGCAGGAGCCGCCCGATGATGCCCTCCTTCGGCGCGGCGGACAGGATCCGGAGAAGATCGTCGCGATCGTCCAGCCCGAGATGCGCGTAGGCGAAGAGCTCCCAGGAAACGTACTCCCTGGCGGACCTCTCGCTCGAGCTCGCGCAGCGCGGTGCGAGCCTCCTCGTTCCGGCCGAGCCGACCCAGGACATAGGCGCGCACCGAAGTGGCCTCCAGGGTCCGCGTCAGACTCGGCTCCAGCCCCTCGATCCCCGCGAGCGCTTCCTCCAGCCGCCCGAACGCGGCGAGACAGAGCGCGAGCCTCAGGTGGACCCAGGCCATTTTCGGCTCCAGCTCGAGCGCCCTCTGATAGTAATGGATCGCTTCGGATCCTCGGCGCCAGAACCAATAGATGTTCGCCTGGACGATCGCCACCGTCACCGAGAGCGGATCCAGCTGACGCCCGCGGTGAGCCATCGCGAGCGCCTCCTCGAAACGCCCCTCTCCGACGGCCTGGATGGCGCCCCAATAGAGGGCCGGAACGTAGTTCGGGTCGATCTCGAGGGCGCGGTCGTATTCGCGCCTCGCTTCACCCAGCCGGTTGGCGTGCGTGAGGATGCTCGCCAGTGAGGTGTGGCTCTCGGCCAGTTGGGGCGCCAGCTCGACCGCCCTCCGCGCGGCCCGCTCCGCTTTCGGGTAGGCCTCATCCGCAGGGATCTGCATGTACGTGACCTGAACGTTGTAGACATCCGAGAGCCCGGCGTAGGCGCGCGCGAACTCCGGATCGATCTCGATCGCCTTCTCGAACCACTCGATCGCGAGCCGGAGGGCCTCGGGCGTACGCTTGTTCCAGTGGAATCTCCCCTTGAGATAAGCGTCGTAGGCTTCGCTGTTGGTGGCTTCGGGCTGCGGAGCGGTAGCCTCCTTCAGCGGAAGAACCAGCTCGACCTCCAGCGCCTTCGCCACCGCGTTCGCGACCTCGTCCTGGAGCTCGAAGATGTCCGCCATGCGCCGGTCGTAGGTCTCCGCCCAGAGGTGGCTCTGATCGGCGACCTGGATGAGCTGCGTCGTGATCCGTATCCGATCCCCCGCCCGCCTCACGCTTCCCTCCACCACGTACTCGACCCCCAGCTCCTTGCCGATCTCCTCGATGTTCTTCGCGGTCTTCTTGTATCTCATGGCCGATGTCCGCGCGATCACGCCGAGCCGCTTCGGTTGAAGGCGGCCCAGGTGGGTGATCAGCTCTTCGGTCATGCCGTCGGCGAAGAACTCCTGCTCCGCGTCCGCGCTCAGGTTCTCGAGGGGCAAGACCGCGAGCATGAGGCGGCCTCGCGAGAGCCCGGGTGGTGTTCCGGTCTCAGTCCGCGATCCGGAGATCGCGTCGCTGAAGGCGGCCATCGTCGGATATCGATCCGCCGGCGCCTTCGCCAGCGCGCGGGCGAGCGCCTGGGTCAGGGACGCCGGAACGGTGGGCCGGAGCATGGAAGCAGGGCGCGCGTCCACCGTGCGGTGCTGCAGGAGCACGCTGTCGCCGGTGGGGCCGGTGAAAGGCGGTTGCCCCGTCACCATCTCGTAGACGACGCACGCGAGCGCGTACTGGTCCGCGCGCCCGTCGAGAGAGCTACCGGAGAACTGCTCCGGGCTCATGTACGTCGGGGTCCCGACCGTCGCGACCGTATGGGTCTCCGGCGTCTGCGCCGTGTCCGAAGAACGGGCGATGCCGAAGTCGAGGACGAGCGCGTGCCCGCCGGAGAGGACGATGTTCTCCGGCTTCACGTCCCGGTGCACCAGTCCCTGTTCGTGCGCGTAGCGGAGCGCGTCCGACGCCTCGCGAGCGATTCGGATCGCGTCCTCGATCGGGAGCTGCCGCTCGCGGAGCAGGCGCTGACGGAGCGACTCTCCGGCGAGGAGCGGCATCACGTAGTAGAGGAGATCGTCGGCCTCGCCCGAATCGAAGAGAGGCACGATGTGCGGGTGCGAGAGGCGCGCCGCCGTCTCGATCTCGGCGCGGAAACGGGTAGGGCCGATCGCGGCGGCCAGCTCCGGATCGAGCACCTTGATCGCCACCGGGCGCCCATGCTTCTCGTCCCGGGCTTCGAACACGTGCCCCATGCCGCCGCGTCCCAGCTCGCGCTTGACGTCGTAGCGCCCGGAAAGGGCGGCCTTCAGTCGTGTGAGCGTGTCGGCGGGCATGGAAGGAATCTAGCATAGGTGAAGTGTGTCGGCGCACCTGGCGCGGTGGTAGCCTGTGCCGCCCGGAGATCCTGGCTGGCCGGAGGTCTCCATAACGGGCAACCCAAGGGGGATCGAGTGCGAGTGCACTATGCGATTGTGTTCGTGAGCGACATGAAGCGCGCCGTGTCCTTTTATCGGGACACCGTGGGGCTGCCCTTGAAATTCGAGTCGCCGGGATGGACCGAGTTCGCCACCGATGGGGCGACTCTCGCGCTTCACTTGAGCGGAGCAGCCTCTGCGGAGAAGGAAGATCCTCGCGAGTCCTCCGGAAGCTGCCGCCCGGGTCTCAGGGTTTCGGATCTCGACGAGTTTCACAAGAGGATGGTGGAGAGGGGCGCTACGTGCCTTCAGGCGCCGAAGGAGCAATTCGGCGCTCGCCTCGCGCAGTACGTCGATCCCGACGGGCTCGTGATCTCAGTCGGCGAGGAGAGCCGAGGTGGCTGAGGAGGCCGCGACCCCTCACGGCCGGAGGAGCGCCCGCACCTCCAGAGCCCACGTCAACACGAGCATCGCCGCGATCCCAGCGAACATCGCCAGGCGCGCGCCGGAGAGGCCGGCGAGCACGCGGCGCGGCGCCGCAGCGACGCGAGCCGCGCCGAGCGCCGCCAGTGGCATGAGCACGTGGTGGTATCGGCTCCCGCCGAACGTGACGAAGTGGGCCGCGAGCCACGCGGCGAGAAAGGCCGCGGCGATCCAACCAATGCGATCGTCCGGCGCCGCAAGGTACCCGAAACATCCCGCGAGGAGGACCGCGGCATAGGCCAGGCTCATCCCGATCGGGATGGCGGGAGGCAACTCGCGCGCCTTTCGCCTGAATCGGGAAGACGGATCCGAAGGAGCGTCGTGGAAGGCAGTCACCGCCAGCTCTGTTTCCGAGGCGAACACGAGAGCGGTCTTCCTGACGCCTAGGGCAAGGAAGCGGATGGGGTGTTCGGAGATGTACCGCAGCGCGCTGCGGTTGGATTCGTGGGCGGCGGCGACTTCTTCGGTGTTTCGCGGCAACATCGAGTCGGGAACGTCCGGCGCATATCCTCCGGTGGCTCGCGGGTGGTTTCCGATCAAGAGCACGGGCCCGCCGCTGGTGATCAGCACCGGCTCCCCCATTACGCGGGTGTTCCGGACGATCCAGGGCGCCAGCGCGAGCGCCGCGCCCACCACGAAGAGCGCGACCGCGCGAGCCTGGACGCCACGAAAGAAGGCCGCGGCCGGGACGGTTACCATCAGGAGCGCCGCCTCCGCCTTCACGAGGGTGAGCACCCCTGCCCCCGCACCCAGGCCGATCACTGCCCAGCGATTCTTCCATGAGAGCCGTGTCGCAAGGAGAAGCCAGAGGAGGAACATGCAGATGAAGAGCGTTTCGGGATAGATCAGTCGAGCGTAGACGATCGCGGGAGGATAGAGCGACCAGATCAGCGCGGCCGCCAGCGCGACGGTGCTACCCCACGGCGCCGCGAGCAGATACAGAAGTGCGGCGGAGATTACATCCAGGATCGCCTGGGAGATCCGCGCCGGAGCGGGATCGGGCCGGCGCGTCAAGAGTTGGACGCCGGCAAGGAACGCGGGATATCCCGGCGCTCGATAGGCGGTCGGACGCCCGCCATCCGTGTATGCGCCGCTGCGCGCCAGCGTGCCGCCGAGCGAGCTGTAGTCCCGCTCGTCGAACACGAGCGGACGCTCACCCGCGTTCGCGACTACCAGCCGCAGGGCAAGCCCGAGGAGGAGGACGGCCGCGAGCCGGAAAGCCGGTCGAGGTCGCGCCTCCTCCACGGTACGACAACCTCTCTCAGGCTGCGTTCGAGATCGTCAGCTTGAATCCATCGGGGTCGGTCACCGTGAATCCGACCGGTCCCCACGGGAGGGGCCCGGGGCCATCGTTCAGCGTGATCCCCGCCGCCTTCGCCCGCTGTGCGAGTACTGCGACATCCTGATCCGTCTCGAGGTGCAGGCGCATTCCGATGCCTTTGACACGGTCGCGGCCCTTGGCAAAGTCATCCTGAGAAAGACCCAGGCTTACCCCGCCGGCCTCGATCATCACGCCCTTGAGTTCACCTTCCACCTTCCATTCATCTTTGACCGCGAATCCAAGGGCGTCCCTGTAGAACTTCAGGCTTCGCTTGAGGTCATTCACGGTCAGGGCGGGCATCAGACTGCGGGCCTGGAGCGTCGTCGTGGTCATGGTTCCTCCCGGTAGCGGTTGCGTCATCGAGCGCTGCGAAGATACTCTGCCAGAATGGTACTACAGGATCATTACCAACTGAATAGAAGGGAGCGCAAGTGGTGACCAAAGTCGAAGTCATCTCGTCCAGCAAGGCACCGATCGCTATCGGACCCTATTCGCCGGCGACGCGAGCAGGAGGCTTCATCTTCTGCTCGGGCCAAGCGGCCTTCGAGCCGGGAACGGGACGGATCGTAGGAGGAGGGATAAAGGAGCAGACGCGCCAGGTGCTGCGAAACATTCAGACTATCCTGGAGGCTGGGGGCAGCGGTCTGGACCGTGTCGTGAAGGTCACGGTGCTCCTGTCGGACTGGAAGTACTTCAAGGAGATGAACGAGGCCTACGCCGAGTTCTTCGACACCGATCACCCACCGGCCAGGAGCACGGCTCAGGGGGATCGGTGGCCCGAGGGTTCTCTGGTCGCCATGGACGCCATCGCGCTGGCAGAGTAGGCCAGGGGCGACGAATGCCGAGTCTGAAGATCCTCGACGCGATCGGCGACACTCCCCTGGTCGAGCTCCGCCACGTCGTGCCAGCCGGGTCCGCGCGCGTGGTCGCCAAGCTGGAGTCGGCGAATCCAACCGGGAGCATGAAGGATCGCATGGCCCGGGCGCTGATCGAGCGCGCCGCCGCTGACGGGCGGCTTTCACCGGGAGGTACGGTCGTCGAATATACGTCCGGCACGACAGGCATCTCCCTGGCTCTCGTGTGTGCCGCGCTTGGGTACGAAGCGCACTTTGTCTCCTCCGATGCCTTCAGCGACGAAAAGCACCGCGCGATGCGAGCCTATGGGGCGAAGATCACGGACGTGCCGAGCGACAACAAGAAGATCACCGAGCAGCTGATCAAGGCCATGATCCGCACCGCGGCGGAAATCAGCCGGCAGCCAGGGCACTGGTCTTGCGACCAGCTTAGCAATCGGGACGGCGAAGCCGGCTACCACCCGCTCGGTGAGGAGATCTGGCAGCAGACCGGTCAGCGCGTGGACGCCTTCGTGCAGGCGGTAGGCACGGCGCACTCGATCCACGGAACGGCGGACGCGCTGCGGCGCCACAACCCGCAGGTGCGCGTCTTCGCCGTGGAGCCCGCTGAATCAGCGGTGCTCTCGGGCCAACCAACCGGGGCCCACTCGATCGAAGGGATCGGCATCGGCTTCGTTCCGCCATTGTGGAGGCCCGATGAAGTCGATGAGATTCTCACGGTGAGCACCGAGGAGGCCACGGACATGGCCCGGCGTTTGCCGCGGGAGGAAGCGATCTTCGCCGGATTGTCGACCGGCGCGAACGTGGTCGCGGCAATCCGGGTGGCGACACGGCTGGGTCCTAGGGCGACCGTCGCCACCATCGTGGTCGACTCCGGGTTGCGCTACGTCAGCACTGACGTGTTTCGATACTGATTCCAGGAAAATGGACACTCCCAGACAGTCGCTTGCGGACGGATACGAGTCCTTCTATCGGGAGTTCGATTCTCCGTTGATGCGTCAGCTTCGACGTGAAGCCTACGGCGAGGATATTGGGCAACATTCCTGGGTTGGCGCCGACGAATTGCGCGGAGATATTCACCGCCTCAAGCTGTCCCCTTCGAGCCGGTTCCTTGATCTCGGCTGCGGGCCGTGCGGACCGCTCACCTTCATTCTGGGCATCGTTGGGTGTCCGGGCACCGGACTGGAACTCAGCGCAGCCGCTCTCCGAGCAGGGCGCGCACGTGCTGCCTCACTCGGTATCGATTCCTTGCTCTCGGTTCAAGAGGCTGATCTGAACGAGCCCCTTCCATTCGAGCCTCGCTCCTTCGATGCAGCCATCTCGCTGGACGTAGTCCTCCATATTCGCGACCGCTCGAAGCTCTTTCACGAAGTCGCGAAAGTGCTATCCCCCGGCGGAAGGTTCCTGCTCAGCGATGCTGGAGTGGTAACCGGTTCTGTCTCGAGCGAAGAGGTGCGCAGACGCAGTGTCCACGGCTACACCCAGTTCGTTGCCGCGGGCTGGAACGAGGGGCTGCTCGAATCCGCGGGGTTTCGGCTGATCGAGACCGAGAATCGAACCATGAGCGTGCTCAAGAACGCCGCCGGCAGGCTTGCGGCCATGCTGGCGCACCGAACGGAACTCGAACAAGTCTCGAGCGCCGCTGAATTCGAGAGTCAGCAGGCCTATCTCGAGACCATCGTCGAGCTCTCTCGCAGGAGGGCTGTGTCGCGGGTGATGTACCTGGCTGAGGTCAAAGTTGGAGGCGGCACCGAGATTTGAACTCGGGAATAACGGTTTTGCAGACCGTCGCCTTAGCCACTTGGCTATGCCGCCCCCGCAAGTGGTTGAGTATAGCGTGGTTGGGGAGGGGCGCAATCGCTGAAATTGGGGCGGTTCCCGTTCGCCCCATCCTCCCCTACTTCACCCTCTTCGCCGGCGGCGCGGCTCCGCCCTGGAAGAGCGTCAGCACCGAGGCGCGCCCGTCATCGCCAATCTCGAATTCGATCTGCGCGTCGACTACCTTGAAGAAGAACTTCGTCTGCGACTCGGGGAACGCCTCGGCGAGACCCTGTCCCGTCGCCTGCATGAAGAGCCGCGTCCCTTGGCGTGTGATCGTGAACTGGAAGCCAGGCTCCATCTCGTAGACGCCAAGCAGCCTGTCGAGCTTCTCCTCGGCGAGCGTGATCTCTTTGCGCCTGGCGGGGGCGTCCGCCACGCGTTTCCCAGTCTGCGCGGGCTGTCCGCGTGAGATGGCAACGACCGAATCGATCGCGCCCGACGACCTCATCTTGAACTTGAGCCGAGAGAACGCCTTGTCGTAGACGAACTCGTCCTTCGCAACGGGGAGGAGCGCAAACGGCGGCCCGCCCTCTTGCTGGGCGATGAGCTTCCCGTCCTCGAACGTCACCGTTCGCTTCACGCCATTGAACTCGTAGATGCCGGTGAATCGGTTCTTCGCAGCATCCGACATGGCTACGGGTGTCGCACTCCAGCCCTGCCCCAGCGCCTCGAGTGCGAGTCGCGTCGTGGTGTACTTCAGAGCGTAAAGCATATCGTTCCCCGAGCTGAGTGCGTTGTGCAGAACCCCGACGAAGAGCTTCTTCTCGGGAACGAGCACGCCGCTGCTCCTGAAGCCAGTGATTCCGCCGCCATGCACGACGAAGTGCACTCCGTCTTCATCGCTCACATACCAGCCGTATCCATAGCCAGTCGGCTTGCCGTCCTTCGTCCTGGACTCGGTCCACGCGCGATCGACGAGCGCCTTGTCGATCACCTTGCCCGCGACGAGGAGTTCGTTCCACCTCGCGAGGTCGTCGACGTTCGACTCGATGGAACCTGCGGCGTACGGCTGCGTCATGCTCATGTAGCCGGCGTTGTAGAGCTCGTTGTCGGTGCCGAACTCGTACCCCTTCACGCGCCCCGCCACGATCCGGGTCTCTACTTCAATGAAGGTGTTCTTCAGGCCGAGAGGAGTGAAGAGCTTCGTCTGCATGTAGTCGGCGTACTTCAATCCGCTCACCTTCTCGATGATGATGCCAAGGAAGAGGTAGCCGCTGTTGCTGTACCTCCACTGCTCGCCGGGCGCGAAATTGGGCTTCTCATGGCGAATTCCCTCGACCAGCTGCATCGGCGTTTTGTCTTCGCGGATGCCGCTTGCATAGCTCGGCACATCGTTGTAGCTAGGGATTCCCGACGTGTGCGTGAGCAACTGCTCGACCGTGATCGCCTCAGCACCCGGATAGTCGGGAACGTACTTCGACAGCGGATCGTCGAACTTCACCTTTCCTTCTTTCACGAGCTGGAGGATCGCAACGGCCGTGAACTGCTTGCCCATCGATCCGAGGCGGAAGACCATCTCGGGCCTCACCGGCACCCCGAGCTCGAGGTCGGCCATGCCGTAGCCCTTCCGCAGCAGCGTCTTTCCATCCTTCACGACGATGACGGCGCCGCCTGGCCCGTATTTCGCGAAAGCTTCCGCGGCGATCGCGTCGAGCTTTTGGGGAAGCGTAAGTTCTCTCGCCATAGTCGGCGGCGACAGCATGAGGAACACCAGCAGAGCTGCTGCTGCTGCGTGGACTCGCGTCATGATCGATCTCCTAGGGTGCCTGGGGGATGACGGCCTCGGCCGGGCGTTCGCACTGCCGCACGCCTAGGAGTGTCGCCGGGCTGCTAGACGCCGCCCATCCGATAGCGACGAACGACGGGCTTTCGTGGTCGAGGCACGGTGTGGGCTGACGAACGGCGGTCCGGTCCCAGGCGCGCGCTGAGCGTTCGTGGTACCGTTTGGTGGGCGGGGCTTCGGCGCCGCAGGCGCCGCTTACATCTGGCGGAACAGGTGGAGGTAGCTGCGGCTGACCGGCAGCACCTCCTTGCGGCCCTTCAGGTGGATGTCGGCCGTCTCGTTGTCGCCGCGCGTGACATGGCTGATGGCCCGCAGGTTGACCACGACCGATCGGTGCACCTGCGCGAACTGCGCGGGATCGAGCTGGGCGACCAGTTCCTTCAGCGGCGATGCGGACCAGCGCCTCGCCGGGCTGGCCGGCATCGTCGCGCCAGGCGACGCGCGTGTACTTCGTGTCGGAGCGCAGGTAGTCGATCTCGTCGACCGGGATCAGCCGCAGGGTCTGTCCGACCTGCGCGCGAATCCAGCGCAGCGGCGCCGGCGCCGCGCCGCTCGTGCAGCTGCGCGAGCTGCGCCGCGAGCTGCTGCAGCAGCGCCTCGGTGTTCAGCGCCGGCTGCGCGGCCTGCAGGCGCTCCTTGAGGCGCGCCACGGTCTCGGCCAGACGCGCCGGCTCCACCGGCTTCACCAGGTAGTCCAGCGCGCCCTGCGCGAAGGCCTGCACGGCGTACTGGTCGTAGGCGGTGACGAACACCAGATGCGCGCGGCGGCCGATGTGGTGCGCCGCCTCGACGCCGGACAGGCCCGGCATGTGGACGTCGAGAAAGCAGACGTCGGGCCGCAGCGCCTCGAATTGCTCGATGGCCTCGCGACCGTTGCGCGCCTGCGCGACCACCTCCAGCTCGGGCCAGGCCTGCGCCAGCTGGCGCGCCAGCGCCTCGCGCAGCAGCGGCTCGTCGTCGGCGATCAGCGCGGTCGGGCGTGGGCTCATCATGTCGTCGCTCCGCGTGCCGGGAAATCCAGCTCGGCACAGACGCCACGCGGCCGCTGTGCGCGTCACGCGCAGCTGCGCGTCGCCGCCGAAGGTCAGCTGAAGGCGCTCGCGCAGCGTCGAGAGCCCGGTGCCGAGCCCGTTGCCCGTCTGCCGCAGGCCCGCGCCGGTGTCGCTGACGCGCACCACGCAGCGGTCGCCGCGCCGTTGCACGTGGATGTCGATGCGGCCGCCTTCCTCGCTCGGGTCGATGCCGTGACGCACCGCGTTCTCGACCAGCGTCAGCAGCGTCATCGGCGGACAGCGCAGCGTCAGCGCGCCGCCTCATCGACGTGCAGCGCGAACTGCAGGCGATCGGGCATGCGCATGTGCATCAGCTCGAGGTACGCCTGGACCAGCTGCAGCTCCTGGCCGAGCGTGGTGGCCGGCTCGTGCAGGCGCGGCACGGCCGCGCGCAGGTAGGCGATCAGGCTCCGCAGCACGGCGGGGGCCTGCGGCGATCCCGCGTCGACCAGCGCCTGCACGTTGGCCAGCGTGTTGAACAGGAAGTGCGGTGCGACCTGCGCCTGCAGCAGACGCAGACGCGCGTCGAGTGCCTGGCGCTCGAGCTCGCTGCGTTCGAGGTCGAACGCCAGCGCCTGATGGCGCGCGAGCGCGTCCTTCTGTCGCACCAGGCCAGGCCGCCCAGGGCGCACCCAGGGCGCCACCAGCACGAAGCCCGATGCGTCCTGGACGCTCCTCGAAGCGCCGGCGCGCCGGGGCCGTTCGCGAGCGCGTAGAGCACGAGCGTGCCTGACGGCATGGCCAGGGCCACACCCACCACCTGCAGCACCCAGCGCGCGAGCCACGCGGGCAGCCGCTTCGGCCATTGCTCGAACAGGCCGAACACCAGCATCGCGATGAGGCCGAGGATCACCGGTTGGATGATGACCGCGAATCCCAAGTGGAAGCTGAGCAGCAGGCCGAGGGCAATCGAACAGGACAGCGTGAACAGCACGCGCCGCCAACCCAAGATCAACCCTGGTCCGCGCGGTTTTGCAGAAATGGCCGTTGGGAGCATGGCATGAGGATAGACCAGCAGGGCCGCGGGCGCCGCTGAACCTTGGCAACCCCTCGATAGATCACGGGAACGCGACGCAATCCTTCACCTCGCCATACCCGTCGTCACTTCATGCTGGTTCTTCGACGGTTGGTCTCCGGCCAGCTATGGCCTTAGTCGAAATTCGATAGGAAGCGCTGCGCGGAAGGAAACGGCGTGTCCCTCCCGCTGGGCCGGAGCGAACTTGGTCGCTGCGATGACCTGTCGCGCGACTTCATCGCATCCGAATCCAATTCCCTGTAGCACTTCCGTCTCAGTCACGTCGCCGTTCTCGTCGACAAGGAAGCCGACCAGTACTTTGCCCTCGATGCCCCGATCACGTGCCTTACGAGGGTAATAGATTTGGTCCAAGATCGCCTTCATCCCCCCACGAGGCCAGGGCATAACGTCCGGCATGGGTGAGTTGTAACCAATCCGGGTTAGCCACTCCCGGATCAACACCGAATCGGCGCGCGTGGGCGCCTGACCCGTCAAATGAGCTTCGCTTCGCGGTGCCCGGCGGGGATGGTCAGGTGATTCCAGCGGCCGCTTATGATAGGCGCAGCTAACGCACACCGCGACCAGTCCTATCGCCACTCCATGGATGGCTCCCAATTGACTCATGACGTGCGGACCTCCAAGGCTGGCCTAACAAGAATTAGACCGAACCACGTATCAGGATACGGAGCCCAGCGTATCCCAAGCCCCCTCCGCTCGTGTGAGATTCCGGAGGGCAACGACGGCCCCTGGAAATCGTGCGCGTTCCCTGCCCTGCCGTGACTGCTGACAGGCCGCGCTCCGGCGACTAGACTGCTCGGCTATGCCACTCTCCTCGAGAATCACTATGCTGCCCCCTCCCTCCAGGCTTCCATCGCCCCGAAAGGATCCAGAATGAGAATCCGTGGACTCATCTGCATCGCCATTGGCCTGATGCTCACCGCGGCGACGGCACGGGCCGAAGAGGTGACCATCGTGAGCGACGTGCTCGGGCCCGAAGGGCCGCTGTTCGTGGACGGGAGTCTCTACTTCGTGGCATGGACATCCGGCACGCTCTCGAAGTGGGATGGCAAGACCACCACCGTGCTGAACTCGCTGCCGGGCTGCAGCCACAATGGCCTCGCGCTCACCAAGCAGAAGACCTTCCTGCTCGCGTGCACCGACGAGCATGGCGCGATCCTCGAGCTCGACATGAAGGGCAAGCAGTTGCACCGCTGGGACGCCGATGACAAGGGCAGCAAGTTCGATGGCGGCATCAACGACATCGTGGTCACGGCGAACGGTGGCGCGTATGCCACCGTGTTCGGACCCTATCAGAGCGTGCCGACAGCGGTGGCCGGCAGGATCCTCTACCTTGCGCCGGGCGGGCAGCAGTGGGTCGAGGTCGCGAACGACCTCAACTACGCCAACGGCATCGGCATCTCCCCGGACCAGAAGACGCTCTACGTCAGCGAGACGGTCGGGAACTGCATCCTGAAGTTCGCGGTCAACGAGCGACGGCTCCCTGGGCCACCGCGCGAATTTCGCGCTGCTGAATCTCCTGACACCGAACAAGAACGCGTCGTGGTGGCTCGGACCGGACAGCATGAAGATCGACGGCATGGGCAACATGTACGTCGCCCAGTGGTTCGGCGGGAAGATCTTGAAGATCTCTCCGGAGGGCAAGCTGCTGCACGTGTTCCCGATCGCCGCGGGCGACGGCACGACCAACGTGGCGTTCGGCCCCGGCGGGAAGGATCTCTACGTCACGGTCGTGAAGGACCCGAATGACCCGCAGGCGAAGGGCAGCATCGTGAGGATCCCGAACGTCGAGTAGCGGCTATCCTTGTTCCGCCGCCCAACTCCGAACCTACGGAGTAAACCACCTGCGCGCGAGCGACTCAAGATCACCAACCTCGTCCAGAACGGGGAGGCGTTCCAGATACCAACGTAAGTCGCTGTACCGGTGGAGGAGCGCGTAGGCCATTATTCGCAGCGCGAGTTCGTCGTCTACTTCCGCGCCGTAGGCCTCAAGGAAGACTCGGAGGAGTCCGGGCTCGGCGCACGTCAGGAAGATGCCGACACCCGCCAGTTCGTACTCGGGCGCACCGAGCATGGCATCCTCGAAGTCCATGAGCCCGCTGAGGTGCCAAGCGCCCTCCCGGCGCTCGACCAAGAGGTGCTCCCTCATCACCTCGGTGTGAAGCAAGACACGCGCGCCGTCGTCGCTGGGGGCCCAGCGCGTCAGAAAGTCGTCGACTGCATCCACCCATGGAGCCCCCAAGCCCCTGGCAAGCTGTCGGTCGCGGCACGAGGCGCGCTGGTCGTCCATGAATCGTGGCCAGTCAACCGCCGGAGGAGTGAATTCGTCCGTCGCGGTCGCGTGCAGCGCGGCGAGCGCCGCGCCCGTTTCGCGCATCAGTTGGAAGCGGTCGCGCATTCCGATCGTGTGCCATGCCTCGGCCAGCGTGCATCCGGACAGGCGCGTCATCACGATGTACAACCACTGGCCGCGTTCGCCCGTGGCGATTGCGCGTGGTGTCGGGACTGGGAGGAGGCCGTCGATACGCGTGAGCGTCGCCGTTTCGGTATTGAAGAACGAGCGTTGCGCCGGCGGGAACAGCTTCACGACATGTTCGTCCCCGACAGCGAACACCGGGACGGAGCCATCTGCGAAACGCTTGACGCCGACTCCGAGGGAGAGCTCGCGTCGAATGGCGTCCACGATGGCCGCGCTATCGTCTCCTTCGCTGGTCGTTGTGCTCATGGGCCCCGATCGCAGGCGCTTCCGGGCGATGAATCACTTCGTGTGTTCCCGAAGCATCCCTTCAATCTCCCGCAGCGTGAAGCTGTTGAGCGCGACGATCTTCGCCTGTGCACGGTGGATCGGGGGCACGATCGCCCTGGCTTCCTCCTTCGACGCCACGTCCACGACCATCCAGGCGCGATGATCGCCGTCACGGCATCCCCAATCGGCATTCGCGACGAAATGAGAGCCTGAGTTCAGGAAGTCCTGAACCGCTCGTGCGCACGCCTTCATTTCACTATCGTGGGGCACTTCGATGAGGAACTTCGACATGAGGATGCCCTCCATGTTTGTGGAACGCGAGGGTCAATGCCCACTACGGGCCTTATCACGTCTGGACACCTTTGGTTCTTGCGCGGTTACCTTGGAATCCGTGTTCCAGATGTCGCGCACGGCCTTCCACGTCCCGTCCGCCTGCTTCGCCCAGACACAAACGTATTTCCCTCTCTCGGTGACCGGTGCGCCGTCGGGTCCCGTGAATGAATCTTCGTATGTCCCGGCCGTGAAGCCGAGATCGCCGCTCTTCGACACGCGAGCGTGATCGGTCTTCCAGGAGATCGAGAATGTCGAATCGGCGAAATACGAAGCCCAGACCTTCTTCGCGGCAGGTTGACCGATGGCCATGGGCTCATTCGGCGGATACGCAATCGCGTCCGCGGCGTAGAAGGACGCCAGGCTGTCCGCGTTCCTCGTCGCCGCCACATTCGACCAATTCTCATCGAGTTGCGTCAACATTGTCGCCAACGCGTCCGGATCCACTTTCGGCACGCAGGAAGTTGATAAGAGCAACGTGACCGCGCCACACACTGTGAGAATGGATCGGCCCTGGAGATTCGATTCACTTTCGCACCCTCCTGGTTTGGGTCATCAAGGCTCTACCCGGGCCGCTTCGCCGTGAGGACCGCGAGGCCTCCTGGAAATCGGGCGGTTAGACGGATTGGAGTGCCCGCGGCGCTCAGCAACTGGCCCAGGCGGGCGCCGTCCGCGTCTCGCCACGACAAACAGGTGGGAGTGACTCGTGGGCCGGGACCCCTCGGCGATCTCGTCTGTGAGCGACACGGTCCCGTGGCGGCCCGACGTGCCCGGCCACCAAGCGTATTCGACCAATTCGTGATTGCCCGCGTCCCGCGCGTAGTAGAACGCGAGGCCGTGATGCGTCCCCGAATCGCTCACCACCAGCTCCGCGCCGTGCTCTCGTGGCAGCGAGCGGTAGAGCCGACGGGCGTCGTTGGGACTTGGCCACGCGGCGAACGCGATTCGCGCCGCCAACAGGGCCGCGACCCATACCGGCAACACCCGCGCCCAGCGCAGCGGGAGTAGATTCCAGGCCAGGGGTTGGTTCTGCGCCTCGGCCGCGAGCACGATTCCTCGCGCCGTCACCAGGGCCAGCGGCACGAACAGCGGCAGCAGATAGAGCGGCAGCCTCGAGCGGCTGATCGTCAACACGACCATGGGCACGGCGAACGCGAGCGCCAGCAAGAGGGTGGGCGGCCGGTGCGCGACGGCCGCGAGCGGGCGCTCGCCGCCCAGGCTCTTGCGCCAGCGGCGCGCGGTCCCGGGCCAGGTGAGGCACCAGGGCAGCGCGCCGACGAGCAGCGTCGGGCCATAGATCGCGAGCGCGCCATACCACTCGTGGTTTCGATGGTGCTGCCCCAGCATCCGGCCCACCACCTCCTCCCCGATGAAGTAGGACATCAGCCCCGGATTCTTCAGCACGGAGTAGACGTACCAGGATAGGCCGATCGCGCAGAACAGGAGGATGCCCGTCAGCGAGAGCACGGGTGCTGCTCCCGGTCGCCGTCCCGCGGGCAGCACGCGGAACAGCAACATCGCGGGCAGGAACAAGAGGCCCCGGCGGGCCCTTCGTCAGCATCGCGAGACCGAAGGCCGCGCCGGTCACCGCCGGCCATGCCCAGCGCTCGATCGGCGTCCGGGCGGTGAACCCGCGCCAGAAGGCGAAAAGCGCCAGCGCTTCCCACAGCGCGAGTGGCGTGTCCGGAGTTACGATGTTGGCGGCAGCGAAGGTGGTGACAAAGGTCGCGTAGACGATCCCAGCCATCAAGCCCGTGCGGCGGCCCCAGAGGAGCGCGCCGAACACGCCAACGAGCATGACCGTTGCCGCGAACGCGAGCGCCGTGGGAAGCCGAACGGCGGCTTCGTTCGGGCCGAACGCCGTGATGGAGCCCGCGATCAGCCAGTAGACAACAGGCGGTTTCGTGAAGTGTGGCTGCCCGCCGAGCGTCGGCGTCATGAGATTGCCCGACACCAGCATCTCCCGTGCGCACTCCGCGTAGCGTCCCTCGTCCGGTTCCCAGAGTCCTCGCGTCCCGACGAACAGGAGCCCCATGACAAGCGCAAACGCCCCGAGCGCCACCCAGGGCGCGAGCCGGACGATCTCCGACCGCCCCCGCCGGTCGAGGGACATTAGATTCCTAGCGGGTAGCGGTCGCCGGAGAGAACGCGGGAGCGACTGGTGCGCGCGCCGGCTCGGGGTTGAGCGCTTTCATGACGAGAATCAGGGCGATCGGCCCCGTGTAATCGCCTCCGCGCTCGATGAACTCCCACCAGAGGGAGCCGGTGATCGGATAAAGGAGCTCGCTCGCGATCTTGTAGACGCACACGAAAATGAGCAGAGAACGGAATGGCTTCAAGAGAACCGCGGCGGCGAGTGCCAACTCGAACCACCCGATCGCCGGCGCGACCGAGATCCCCCCGATACTGGAGGGCACACCGGCTTTCGCGTACATATTCAGGAGCCCCGCCTTGTGCTGGAACGCGCCGAACCCGGCGTGGCCGATCAAGAGGAGCGCGATCGACACGCGCAGAACGAGGCCGGAAATCTTGAGCCGCTCCGCGGTGACCGGTCCGGGCGTGATCGGAGCCGTCCATTCGCGGAAGGATCGGGGCCATGGCTGCAGAAGAAAGAACGCGAGCGGGATCCCGTAATTGCCTCCACGCTCCCAGAACTCCCACATGCCCAGCCCGGTCAACGGCCTCAGCGCCGCCGTCCAGACACACCAGATCGCCGCCCAGAGAAGCACGATCGGGCGGGGCGAAGCGAGCGCGATCGTCGCGATCGCGATGTCGTGGAGGCCAATCCATGGCATCAAGTCCACGGCGACGCCTTTGGGGATTCCCACGGCACCGAAGAACGGAGCCCACTCGGGTTTGGCAATGATGCCGAACGAGCCGTGCCCCAGGAAGCACATGAAGACCCCGAGACGGAGCACCCAGTGGAGGGTCGAGAAGGTGGAGTCGTTCTGCGATGTGGGGAAATCGGGGCGGGCTGCCACGCTCATATCTCTTTACTATACCCTGAGTTCCGCTGGATTTCAAGAGCTTTTGCCTAGCCGGATCGATCCTCCCCAGACCGAGCGTCATTCCCACACGTCGCGCATGACCTCTTTGAATCGGGGATGCGCGCGATGGTATTCCCAGAACGGGAGCCTGCGCGACCAGAGCACGCAGCGGATCGCGCTCGGCCACGGCGCGCTCCGCCCAGCGAATCGCCTGCTCCTCGAGGTCCGCGCAGCCGGCCGCCACCGCGAGCCAGAACGGCGACACGAACTCGTGGCGCGAGCGCCCCTCCAGCTCGTCGTAGCACGCGCGCGCGCGGTCCGGCCGGCCGGCCCGACCGTACGTCCACGCCAGCAGGCCGAGCGCCCACTGGTGGCGGCCCGAATCCCCGAACAGGGCCGGCGCCACCTCGATGGCGCGGTCGTAGTGGCCGGCCCACGCGTGGGCGCGCATCAGGTTCCAGTGGGCGAAGAAGGAATCCGCGTCGAGGCCGAAGGAGCGCTCCGCCTCGACGATCGACTCCTCGTGCCTTCCCGCGATGCCGAGAAGGTAGGAGTGCATGCCGCCGACCCAGGCGTTGAGCGGATCGTCCTGAACGGCGCGTCGCATCTCGGCGAGGGCCTCTTCGTCCGGCATCGCGCCGCGGATGACCCTCCACAGCGCCCGCTGGGCGCGGGCGGGCGCGTTGCGCGGCTCGAGCGCCAGCGCGCGATCGTACAGCGAGTCGGACTGCGGGAAGTTCGCGCTCGTACTGCTCCTCGACGGCCGCCAGCGTCGCCCAGGCTTCGGCCAGTCCCGGATCGATCGCCAGCGCCCGCTCGGCCAGGGCCTTCGCCTTCGGCATGACCTCGGCGAACGGGCGCGACGCCGAAGGTGCCCATCAGCCGGTAGGAATCCGACAGCCACGCCAGGGCTTCGGCGTACTCGGGATCGAGCGCGATCGCCCGCTCGAAGCACGCGACCGCCTGCGGCAGGAACCGGCCGCGCTTGATCTGCAGCGCGCGGCCCCGCAGCAGCAGCTCGTAGGCCTCGAGGTTCTTGGTGCCGCCGCGCGCGCGGCTCCGGTCCGCCTCGGCGTGCATCGTCCCGCGCAGCCGCGTGGCGATGGCGTTGGCGATCTCGTCCTGCACCGCGAACACGTCGGTCATCTCGCGGTCGTAGCGCTCCGACCAGAGCTGGTAGCCGTCGGCGGCGTTGACGAGCTGCGCGGTGATGCGCAGCCGCGAGCCGGCAGCGGCGAACGCTGCCCTCGAGCACGGTGGTCACGTCGAGCTTCTCGCCGACCGGCGCGCAGGTCCTCGCGCCGGCCCTTGAACGCGAAGCACGAGGTGCGCGCGGCGACCCGCAGGCCCTCGACCTGCGCGAGCGCGTTCAGGATCTCGTCGGTGACGCCGTCGGCGAAGTACTCGTCGTCGGCGCCGCTCAGGTTCTCGAACGGCAGCACGGCGATCGACTTCTCGCGGCCCGCGGCGGCCTTTCCGTCCGCCCGAGGCGACGTCGGCCAGCTCGAGCCGCACGTCGCGGATGTCGCGCGGCCGCGCGTCGGCGTCCTTGCGCAGGCAGCGGCGCAGGATCTCGCGCACCCGCGGCGGCGTGCCCGCCGGCAGCGCCGACCAGTCGGGCTCGCGCTCGAGGATGCGCGCGATCAGATCCGACGCGGTCTCGCCGGCGAACGGCCGGGCGCCCGGTCGAGGCACTCGAACAGCACGCAGCCGAACGACCAGACGTCGCTGCGCCGATCGACCGGCTTGCCGCGCGCCTGCTCCGGGCTCATGTAGGCGGCGGTGCCGAGGATCGTGCCCGGCGACGGTGGCGCCGGTGTGCCCGGTCAGCGGTCGGCGAGTCGGATGAGTCCGCCGCCGGTCGCCGGCGCCGGATCGCTCTTCGCGAGCCCGAAGTCGAGCACCTTCGCGACCGCCGCGGGCGTGATCATGACGTTGCCGGGCTTGAGGTCGCGATGCACGATGCCGCGCTCGTGCGCGGCCTCGATCGCGGCGGCGATCTGGACGCCGAGCGCCAGCGCCTCGCGCGGCGGCAGCGGCCCGCGCGCGAGGCGCGCGGCGAGCGTCTCGCCCTCGACCAGCTCGAGCACGAGGTACGGCGCTCCGTCCGCCTCCTCGAGGCCGTAGATCGCGGCGATGTTCGGATGGTTCAGCGACGCGAGCGTCTGGGCCTCGCGCCGGAAGCGCGCGAGGCGCTCGGGGTCGGCGGCGAACGCCGCCGGCAGCGCCTTGATCGCGACGTCGCGCCCGAGCCGCGTGTCGCGCGCGCGATAGACCTCGCCCATGCCGCCCGCGCCGAGCGGCGCGAGGATTTCGTAGGGGCCGAGGCGGGTGCCGGGAGAGGGGCTCATGCGTCTAATCTAACTGACAGGCGCGCCCCGTCCCAGCTAGATTAGTCCCGTGTCCTCGACCTCCGGCATCCGATTGATTCTGCGCTGCGCGATCTCGCTGGTCCTCGCATCGCTGGGCGCCTGCGCTCCGATGGCCGCGCACAGCCGCGCCGACAGCCACATTCGGGGAGCGGAGACGGTCGCGCTTACCACCGTCGTGTTCTCCGGCAATCGCTATGTGGCCGAGGCAGACCTTGGTGTGGGCAAGCCGGTTCCGCTCATGGTCCACGGCAATGCACGCATGTTTCTCATGGTGACCCATGAGATCGGCGAGCAATTGAACGGAGGCCCTGTCGCGAAGGTGGAGGACTACGGGTACAGCGCCAAAGGCAAAGGCATGATCCGTGTCCCCCTGTTGCGCCTCGGCAGTCGACGTATTACCGACCTTCCCGATGTCCCCGTCTTCGACTATGTCGCCGAAGGTGGGAGCCCCGTTCAGGGAATGGTCGGAGTGCCCTTCCTGACCGCCGAGAGAGCGGCAATCGATTTCTCGAGGGACGTCATGATCCTCGGCGTGGACGCTTCCGCTCTTCCCAACAAGGGGCTGCTGGACCAGGGATATCGGTATGTCGCGATGACCGTCGACGCGAATCGCAAAGTGATCATCAAAGCGTTCTTTCCCGTCCTCGGCCGCACGCTCTCGATCACGCCGTCGACGGTTTCCTCCGCGCTCACGCTCCATCGCCCTTCATTCGCGGGCAGGCTGCCGATGACGAGGGACACGACGGAATCGGATCACAGCCCTAGCGGAACGCATCCGGAGCTCTACCACAGCGATCGCGTCGCGTTCGAGATCGCGGGAACTGAATTCAGCTCTCCCGCTTCCCTCGAGGATTTTGCGGAGTACGCGGATATTCCGGAACCGGAGCTGAGCAGCCTCGGCCTTCTCGGATTCGACTGGATGAAAGAGCACCAGGCGATCATCGATTACGCCAACTACTTCCTGTACTTCAAGCCGTGAGCCGGATCGCCCGTTCGATGAAGGTCAAAAATCTTCCAGGAGCCAGAAGTTCGCATCCACGGTGTTGCTGGTGTACGCGATGTGTTTTCCATCGGGAGAGGCGGCTGCGTCGTACATCCATTGCTGCTTCGGGATCAGCGAAACGGTCGTCCCGTCGGCCTTGACCCGGGTCAGCCGCCAATCACCGTCCGTCGTCATGCTGACGACGATCCAGCTTCGACCATCCGCAGCCCAGGCGATGCTCGCGATACCGATCGGGCGGTCGAGCGTCACCTTCCTGGTCGGGGCGCCCTTCGTCGATACGATGCGAATCGTGAACACCGAATCCCCCGGCTCGACGATCGCGAGCTCGGTCCCGTCGCGTGAGAGATCCCATGGGGGAAGCGGAGGTCCTTCCGATTTGACGCGGGCCACCTCCCGGCCGCGACCTCGAACCGGGTCGAATTCCGTGTAGACAAGGTGTCCGTGGTCGAGCTCGCTCAGTACGCAGGGCGAGCCGGGCAATCCGCCGCAGCGGAACGACGCGGCCGCCTGGACGTCGAACACCTTCTCGGACGGCCCCCCATCGCTCGGCATGCGTACGATGCGAGCTGCAGCCGCGGCCTTTCCCGGGTGGGCCTCCGGCTCATCCTTGTAGAGCACCCAGGCCCCGTCCGGACTCATCCGAGGTCCTGACTGGTCACCCGGCGCTGCCAGGAGCGGGACCGCATCCACCGCGCCGAGCGATTGTCGGAATAGGTCCTTGCTGCCGTTTCGGTCGGAAGCGAACAGAATTGCCTTGCCGTCCGGGGTCCAGCTCGGCTGCACATCGAAACGGGTGTCGAGCGTGAGTCGCGCGACTCCCTGGAGTGCCGAATCCCCGACCGCATTCCTCCCGACGTAACAGTCGCTCTGATAGGCGAGGGCGCCGACGCCGAGTCGCCTGCCATCCGCGGAGAAACCGCTCGGGATCACAAGCGAGAGCCGCTGCCACTGGGTGACGCGCCGCGGGGTCCCGGAGGGAGCCCCCGAGCGCGGGTCGACGCGCAGCGACCAGAGATTCATGTCGCGCTGGTTGGGCGGCGGATCGCTGAGGCCGAAGACCATCCGACCATCGGGGAGCCACGCGGGAATCGCATAGGGGTGTGGCTGCTGCTCCGGAGTGATCGTGAGGGCGGCGCGCGCCCGCCCCTCCAAGTCCGTGCTCTCGATTCGCACGTTGGTTCCAGCGGTCCCGACCCCAGCTCTCAGGTAGGCGAGCCGCCGGCCGCCTGGGGCCCAGACCGCCCAGGTCGTGATCACGCCGTTCGAGTCGCTGGAGGCCACGCGGCGACCGTTCCCACCGTCCGCGTCCGTGCACCAGATCTCGGCCCCATCCGCCCCGTATCGAAGGCAGGCCAAGTGGGAGCCGTCAGGCGATATCGTGGCGCTGTTGGCATCGCCAAAGAGTTTTCGCGCTCGTCCGCCGGACACGGGGACCACCCATTCGCACGGCGCGCCGTTCGCCGAGGCTCCGCTGACGAGCAGCCTGCTCCCGTCGGGGAGCCAGGAAGTCACCGGGAAGAGGGTCCCCACCAGCGAGAGCCCCTCGGGCAAGGCGATAGGGTGGCTCTCCCCGGAATCCACGGATCGGAGTGAAAGGGTATTCTTGTCGACCACGGCGAGAGACTTGCCGTCGGGCGACAGGGCCCCGAAAAGGACCGGATTCTCCGGTGGATTCGAAGTCAGCTGTCGCTGCTTCAACTCCTTCACGCGCCAGGGTTGCCGGACGGCGATCCACGCGCCCAAGGCAACGAGGGCGATGACCAGCACGCCGACTCCCCATCGGACAAGCCCCGGCCCTGCCGTCCTGGGCCGATGAAGCGTCGTGCCGCCGCCCGATCCGTGGAGCGCCTCGAGCGCGGCATGGATCTCGCCCGCGTTCCGATATCGCTGCGCGGGATCCTTCGCCAGGCATCGCTGGATGGCCGCTCGCAGTCCCGCGGGGACGCGCGGCGGCAGCGGGGCCGGCATGGCGTTCAGGATCGCCGCGCTCAGCTCGTGCTCGGTTCGTCCGGCGAATGGCGCCGCGCCAGCCGCCATCTCGTAGAGGAGAACGCCCAGCGCCCAGATGTCGCTCCGGGCATCTGCCCGCCCACCACTCAATACCTCCGGCGCGAGATAATGCGGCGTTCCGACGATCGTTCCGGTTTGGGTGATCGTCGTGTCCGCGCGGGCCGCCTCCCCATCGCCGGGGCCAGGCGTCGAGTGGGCAAGGCCGAAGTCGAGGACCTTCGCCCCTCCGGCGGACATGACGACCACGTTCGACCCCTTGAGGTCGCGGTGAATCACGCCCTGATCGTGTGCGTGGGCCAGCGCGCCCGCGATCTCGCTGCCGAAGCGCAGCACCTGCTCGATCGGGAGCGGGCCGCGCTTGATCCTCTGCGCGAGCGTCTCCCCCTCGATCAGCTCCATGACGAGGTACTCGATCTCCCCCTCGCGGCCGACGTCGAAGATCGAGCAGATGTGGGGGTGATTGAAACGCGAAATCGTGCGGGCCTCGCGCTCGAAGCGAGCGCGGATTGAAAGCGTGGCCGTGACGTGCTGAGGGAGCACCTTGATCGCCACGTCGCGACCCAGGCGGGCATCGTGGGCGCGGTATACCTCACCCATGCCCCCCGCGCCGAGCGGGGCGACGATCTCGTAGGGTCCGAGGCGGGCGCCGGGAGCGAGGGACATGGGCCTAATCTAACCGGAAGAATGCCTTCGAGTCTGCAAGAAGTCAGCGTCCTTACGCCGCTACGTGTACCCCCTTGACGGCCGCTTGGATGAGCGTGGCCACAGCGAGAGGCTTCGACACATAGATTGCGTGACTGCCCTTCTCCTCGACGACTGTCGAGCCGGCCCGCTTGGACATGGCTCGCTGGGCGTCAGGGGGGATCATCTTGTCCTCGGTCGCCACCAGGTACCAGCTCGGCTTGCTCTTCCACGCCGGTACGCTGATCGCCCCGCTGAGAGCCTCCACCCCCCACGGCAACTGCGAGTCGGCCATGAACGCGGCCTTCTCCTCGTCCAGGTCCGCCGCAAAGGAGGCGCGGAACTTCGCCCTGTCGAGGAACAAATATCCGTTCCGCGGCGGCAGGATCGGCGGCACCGGCGCGCCTGGCGGTGGATTCTTGATCAGCGCAGCCACGGACTCGCCCTTGTCCGGAGCGAAGGCTGCGATGTAGACGAGCCCAGCAACCTTGGGGTCGTTGCCGGCTTCGGTTATCACAACTCCCCCGTAGGAGTGGCCGACGAGAATGGCGGGGCCGTCCAGCGCGTCCAGAACCAGCTTGGTGGCCGCCACGTCGCCTGCCAGCGACGCGGTCGCGTGCTGGACAACGCCGACATTGTAGCCGTCCTTCCTGAGGATCCTGTACACACCCTCCCACCCAGAGCCGTCAGCGAACCCACCGTGCACGAGCACCACGTTCAACGCGTTTGTTCCGGCCATGACATCCTCCTCTGAGTGCGCGACCCTGGTTACGCCGCTGGCTTGATGTTCTGGTTCATACGGAACAGATTCGTCGGATCGTACTTCGCCTTCAGCTTCGCCAGCCGCTCGTAGTTCGGACCGTACGCGCCCTTCTGCACCCGCTGCCCTTCGTCTTCGGGCATGAAGTTCACGTACACGCCGCCTGTGGCGAACGGGGTCGTGGCTTCGAAGAGCCGCCGCGCCCACGCGATGCACTCCTGATCCTGGGCCGGCTCTCTCCACCGCGTGTGGACGTTCATGATGAAGTCCACGTCGCGGTGCGGATAGGCGGTGGCATTGGCCGCGACCCGATTCACCGCCCCGCCCAGATGTCCGATGAAGACCTCGCACTCCTCGGTCGGCAGCTTGCCCACCGCGTCGATCACGGCCTTGAAGAACCCGTCGTCGAGCTTCTTGAAGTCGTGCGACTTCCAGTAATTCCGGGCGCCCGGCGTGAGGAGCGGATCGAAGGCCGTCTGCCACCCCGCGAACGGGCTCGGCCCGACGACGTCTGCGATCGGCTTGCCCAGGGCCCGGAGCGGCGCGACCGCCTTCTCGGCCTTCTGCATGTCGCCGATGGCGCACACGGCGAAGACCAGAATCTCCTTGCCGTGCCACTCGGGCGGCAGGAACGGGAGCGGCGGAGCCTTGCGAAGCACGACCCACGCGGTGACCTCATCGGGGGCGGACGCCACGAACTTGCGATACCCCTCGAGGAGCTCCTTCGCCTGCGCGAACGGATGGACGATCAGGCCGGCGATGACCTCCGGCCCCACTTGGTGGAGCCGATACTCGAACGAGGTCACGACGCCGAAGTTTCCGCCGCCCCCGCGCACCGCCCAGAACAGGTCGGGGTTCTCCTTGTCGCTCGCGTGCACGAGCTTGCCGTCGGCCGTCACGATATCCACCGAAAGCAGGTTGTCCACCGTGAGCCCGTGCTTGCGGCTGATCCAGCCGAAACCGCCGCCCAGCGTGAAGCCGGCGATTCCGGTCGTGGAGTTGATTCCCAGCGGCGTGGCGAGCCCGGAAGCCTGGGCCTCACGGTCGAAATCGGCGAGGGTTGCTCCCGGCTCGACGCGCGCGGTGCGGGCCTTGGAGTCCACGCGCACCGACTTCATCGGTGAGAGATCGATCATCAAGCCGCCGTCGCAGACCGCGTTCCCCGCGATGTTGTGCCCGCCGCCGCGTATCGCCAGCAGGAGCTTCTGCTCGCGCGCGAAATTGACGGCGCGGACAACGTCGCCCGCCTCGCCGGCGCGCACGATGGCCGCGGGCCTGCGGTCGATCATCGCGTTCCAGATCGTGCGGGCGTCCTCGTAGCCCTTCTCGCCGGGTAGGCACAACGTTCCGCGCAGCCCCTTGCGCAGCCCGTCGAGAGCCTCCGCCGGGATTGCCTGGGTTCCTTCGAGCGTCTTGGCCATTCTAGAATCCTCCTCTTGGCAGTGTGTCGGACCGATAACGCATTCCATAGACTAGGATGCCGATGATGGTGTCAGCAAGGGCTGGTTCAGTCCGCCAGGCCGACCTTTTCCAGGAACCGCGGCCAGCGTGGATCGGAGTGAAGGTTCCGGAGCGTCCAGGTCACCTTCACCAACGGGATTCCCGCGTCGTGTAACTTGTAGGCACTCTCGAGCCAGCGAAAGGCCTCGTCGAGTTCTCCACGGCTGGCGTGGGCCGCGGCGAACTGGTAGCCCCATTGTTCGTTCTCGGTGAGCAGACGGGCCAGGGCCGCATCTGAATCCTTCTGCATGCCCAGGGCATGATACGTCACGGCGAGAGCGTATTCCCGGTAGCCCGAGGACATCTCCCTTCGGACCTCCGCGAGGGCCTCGTCTCGCATCCCCCGTTGCAGGTATACCAGACCCAGGCTCGAGTGCACTGCGGCCATCTCCGGACTCAGCTCGATCGCCCTCAGGTACGCTTCGCACGCCACTTCCAGATTCGACCCCCAGCACTCGACCCGCCCTCGATTCACGTGCACCCAGGGGTCGAGCGGTTCGATTTCCTGCGCCCGGCGCGCGAGCCGCAGGGCCTCCTCCACCCGGCCGAAGGCGCCCTCGTAGATGGACAGCGTCACCATGGGTCCGCTGGCGCCGGGCGCGAGGGCCCGTGCGGTGCGAACCGCCTCCATCGACTCCTTCCAGCGGAACTCCAGCGAACCGAGGATGACCCCCATTGCCTCGTGCGCTTCCGCCAGTCGATCGTCGAGGGCTAGAGCCCGCTCCGCCGCCTCCCTCGCCTTCTTGTGGCTCTCGTTCACGTCCGCGTGCCCATAGCAAGCTTGGAAGACATGCGCCACCGCCAAGCCTGCCCATGCCGCGGCATTGTCCGGGCTCTTGTCTATCGCCGCTCGGTACAGCGACACGGCTTTCGCCTCCGCCGCAGGGGTGTTCTTCCGGGCGAAATAGTTCCCTTGCAGGACGAGCTGGTAGCTCTCCGGATTCGCCTTCGGAGTCGCCGGCTTGCCCAGCAGGGTCACGTGCAGGGCCGTCGAGACCGAGCGCGCGATGTCGTCCTGCACGGCGAAGATGTCGTCGAGCACGCGGTCGTACGTCTCCGACCACAAATGAAAGCCGTCCGCGACCTTGATGAGCTGGGCGGTGATCCGGACCCGATTGCCGGCCTTGCGCACGCTGCCCTCGAGCAGCGTGCCGACGCCGAGCTTCTGCCCGATGTCGCGCAGGTCCTCCTGCTTGCCCTTGAACGCGAACGAGGACGTTCGTCCGGTCACCTTGAGCTCGGGAATCTTCGCCAGAACATTCAGCAGCTCTTCGGACAGGCCGTCCGAAAAGTACTCGTTCTCCTCGTCCCGGCTCATGTTCACGAACGGCAGAACCGCGATCGAGGGTGTCTCCTTCGCGCCCCCCCTCGCAGACTCCGCACCGGCGTTCTCCAGCGTCCGCTTCAGCTTCAACAGCTCGTCCTGGACGTCGACCGCGGACTGAAACCGGTTGCGCGGATCCTTTTCCAGACAACGGCCCACGATGCGGCCGAGATCGCGCGGCAAGTCGGCGCGAATGCCGGCGAGCGGTTCCGGGGTGTCACGAAGGATCGCCGAGCCCACGTCGGCGGACGATTGCCCGGCGAAAGGTCGGCGCCCGCTCGCGAGCTCGTACATCATGATCCCGAACGCGAACAGGTCGGTGCGCGCATCGACCGCCTCGCCGCGCACCTGCTCCGGCGCCATGTACGGCACCGTCCCGACGACCTCCCCGGGCGCTGAGACCGGCGAATCCATCGTCGGCGCTTGCGTCGCGTGCAGCTCCGAGCTTGGCCGGGCCAACTTCGCCAGCCCGAAGTCCAAGACCTTCACCCGGCCCTCGCGCGTCACCATCACATTCGCGGGCTTGAGATCCCGATGCACCACGCCTTTCCCGTGCGCCGCCACCAGCGCCTCGGCGAGCGGAATGGAGAGCTCGAGAACGCGGGACAGCGGCAGCCCTCGGGGCACGATGCACCGATCGAGACTCTCACCCTCCACCAGCTCCATCGTGATGAAACGGGCGCCGTTTTCCTCCTCGATGGAATGCAGCACGACGATGTTCGGATGGTTGAGGCCGGCAACGGTGCGCGCCTCGCGCTCGAACCGGGCCAGGCGATCGGGATCGCGCGCCACGGCATCGGGAAGCACCTTGAGCGCCACGTCGCGTCCGAGCCGTGTGTCACGGGCGCGATAGACCTCACCCATCCCTCCCGCGCCGAGGGGTGCCGAGATTTCGTAAGGGCCGAGGCGGTTGCCGATGACGAGCGCCATGGGTCAGAACTCTAGCACGCGGCGCTAAGTCTGACATTGACAACCCTTAGGGAATCACGCGAGGATTTCGCCGCTGATCTCGCCGTTCAGTCACAACCGTTCGCCACGCTTCCTCACTGGGGGATAAGGACATGATCGGGCTCGGCTCACAGGCTCGCTTCTGCGCTCCGCTGCTCCTGGCTGCCGCCTTGGCGGCGACCAACTCCACCGCCCTTGCCAAAGACAAAGACGAGAGCGCGTCCGAGATGCCCACCTGCGACACAAAGCTCGGGACGATGTCCGTGCTCGAGCCGGAACAGCAGTGGTGGCTCCAGTACAACCTGGAATCGCCCGAGGCCCTGATCAAGGTGTTTGCAGCCGAGTGCAAGTGCTTCACCCTGGTGGATCGCGGCAAGGGTCTGGACGCCGCAAAGAAGGAACGCGCGCTCGCTTCCGACGGTGAGATGCGCGTGGGATCGAACGTCGGCAAGGGCCAGATGAAGGCCGCCGACTACGTGCTGGTTCCCGACATCGCGAACAAGAACGCCAATTCAGGCGGCAAGAAGTTCGGCGGAGCCGTGGGCGGGTTGTTGGGCCGCGGGGCGGGCGCCCTCGTCGGCGGCGTCAGCCTGAAGAGCAAGACCGCCGACGTGGTTCTCACGCTGACCGACGTGCGCTCGACCGAGCAGGTGGCCGTGGTGAAGGGGCATGCGAAGAAGACCAACGTCGGGTGGGGCGCCGGAGGCGGAGGGTACTTCGGAGCGTTCGCCGCGGCGGGGGCGAGCAGCTACGCCAACACCGAGATCGGCCAGGTCGTCGCCATGGCCTATCTCGACGCGTTCAAGAACCTCGTGGAGGAAATCAAGAAGAACGCCCCCGACGCCAAGGCGAACAACGTCTCCCAATCCGTCACGATGGCCAAGCCCGGGAAGATGTACGAGAAGGCGGACAACAAGTCGAAGGTGGTCCGCGAGCTCGACGCCGGAATGATGCTCTATCCGACCGGCGTGAAGGACGGCATCTGGTGGGAGGTATCCGACGAGCTCGGCAACAAAGGATGGGTGCCTTCGCCGCTCTTCAATCTGGCGAAGTGATCGGAGGCCGCGCCCTTCATCGCGCGGCGCAATAAAAACTCGGCCACGATCGAACGATCGTGGCCGAGATAGTTGTGGGAGGCGCTTTCTTGGATCGAGAAGTCAGTATGGCGGGCGCCTCCCCCCGCAAGGGCGCCGGCTATTCGACGGCGACGCCTTCCGGTTTCGGATGGGCTTCGGGCTTCATGCCCGGAGCCATGTTCCCGTTCGTGCCCGGCTTGGGATTCGCGAACCAGGCGGCGATATCTGCCGCTGTGGGCATCGGGCCGGCCGGTTTCTTCTCGGCCGCCACCTCGCCCAGGTGCTTCACCAGGGTCTCGGGCGTGTAGCTGAAGAGACGCTTCGGGCCGTCGATGCCGGCGGAGACGAGCATGTCGAGGTGCCGCAGATCCATCCCCTTGATGCGTCCAAGCCGCGCCATGGCCGCGAATCTCATGAAGTTCTCCTCGGAGATGCCAGTTTTCGTCACAAGGCCGGCGCGCTTCTCCTTGTCACTCCAGATCTTCATCAGCTGGTCCGTATCCTCGATGCCGGCGACGCCGAGCGTGGTGACGTGGGCCGGATCGATTGCGGGAAACTCATTCATCCTGAGAGACATTGTGCGACTCCTTCCCGGTCCGAGGCGAACACGCGTGCGATCGAGCGGGACGAACCCGTTCCTCGCAGCCGCGCGGACGGATGCTTTCGGGGCTTGACCCCGGAGGCGATTGGACCGGTTGAGGTAGGTATGCGGCGAGGGCCGATGTGACTGGGGGCGGTTCGGAACTCGGTCTCCGAAGCGCTGGCCTGTTGCCGTTTGGACCCGTAGTCGCGGGATTTCCGCTCAACGGGGGTCGACCGAGCCCTGGGGATGTCGGGGCTGGCCTGTTCTATCCCCAGCGATGTCCACCCGCTGGGTCAAATCTGGCTACGTAATATAAGATATCACAATAATTTACGCGGCGCCACTCTATTTCAGGGTGAAGGGGTAAGAGACGGGTGACACAGGGGTTGGGGGCCCAAGCTACCCCCTTCGCTTCAGATCCTCGAGGTGGATCACGATCGACTCGTTCGACTGGATGAGCCGGGCCAGCGCCTCCTCGGTGGGCCTGGCCGCGGGGGCGCGCCGCGGGCGCTTGTCCTCCAGGTGGGGCCAGAGTGGCTTCCGGATCTCGGCCGGCAGCGCGCTCTCCAGATACTCGAGCGCGGTGCCTCGAAGGAAGTCGTCCTTCGCGTGGAGACCCCGGAACGCGATCCGAAGCGGCTCACGCGGTAGAACGAGGGCCAGAAGCGTGAACACATGCTCGAGGCTCCGGTCCGCGCGCTCACGGATCACCTCGTCCATCATCGGCGACCACCGCTCATCGTCGAATCGGTCGAGAATCCGGCGTCCTTCCCAGACACCCGCGCCGGCCTCCACCTCGCGCAGGACTGCTTCGTACGCGACCGCGGGGGTGATTTGCAGGACTGGGTCCTTTTCCGCGAGGTGGCTCAACCCGCGGCCGCACCGGTAACGCACCTCGAATCGACGATCGGCGAGCCCGCGCCCCAGGCCGTCCACCGCGCGCGCGTCCTCATAGGTCGCGAGCACGAGCGGGATCCTTCGCCGGACGACGAACTCCTCCGACGGGTCGAGAAGCCGGTCGACCAAAGCCCCGATCGCCCATGGACCCGCCCGTCTCAGGGCCTCGATCGCGTCGCGCGCCACATCGTCCATCGCGAGGAGGGCGATCGCACGCGGCACGAGAGGCTCGGAGATCGGCCCCTCTCGAAGCGAACGCAGAACTGCTGACGGATTCTCGATGTTTCCCTCACGGTGCGGCACCGCGAGGACCTGGCTCACCGCCAGCGGACCGAGTGTCTTGAGCACGATGGACCGCGTCGTGCCGTCGCGCACTTCCGAAAGATCCAGCTCGACCGCGCGCGAGCGAAGCCCGCGCTCCAGCGAGCGAACGTACCCCGCGTTGAGCCGCATCGCCGCCAGGATCGCGGCCACGGAAGCCAGGAGGGCAAGCGCGGTGAGGATGAGCGGCGCCCGTGAAATGGAAAGCACCAGCACCACCTGCGCGATCCCAGCCGCGACCAGATCTCCTACCCTCGCCGCGCCCACGTCCGCGAGCGGCTTCACCGCTCGCTTGTCCCGGGCGGAAACCGGCGTGAAGAGGACCTCGTACCCGGCACGGTAGAGAGAATTGGAGATTGCCGCCTCGGCGCCGCGCGCGAGCGTCGCGGTCGAGAGGCCGGGAACGGCGAGCGCTGCCGCCGAGGCCGCGGCGACTCCCGCGGGAAGCACCGCCGCCACGCGGGCCGGCCCCAATCTCTCCAGCACGATGCGGCTTACCATCGCCTGGACCAGCAGCGTGAGCAGCGAAACCACCGCGTAGAAGACCGCGAAGAAGCGAAGCAGCTCTCCGCCGTGTCCGAACCGCATGGCGGCTCGGGTCTTGAACACGAGGTCGAGGAACACTTCGCCGATCGTGACGAGAAGCACGAGCGCCACGAGCCCGCGCAGGTAGCTCGAGCCCGCGATCGCCTTGAGGCCGGAACGCATGCTCCTCCCCGGATCGCCGGACACGCGCTCGAACGTCGAGCGCCTCGAGGGGGCCGCGCCCAGGCGCACGCGCGTGACCGCCGCCGCCGCGACGAAATGGAGCGCCGCGAGGATGGGGAGCATCGCGGTCACCGGGAGCGTCTGTCCCACGCGGGCCGCGATCAAACCGCCGAGGAGGCCGCCCGCGGTCCCCCAGGCGGAAATCGGCCCGAGCTGCCGCTTCGCCGTCCGAGGATCGAAGCGCTCGTTGACGACGGACCAGAACGCCGAGATCAGCAACCCGCCGAGACAACCGATGTGGAGGTAGACCAGCACGGCGGCGGCTCCGGGGAACCAGAGCGAGATCACCCACTCGACCATGAGCAGGCCCGCGCTTGCCACAAGGGCCACGGGGGTCACCCTCCCGGGACCCCACGTCGTGAGGGCCCTGGCGGAGAGAAAGGCGAAACCGATCGCGAGGAGCGCGGTCACCATCACCATGGCCGGAAGGGACGCGACGCCGAAGGTGGAGAGGAAGAGCGCGTCCCGGGTCGCCTTCCCTCCGACCTGGACGGCGATGATGGCCGCGGCCGTGACCATGGAAGCGAGGTAGGCGGAACGCGCCTCATTGGAAGCCGGGCTCATGGGCGAAGTGTAACCGGAAATGGACGTTTCGCCCTCCAGGGGTTAGAGTGTGCTTGGCCCCGCCCGGCGGCCTCAAACCCCCATGGACGACCTTCTCGAACAGACGTTTTCGCACTATCGAGTCGTCAGCCTGCTCGGCGCCGGCGGCATGGGCATGGTCTATCGAGCCCACGACGAGCGTCTCGGCCGCGACCTGGCCTTGAAGATCCTCCCCTGCGACATGATGGGGGACGAGACCGCCCGCGCCAGGCTCATCCGTGAAGCGCGCACCGCGTCCTCGCTCAACCATCCCCACATCGCCCACGTCTACGACGTCGGTGAGGATCGTGGGCACTTGTTCTTCGCGATGGAACTTGTCGAGGGGAAGCCGCTCAAAGAGCTCATCCCGCGCGGCGGGCTTCCCCTCTCGACGGTCTGCCAGTACGGCGCGCAGATCGCGGACGCGCTCGCATTCGCGCACGAACGGGGTGTCGTCCACCGAGACCTGAAAAGCGCGAACGTCATGATCACTCCCGAGGGGCGCGTGAAGGTGCTCGACTTCGGGCTCGCCAAGCGCGTTGACGACCCGCGGGACGACGACAAGAAAGATCCGGACCTCACCGCCTCCGGCATGATCCTCGGGACGCCCAATTACCTGCCGCCGGAAGTCCTGCTTGGGGGGAGCGCCGACGCCCGGAGCGACATCTGGGCGCTCGGAGTGGTGCTCTACGAGATGGCCTCGGGCAAGCTCCCGTTCGACGGGGCCTCGATGGGCGAGCTTGCCGGCACGATCATCAACGAGACCCCGAATCCCCTGAGCGGGCGCGTGCCGACCGGCCTCCAGATGGTCATCGTTCGGTGCCTCGCGAAGGACCCGAGCGCGCGATACCGCCCGGCCAGCGAGGTCGACGCCGCGCTCGAGGCGCTGAATCCCTCGGTGATCCGGAATCCGGCAGCGGGAGGCGGCTCATGGCGCGTCTGGGGGATGGCGGTCGGTGGGGTGTTGGTCGCAGCGTTTGCGGTGGCCCTGGCGCTCCGCACCGGTGATCTCCAGAGGCGGATTGCCGGCGGCGGCGGAGGCGGTCGTCCTCATATCGGATCGCTGGCGGTCCTCCCGCTCGCGAATCTCTCCGGAGATCCGTCCCAGGAGTACTTCGCGGACGGCATGACCGAGGAGCTGATCACGAGCCTGGCCCCGATCCGCTCGCTCAAGGTGATCTCGAGGACATCGGTCATGCGGTTCAAGAAATCGAAGAGGTCGCTGAAAGAGATCGCGGCCGCGCTGGACGTCGACGCGATCGTCGAGGGTTCCGTGCTGCGCGCGGGCGACCAGGTGAGCATCACGGCACAGCTCATCGAGGCCACGCAGGACCGTCACCTCTGGGCGAGGAGCTACGAGCGTGAAGTGAAGGACATTCTCTCGCTGCAGAGCGAGGTGGCTCAGGACATCGCGAGCGAGATCCAGCTTCGACTCTCCCCGCAAGAAGCGGCCCGCCTGACGCAGCGGCGGCCGGTGAACCCGGAAGCCTACGAGCTGTATCTCAAAGGCCGCTTCGAGTGGAACAAGGTCAGCCCCGAAGGTGTCGCGAAGGGAATCGAGTACTTCGAGAGAGCCCTCGCGATCGATCCCGGCGACGCGCGGTACACGAGCGGCCTGGCCGACGCCTACCTGATCCTGACGCAGGTCTTTGGAGTCCTTTCCCCGAAGGAGGGGATGGCGAAGGTCAAGGAGTACGCGAGGCGCGCGCTCGCCACGGACGACTCCTCGGCCGAGGCGCACGCTTCGATGTCCATCGCGGTCCTGTTCGGCGACTGGAACTGGTCCGAAGCGGAACACCACGCTCAGCGCGCGATCCAGCTGAACCCGGGCTACTCGACGGCACACCTCGTCTACTCGGTTCTGCTGGCCGCCTCCGGCCGGGTCGACGAGGCGATCGAGCAGGACCACTTGGCAACCGATCTCGATCCCCTCTCCGTCATCGTGAACTGGAACGCCACGTCCACGCTCTTTAGCGCACGGCGTTACGAAGAGGCGATCGCCCAGGCAAACAAGACGATCGCGCTCGACCCCGCGTCTCACCTACCGCGGGGTGCGCTGGTCCGCTCCTACGAGGAGATGGGCGAGTACCAAGCGTCCTTGGACGCCCTCGACAAGCATCTCCCGGAGAGCCAAGGGGGTAGGGCAGCGGTCGCGAAGCTGAGGCAGGCGCTGGCGGCGGGCGGGCCGACCGGCTACTGGCGGAAGATGTTGGAACTCGAGGAGGCAGGGAGCGACCCGACCCACAAGGACAAGATACGGATGGCCGTGATCCACACCAAGCTAGGCGACCGCGCGAAGGCGCTCTCGCTGCTCGAAGGCGCATACCGAGAGCATGTGGGCGACATGATCTTCATCAACGTCGAGCCTTGCTTCGACCCGCTCCGGGGAGAGCCCAGGTTCCAGGAGCTGGTCCGGCGCATCGGTCTCAAGCCGCGCGCCTAGCTACAAAATCACGGTTTTCGTGACTTGGGTCACCGACAATTCGGCGTTGATAGGGCATCATGTAGGTGTTCACACGTAGGTGGACATACATAGATCCCGGCGGTGCCCGGCGTTTACCGCAAGCAGCCCGGCCCCGCACTCTCGACGACCGCACTCAGCTCAAGGGTTCCGGCTACTCTCCACCGGTCGCCGTGGTACCGCCGGTCATCTCTTATGTCAACGTCCCCGTGGCAAGCTGCCGAAGCACCGCCCCGTCCTGAAGAAGGATCCGCCCGCGCGAGAGACGAATCGCCCCGAGCCGCTCGAACTCCTTGAGCAGGCGGCTGACCACCTCGCGAGCCGTACCCAGATCGGCCGCGATGTCCGCATGCGTGATCTCAACGGTCCCGCGTGAGCTCTCGTCCACGAGTAGATCGGCGAGCCTCCGCGCGAGACGCTGGTCCATGCGTCGGAAGGCGACTTCCTCGACGAGCGACATGACCTCGGTGAGACGGTTCGAGAACATCTCGAAGACGTACGTACGCAGCACCTCGTAATCCGCGATCCATGCGCGGAAGGTCGCGGCCGGCACGACGACGGCCTCGACCGCGTCCTCGACCATCGCCATCGCGGGCACGCGACGGTCGGAGAGAATACAGGACACGTTGAGCGGGCAGGCCTCGCCGGGCCCGACATGATAGAGCGTGATCTCCTGGCCGCCTTCTCCCAGCTTGAAGACGCGCATCCTCCCGGAGATCACGATCGCGAAGTGGGCACACGTGTCCCCTTCGCGCAGGAAGTACTCGCCCGCCTCGAGGTGGACGATCGACGCGGCTTCCGTGAGAGCGCGCTTGAGCTCGGACGGCGCCTCGGAGAAGAAGGGTATCTTGGAGAGGATCTCGCGTTTGTTCCCGGCGGGAGCGCGGCCGGTCGCGATCGTGTTCGCCATATCCGGGCCTCCTGGAGCTTTCTCGCAGGCCGAACACCTGGAAAGGTTCGGGGACTGGAGTGTGGCTCAGCCGGGAATTGATTTCAAGAACGAGCGAATTCCACGCGAGAAGGTCTCGGGCTCCTCGATGTGCCCCATGTGTCCGCTGTGCTCCAGGAGGAGGAGCCGGGAGCCGCGGATTCCCTCGTGCAGCATGCGCCCGAACCGCTCCGACGTGACGAAGTCCTTCCTGCCGACGATCACGAGCGTCGGGACCGTGATCGTGCCGATGCGGTCGCGAAGCTCGATGACCGGAGCGATCCCCACGTCCGCCGGGGCGGTCGAGTCCGTCCCCGCCCTGCCGGGCGCGACGGTGAGGCGAACGCGCTCGCGGTAGGGCTCGTACTCCTTCGCCCGCCGGCTCCACTCCGCGAAGTAGAGCGGCATCTCGCGGCGGAAGACCGCGGTGATCTCATCGTCCGTGACGGCGCTCGTTTCATGGGCGAGCGCGTCCGTCGCCTCGGCGAACCACGGCTCCTCCTTGAACCATTCGAGGTTTAGAGCGATGTCCTTCTGCCAGTCGGATCCGGTCGTCGGCGACGTGTCGTAGAGAATCAGTCCTCGCAAGTGATCCGGGTGCGCCAGCGCGTAGGACTGGGCGACGAACCCGCCGTGAGAGTGGCCGAGCAGCACGAATCGGTCGAGTCCCAGATGGGCGCGCAATCCTTCCACGTCCCCGGCGTAGCGATCGAGCGTGTACCCACTCGGGTCGGGTAGTCGGCCCGAAGCGCCCGTGCCGACCGGCTCGATGTAGACGACGGTCGCGAACTTCTCGGCCAGGGGCATGCGCACGAACGACCACTCGATCCCGGGCCCTCCTGGGTGCACGACCACGACGGGCCCGGACCCGGCCACGTGGTAGGCGATCTCGATACCCCCGTTCATGAACCGATGCGCGCCCGGCGATAGACTTGGCGCGACCCGGGATGCGACCGCCGGCGGCGTGCCGAGAACGAAGAGCGCGAGAGCCACAAGGATCGGTCTCATGGCCGCAGAATACAGAATCCTCCCTGCCCCCGCCGCATCCAAGTTGTAGATTCGGTAGCAGGTGGAAGTACGCGAAGCAATTCAGGCCGCCAGCATCGACTGGCGGCCTTTTTGTATGGTCGTGCGCCGTCTGGCCCGAGACCCGGTCCGTTCGATCGGGGCGTAGCCGTCGCGTTGGACGGCATGCGACCAGAAGCATTTTCTGGCAGAGAAGAAAGGATTCCAGTGAATACTGGCACCGTGAAGTGGTTCAACGAGGCGAAGGGCTTCGGCTTCATCGCGCAGAGTGAGGGCGAGGACGTATTCGTCCACTACTCCGCGATCGAGGGCGACGGCTTCAAGAGCCTCGCGGACGGTGATCGAGTGACGTTCGAAGTCAGCCGCGGCCCGAAGGGCCTCGCGGCGGCGAACGTGCGCAAGGTCAACTAGCCGCGCCACACCGCTGAGAGGCGGTTCGGAGGATCCGCATGCGGGTCCTTCGGCCGCCTCTCTTCCTTTCAGAGCGGAACGTCGCACTCGGCTGCCACGACGTCCGCGATCGTCTCGCGCCGCGACACGAGCGAGGCGCGGCCGTTCTCCCACCACACCTCCGCGGCCCTGCCGATCGAAAGATAGTTCGAGCTCATGGCCGCGCCGTAGGCTCCGGTATCTTGTAGTGCGATCAGGTCGCCGGGCTCGGGCCGCGGAATCGAGCGGGGCTCGAGCAGTTCCTGCTCGCCGCGGGTGAACACGTCGCCGCTCTCGCACAGGGGCCCGGCCACGACGCACGGCTCCGGGGGACGCGACGCATGCGCTCCCAGGATCTGGATCTCGTGGTGGGAACCGTAGAACGCCGGCCGGAGCAGATCGCAGAACCCGGCATCCACCATCACGAAGGTGTGCCCGGGTCCCCTCTCGTTCGCGCGCGTCTCCTTCACGTCCTTCACGCGCGTCACGAGCGCGGCCCCGCCGGCGACGAGAAACCGGCCCGGCTCCACTTCGACGCGAATCGGCTTCCCCGCCACGCGCGAGAGTGCCTTGATCGCCTCGTTCAAGAGCCCTTTCAATGAGTGAAGATCGTATGCCGCCTCGCCAGGATGGTACGGGTGCGGGATCCCTCCCCCCAGGCTGACCGAATCGACGTCCGGAAATTGCGGCAGCAACTCCTCGAAGAACTCGACCAGACGCATCACGTTGGTGTCGAATTCGAGGAGCGCGGGACCCGTGCCCACGTGCGCATGCAGGAGCGTGATCTTCAATCCGGCATCGGCCGCCCGGCGCCTGACGCCGGCGAGCTGATCGTGCCAGATCCCATGCTTCGACGACGGCCCTCCCGTGTCGCACGCCTCCACGTGCCCCTGGCCGAAGCCCGGGTTCACACGGACCGCGATCGGACCGCGGTAGCCCGCCTCGCGAAGCTCCCCGATCATGCCCGGGGACCCCACGTTCGGAACGACCCGCTCGGAGAGGACCGCCTCGAGCGCATTGTCGCGAAAGACGTCCGAGGTGAGGAGGATCACCGGCGGCTCGGACCCACCCTGAAACCCCGCGCGCCGCGCGCGCAGCACCTCGTTTCCGCTCACGGCATCGATCCACATTCCCTGGTCCCGAACGAGCTCGAGGATCTTGCGGTTGGAGTTCGCCTTCATGGCGTAGCGCCCCGCGGCGCCCTGGCCACCCACGACCTCGGCGAAGCGGATCGCGGAGGCGCGAAGAGAGTCGCCGTCGTAGAAATAGAAAGGCGTGCCGACGCGCGATGCCAACGGTTCCAAGGGGTAGCGGTCGAGGTTCAGCATGGAATCGAAGAGAGTACGCCGCACATTGTCGGCTCGTCGTCACATTTCTGCCACAGCGCGGAGCGTCTTACAGGATAGGTGCGGGCAAGGGGCCCGCTCCCGGCGCGTCCGGGAAATTGATTCCCGGAGACCTTGAGCCACAGGGATTCACACGGAGGGATTCGCCATGAAACGAATTGCCACTGGTCTCGCGCTCGCGGCGGCGCTGCTCGGCTCGACGGTTGCCGGGACGGCGCTGGCGCAGAGCTACAACCCGCAGCGCGGTCAGGATGACTCCTGGCGCCAGCGCAACGCGCGCACGAGCATCGAAGGGCGATGGGTAGCCGACAACCGCTCGACGGACACTGGACGCGACCGGGGAGATTTTCGCGGACGCGCCGGAATGGGCGGGACGATCCTGCCCGAGTTCATCCGCATCGATCAGCAGCCCAGCCTCGTCCGGATCTCGGACCGCCGGAATCACACGCTGCAGGAGATCCTGGTCGGCGGCCGCTTCGGACAACGCGTCAGGCCCGACGCCGACCTCCTCGGCCATTGGCGCGGGACCACGCTCGTCGTCGAGCAAACTGGACGGCGCGGCGCGACGATCACCCAGTCGTTCTCGCTCGAGGACCGGGGCCGCAAGCTTGTGGTCCACACGCGCCGCGAGGGACGGGGTCCGAGAGGAACCATGGAATTCTCGACCATCTACCGCAGGGCGTAGCGATCCACCGCACGACACGTCGTTTGAAGTGAGAAGCGGCGCCCCCCGCCCATCGGGAGGCGCCGCTCTCCAGTTACGCCGACCGCTGAGGACGCGGGTTAGTTCGCCAGGTCGAAGGAGATTCCGGCCTTCAAGGAAATGTGCCCCACGTCCGAACAGGCCGTGTACCACATGTCGAGGCAGAAGTCCGTCTTCTGGCTCAGCGGCGTCACAAACCCGCCTCCCAGGTCCAGACCGAGCTTCGTCGAGTTGTCGGATACGCTCATGGCCGGGGAAACGCTGCTCACCTTGGCCCGCACGAAATGCATGCCGAGTCCCGCCCCCATGTAGGGCTGAAACTTGGGCGACGAGTGGAACATGTACTGACCGCGTGCGCCCAGCGAGATGTCCCTCACCGATGTTTCGTCTCCCGCGAACTCCTCCGTCTTCGACCAGTAGTTCATATGGGGAGCGAGACGAATATCACGCGTGATGTTGCCGAGGTCCGCGAACACTCCCATGCCCATCGTGCCCGAGACGTTGTCGGCGTCCACGAACCCGATATCCGCGCCGAGACTCCTGAATCCGATACCGCTGCCGCTGCTGCTGCTGCCTTGGCGGCGCGGGCGGGGTGCGGCTTGGCGTGCTTCGCGGGAGCGGCCCACGCATTTTGCGACGCGATCATGCAAAACAAGATTACGGCCGGTGCGACGATTCGATTCTGCATAGTCCCCCCCAGGGTCGCAATGCGACATCGCCACAGTGAGCTGCGGCTCTCGGGTAATGGCTGATCCCCGTCCGGGGGCGTGAAATCGCAAGATGTGTACCTAGAATTCGACTCCGAACCCCACTTGAGAGATGGCCCGGTGGTGCCGATCTGTCGATCGAGGCCCTATGCGCCACTCGACCTGGGTTTTCCTCCTTCTTCTTCTCACCGCCGTGGGATGCGCCGGCTCGAAGCCGCCCCTGTACCCTGCGCCGGACGTGGAGGTGGGTCTCGCGTCCTTCTACGCCACGCGATTCCATGGCCAGAAGACCGCGAGCGGTGAGCGCTATGACGAGAAATCGCTCACCGCGGCGCACCGGACGCTCCCGTTCGGGACGCGCGTCCAGGTCACCAACCTCGGCAACGGCCGGAGCGTCGTGCTCATGATCAACGACCGCGGCCCCTTCGCCAGAGGCCGAATCATCGACGTCTCGCGCCGCGCGGCCCGCAAGCTGGACTTCGTTCGCGACGGAACGGCGCGGGTGAGGGTCGAAGTACTCGAAAACTAGAGGAGCCCTCAGGTACCCACCCTGAAGGCTCCCGCTGTGTTCCCCACCGCTCTGGCGTTCAGAGGTTCGACTCCGCCGCCGGCACTCCATCCTCGATCTTCAAGAACACCCACACCCGCTTCCAACGGTTCGCGCCGTTGGTGGCCGTCACCGAGAGACCGAGCCGATCGACCTCGGTCCGGATCGGCACGCGGTAGTGGACGCGCCACGCCTTGGCCTCCGCGTCGTACTCGAACGGGCACTTGTTCCCCATCCGGTCTTGCAGCATCAGCGACGTGGCGTCGGTCGACGCCTGCGCCGTGATCTCGACGACGTTACCCGGAATGACCAGCGAGTCCGGCGCGGACGCGGAGACGTCCGGTGGCAGCGATTCGGCGGAAGTCGTCCCGCCGCTCTCTTCCGTCGGTCCCGCCTCGGGTGTGATGGTGCTCGCCGTCGCGACGTTGGCCGGCGTCTGCTCCTGAACCGCCGGAGCCGCGCTGATCTCGACCGCCGCCTTCTCCTTCTGCTCACCGCACCCGAGGGCCAAGAGCGCCACCGCTGCCGATGCCGCGAGCAAGATGCTCTTCCTCACTGCCCCGCCCGTTTTCATGCCCGTTCTCCCGCCCGGCTTTGATTTCGAATCGTCGGCTGTTGGGTAGCCGGAGTCGCCGCCGATCGCCCGACATGATTTCGCGCCGGGATCGCGAGCGGCGTGCTCTCATGGCCGCCACTCTGCTTAGGGGGATAAATCAAGCTGCGTGCCGTGCGGATAAGTGGCTGACGTTACATAACTTGAGGAAATTGACCGTTTCGGGAAGGAGGGAGATTGTGTCAAGCTTGACACGCACGGAAGCGGGGGAGAGAATCCCGAAGAGATGGATCTCTCGAATTCGCAGCAGACTCGGCCGGTGGAAGGAGCGTGGCATGGGTGACACGGTGGGGGGTGCGGGCCGAACGGTTGCGGCCGCGATTCTGGCGCTGGGAATTCTCGGGATCTGTCGCGGCCGATCCATCGCCTCTCCCGGCGAAGGTCGTCTGGGCGCACGCGGGACGGATCTACATCGCCTCAGCCGATTCCCTCCCGCTCGAGGAGGGCGATCTCCTCACGTTTCGGGCCGGCGGCAAGGTAGTGGCCTCGGCGGCCGTCTCGGCGATCCACGACGGCATGCTCGCGATCGCCCGTGTGGAATCTGGATCCCTCGACCGGGTCAAGAAGCTGGACCGCCTGGGGGTCTTCGCCGAGCGGCGGCCGATCCGCGCGGCGCCGGTGCTGCGGGTCGGGCTCCCCGCGCGATCCAATCTCCTCTTCGCCTGCGAATCGCCCGCGATACGCGTGCCTCTTCCCTCCACGGCCTACAGCGCCGACACGTTGAGCGAGCGGTCGTACCGCTTCGTTCGCGACTCCGTGATGGTTGGGGCTCCGCCCTGGCCGGACACGCTCCTCGTGCGGATGTTCGATGACCCCTCGGATGAGGAGATCGCTCTCGAACGGGGAGAGCTGGACGTGGCGGTGTTCTGGCCCGGCGAGCTGTCGACGCGGATGCGGGAGGACCCGAGGTGGCGGGACTCCCCGCGTGGGATGAGACCGCGCGGCGGTCTCGTGGTTCTCAGGGCGACGATCGATTCGATCGGGTTCACCCCGGCCGACAGCAGCGCCATCCTATCGCTCAACGAGCAGGTATTTCGGGGAGACCTCGTTCCGTGGGATTCGGAGCGGGCCGTGCCCCTGAATCCCGTGGGGACGGCTCCGCGCCAGGGCTCACGGCGCTTCGGGGTCGCGCGCTCCTGCCCCGGGTGGCAAACCCTCGAGCGGGCCCTCAATCGCGGCAAGGACCCTCTGCCCTCAGCCGGTGAACCGGGCCCGCTGCATGTGATGTACAACTCCGAGGGGCCCTTGTCAGGGGACATGGGCGGATTCGTCTTCGCGATCCGCTGCCCCGTCGTGAGCGCTCCCAGCCTCCGGCCCTACGTTCGCGCACTCGGTCCCGACGCGCTCGCGGACATGCTGCATTGCCGGTGGGTTCGAAGCGGGCCATGAACGCCCTCCGCCTGCGCCTCGATCCGCGCTCTCGCTCATCACGGTCATTCCGCTCGCGATCGCGATGGTGCTGCTCACGGCGCGGATCCAATCGATGGTGCGGGACCAGGCCTCGGAGCGGCCGGCTCGGCGCTCGGGGGAATCCGACCGCAGCTCGAGTCCGACGGACGCTGGATCGCCGGGAAGCTCGAGACCTGGGAAAGGATCCGCAGCCGAAGCGGCTCGACCCGCTCCGCCCCGCGGTGAGCCGCGACCTCACGGAACATCTGACCGAGCGTCGATCCTGCTCGGGCCCGACTTCCTGAGCGTCGCGGACACGGTTGAAGTGGGGCGACTACATGAAGTTCTTCGGCATCGAGCTTGCCGGCAAGACGCTGGGCATTGTCGGTATGGGCAACATCGGCACGCGTGTGGCGCTCCGCGCCCGCGCCTTCGAGATGGACTTCCTGGTCTACGACCCCTACATCCCGGCCGGCCATGTCACTGCGCTCGGCGGACGTTTCGTCGACCTCCAAACGCTGATGGCCGAATCGGACTTCATCACGATTCACTGCCCCAAGACCGCGGAAACGGACGGGATGATCGGTGCGTCCGAGCTGGCGCTGATGAAGCCGACCGCCTACCTGGTTAACGCCGCGCGAGGCGGTATCGTGGCGGAGAGCCCCCTCTACCATGCGCTGGCCGGCGGCCGGATTGCGGGCGCGGCATTGGACGCCATGGCGGACGAACCACCCACACCCGAGCACCCTCTGTTCAGCCTGGACAACGTGCTGCTGACGCCGCACATCGGCGGCAACACGGCGGAAGCCACCGAACGCGCCGAGTGGGGCGCCGCCGAAGAGGTGATCCGCGTCCTGGAAGGCGAGCGGCCCAAGAACCCCGTCATCGAGCTGGAGTAGGGAGGGAGAATCGCATGAAGCGCAGCACCGACCGCATCCTCACCAGCCACGCCGGCAGCCTGGCGCGGCCGCTGGACCTGCTCGAGATGATGCGCGACCGAAGTCAACGGCCGGCCCGTACGACCAGGACGCCTTCGACGCACGCGCCACGGTCGGCCGTGGCGCGAGATCGTCAAGCAGCAGGTCGAATGCGGGCGATCGACATCCCCAGCGACGGCGAGCTCAGCAAGCCGATGTTCGCCGACTACATCGTCGACCGCCTCTCCGGCTTCGAGGGCGAGAACCCGCTCGGCGCGCCGTTCGTGCGCGGCGACAACCTGCCGGAGCCCTTCCCTGCCTACGCCGCCTGGCGTGCCCAGACGCCGACCTCCAGGCCCTGGGCCTGCGCGAGAAGCGGCCGCTCTGCATCGCGCCGCTGGCCTGGAAGGACCGCGCCTACGAGAGCGACATCGCCAACCTCAAGGCCGCGATGGCCGCCGCCGGCGTTACAGGAAGCGTTCCTGCCCTCGCCATCGCCCGGCATCATCGTCATGCGCATCCCCAACCAGTACTACAAGACGGAGGAGGAGTACCTCTTCGCCGTCGCCGACGTGCTGCGCGACGAGTACAAGGCCATCGTCGACGCCGGCCTCGTGCTGCAGATCGACGCGCCGGACGCGGCCATGTCCTGGGATCGCCAGCACTGGGCGGACCTGGCGGAGTTCCGCAAAGCGCTGAGCTCAGCGCATCGAGGCGCTGAACCACGCCCTCGACGGCATCCCGGAGGAATCGGGTGCGCTTCCACGTCTGCTGGGGCAACGGCGAGTCGCCCCACGTCCGCGACATCGAGCTGCAAGATCGTCGACCTCATCCTGCAGGTGAAGGCCGCGTGCTACACCGTCGAGGCGGCCAACCCGCGCCACGCCCACGAGTGGACGGTCTGGCAGGACGTCAAGCTGCCGGACGGCAAGGCGCTCATGCCCGGCGTCATCGACTCGCTGACCATGTTCGTCGAGCACCCGGAGCTGGTGGCCCAGCGCATCGTCCACTACGCCAGCATCGTCGGCCGCGAGAACGTCATCGCCGGCACGGACTGCGGCTTCGGCACCGGCGCCACGGCCAACCCGCGCGTGCACCCGGAGATCGTCATGGCCAAGTTCAGGGCCCTATCCGAAGGCGCAAGGCTCGCCTCGCGCGAGCTCTGGTAAACGGCTCGAGTTCGAAAAGAGATAGACATGCAAGTACAGGACGCGATCGCCGAGATCCTCAAGCGCGAGGGCGTCGAGACGCTCATCGCCTACCCGCTCAACCCGCTGATCGAGGCGGCGGCGCGACATCGACATCCGGCCGATCATCGTGCGGCAGGAACGCACCGGCATCCACATGGCGGACGCGTTCTCGCGCATGCGCTCGCGGCCGCGACGTCGGCGTCTTCTGCATGCAGGACGGCCCCGGCACGGAGAACGCGTTCGGCGCCGTCGCGCAGGCCTACGCCGAGTCGCGTGCCGCTGATCGTTCATCCCCGGCGGCTCGGCGCGCGGCCAGACGTGGGTCAAGCCCGCACTTCAACGCCACGCTCAACTACCAGCACATCACGAAGTGGGCCGAGCAGGCTGACCCTCCCAGCGCCGTCGTCGCGACCATGCGACGCGCCTTCACCCAGGCCCGCAACGGCCGCCCCGGCCCCGTGCTGGTCGAGATCCCCGGCGACGTCTGGAACGAAGAGATCGGCGACGCATCGACTACGCAGCCGACGCACAGCGCCGTTTCGGCCCCGCCCGACGCGCCGTCGACGACGCCGCCGCGCGTCCTGATCGACGCCGAGCGCCCCATCTTCTACGCCGGGCAGGGCGTGCACTACGCGCGAGGCCTGGGACGAGCTCAAGCAGCTGGCCGAGCTGCTGGAGATACCGGTGACGACCGTCGCTGGAGGGCAAGAGCGCCTTCCCGGAGAACCACCCGCTGTCGCTGGGCTCCGGCGGCGTCGCCATCCCGGCGCCGGTGTACCAGCACGTGCAGGACGCGGACGTGGTCTTCGGCATCGGCGCCAGCTTCACGGCGACCGGCTTCGGCATCCGCTTCCCGACCGAGGACAAGACCTTCATCCACAACACGGTGGACCCGACCGACATCAACAAGAACATCCCGACCGAGCACGCGCTGATCGGCGACGCCAAGCTGACGCTGTCGGCGCTGTACGAGGCGGTCAGCGAGCGCCTCGGCGGCAAGCCACGCGGCCGCTACGAGGCCGTCGTTTCGACAGATCAAGACGCAGAAGGACGAGTGGCTGCAGCAGTGGATGCCGAAGCTCACCGACGACGACACGCCGATGACGCCCTACCGCGTGATCTGGGACCTGCTGCACACGGTCGACGTGCCGAACAGCGTGATCACGCACGACGCCGGCAGCCCGCGCGACCAGCTATCGCCGTTCTGGCAGGCGACGACGCCGCTCAGCTACATCGGCTGGGGCAAGTCGACGCAGCTCGGCTACGGCCTGGGCCTGGCGATGGGCGCCAAGCTGGCCGAGCCGGACAAGCTCTGCATGAACATGTGGGGCGACGCGGCCATCGGCATGACGGGCATGGACTTCGAGACCGCCGTGCGCGACGCGCATCCCGATCATGTCGATCCTGTTCAACAACTACACTGGACAGGACCAGAGCCAGCGTGACGAGCGAGCTGAGAAACCAATTAACACGATGACGCATGAGCCACCTCCCCGATGAGATGCACAGTCGACCCTGTTGAGGTATCAATCCGCGAGGATGGATCTTGGTTCCGTCTAATTTTCGCTACTTTAGCGGGCAGCCCCCTTCGCTGTCAAGCACGCGCTACAGGCGGATGCAGGCCGCCAGGTGGCCGGGGCTGGTCTCCCGGAGCGCGGGGACGACCAGCCCGGCAGTCGGTCACGGCGATCGGGGCAGCGGGGGTGGAAGACGCAGCCCGGACGGCGGGGCCAGCGGGCTCGGGACCTCGCCGCCCAGGACGATGCGCTCCCGCCCGGCCTCCACCGCCGGGTCGGGGATGGGCACCGCCGAGAGCAGCGCCTGGGTGTAGGGGTGCTGCGGGGTCCTCGTAGAGGCCTCGCGGTCGGCCGATCTCCACGATCTTGCCCAGGTACATGACGGCCACCCGGTCGGAGATGTGGCGGACCACCGACAGGTCGTGGGCGATGAACAGGTAGGTCAGCCCGAACTCGCTCCTGGAGGTCCTCCAGCAGGTTGATGATCTGGGCCTGGATGGAGACGTCCAGCGCCGAGACCGGCTCGTCGCAGACGATGAAGCTCGGGCTCGCATGGCCAGGGCCCGGGCGATGCCGATGCGCTGGCGCTGCCCGCCGCGAGAGCTCGTGCGGGTAGCGGTCGGCCGTGCTCGGGCAGCAGGCCGACCTGGCTGCAGCAGCTCGCGCGACCCGTCCGCGCGCGCGGCCCGGTCGGCACGAGCCGTGGACGGCCAGCGGCTCGGCCAGAGATCTGGCCCACGGTCATCCGTGGGTTGAGCGAGCTGTAGGGGTCCTGGAAGATGACCTGCATCGTGCCGGCGCAGCCGCGCAGCTCGGCCGCCGGGAGCTGCGCCAGGTCGCGCCCTCGAAGCTGACCTCGCCGCCGGTCGGGCCGCTCGAGCCGGAGGACGAGCGCGGCCGGTCGTCGTCTTGCCGCAGCCCGACTCGCCGACCAGGCCCAGCGTCTCGCCGCGCCGGATCGCGAAGCTCACGCCGTCGACCGCCTTGCACGTCGCGCGCCTGCCGCCCCAGGACCCTCCGCCGATGTGGAAGTGCTTGTTCAGGTCGCGTACTTCGAGAATGTTCGTCCCGGTCGCTCTCGCCGCATGCTCGCTTCGTCGCGGTCTTCGGCTCATCGCCGCCAGCTACCCCGGCACTGCGACGGGGGTCAGCGTCGGCCGAGCTCGCTTGGCGAGCCAGCACGCGCGAGATGGTGCCTCGCCGACCGTACTCCAGGGCGGGCACGTGCTCGCGGCAGCGGTCCACGCGTAGGGGCACCGGGGAGCGAACGCGCAGCCCGGAGGCAGGTTGCGCGAGGTCGGGCGGCTGGCCTTGATCGGCTGCAGCTTGGCCCGCTCGCGGCTCGGTCCAGCCGTGGCACCGAGCGCAGCAGCCCGATCGTGTAGGGATGGCGGGGAGACGAAGAGCTCGCGTGCTCGTCGCGCGCTCGACGATCTTGCCGGCGTACATCACGTTCACCCGGTCCGCGTAGCGGGCGACCACGCCCGAGGTCGTGCGTGATGAACAGCATCGCCACGCCGAGCTCGCCGCGACAGGCTCGTCATGAGCTCGAGGATCTGGGCCTGGATCGTCACGTCGAGGGCGGTCGTCGGCTCGTCGGCAGATGAGCAGCTTCGGGTCGCACGCGAGCGCCATCGCGATCATCACCCGCTGCCGCATGCCGCCGCTGAACTGGTGCGGGTACTGGCGGAGGCGCCGCCTCGGCGTCGGGGATCCCGACCAGCTCGAGCAGCTCGACGGCGCGCGCCGGCCTGCGCCGTCATGCCGAGGTGGATCTCGAGCGGCTCGGTGATCTGCCGGCCGATCGTCGAGCACGGGGTTCAGCGAGGTCATCGGCTCCTGGAAGATCATGGCGATCTCCGCGCCCGCGGATCTTGCGCATCTCCTCTTCGGACCGCAGCCAGAAGGTTCGCGGCCCTTGAACAAGATCTCGCCCCCGACGATCCGCCCGGCCGGCGCCGAATGAGCCGCATCACGGAGAGCGCGCTGACCGACTTGCCGCAGCCCGACTCGCCGACGAGGGCCACCGTCTCACCCGCGCGGACGTCCCACGAGACCCCGTCCACGGCGCGGACCACTCCCGCCCGGGTGCGGAACTGCGTCTGGAGATCCCGGACGTCGAGGAGGACCTCCATGGCAGGCGGCGAGTCTAGCACACCGCTCGCGACGGTCAGCGCGAGCGGGCGGCACCCGCTGCTCGACGCGCGGCGGGCGGTGCGCAACGTGTCGCAGTCGCGGGGTCGCCCGACTCGAGCCCGCGCTGGAACCACTCGACGCGCTGCTGCGACGAGCCGTGCGTGAACGTCTCGGGCGTGCACGCTGCCCGTCGCTGCTTCTGGATGCGGTCGTCGCCGACCGCGGCGGCGGCGCCGAGGCCCTCCTCGACGTCGCCCGCGCTCGAGGATGTCGCGCTGCTGCGTCGAGTGCGCCCAGACGCCGGCGAAGCAGTCGGCCTGCAGCTCGAGCCGCACCGAGAGCTGCGTTCGCCGGTCCGGGCCGGCGCTGCTGCATCTGCGCGCACTGCGCTCGGTGCCCGAGCAGCGTTCTGCACGTGGTGGCCGATCTCGTGGGCGATGCACGTAGGCCTGCGCGAAGTCGCCGGGCGCGCCGAAGCGCGGGCGCAGCTCGTCGTAGAAGCCGAGGTCGATGTAGACCTTCTGCGTCCGCGGGACAGTAGAACGGCCCCATCGCCGCCTCCGCGAAGCCGCAGCCCGAGCTGCACGGCGTCGCGTGAAGAGCACGAGCTTGGCGCGCTCGTAGTCGCGGCCCGCGCAGCGGGAACTCGCTCGCCCAGGTGTTCTGCACGTCGTCGAGCACGAACGAGACGAACTCGACCAGCTTGCTCCTCCTCCGGCGACTCGTGCGGGTCGCGACCTGGCGCGCCGCCGTCGCCGACGTCGAGGTCGCCCCCGAGCAGGTGCGAAGAAGTTCTGCCCGGTCACGACGCTGAGCACGAGGAGCAGCACCGCGCCGCCGGCGCCGATGCGGAGGCCGCCGCCCAGCATCGGGCCGCGGCCGCCGGTCTCGCCGCGCCGATCCTCGAGGTCCTCGCTTCGCTCCCGCGGTCCAGCGCATGGCCCTTATCAGCCGCGGGGCGCAGCAGGTCACGCCCATCTCGGCGAGGATCTCGCTGATCGCTGGAGCACCCCGCGCATCTCGGCCTCGCCCAGCCGCCCGATGCAGCCGATGCGGAAGCTGTCCGCCACGGTCAGCTTGCCCGGATAGATGACGTAGCCGCGGCGCGAGAGCCGCGTCGTAGAAGCGTCTCGAAGTCGAAGCGCGGGTCGGCGGGCATGCGCACGGTGACGATGATCGGCGCCTGGAGCGCGTCCGGCAGCAAGCGTCTCGAAGCCGAGCGCGCGCAGCCCGTCGACGAGGATGCGGCAGTTGCGCGCGTAGCGCGCGCCCCGCCCGGCCACCCCGCCCTCGGCCGCGTGCTCGACGAGCGCCTGGTCGAGGGCGGCCAGCACGTGGGTCGGCGGCGTGAAGCGCCACTGGCCGGTCTTCTCCATGGCCGCCCACTGATCGTGGAGATCGAGGCTCAGCGAGGGCGCGTTGCCCTTGCGCCGCCTCGAGCGCCGCCTGGCGGACGATGGCGAAGCCCACCCCCGGCACGCCCTCGAGGCACTTGTTCGAGGAGGCCACGAGCGCGTCGTAGGCGACGCGCCGCGTCGAGAGGCAGCGCGCCGAACGCGCTCATCGCGTCCACCAGGAGTCGGCGCCCGCGGCGCGCCGTCACCGCGCGATCTCCTCGACGGGATTCAGCACGCCCGACGTCGTCTCGCACTGGACCACGACCACGTGGGTGATGGCCGGGTCGGCGGCGAGCGCGGCGTCGAGCGCGGCCGGATCGACCGGCGTGTCCTCCGGCGTCTCGAGGACGACGACGGCGCGGCGCAGTACTCGCAGATCCGCGACCATGCGCGTGCCGTACGCGCCGTTGACGAGGACGGCGAGCTTGCCGCGCGGCGGCACGAGCGTGCCGATCATCGCCTCGACGACGAAGGTGCCGCTGCCCTGGAGCGGCACGCACACGTGGGTGCCCGCGCGCCCGCCAGCTCCACCAGCCGCTCCCGCGACGCGCGCGTTCAGCTTGATGAACTCGGCGTCGCGCGAGCCCCAATCGTGGAGCATCGCCTCCTTGACGGTGCGCGAGGTGGTGAGCGGGCCCGGGCGTCAGCAGCCACGGATCGCGGCGCGGCTCGGTCATCGGAGTCCGTCCTCGCCTCAGCTCTGCACGCGCTCTCCGGATCGTACGGCGCCCGGAGGCTGGCGCGCGCCGTGAAGCGGTCGCCGGCGATCTCGATCTCGAAGCGCGCCCGTCTCGACGAGACGCCGCGTCCACCCCGTCCGGGTCGCGAACGTAGCCCATGGCGACGGCGCGGCCCGAGCGTGTGGCCGAAGGCGGCCGAGGTGACGGAGCCGACGATGCGCCCGTCGCGCACGATCGGCTCGTCGCCCAGCGGCAGCGCCTCGGGGTCCTCGAGCACGAAGCTCACGAGGCGCTTCGGTGAGCGCGCTGCGCCCGCTGGCGCAGCAGCGCCTCGCGGCCGATGAACGGCGCCGCCTTGTCGAGCCGCACCGCGAAGCCGAGCCCCGCCTCGAGCGGCGTGTCGTCCGTGGTCAGCTCGCGCCCCCAGGCGCGATAGGCCTTCTCGATGCCGAGCGAGTCGATCGCGTAGTAGCCGGCGTCCGCGAGCCCGAGGTCCTGCGCCCGCCGCCATGAGCGCATCGTACACGCCGCCGGCGCACTCCACCGGCACGTAGAGCTCCCAGCCGAGCTCGCCGACGTACGTGATGCGCGCGGCGCCCGGACGAGCGCGCGGCCGAGCCGATCTCCTGCATGGTCGCGAAGGGGAAGGCCGTCGGCGCCGAGATCGGCGTCGGTCAGCGCGCGAGAGGAGCGTCGCGCGAGCGCGGGCCCATCACGCCGAGCACGGCGCACGCGGCGGTGACGTCGGTGAGCGTCGCGCGGGCGCCGTCCGGCGAGTGCCGGCGATCCAGTCGGCGTCGCGCGTCGTCTGCGCCGAGCCGGTCACGATGAGGTACGCGTCCGGCCGAGCCGCGTGACCGTGAGGTCGCTCTCGTAGCCGCCGCGCTCGTTGAGCATGCCCGTGTAGACGACCCGGCCCGGCGCCACGGCGACGTCGTTGGCGCAGAGCCGCTGGAGCACCGCCTCCGCGTCCGGGCCCTCGAGCAGGAACTTGGAGAACGAGCGTCTGGTCGAACACGGCCACGGCCTCGCGGGCGGCGCGGTGCTCGGCCGCCGCGTACGGGAACCAGTTCTGGCGGCCGAACGAGTACACCGTCTCCGGCGCGCACGCCGTCCGGGGCGAACCAGTTCGCGCGCTCCCAGCCCATCTTGGCGCCGAAGCAGGCGCCCCGCGCGCGGAGACGCTCGTAGAGCGGCGAGCGCCGGAGGCCGCGCCCGGTCTCGAGCTCGCGGTTGCGGGAACGCGACGAAGTAGTGCACGCCGACGATCTCGCTCACCCGCTCGCGCAGGAAGCGCCGGTTGGCGTGGAAGCGGCGCGAAGCGCCGGATGTCGACCGGCCAGAGGTCCATCGACGGCCGGTCCTCGACGATCCACTCGGCGAGCGCGCGTCCCGGCGCCGCCCGCCGCGGCGATGCCGCCCGAGTAGAAGCCGGCGCCGACGTAGTAGCGGCGCACCTCGGGCGCCTCGCCGAGGATGAAGTAGTTGTCGGGCGTGAAGCTCTCGGGGCCGTTCATGAGCAGGCGCACCGGCGCCGTCTCGAGCGCGGGCACGCGGATCAGCGCGTTGCGCATCAGGACCTCGAACTTGCTCCCAGTCCTCCGGCAGCGTGGCGAAGCTGAAGTCCTCGGGGATGCCGTCGCACGACCCAGGGCTTGGCCACGGGCTCGAAGCCGCCCATGAGCGAGCCCGCCCACCTCCTCCTTGAAGTAGATGTGGCCGTCGGGGTCGCGCATCACCGGCAGGTCCGGCGGCACGCCGTCGATCGGGTTCGTCACGATGTACATGTGCTCGCAGGCGTGGAGCGGCACGGTGACGCCGCTCAGACGGCCGAGCTCGCGCGCCCACATGCCCGCGCAGTTGACCACGACCTCGGCACGCGATGGCGCCCTCGCGCGGTCGTCCACGCCGGTGACGGCGCCGCGCGTCGATCGCGACGCCGGTGACCTTGACGCCCTCGTGGATGGCGGCGCCGCCGGCGCGCGCCCCGCGCGCCAGCGCCTGCGGTCACGTCGGCGGGATTGGCCTTGCCGTCGCCGGGGATCCACACCGCGCCGACCAGGTCGTCGGTGCGCATGAGCGGCTAGCGCCGGCGCCGCCTCGTCGAGGCCGATCACCTCCGCCTCGATGCCGTAGGCGCGCGCCAGCGAGGCGTTGCGCTTGAGCTGGATCATGCGCTCGGCGGTGCGCGCCACCGAGAGGCTGCCGCAGCGCTTCCAGCCGGTCGCCTGGCCCGTCTCCGCCTCGAGCGACGGCGTAGAGCTCGGTGCTGTAGCGGATGAGCTGGGTCAGGTTGCTGGAGGAGCGGAGCTGGCCGACCAGCCCCGCCGCGTGCCACGTCGTGCCGCCGGAGAGGCTGCCCTGCTCGAGCAGCACCACGTCGCGCCAGCCGAGCTTCGTCAGGTGATAGGCGACGCTGCAGCCGACGATGCCGCCGCCGACGACGACGACGCGCGCGCTGAGGACGGACATCCGATCTACTTCCTTCAGGCTCTTCAGCTGCGGGGGCCCAGAAATGGCCCCCGCGCTCCCCCAGGCCGCGGACATTCGTTCGGCCCCTGCACCCCAGATGGCGGACATCCGTTTCGCCCCCGCACTCCCCCCGGCCGCGGGCATTCGTTTACTG
>CAVRUU010000008.1:0-37731 GCA_963724515.1 Candidatus Eiseniibacteriota bacterium | reverse complement strand
GTGCTGGAAGACGCTCACCAACTCCAATCGAGGGCTCTCATTGCTCGCTATCCCGATTGCCATTCTCGTCGGCTGTCTTGCAGCCACCGTCCAGTCCAGCTTCTTCGAGTGGGGCGTTCCACCGTTACTGGCTGCACCGCCCGTGGCTCCCCAAGGACTGCTTCACGACGCACACGCTGATCCACCACCAGCTCTGCAAATTCGAGGATACGTTCCACGTCGTCGAGGAGGAGCAGGAGGAGGCGCTTCACTTCCAATGGTGGGGAGGGCCGCTTCTCGTCTCCTTCAACATCGTCCCGTGGGCGCTCCTGGCCTGGGGGCTCGCGGCGATGGGCGTCCAGCTGCCCTATCTGGCGTTCCTCATCAGCTTCAGCGTCGCGGCCCTGGCGTACTACGCAGGCTACGAGAGCATGCACTATTTCATGCACAAGCCCCAGATCGACTTCGTGGAGCGCTCGCGCTGGTTCCAATTCCTGAAAAAGCACCACCGCATCCATCACGTCCACATGAACCGGAACCTGAACGTCCTGCTCCCGCTCGCGGATCTCGTGCTCGGGACCCTCGTCCTGGAAGTGCCCGCGCCCCAGCCCACGCCCGGGTCCGCCAAGGATCTCGCCCGGCGCCACAGCAAGTTCGGGCGGCGTCCGCAAGAGCTGACCCAGCCGGCCGCGCTCGCTAGTCGCTGTGCGCCAGGCGGTGGAAGTGCCGGCCGATCGCGACCGCAGCACGAGCCACACCGCGATCAGGACGACGTTGACCAGCGCGAACTGCGCGGCGCGAAACCCAGCCAGGTGGTGCCCGCGAACACCACGCCCGGCCGAGATCACGTCGCCAAAGCGCACGAAGAACGTGTCGTTGGCCTGCTTGGCCTTGTACTTCGCCTCGCGGCTCGTCGGCAGGTACAGCGCGTTCCGCGCCGTGTTCTGCAGCGAGTAGTCGAGCGAGTTCTCCGCCACCTTGGCGCCGCGGATGAAGCCCATCAGGGGAACGAAGGCCATCGCGACGTAGCCGAGCATCGCGACGACGGGCAGCACGAGCAGCGCAACCCGCACGCCGAAGCGCTTCAGGACGCGGGAGACGACGAACCCCTGCAGGAGCGCCGAGATGATGTTCACGACCGTGAAGTAATTGCCGTAGAACTCCCCGATCACCTTCTTCTCGTCCAGGCCGCCGATGGCCGCGGCGCCGTGCGACGCCGTGTAGAGCGACACGACCGTCCGCCCGAGGATGTACTCGCCCGTCGTGTTCACGACGTTATAGATCAGCATCAGCAGCGCGATCAGGAGCAGGTAGCGGTCCGCGAAGACGAGCGCGAAACCGTTGCGGCCGCCGATGGGTTGTTCGGCCGGACATCCACCGCCGGGGAGGCCGCCGCGCCAGATTCCGGCTCCGCGCGCCGGCGCGATTCACGGGCGTGGATCACGCTGGTCAGCACCATGCAGAGGGCGAGCATGGCCGCGGCGCCCAGCATGAAGGGATAGGGGCCGTAGGCCTTGACGAGCTGTCCGGTCGCGAACGAGCCGGCGATCGCGCCGAGCGAGGCCCCGAACCCCACGATGACGAAGAGTCGCTGGCCCTGCTCGACGGTGTACAGATCGTTGGCGAACGCCCACAAGCTGGGCGATGACCATCAGGCTGAAGATGCCGACCCAGATGAAGAAGGCCACCCCGACGGGAACGTGCGCCTGGCTCAGGGCGAAGAACGTCAGCAGGCAGGCGATGAAGAACAGCGTCACGCCGTTGATCAGTTTGACGCGCGAGACCCGCGAGGCGAATGCGCTATAGAGCGGCACGACCAGGATCAGCAGTCCGGCCGTCGCCGCCGCGGCGTAGCTCTTCACTTCCGCTCCGCCGGGAACGCTGAGGATGAGCGGCTCGCGGATGGTCTTGAGCAGGTAGTACGCGGCGAGCAGCAGGAACACGTTGAGCATGAGCAGCAGCGCCGTCAGGCCCTCGCCCCCCCGCACCTCGGTGAACACGCCGAGCACGCGGTCGAGCGGGCCGCGGTTCCGCGCGGCCGCAGGATCGCCCGCCACGGGCGCGGTGGTTGCGATCGATTTCATGTGATTGCCTCCTGTCGGGTTTCCTTCGAAACGAGAATCTCTAGTGACGCTGCCGCTGCGTGCCCGCGGCCCCGGGTGCCGATGACGGTGCCGGCGTCCGCGGAAGCGCCGCGACCGAATCTCGTTTGACGGCGGCGAGCGAGTCGCGGCGGGCGGAAGCGACGGAATCGCGCCTGGCGGCGGCGACCTTCGCCTTGCTCCGGGGCGCGTCCTTCGGCGACGGCTTGGCCAGGATGCGCGCGCTGCGCGCGACGCTGTCCGACTTCGCCGGAACGAGGGCTTTCAGCCCCTCCTCTTTCGGCATCGCGACCACCGGTCCTGTCGTCACCACCGGCATCTTGTGTGCGTCGATCTTGGGGACGCCGAAGCGCGTGAAGTCGATGCGCACCTGATCGGCGAGCGTCGTCCGAGATTTGTTGTCCACCGCGTAGGTGAGCAGTTCGCCGCCGCCGAACCACAGGCGCACGTGTGCGAAGTTGTTGAACGCGCCGGAGGCCACGTTCTCCGGTTTGACCGTCGAGCCGGCCACCTTGTACCCGGCGAAGATCCGGGCGGTCTCCGCAGGCGGCGGTATCGCGTGCAACGGCGCACCGCCGCCGCCGGTGACGATCACGACGAGCACGGCGTCGGGCCACTCGAACAGGGCGCGCTGGTACGAGTGCTCGTGCCCGGTCGCGAGCACGGAGATACCGGTGTCGTGGAGCGCCCGCATCATGCGCTGCACGCCGGTTGCTCAGGACGGAATCCGCCTGCCACTCGTCCCGGTGGAAGCCCGAGGAAAACGGCGGATGGTGCATGAACACGAACGATGGGCCCTGGTGTTCCTTGAGCCGTGCGACCATCCAGCTGATCTGCTCCTCGGAATACTTCTCGTGGACTTCGCGCGACCAGAGGTTCGCCGGGTCGACGAACGGGTTCGAGTCGAGCGCGATGAAGCGCACCCAGCCGTCGGCGGAGTCGAAGCAGTAGTAGAGCCGGTCGCCGCCCACCGGCAGCCCGTCCCGGCTCCGCCAGTTCGCGACTCCGTTCAATCGTCGGTGCGCTCGTGGTTGCCGGCGACCGCGAAGTAGGGGACCCGGGCCGCCAGCGGACGGATCAGGCTCAGGAAGCGCCGCCATCCATTGGGATACCGCCCGTCTTTGACCAGGTCGCCGGTGTTGATGATGCACGCGGCACGCCTCCCCGCGGTCTTCATGGAGTCGAGCTTCGCCTCGATCGCTTGGATCACTTCCTTCTCGTGGCCCCACTGAGGCTGCTTGCGCATGAACGCGGGTATGTCGCGGATGAGCGCGAGATCGGGGTAGAGGCCCTTGAAGAGCATGATCGGAACCGTGACCAGGCCGCGCAGGATCTTCAGCGGATTCGGGGAGATCATCCCCTGCACCCTGGCGAAGTCCACCTTGAGGCGCGCGCTGTAGTACGCGGGGCGGTTGTCGCCACACAGGATGAGCTCCAGCGTGTCCGCCGTGTACCCCTCCCACAAGCGGCCCAGGAAGCGCTTCGCGGAGTCTGGGGTCCCGGGCTGGAATCCGATGAGGGTATCTCCGCCAAAAAGGGCGCGCGGCGGCGACCGCTCCGGGCCGCCCTCGCGCTCCTCGTCCGCCTCCCGGTCGGGTTTCACCGGAGCGACGGGCTGGACCACGTGCTGGAGTTCCCCCATGCGCGCGCAGCCGGGAAGGCACAGCGCGATCACCGCCAGGAGAAGCGTGGCGGAACGCGCGGCGGACAGACCGGCGCATCCGCGCAGCGCCGCGGAAACGCGCCGCGACATGTCCGGGATCACGCGTGACGTACCCGCGTGACGACCCAGTCCGTCCCCACTCTCCTGAGCTCCACGCGCACGGGCTTCGCGGCGCTCCCGGAGATCGAGAGCGTCAGCGAGAGGTGGTTGCCGCTTCCGGGCAAGGTCATCTCCGTCTCGGCCAGGCGCATCCGATCGGGAATGCCCGCACCGCCTTCGGACTCGATTTCGATCTCATACTCCCGACGACCCGTCAGCCCGAGGTCCAGGGCAAGGTCGTGGAACACGAGGACGGCGCCGTTCACGTGGAAGAAGTCGAGCGGCGCCACGCGATCGAACCAGTAGCGCACAACCTTGTCGCGACGCTCGATCAGCAACCGGTTGATGGCTTCCGGCGCTCGCGGATCCTCGTACCCTGCCGCGTCGACCGCCGCCGCGATTTGAGCGTTGGTGAACGAAGCGACGAGCTTCGCCCCCCAGTACGCGTCGCGCGCGGTCAGCTTGCGGAAGGGCGGCACCTCCTGCACCGGCTTCCACCGCTTCGGATGGAAAACCTCGAATTCGAGATTTCCGACGGAGGGGATCCCGGTCTCCTGGTGCGCCTTGCGCCACGGCTCCCGGAGGAATCCCAGCGTGAGGAGACGCTTCGCCGTCCACGGGAAATCGACCCGCATCTCGTACCCGTACGGGAGCGGCTTCGCTCCCTCCGCGGCCGAGCCCAGGGAACCGTCCACGTCGATGATGTAGTGCGCGAGATGCCCCGGGTCTTCACCCTGCTGGTCGTACATGTCGAGGGACTGCTGATCCTTCACGTCCCAATTGTTGAGCCACGAATAGAGGACGTAGAGGCCGCGCAGATCGCGCCGGTGCTTGTGTCGGTACCAATCGTTCGGGTCGTCATCCCTCCTGCCGCGGAGGTCGGGCGGTCCGGCCGGCTTCCCGGCCAGGAACAGGCTCGCGCCGCCGTAGTGGAGGCCGTCCGGCGTGCTCGCGGCGCGCTTCAAGAGTCCCGTGATTTCCTCCTCCGTGATCGGCGGATCCTCCTTCGAGGGGGAAGCCGATTTGCTCGGGGAGGCCTTGGTCGCGGCCGGCGGGGTCTCGAATTCGAGGTCCTCGCGCCGGAATGTCACCGGCTGATACAGGGCGACGTTGTACCCTGCCGCCCACACCAGGCGGCTCGAGACCGTCCCCGCGCCCGACCCGGCCCGCGGGTAGCCCGTCGGATCGAGCTTGATGAGCCATTTCCGCCCCTCGGCATCCTTCATCTGAAAACCAATATTGAACCCGCCCTTCTTCAGCGCCTTGACCTTCCAGGGCTTTGCCGGGACGACTCCTCCGAAGGGCCCCTCGCGAATCTCACGTGGCGCAAGGGAACGAACATGATTCCGATTCGTGAACCACGTCGAATTCGGGACCTCGTCGAACGCGTTCACGTTCGAGGATTGGCGCTCCCGGGTCACCCCGAGCGGGCTCGCCAGCCACAGCAACTTATCCGGAATGTCGAATGCGTGGTTGATCGGCTCGACCAGCCCCTGCCGGAACATGTATCCAAAGAGGCTGACCTTCCGCTCTTTGGGCTTGGGGATGGGCCGCGCGTCGTGATCGACCCAGGTCGAGCTGTCGATGGCGGCGCCGTGCGAATCGCCGTGAAGTTCCGCTTTCGCCGAAGCTCCCCCGTTCGCGAGGAGCAGGATCGTCGCTGCGGCGATGAGAGCTCCTGCCCGGGCGGGGCTCAAAACTCAGCTCCCGCGTCGAATCGAAGGCTCAACCCCTCGTGCCCCCGGGCGATCTCGAACCTTGCCACTCGATCGCCGACCTTCGCACGGAGACCCCCGCCGAGGGAAGGGTGAGCGCCGCGAAGGGTGAGCCGGCTGGAAGTCGACCCGACCTGTCCGAGCTCGCCGAGGGCGACCGCCCAGATCGGGGGCATGATTTCCCAGCGGTACTCGGCGCGGCCGATCGCGAGCCGGTTGTCCCGGAAGCGCCCGTTCGGATACGCCGCGAAGCGGTCGGAATCGGTGGACTCGGGGAGCCGATAGAACGGCACCAGTGCGGACCCGTCACGCCGGTCCACGCCTTCATAGACGAGGCGGCCCGCGAGGACGCGCCGCTTCGCGAAGACCGGGAGGTAGCCCCGGGCTTCGAGGCGCCAGAGGTCGTACCGGAGACCCGTGCCGTCCGAGCTGCGATATCGTTTGAAGTCGGGGCGGAAATGCACTCCGCGCGTGGGGCTGAGCGAGTCGTCGAGGACGGCGAGATTCGCGCTCGACCCGTACCACCAGACTTGAGATCCGCGGGTCAGGAAGGGAACTCCGGCCGGGCTGAACACGTCGACCGCTCTGGGATTCGTTCCGCTCCCGCTCTCGACCGCCACGTCCGAAAGACCCACGGTCACGCGCGCACGGCGCAGGTGATTGAGTCCCGTGAAAACATGCGCGCTCGCCAGATCCGTGCGGCGCCGGTAGTACGTCCTACGGGAGTCGGAGAAATTTCCGATGCCGTAAAAGGCGCGGTTGGGGCGGTAGTCGTAGAGCGCTTCGGCCCCGACGCCGATCTGGGAAACCCCGTCCCCGGCAAACCCGCGAAGCCTCAACTTGCGATCGCCGGAAATGGATTGAGCCGCTGTCAGAGCCACCTTCAGCCCCGGCTGCCCGAACGGGAACATCACGGTCGCTCCTATCAATTCGGGAGTGAACTTCGTGCCGAGCGACGCCAGTAAGGAGGGAAATCGGCTTTCCAAGGTCGAGGCGGAGGCCTCGATCCCGCGGGCCAGGACCCGCAGGGGAAAGAAGGCGACGCGAAATGGCGCCCGCAGCACGCTTTCCCACACGCGCTCGTGGTCCGGCTCGGCGACTCTCGGTCCCGGGTCCTTGGGGTCGCCCTCGGCGGGGGCGGACGGCGCGACCCAGGTGGAGTCCCCGAATCGCGGCTCCGCGCCGGCGCGCCCCGGTGCACCGGCCGTCCCGATCGCGTAGAGTGTCAGCGGCAGGAGAAGCCGACCCGCCGCGCGGAGTACTTCATGAGTCATTATGGGCCTCCGTAAAAATGCGCAGAATCCCGCAGTGGGCGGCAGGAATTTTGTGGTGCCCGAGACGTGCACGCATTATCGAACATCGCAGCCCGGAGGAGAAGAGGTGAACTCTCAGGCTGAGGTCCCATGCTGACGCCCGTCGAGCGAGTGCTGATCCTGAAAGGGGCGGATCTTCTGAAAGACGTCGGACCCCGCCACCTGCTCGGGCTCGCGAACGTCGCGCGAGAGGTCGAGATCCTCCAGGGAGAGACCATCTACCAGGAGAACGACGCGTCCGATGCGCTCTACATCGTCGTGGAAGGGCGCGTCGTTCTTCTCACCGGGGACCGCAAGACGTCGGAAGTGGGACCCGGCGAGGCGTTCGGCACCTGGTCGCTCGTCGACGACTCCGCCCGAGGGCACCGCGCCGAGTGCGTCCAGGACGGGCTCGCGCTGGCCCTTCACCGGGACGAGTTCTACGACATCGCGGCCGGAGACCTCACGCTTCTGCAAGAGCTGGTGCGTGTCCTCGCGAAGCGCCTGCGCGCGCTGGTGGCCGACAAGCCCGAGGAGGCTCGGGTCGAGGGGGAGGGGATCGAGAAGCCGGAGGCGGTGGTGGAGGCGGAATCCGCGGCCCCAGCGCCCGCGGTGGTCCCGGGCACGTCCCCGGGCGAGGCGTTGAAGGCAGCCGCGCTCGGAAAGCCCGCACCGGAAGCAGAGCCGGCTGAGCCTCCGCCGGAGTAAAGGCGTGGCTTGCAAAGGCGGTGAATCGTGTCCACAATTTGAGCCTCGATCTGGTGCCCCACGCGCCGCGACCCTGGAAGTCAGCATGCCGCCCCTCGCCGCGGCGGAGATTGGATAGAAAAGCCATGCCGGTAGCGCTGATTGTTGATGATGAACTGAGGGCCCTCACGGCCATGATGGAGCTCGTCGAAGAGGAGGGGTTTTCGTCGACTGGGGCCGGGTCGTTGGCCGAGGCGCGCGAGCGCCTCGGGCGGATTCGCCCCGATGTCGTGTTCGTGGACCACACGCTCCCGGACGGGAATGGTTTCGAGCTTCTGCAAGGTACCGAGCCGGCGAAGAGGCCCGAGGTCATCCTCATGACCGACTTCGCCTCCGCTGATTCCGCGGTGGCCGCGCTTCGCACCGGCGTCCTCGACTACCTCACGAAACCGGTCGACATTCGAAGGCTAAGGACGGTTCTGGCCAACGTCTCGCGGACCTTGGCGCTCAAGAAGGAGATCGGCTCGCTCCGGGACGAGCTGCGCGAGCTGGGACGCTTCGGGCAGCTGAACGGAGACTCGCCGGTGTTGGGTGTCGGCGCGCCGACGCCGGCGGCGGCTCCCCCGGCGCCCGACTCCGTGCAGGTCGGTATGTCGCTCGCCGATATCGAGCGTCACTTCATTCTGGCCACGCTCGAACACTTCGGAGGGGACAAGCGCAAGGCCGCCGAGGTTCTCGGAATCAGCCTCAAGACGATCTACAACCGCCTCAACGAATACTCCGCGACCCTCTCTCACTCGTAGCGAAGCGACTCGATCGCGTCCAGCGAGGCGGCCCGCCGCGCCGGCCAGACGCCGAAGAGAAGTCCCACCGCGGCCGCGAATAGGAACGCGAGCAGGACCGACGAGACGCCCACCGACGTGTTCCAGTGGAACACGACCCGGGCCACGATCGCAGTACCCGCCCCGAACGCGATCCCGAGCATCCCGCCGAGCAGGCAGAGCACCACTGCCTCGATCAGGAACTGAAGAAGGATCGTGCTCTGCGTGGCGCCGAGTGCCTTCCGGATCCCGATCTCGCGCGTGCGCTCGGTGACCGAGACGAGCATGATGTTCATGATCCCGATGCCGCCCACGAGGAGACTCACCGCGGCGATGCCGGCGAGCAGCAGGGTGAACACCTTCGTGGTCTCGCCGAGCGTCGTCAGGAAGTCGGCCTGGTTGCGGATCGCGAAGTCGTCTTCCTGGCCGGGCCGGAGGCGGTGCTCGCGCCGGAGGATCCGCTGGATTTCGGCCATCGTTACCGGGATGTCCTCCTCGGAGGGCGCCAGGACGTTGATCGATCGGAGACGGTCGGTGCCCAAGAGACGGTAGCGCGCGGTCTCGATCGGGACCAGGACCTGGTCGTCGGGATTGCCGAAGCCCCCTCCCTGGCCCTTGGACGCGAGCACGCCCGCTACCTCGAACTGCACGCCGTTGATCCGGATCTCCGTTCCGATCAGCGCCTCGGGGGAGGAGGCCCCGAGATCGGTCAACACCTGCGGCCCGAGCACGGCCACCGCTCGCCGCGCCGCGTCTTCTCCCTCGGAGAACATGCGTCCCGCCGCGATCGTGAACTTTCGCACCTCGAGGTAGTTCGCCGTCGTCCCGACGATCGAGGTGTTCGTGTTCTGGTTCTCGTACTGTACCTGTAGCGACCGCGACATCTCGGGCTGGACCGCGGCCACGAACTGGCCGCGCTCCTCGATCGCTTTGGCGTCATCGAGAGTGAGCGGCGCCCGATCGGTCCCGGAGGCGACGCCGCCTGCGCCGCGTGCCTGCGCGGGCATGACCGTGAGGAGCGTGGTGCCGAGCGAGGCGATCCGGTCCTTCACGGACTGCTGCGCGCCGCGGCCGAGCGCGACCATGGCGATCACGGCGCCGACGCCGATCACGATCCCGAGCATCGTCAGGAACGAGCGCAGCTTGTTCGCGCGGAGCGCCTCCAGCGCCACGTTGATGGTCTCGCCCAGGAGCAGCTTGGGTCGGTCAGCGCCCACCGCCACCTCCACCTCCGCCGGCACGACCCCCGCCGCCGCTACCGCCGGCGCCGGGAACGCCGGGCACGCCGCTCCCCATCCGCTCGCGGAGCCGGCTCTGTGTCTGGGCCCGGTTCGCCTGCGCTTCGGCCACCCCGAGCAGCACCACCTGGTCTCCCTCCTTCAATCCGTCCAGCACCTGCACGTAGTCGAAGTCGCTCAGCCCGAGCCGGACGACCCGCGGCGTCGAGCCCCCTCTCGGTCTTCACGAAGGCGATCTGCGCGCGGCTCATGCGCCCTTGCGCGCCCCCCGTGCCGCCGTTCGACCCACCAGCCGCAGACACTCCGCCCGTACTACCGGATCCCCGGCCGCCCCGACCGCCACGGGTCCAACCGCCCGTCGAGTCGCCCTCGCGCCCGGCCGCCTCCTCGTCCACGCCAGCCGCGAGTCGAATCGCCTGCCGCGCCGCCGCGCGTAGCGCCGCGGCCGCCCGCCGATGAGTCCGAGCCGGCGAAGCGCGCGGCACGCTGGGCAGCCATAGTCTTCATTTGCTGATCGACCTCCGCTTTCACCTTGGCGGGATCGAGCCCGAGTGCTTCCGCGACGACCGGCAGCTCGCGCACGCTCCGCACCGCGTCGGCCGGAACCGCCGGGACGTCGTCGCGCTCATCGACCAGCATCGAGACCTCGCCGTTCATGCCGGGCAGGAGCAGACCGCTCTCGTTGGATACCGATACCAGCACCGGGAACATTCGTGACCGACTGCTGCACGACGGCCTGCGGCTCGATCTTCTCCACGAGGCCGTTGAACGTCCGCTGCGGGAAGGCGTCGACGGTCACCGTGGCCGACTGACCGGGCTTCACGTTGCCGATGTCGGTCTCGCCGACCAGCGCGCGCATCCGGACCTTGCTGAGGTCCGCCATCTTGAGCAGCGTCGTGCCGCCGCTCGCGGACGAGGTGGCGGAGGAGATCACCTGGCCCGTCGAGCACCGGCTGCTCCAGGACCGTGCCGTGATCGGCGCGCTCACCGTGGCGTCCTCGAGGCGCTGCCGCGCGAGGTCGAGATCGGTGCGGGCCTTCACGAGCTGTGCCTGCGCGTTGGCGTAATCGAGGGTGGCGCTCTCGTGCTCGTCGGCGGTGATGACCTGCTTCGCGTACAGGTCGTCCGAGCGCTTCTTCTGCGCGCGCGAGATCTCCACCTTGGCCTCCGCGGCCTCGAGCGCGGCCATCGCCTGGTCGTACTGATTCTGCACGTCGCGCGGTGTCGATCTGCGCGAGCAGGTCGCCTTTCTGCACGAACGATCCGACCGTGACCGGCATCCGGACGATCTGCCCGGAGGCCTTGGACTTCACCTCGACCAGATCGATCGGCTCGACCGTTCCTGTCGCGTCGATGGTCAGCGCGATGTCGCGCCGCTCGACCGCCGCCGTCATGAGCGGATTCTTCTCGCCGCCCTTCTTGGCCCCGCGCACGAGCACGACCGCGAGAACCGCGACCAGAAGCACGGCAAGGACGGCGATCGGCCTCCGTGTGATCGAGCGTACGCTCCACCAGGCTCCTCGCTCCACGCGAGCCGGAGTGGCCATGTCAGAGCTCCCTTCCGACGAGCGCTTCGAGCTGGGCTTTCGCGACGCGCTGGTCATACCGCGCGCGGATGAGATTCCGGCGCGCTTCGTTGAGCTGGGTCTGGGACGTGAGCACGTCGAGAAGGGTGGATGCCCCCACCGCGTACCGCTGCTGCTGCACGCGCAGGTCCTCCTCGGCAGCCGCGAGCGAGGCCGAGAGCGAGACCACCCGCTCCGCGGCCGAGCGGAAGGAGCCGAGCTGCTGCGTCAGGGCCTCGGCGGCCGCGAGGCGCTCGTCGCGCAGCGCGGCCTCGGCGACCTCCTGGCTCACCTTCGCCTGCGTGACGCGCTCCTCGCGCTGCCACTGGTTGAACAAGGGGAGCGATGCCGAGAAACGGAGGGATCCGGTGTACCCGAAATCGCCGGACACGAATTCGGGCGCGTTCCCGCTCCCGCTCCCGGTCCGCGAATAGCTCGCCGAGAGGGAAGGGAGGTAATCGGTCCACGCGCTCCGCTGCCCCGCCTTGGCGGCGTCGAGCTCCGCCTTCGCCTGCTGCACCGCGGGCCCGTTCAGGGCCAGCTCGCGCAGCAGAGGCTCATCGAGGGCCAGGTTCGCATGCTCGGTGGAATCGATCGCCGCCGCCGTGACCGGCTCCGGCGAACCCACGGCCCGCGTCAGGGAGGCGTTCGCCGACTCGAGGTCGTTCCGCGCGTCCGTCACGGCGAGCTGCGCCGTCCGATACTGGATCTCCGCGCGCAGCGAATCGGAGCGGGTCGCGGCCCGCGCCTCCACCCGGGCGATGGCGGTCCTGCGCTGCTGCTCCGCCTGCTCGAGCTGAGCGGCCGCCGCCGTCTGGGATTCGCGCGCGGCGAGCACGTTGAAGAACTGCTGCTTCGCGGCGAGCGCCGCGTTGAACTTCTGTGCCAGCTCATTCACTTCCGCGGCGGACTCGCGGGCGCGGGCCTGCCTCAGGTCGAAGAATCTCTGCCCGCCGGTGAAGAGATCCACGTTCGCGCCCAGGCCGGCGCTCGAGGACCAGGGGTCGCTCGGAACCGTGATGACTTGCCCGTTCTCGACGCGCGTGCGCGCGCCCGACGAGTACTGCCGGGTGGCGCCGGCCGTCAGGCTCACGTTGGGGAGGAAGGCGGCGTACGCGGAGCGCACCGCCGCGCCGCTCGTGCGTGATTGACCCTCCGCCTGGATCACCTGCAACGCGTTCCGCTGCGCGAGCGCCACCGCCTCCTGCAGCGTGATTGGACGAGGCTGTGCCGCCGTGCAGGCCGGCAGGGCCAGAGCGATGACCATCAGGGGACCGAACCGCCTCACATGCCTATCCTCCTGTAAACTCGCCTGAACTCCCGAGAGGGCCCTGAGCCGCCCCAAGTTCGATGAAGCATGCTACATGAGTAGGATACGCCGGGGGTGTGGCAGAGATGTGGCGGCCGGTTGGCATTTTCGCGCCCCAGCCGTCCGCCACACTCGGGCATGCGCGTGCCACATCTCTGCAAAACTTCCCGAGTAGACTATGGTACGTGGGCGCCGAGCCCGGCGCGCGTCCCTCAAGAGCCCAGGGAGGAATCGAGTGACCCATCAGCGGATTCTCATCGTGGAAGACGATGCCAGAATCGCCGACCTGATCGCGAAGAACCTCGAGGCGGCCGGTTACGAGTGCCACCGGGCCTCGGACGGCGGCCACGCGCTCGCCGATTTCGTGAGGCTCAAGCCGGCGCTCCTCGTGCTCGACCTCGGGCTTCAGGGGATGGACGGGCTCGAGGTGACGCGGCGGATCCGGAAAGAGAGCGACGTTCCCATTCTCATGGTGACCGCGCGCTCGAACGAGAGCGACAAGCTGCTCGGCCTAGAGCTGGGCGCGGACGACTACGTCACCAAACCGTTCAGTACCGCGGAGCTCACCGCACGGGTGCGGGCTTTGCTGCGCCGCAGCACGGGATCCGTGACCGAGCGGGTCCTCGAGATCGGCGGCCTCCGTATCGATCCGAGCCGCCGCTCCCTGGAGCGGGACGGCAATCCGGTTCCGCTGACCACGCTCGAGTTCGACCTCCTCTACTTCCTCGCCTCCCGCGCGGGGCGCGTGTTCACCCGGGAGGCCTTGATGGAGCAGGTTTGGGGAAGCGACCGCGTGGTCGACGACCGCTCGATCGACAGCTTGATCAGCCGGGTGCGGAGAAAGCTCGAGAAGGATGCGTCGAATCCCCGCTACCTCCAGACGGTCTGGGGCGCGGGATACAGGTTTGCGGAGACCGACGAATGAGCCCTCCCGCCCCGCGGAAGAGCCTCTTCTGGACGATCGCTGCGATCTTCCTGCTCACCGCGATCATCGGCACCTTCTTGCAGGGATGGGTCGCATCCTCGGTGCTCGGGCCGCTGGAAGCCAGAGAGGAGCGGGCCCGCGCCGAGCTCACGGCCTCCGCCATCGCGGCCGCGATCGCTTCGGCCCCGGGCGCTTCCCGCGGAGCGGAGCTGGACACGCTACTTGCCCGCCACCGGTCCGCGATCCGTCCGGCGTGGATCATCTTTCGAGCGAGCGACGGCACGGTGGTCACCTCGCCTCCGGGACGCCTCCTCGACAGCCTACCGCCCGGTGGCGGGCCGGACTCCTCGGTTGCAGGGCGCGCGACCCCGAGGGGCCGCCTCGTGGTGCTCGCGCGCCGCCCGGTCACGCGCGGCGCGGAGGTGCTCGGGGAGGCTCAGGTCGTGCGCCGGATTTGGCCCCGCGGCGCGATGGGCTTCCTCGAGCCCAAGGGCTCGCTCCTTCTCTTTCCGGTCGCGATCGCGGCCTCCGCGTTCGCGGGCCTCGTGCTCGTGCGTCTCCTCGTGCGGCGGCTTCGCGCGATGGAGGTGCTCGCGGCCAGGGTGGCCGAGGGGGACCTCACGGTCCGGATCGCGGACCGGAGCGGCGACGAGATCGGAAGACTCGCGGAGCAGCTCGATCGAATGACCGAGCGGCTCGCGGCCGCCCGGAGCGAGCTGATCGATACGGAGCTGAAGCGGAAGCAGCTCTTTGCCGACATCACGCACGAGCTGGCCACGCCGCTCACCTCGATCCGTGGATACGCCGAGACCCTGCTCGATCCAGGCGTGCCCGTGACGCCGGAGGAACGCACTCATTACGTGCGGGGCCTCCTGGACGAGTCGCGCCGCATGGATCTCCTGATTCGGGACCTTTTCGAGCTCGCGCGGCTCGAGGCGGGCGCGGCGCAGCTCGCGAAGGAGCCGCTCGATTGGACGGCCCTGTGCCGGAATACGATCGAGCGCTTCGATCCACGGTTCCGGAAGGAGGGCCTGCGTCTCGCCTGGATCGATTCGGGCGCCTCCGCCTGGATCGAGGCCGACGGCCGGCGCATGGAGCAGGTGCTCGAGAACCTGCTCATGAACGCGCTGCGTTACGTTCCCTCTGGAGGGACGATCGAGGTGCGCCTCGTTCCCGCGTCCGGATCCTATCCGCGGCACCGTCTGACGGTGAGCGACGACGGCCCCGGCATTCCGGCCAAGGAGCTTCCTCTGGTGTTCGGTCGCTTCTACCGTGGCTCGACCTCGAGCCCGGAATCCGGCCGCGACCGCGGGGGTTCGGGACTAGGGCTCGCCATCGTGCGGGAGATCATCGAACGTCACGGAGGCACGGCCCGGGCCGAGGCCAGATCACCCGCCGGGCTCGTCATCGCGATCGAGCTTCCTCCGCGCGACGCCCGGTGAGGGCCGCCGGGGCGTTCCGGAAAGGTGCTGATATACTCGCTCAGGAGGAATCGGTGACTGGAAATGTGGTGCGGTCGGTTTCGGTCTGTGTCCTGATTTTGCTGTCCTCCACTGCCGGATGCGGCTCGAAGCGCGCGCCGCGCGCGGCACGGGTCGCGGTCACGGTGGCGACGGTCGAAGCGCGCGACATCCCGTTCACGCTCTCGGCCTCGGGCAGCGTCGAGGCGCTCCGCACCGCCGCGGTCGGTTCCCAGGTAGGGGGCGTCGTGACGCGCGTCTCCTTCCGCGAAGGGGACCGTGTCAGGGCCGGACAGGTCCTGATCCAACTCGATCCACGTCCCTTCCAGGAGGCGGTCGACCAGGCGCTCGCCGCGCTCGCGCGCGACCGGGCCCGGGCGGAGACGGCCCGGGGGGAAGCGCAGCGCTCGCAAATGCTCCACGAGCAGAACATCCTCTCGCAGGCGGAATGGGAGCAGAAACGGGGGGACGCCGAAGCGATGGTCGCGACGGTTCGCGCGGATTCCGCGGCGGCGAACACCGCGCGGCTGAACCTCGACTACGCGACGATCCGGGCCCCGATCTCGGGGCGCACCGGCCGTCTGATGGTGAACGTCGGCGACTACGTCAAGCCTTCGACGAGCGACCCCTTGGTCACGATCATCCAACCGCATCCCATTCGCGTCGCGTTCACGATTCCCGAGGGGGACGTGCCGCTGCTGCAGCGCTACAGGAGCGCGAACCCTCCGATCTGGGTCCAGCCCGACAGCGGACGGGCCCCGCTCCTGGGAAGGCTGGTGTTCGTCGACAACGCGATGAACCCGGCGAGCGGTACGCTGCTCCTCAAGGGCGAATTCCCGAACCAGGACGGACTTCTCGTGCCCGGCCAGTTCGTGGACGTCCGCCTGGTCCTCTATGTCGCGCCGCGTGCGATCGTCGTCCCGGCACAGGCAGTGTCCACGGGACAGCAGGGCTCGTACGTGTACGTCATGAATCCCGATTCCACGGTGACGCCGCGACCCATCGAGGTGGAGCGCACGGTCGATGATCTGGCCATCGTCGCAAGCGGGCTTCGCCCCGGCGAGCCGGTGGTCACCGACGGACAGATGAGGCTTTCTCCGGGGGCCAAGGTGCAGGTGCGCCGGCCCGCGGGAGGCAGAGGTTGAACGTTTCCGAGCTTTTCATCCGGCGCCCCGTGACGACGACGCTCCTCATGGCCGGGATCGTGATCTTCGGCATTGTCGGCTACGGGCTGCTCCCGGTGAGCGATCTCCCGAACGTGGACTACCCGACGATCTCGGTGAGCGCGAACCTCTCCGGGGCGAGCCCGGAGACCATGGCCTCCTCGGTGGCGACCCCGCTCGAGAAGCAGTTCTCGACGATCGCCGGCATCGACGCCATGACCTCTTCGAGCTCGCAGGGGAGCACGTCGATCACGCTCCTGTTCGCGCTCGATCGCGACATCGACGCGGCCGCGCAGGACGTCCAGGCCGCGATCGCCAAGACCTTGCGCTCGCTCCCCACCGGAATCACCCCTCCTTCCTATCAGAAGGTGAATCCGGCCGACCAGCCGATCCTCTTTCTCGTCCTGACATCAAAGCTGCTCTCGCTCCCGCAGCTCGACGAGTACGCGGAGAACGTGCTGGCCCAGCGGATCTCGATGGTCAAGGGCGTGGCACAGGTCAACGTGTTCGGCGCCCAGAAGTACGCCGTGCGCATCCGGCTCGATCCCCGCGCGCTCTCCTCGCGCGGGATCTCGATCGGAGCGGTGAGCGACGCGGTGCAGGCGGCAAACGTGAACCTGCCGACGGGCACCCTCTACGGGCCCCTCAAGTCCGCGACCGTCTCGAGCAGCGGCCAGCTCCAGAACGCGCGTGAGTTCGGGAACGTGATCGTCTCGTATCGCGGCGGGGCGCCGGTGCGGCTTCGCGACCTGGGCGACGTCGTGGACGACGTCCAGAACAACCGGGTCGCGAGCTGGTTCAAGGATCAGCGGAGCATCACGCTTGCCGTGCAGCGGCAGCCCGGCGTCAACACCGTGCAGGTGGCGGAGGCGGTGCAGCGGCTCGTCGAGCGGGAGCGGCCCCGCCTTCCCACCTCGGTCGAGATCCATACGCTCTACGACCGCTCGGTTTCCATCCGCCACTCGGTTCATGACGTGCAGTTCACGCTCCTGCTCACCCTGGCGCTGGTGGTGATGGTGATCTTCCTGTTCCTCCGCAATCTCCCCGCCACAGTCATCCCGAGCCTCTCCTTGCCGATCTCCATCGTGGGCACGTTCGCGGTAATGTATTTGCTTAGCTATAGCCTGGATAATCTTTCCCTGATGGCGCTTACACTGTCCGTCGGGTTCGTCGTGGACGACGCGATCGTGATGCTCGAGAACATCCACCGCCACATGGAACAGGGAAAGAGCCCGCTCCGCGCGGCCCTCGACGGCTCGCGCGAGATCGGGTTCACGATCGTGTCCATGACGCTCTCGCTCGTGGCGGTGTTCATCCCCGTCCTCTTCCTGGGCGGCCTCCTCGGCCGTCTCTTCCACGAGTTCGCCGTGACGATCAGCGCCGCGATCCTTGTCTCGGGCGTGGTCTCGCTGACGCTCACGCCGATGCTCTGCAGCCGGTTCTTGAAGCCGGACCATGGTCGCGCGCACGGACGCGCCTATCGGTCCATCGAGGACGCCTACCAGCGCGTTCACGCCCTGTACGCGCGCACGCTGGCGTGGGTGATGGACCACCGCCGCGCCACGATGGCCTTCTCGCTGGCGATCCTGATCGGCACGGTCGTCCTCTACCAGGTCGTCCCGAAGGGATTCATCCCGAGCGAGGACACGGGGCGCATCGTCGCGAGCACGGAGACCGCGGAGGGGACGTCGTTCCAGTCCATGGCGGAGCATCAGCGTGAGGTGGCCGCGATCATCGGGAGCCATCCGAGCGTGGAGTCCTTCACGTCCAACGTCGGCTCGGGCGGCGGCGTCTCCTCGACCAATCAGGGGCGGATCATCGTCCGGCTGAAGCCGCGGTCCGAGCGGAATCGCTCGGCCGACGAGGTGATCCGGGACCTCCAGCCCAAACTGGGCCGGGTCCCCGGTATCCGGGTCTTTCTCCAGAATCCGCCGGTCATCAACGTCGGGGGCAGGATCTCGAAGAGCCAGTATCAATTCACGCTTCAAGGCTCCGACCTCGACGCGCTCTACGAAGGGACGAACGACCTCGTGGAGCGCCTGGGCCACATACCCGTCTTGCAAGACGTCACCTCCGATCTCCAGGTCTCGAACCCGGAGGTTGAGGTCGCGATCGACCGGGACCGCGCGGCGGCGCTGGGCGTGAGCGCCCAGCAGATCGAGGAGGCGCTCTACGACGCGTTCGGCTCGAGACAGGTCTCGACCATCTTCACGCCCACGGACCAGTACTGGGTGATCATGGAGCTCAAGCCCGAGTTCCAGCGCGACATCTCGGCGTTGCAAAACCTCTACATCGGGACGAGCACAGGCGCGATGGTTCCGCTGGGGGCCGTGGCGAGGCTTTCGCCCGCCGTCGGACCGCTGAGCGTCAATCACATGGGGCAGATTCCGTCGGTCACCGTGGCCTTCAACCTGCGCCCCGGCGCCTCGCTCGGAGACGCGGTCCAGGAGGTCCAGCGGGTCGCGCGCGCCACGCTCGCCCCGAGCATCACCACGAGCTTCTCCGGCACGGCGCAGGCGTTCCAGGCGAGCCAGCAGGGCCTCCTGCTCCTGCTCCTCCTCGCGGTGCTCGTCATCTACCTCGTGCTGGGGATCCTGTACGAGAGCTTCATCCACCCGCTCACGATCCTCTCGGGTCTCCCGTTCGCGGCGTTCGGCGCGCTGCTCACCCTCCTCCTCTTCCGCACCGAGCTCTCCATCTACGCGTTCGTCGGCATCATCATGCTCGTGGGCCTGGTGAAGAAGAACGCGATCATGATGATCGACTTCGCGCTCGATGCGGAGCGCGAAGAAGGGAAGCCGCCGCGCGAGGCGATCATGGAGGCATGTCTGATCCGCTTCCGTCCCATCATGATGACCACGATGGCGGCGCTGATGGGCACCCTCCCGATCGCGATCGGATTGGGCACCGGCGCCGAGGCTCGCCGTCCCCTCGGGCTCGCGGTGGTCGGCGGGCTCCTCTTCTCGCAGCTCGTCACGCTGTACGTCACGCCGGTCGTCTACACCTATCTCGACCGGGTGCAGCGGAGGTTTGGCCGGAAACAACGCGAGGCCGCTCCCGCCGCCCCGGAGGCCGCCCGGGAGCGCCGCGTCGCCGCGTCCTGAGCCCTGGAAATAGCGACCGCCATCGGCTATAATCGCGTCTCGGTTTTGACGCCCGTCCGCCCGTCACGTTTCCGATCGAGGATTGGATGGAGTCCCGCCCCCACCAAGTAAGCCATTACAGAATCGAATCCACGCTCGGACAGGGTGGGATGGGCGTCGTGTATCTCGCGACCGACAACCTCCTCCACCGCCGCGCCGCGCTCAAGTTCCTTCCTTCCGAGCTGTCACAGGACCCCGAAGCCCGCCGCCGTTTCCTGAACGAAGGACGCGCCGCGGCAACGCTCAACCATCCGAACGCCGCGGTGCTCTACGAGGTCGGCGCGGACGGCGACGACATATTCCTCGCGATGGAATACGTGCCCGGCGAAACCCTCCGCGAGCTGATCGCGAACGGGCCGCTCTCGTGGAACGAGGTCGTGAGTCTGAGCCTCGAGATCCTGGACGCGCTCCGCGAGGCGCATTCCCACGGCATCGTCCACCGCGACATCAAGGGCGCCAACATCAAGCGCACTCCAGAGGGCAGAGTCAAGGTGATGGACTTCGGCCTGGCCAAGATCACGGGCGGGAGCACGATCACGGAACGCGGCACCATCGTCGGGACGGCCGCCTACATGTCTCCGCAGCAGGTGGTCGGGCAGGAGGTGGACGGCAGGACGGACCTCTTCTCGCTCGGGGTCGTCATGTATGAGCTGTTGACCGGGCGGCTCCCCTTCGTCGGCGATCAGGCTGTGGCGGTTGCGCACGCGATCCTCCACGAGGACCCCATCACGATTCGTGAGCTGGCTCCCGCGGTCCCCGCCGACCTCGAGCACATCGTGATGAAGGCCATGATGAAGAACGCGCAGGAGCGTTACCAGAGCGCGGCGGAGATGACGGAGGACCTGGCCCGGTTCCGCGAGCACGACCGGCTCCGACGCGCCGGAGTCCACGAGGAGCTGGATCTGGTCGCGACGCGCGAGGTGTTCACGGCGCGCCGCGAGCGGTTCTTGGCTCCGATGGTCGGCCGCGAGAAGCCGATGGAGCGGCTGGCCGCGCTCCATCGCGAGGTGCGTGTCGGAGACGGCGCCGCGGTGTGCGTCGCCGGAGAGGCCGGGATCGGGAAGACCCGCCTCGTGGAGGAGTTCTGCCTGTCGTGCCGGCGGGAAGGGAGCCGTGTGCTCGTGGCCACCTGCCTCTTCGGCGGCGGCGGCAGCTCCTACCGCCCGATCGCCGACGCGCTCCGGCAGTACTTCTCACTGCGCGGCGTGGATTCCGCTCCGGCGCTCCAGCGCTTTCTCTTCGACCGCGCGCCGCGGCTCGCGGGGTCCATCCCCGTCCTGAGCCGCTTTCTCCGCTTCGCGTTCGCGTCCAACGGCCCCACGAGCGAGGAAGAGCTGTGGGAGGTGCTGGACCAGGTCATCGCGTTCATCGCGGAGGAGCGCCCGCTGGTGTTCGTGGTCGAGGATCTTCAGTGGGCCGACGAGGGGACGGTTCGCCTGTTCCATTTCCTGACCCGCCGCGTGGTGGGACGCCGCATGTTCCTGCTCGTGACCTACCGGCCCGAGGAGGCGATCTCCGAGCCGGGCGGCCGCCAGCATCCTCTCCAGGGCGTGCTGCAGCTTCTCGGACGCGAGGAACGGTTCGAGCGCATCGATCTCGCGCGCCTGAACCGCGGGGACGTGGCGGAAGTGCTCCAGCGGCTCTACCCGGGTCACCAGTGGGGGGACGAATTCGGGACGCTCCTCTTCCGCGAGGCGGAGGGGAATCCGTTCTTCATGGTGGAGATCTTGAAGCTCCTGACCGCGGAGAAGGTGCTGGCGAAGCACGACGAGGTCTGGACGCTGGCGACCACCGTGGACAAGATCTCCATTCCGGAGAAGGTCTATGACGTCGTGATGCGACGCCTGAGCCGGCTCGGGCAGCGGGAACGGGAGATCTTGGAGCTGGGCGCGGTGGAAGGGGACGTGTTCCACTCCGGCACGATCCTGCGCGGGCTGGGCCTCGAGCGCATGCCGCTCTTGAAGACCCTCCAGTTCCTCGAGCAGATCCATCACCTGATCCACTCGGCCGGTCCCCAGTACCACTTCGATCATTCGAAGATACGGGAAATCCTCTACGACAGCATCCCGCCGGAGCTCCGGATCGAGTACCACACGGTGGTCGGGCAATTTCTCGCCGAGAGCTTCGGCGAGTCGGAGGAGCACGCCGGCGTCATCGCGCACAACCTGCTCGCGGCAGGACTGAAATCGGAGGCGCTACCGTTCCTCATTCTCTCGGCGAACGCCGCGGCGCGGCTCTTCGCGCACGCCGATGCCATCCTCTACCTCGAGCGCGCGGAACAGCTGCTTCACGACCTCCACCCGGGCCGCCCGCCGGTCGAGCGCATCAGCCAGCTCGTGGAAATCCGGCATCGCCGCGGAGACGAGGAGTACGCCGCGGGAAGGTACCGGGCCGCGCTGGGGAGCTACGAGGTGGCGCTCGATCTGACGCGCACCGCCCCCGACTCGCGGCGTGAGGCAGACCTGGTGCGGGCCATCGGCAGCATGCACTACCTCCTGGGGCACCCCGCCGAGGCACAGCAGAGCTACGAGGAGGCGATCGCGCGCTATTCCGCGCTGATCGAAGAATCGCGTGCGTCCGGGGACGCCTCGCGGCTCAACACCGCGCTCCGCGAGATGGGGAAGCTCCACTTCTTCAAGGGGGACATGGAGACCGCCGAGCGCTTCCTCCGCGAGGCGATCGAGATGGCCGAGACGCGCGGCGACGAGAGACTCCTCGCCGCGGCGCTCAACAACCTGAGCGGAATCCATTACGTCCGCGGCGATCTGGAGGAGGCGCTCGCGTGCCACCGGACCTGCTTCGGCATCCGCGAGCGGCTCGGAGACGAGGCGGGGTTGGCGCAGACGCACAAGAACATCGGGATCCTGCACTACCGTCTCGGGGAGTCGCAGGAATCGGAGCGGCACTTGAACGAGGCGCTCGCGCTCTACCGCAAGGGAGTGGACCGCCGCGGGGAGGCCGTGACGCTTCGCCACCTCGGGAATCTGCACTACCAGGAGGGCGATCACGTCGGGGCACAGCGGCACTGGGAAGCCTCGCTCTCCCTCTGCCGCGAGCTCGGCAACGTCGCGGACGCGTTCTCCTGCCTGAACAACCTGGCGCTCGTGCGCTTCGAGCAGGGCCATTACGCGAGCGCGGAACGGCTCTATCGTGAGGCGCTGGAGAGTCAGGGTCCAAGGGTCGAGAGGCACCAGGTGATGGCGGTCCTCCACGACAACCTCGCCGAGCTCTACCTCGACCTGCATCAGCTGGAGCGGGCCGAGGCGGAGGTGCGGCTTGCGGAGCAGATCGCGGTCGACCTGGATTCCGCGCCCGTGCTGTCCGAGCTGCATGCGAAACGGGCGCTGATCTTCTCCGCCAGGGGAGATTTCGAGTCCGCCCGCGACCACGCGCGCCGGGCGATCTCTCTCGGGGAGCCTACCGGGAACGTCGAGAGCTTGATCGAGGCACTGGTCGCGTCGGCCGAGGTGGAGCTCAGGGCCGGCAACCACGCCGAGGCGAAGCGCACCGCTCGGCAGGCGAGAGACATCGCGCGCTGGTCCAAGATGCAGCGCTTCGAGCTGCGCGCGGTCCTGGTCGCGGCACGCGCTTCCTGCCTGGAGGGGACCGGATCGGACTCGCTCGGGGAACTGGAGGATCTGGTGCGGCAGGCAAATGAGAGAGGATTCCGCCCGATCTCGGCTCGCGGTTCGGAGCTGATCGGCCAGATCCACGCGAAATCCGGCGACCTGGGCGCGGCGGCGGAGGAATTCACCCGCGCCGCGGGTCAGATGAAGGAGATCCTCGGGTCCTTGTCCGAGGAGGATCGAAGGTCGGTGATGCACCATCCCGATTGGAAGGAGATGATCGGGAGCCTCTCGGACACGCTCGTCAAGACGGGGCGCCGGGACGAGGCGCTCGGATACCTCGTCGCGTTCGGGGTCGCCAGCTGCGACGTGACCCCGTCGTCCGCTGAAGCGATTCTCAGCGCGGCGCCGTAGGCCGCGGCGAGGGGTTCCCTCCTAGCGCCCGACGGCGGTCGGCCGTGAGTGCCAGGGGAAGAGCGACACGCCGACCCCCGCGCTCAGCCGATTCGCGCTCACGCCGAACTCACCCCCGGCATTGCTCTCATGCTGGTAACCGAGATTCGCGTTGATGGACGCGGACGAACCCACGAGCACTCGCACGCCGCCCGAGAGCATCGGCGCCAGCACGGCGGTGTCGTTGAGCGAGAATCCGTCGTAGAAGAGCGCGCCGAACCCGAAGCTCGCGTAGGGGATGAGGGTGCCCTGGCCCGAGAAGTTGTAGGTCAGCCCGGCGACCGCGCCGAGGTTCGTATCGCTCACCCCGTTGGTGGATTCGTGGCGCGTCAGGACCCCGCCGGTCACTTCGTAATGCTCGGAAAGGCAATACCCGAGCGTCGGCGTGATCTCGAGCCTCGTGAACTTGTCGATGTTTCCGTATCCCTCGCGCTTGAGGTTCGAATGAGTGAACGTGACCGAGGGTGAGAACTCGATCGATCCCGTGGAGAGCTGGCTGCTGTGCGCGGGCGCGGATGCCGCCGGCGGCGCCGAGGCGGCCAGCAGCAACAGGAGTGCGGATCCGAGCAGTTGAATCTTCATGATGTGGCTCCTTCCCGATTCCGATGGGCTTCGTGGGAACAAGGGCGTCACGGCCCCGAGACCGCGACGCACAGTATAATTGGTTAAGCAAAATCCGCGCCCGTATTCTGGCCCGACTCTTGCGATTCTAATCTCCGAATTCAGTCCCATCCATCGACGCTCGGGGGCGTATCGATGTCGCATCCACAAAAGCGCTACGAGGATGACGCGTTGCGTTCCATCCTGGAGCCGGGAGCCGTGACCGTGCAAGCCGTGCGATCACGGGGTCGTGGCCCCTGGCGGAATGCCGCCATCGTTGCGTTTTGCGTACTCTCCCTGCACGCACTCGGGTGCGAGAAGCTCATCACGGTCAAGCCCGACCCGGGGGACCGATTCGACGCGCCCCTTCCCGGCCTCGACAACGGCGAGCTGGGCGACTTCCAGGATGGGCACACCCAGTTCCGTAAAGCCTTCACGATCGCGGAGGGCCTCGGGCCCATCTTCAACAACGTCTCGTGCGCGTCCTGCCACAGCGGCGACGGGCGCGGGCGTCCCGAGAACATCCTGACGCGCTTCAGCAGGGGCACCGATCTGGCGTTCGACGTCGGTGGACCGCAGATCCAGGACCGCGCGATCCCGGGGGCTGAGCCGGAGCGATTACCCGTCGGCGTGGATGTCTCATACCGAATGCCACCGCCCGTCTTCGGCGTGGGGTTGATCGAGGCGATCACGGATTCCTCGATCCTGTCCCATGAGGATCCAAGCGACGCGAACGGCGACGGGATCTCGGGCCGCGCGAACTGGGTCACGCCCCAGGCGTACGTGCCCGCGACGGAGCCGGGCGGCGGCGCGGGGCCCAAGCTGGGCAAGTTCGGCCGCAAGGCGGCGGTGTCGTCTCTGTTACAGCAGACCGTCGAGGCGTACCACCAGGACATCGGGATGACCTCGTCCTACCGGCCGGTCGAGAACGTGAATCCCGTGGCGTCGCACAATCCGCCGGGCCTGGACCCGGCGAGAGATCCCGAGCTGGACAACAGCGACGTGGAGAACGTGATGCAGTACATGAGAATGCTCGCGCCGCCGGCGGCGGGCGCGAGCAATGCCGCGCGGGTCCGCGGACAGGCCCTGTTCGGCTCGATCGGGTGCGCGGGCTGTCACATGCCCACGCTCCGGACCGGAACGCACGAGATCGACGCGCTCGCGAATCGCGACGTCGCGCTCTATTCCGATCTCCTGCTCCACGATCTGGGACCGGGGCTGGCCGACAACCGTCCGGACGGGAGCGCCGACGGCCAGGAGTGGCGCACCGCGCCCCTGTGGGGTCTCCGCATCGCGCGGGAATTCCTGAACGGGCAGCTCTTCCTTCTGCACGACGGCAGCGCCCACTCCGTGGATGCCGCGATCCGCCTGCACGGAGGCGAGGCCACCGCGGCCCACGACGCCTACATCGCGATGCCGGCCGAAGACCGTGCGGCGCTCGCCGATTTCGTGGAGTCCCGATGACGGCGAGGAGAACCATGCTCGGCGCGCTGCTGATGGTGCTCCTGGCTTCGGCCCCGCGCGCGAACGCCGGGCCCGCGCTGCCCAAACCCGCGCCCCATCCTCCGGCATCTCCGGGGCTCTTTCCGCCTGCGCCATTCGAGGCGCCGTATCACGGTAGCCTCGACGCTATCGCCATCGGAGGACACGGAGAGCTGCGGTTCGCCGAGGACCGCGAAGACGGTGCTTCCAATCCCGAATGGTTCTCGGTCGGCCGCGTGAACGGATTCGTCTTTGCCCGCCTCCATCCCCGGCTCCGCGTGGCGGCACAGGCGTGCTGGGACCGCGCCGCCGACGACTTCGTCTTCGAGCGCGCCGAGATCCTGGTCCGGGTCTCTCACTCCGTTCAGGCTCATGCCGGGATCTTCCTCGCGCCGCTCGGCAGGACAAACCTCAGCCACGATACGCCCCCCTACGACTTCGCCGAGCGCTCGCTCGTCGCAACACAGCTCATCGGCGTACCGAACGCCCAGGTCGGGGTCGGCGTCATGGGCGTGCGGGGGTCGCAGCTCCGGCCGTCCCGGCTTTCCTACGAGGTGGATCTGGTCACGGGCTACGACGACGGGCTGATCATGGACTCCCCCGGCGGAACGCGGATTCCACGGGGTCGGAACAATTATGGTGACAACAACGGCATGCCGGCGATCGTGTGGAGGGTGGCGCACGGCTCGCCCGGCAAGGAGATCGGGCTGGCGGCGCAGAGCGGGCAGTACAACGAGACGATGCTGAACGGCGTGCGCGTGGACGCCCCGCGATGGATCCACGTGGTCGTGGCGGACGGCACCACCCGGATTGCGGGATGTTCCGTCTCGGCAGAGGCGGCGGCCGCTCTGATCGACGTTCCGCCGGGCCTTCGCGATCTCTTCTCGGAGCAGCAGCACGGTGCGTCCGTCGAGGTGGTCCGAACCTTGTTCGAGCCCATCGTTCGCGGCTGGAAGAGCTCGAGTCTCACGGCCGCCCTGCGCGCCGACGCGGTCGACTTCGATCGGAGCGTCAAGGGGGATTCGAGATCGCGGCTCTCCGCGAGCCTGAACATCCATTCGCGCCCTCTCGCGGTAACGCGGTTCGGCTGGTACTACGAGATCCGGCGCGACCGCTTCAACAACAAGACCCCGCTCGGGGGCGTGACCCTGACGGCGGCCACCTACTTCTAGCTCCCCGAAGCCCCGTATTTCCGGCTTTGTGTAACACGGCGCCGGCCGCATCATGAGGCCGCCATGGCCGATTTCGCCTCCATCGACCGCTACATCGACGACCATCTCGACGAGAGCCTCGGCGAGCTCACCCGCTACGCGGCGCAGCCCAGCATCGCGGCTCAGAACCTGGGAATGGAGGACTGCGCGAGGCTCGTGTCCGGGATGCTTCGCGCCCGCGGCTTCACCGTGGAGACGCTACCGACCGAGGGGTATCCCGTCGTGCTCGCGGAGCGCGAGGGCTCGGGGGACCGCACGCTCCTCATCTACAACCACTACGACGTCCAGCCGCCGGAGCCGCTCGAGCTGTGGACGAGTCCACCCTTCGAGCCCGCGCGGCGGAACGGCCGGCTCTTCGGGCGCGGGGTGAGCGACGACAAGGGACACCTGACCGCTCGTCTTCTCGCGATCGACGCGCTGCTCGCCCACCTGGGCGGGCTTCCGTGCCGCATCAAATTCGTGATCGAAGGGGAGGAGGAGATCGGGAGCGTTCATCTTCCGGACTTCGTGCGCCGGAACCGCGCCCGGCTCCAGGGGGACGCCTGCCTCTGGGAATTCGGCTACGTGGACCATCGCGAAGTCCCGCTCCAGTACGCCGGCCTGCGCGGCATCTGCTACGTGGAGCTCACGGTCAAGACCGCCACGCGCGATGTCCACTCGGGAATCGGGGGCTCGATTTTCCCGAATGCCGCGTGGCGCCTGACGTGGGCGCTGGCCAGCCTCAAGGGCAAGGACGAGCGCGTCCGGATTCCGGGATTCTACGATCCGGTCCGCCCCCCGACCGCCCGCGACCGCGAGCTGATGGCATTGGCGCCCGACATGGCCGACGACTACCGCGAGCGGTACGGCGTGAGGGAATTCCTGCGCGGCATGAAGGGGGGGATCGAGCTCAAGATCGCGGAAGTGTTCGAGCCGACCTGCACGATCTGCGGTCTCAACTCAGGGTATCAGGGGGCGGGCTCCAAGACCGTGCTCCCGGCTCGCGCGTCGGCGAAGGTGGACTTCCGGCTCGTGCCCGACATGACCCCGGAGCAGGTCTTGAAGCAGCTCCGCGCGCATCTCGATGCGGAACAGTTCACGGACGTCGAGATCCGGTTCCTCGGCGGAAATCCAGCCGGACGCACCGACCCGGACGATCCTTTCTTGAGGCTGGTTTCCGAGACCGCCGAGCCGGTTTACGGCGTGCCGATGCAGGTGGTGCCGATGGTCGGGGGCTCGGGGCCCAATCACGCGTTCATCCACGAGCTCAAGGTGCCGGTAGCCACCGCGGGCTTCGGGAATCCCGACACACGGGCCCACGCGCCCGACGAGAATCTGCGCGTGGATCTCTATCTCAAGCACGCGAAGCACGTCGCCCGCATGATCCACGCCTTCTCGGAGAAATCGCCGCTCAGTTGATCGCGCCGACTTGACTTCGAAGTGCTACGCCCGCACGTTACCGCGATGCGGCTACCGGATCTGCTGGCCTCCCGCCGCGGCCGCCTGGCCGCCTTCTTCCTTCTCTACCTCACCGAGGGGATTCCGGCCGGATTCACCGCGACCGCCGTCGCGACGCAGATGCGCCGCCAGGGGCTCGACCCCGCCGCGATCGGGGCCTTCGTCGGGGCGCTCTACCTTCCATGGGCGGTGAAGTGGGCATTCGGGCCGTTCGTCGACGTGCTCTCCAGCGACCGCTGGGGACGAAGGCGCACGTGGATCCTGATCACCCAGGGCATGATGGTGGTAACGCTGCTCCTGGCCATGCCGGTGAGCTTCACGACCCGGCTCTGGCTCTTCACCGCGATCGTTTTCGTGCACAACATCTTCGCCGCGACCCAGGACGTGGCCATCGACGCGCTCGCCGTGAACACGCTGCGCGACGACGAGCGGGGTCTCGCGAACGGTCTCATGTTCGGGGGGCAGTACATCGGGAACGCGGTGGGCGGCGCCGGAGTTCTCCTGCTCACGCCGCTGATCGGGTTCAAGACGACGTTTCTCTTCGTGGCCGGCGCGATCGCCCTCGTCACTCTGCTCGTCCCCGTGCCGATGCGCGAGCTGCCCGGTCCTCCGCGGGTCCGTCCGGACGGGTCGCGCCTCAGGGCGGTCGGGAAGGAGCTCGCACTGTTTTCGCGAGACACCCTGAAGGCGTTCCTCGGGAGCCGCGCCGCGACGGTCGCCATCGCGCTGGCGCTCCTGCCCATGGGCGGCTACGCGCTCTCGCTCACGCTGCAGTCCAATCTCGCGGTCGAGCTGGGCCTGGACGATCGACGAATCGGTCTGCTCGGCCTGGCGACAACCGGGCTATCGGCGGGATTCTGCGTGTTCGGTGGATGGCTCTCCGACCGCTTCGGGCGCCGGCGCACGCTCGCGATCTTCATCGCGGGCACGACGCTTCCGACCTTCGCGATGGCGCTCGCCATGTACCACTTTCACTGGATCCTGCCGATCAGTCCTCAGGCGCCCGGCCGGCCGATTCCGCCCCACGACCTCGTGTCGATCTTCTGGGGGCTCGTCCTCTGCTACGCCGTGTTTCAGGGGCTCATGTATGGCGTGGGAACGGCGATCTTCATGGACGTCACGACGCCCGCGGTCGCCGCCACCCAGTTCACCGCCTACATGGCGCTCTGCAACGTCGTCTACGCCTACACGTCCACGTGGCAGGGGCACGCGCTGCAGCGGTGGGGCTACCCGGCGACGCTCACGATCGACGCGCTCTTCGGATTGGTCTCGATCGCGCTCCTGCCGTTCATGGGACGGCTGCGTCGGGAACCGGATCCGCCCGTGTAGGTCGGACCAGACCGGCGCATCGCTTCGCGCGCTGCCGTGCTTCCGCGACGTCCGGCCCGTACGCCAGCGCGACTCCCATCCGTCTCCGGGGGAAGGCCTCCGGCTTTCCGAACAGGCGGACCTCGGTGCGAGGCACGCGGAGCGCCTCGTCGACGCCCTCGAACGCGATCCCCTTCGCGTCCGTTTCGCCGTAGATGACGGAGCTCGCGCCGGCCGACAGCAACTCGGTGGACACCGGCAGGCCCAGAATCGCCCGGGCGTGGAGCTCGAACTCGCTCTGCGCCTGAGTGACCATCGTGACCATTCCGGTGTCGTGGGGACGCGGGCTCACCTCGCTGAACCAGACGCGCTCCCCCTGAACGAAGAGCTCGACGCCGAAGATGCCCCGCCCGCCGAGGTTGTCGGTGACGCGTTTCGCGATGTCGCGCGCCCTCGCGAGCGCCACGTCGTTCATCGGCTGCGGCTGCCAGCTCTCGACGTAATCCCCCCTCACCTGCACGTGTCCCACCGGCTCGCAGAAGTGGGTGACGTTCCCGCCGCGCTCATCGAGCGTGCGCACGGTGAGGAGCGTGATCTCGTAGTCGAAGCGGATCGCACTCCTCGACGATGACGCGCCCGCGCCTGACGCGCCCCGCGCTCATCGCGTATTCCCAGGCCTTGTCGATGTCCGCCGGCCCGCGCACCACTGTTTGACCTTTCCCCGAGGAGGACATCACCGGCTTGATCACGCACGGGAAGCCCACGACGACAGCCGCCTTGGCGATCTCCTCCGCGCTCTCGGCGAACGCGTATCGGGATGTGGGGAGCCCCAGCTCCTCGGCCACGAGACGGCGGATCCCCTCGCGGTTCATCGTGAGCTGCGTGGCGCGAGCCGTGGGGATCACGCGGGCGAGGCCGGCATCCTCGATCTCGTTCGAGCTCGTCCGTCGCGATGGCCTCGATCTCCGGCACGACGAGGTGCGGCCGCTCCGATTCGACGAGCGCCCGGAGCGCCTTTGCGTCCGTCATGTCGATCACGTGCCAGCGGTGCGCCACGTGATGGCCCGGGGCGTCGGGCGTAGCGGTCGACGGCGATCACCTCCACGCCGAGCCGCTGCAGCGCGATGATGACCTCCTTGCCGAGCTCGCCGGCGCCGAGCAGCATGACCTTCACGGCCGTGGGGGTCAGCGGCGTGCCGATGCGCAAGGGGTGAGCCTCCTGTGGGGGAAGTGATGGCGGGAGCGAGAGGCGCAGCCTAGACTGCTTTGAAGGGCGGTTCAAGGGAGTCGATGGCGAAACTCCGCGCGCGTCGCGCGCGTAGGTGCTCTGAGGAGGTACCCCATGCTCGTAACGCGCGGTCTCGTCAAAGTCTACCCGGGTCCGATCACGGCGTTGAACGGGATCGATCTCGACGTTTCGCCCGGGATGTTCGGGCTGCTCGGTCCGAACGGCGCGGGAAAATCGACCTTCATGAAGATCCTGGCGGGGTTGCTCGAGCCGACGTCCGGATCGGTCACGCTCGACGGCATCGATATCCTCGAAGAGCCGGAGAAGCTCTGGCCGCGCCTCGGCTACCTGCCTCAGGAGTTCGGGTTCTATCCGCACCTGAGCGGTGAGGCGATGCTCGCGCATCTCCTGGCCCTCAAGGGCGTGCGGGCGCCGCAGGGCGAGAAGAAGCTCGTCCGGGAACTGCTGGAGCGCGTGAACCTCTCGTTCGCGGCGAAGCGTCCGCTGAAGAGCTACTCCGGGGGAATGCGGCAGCGCCTCGGCATCGCGCAGGCGCTCGCCGGCAACCCGCGCCTCATCATCGTGGACGAGCCGACGGCCGGTCTGGACCCGGAGGAGCGCCTGCGCTTCTACCGTCTCCTCTCCGAGCTGGCGGTGGATCGGATCGTGCTCCTCTCGACCCACATCGTGGAGGACGTCGCGGTCCTCTGCCCTCGCTTCGCCGTCATCCGCTCCGGCCGGCTCCTTGCCCTGACCTCCCCGAGCGAAGCGCGCGCCTCGATCGCGGGGCACATCTTCGAGGGAACCGTGAACGTCGAGGATCTGCCGGTCCTCAGATCCGAGCGCATGGTCACGCAGGCGCTCCTGGTCGAGGGCAAGAACCGGGCGCGGATCTACGATCCGTCCGGAGCGCCCCCCGAGGGGTTCGTCCCGGCGCCGGTGTCGCTCGAGGACGCGTACCTCGTCCTCATGCGGCTCGGGTCGCTTCCCGCGCGGGGGAGGCGCGGCACCACCTTCGGCGCGCCCGAGGACGACGCTCGTTCCCCTCTCGCCGCGGCTTCCGCGGAGTCCGCCACGTGAGCCTGCGCCGCATCGCCGCGACCTTCGGCGTCGAGTTCCGGCACTCCTTCCGCCGCCCGCTCTTCATCTTCCTGGCGGCGCTCCTGCTCCTGAACGCGTACGGGCTCTCGACCGGGAAGGTGATGATCTCCTCGGGGGAGAGCGAGGTCGGCGGCACGAAGGCCTGGATCACGTCCGAATTCGCGCAGACCCAGATGATGACGTTCATCATGCTCCTCTACTACGCCGGCTTCATCGCGTGGGCCGCGGGACTCTCGCTGCTCAAGGACCGTGAGACGAAGGTGGACGTGCTGCTGCATTCCACGCCGCTCACGGCGGGGGAGTACGTGTGGGGACGTTTTCTCGCGGTCACGGCCGGCTTCGTGGTGCTGATGCTCTGGATGGCGGCCGCGAACTCGTTCTTCAATCACGTCGTGCCGAATGCCGAGGCGAATGAGATCCGAGGAGCCTTCGCCCCGATGAACTACCTCATGCCGGTTCTGACCATGGGGCTTCCGTTCCTCGTCTTCTTCGCCGGCCTGTCGATGTACGTCGGGGAGCGGACCAGGAACCCCGTGCTCGTGGGCGTGCTCCCGGTCGGGGCGCTTCTCGTGTGCGGATTCTTCCTCTGGACGTGGTCCCCATCCTGGCTCGATCTCCGCCTGAACAGGCTCATGCAGGTCCTCGAGCCGTGCGGATACCGGTGGCTCAACGAAACGCACCTCAAAGTGGACCGGGGGGTGGACTTCTACAACAAGCACGCGGTTCCATACGACGCGCTCTTCTGGCTGAATCGCGCGTGGCTCCTCGTGCTCGGGGTGGGCGCCGTGCTCCTCACGCAGCGGTCGGTGACCCAGTCGCTGCGCGGGCCCGTGGCCTCCCGCTCCGACTTGAAGGCGCGCGCCGGCGAGCAGGCCGTAGCACCCGCCGCGTGGGACGAGTCGCCCGCGGGAAGCTTCGCGGGGCTCTCGATGAGGAGCGTGGCACCCGCGTACCTCGGTAGCGTCGCGTCGGTGGCCCGCGCGGAGCTGCGGGAGCTGCTGCGGTCGCCGGGGCTCTACTTTTTCGTGCTGCTCATCCTGGTCATGGGGCTGGGGAATTCCCTCGTCGCGGTGGGCGCCTTCGATACACCCGTGCTCCTGACGCCCGGCACGAACGCGGTCTCGATCGCGAACCAGGTGACCGCCTGGGTCCTCCTGCTTCTCCTCTTCTACACCGTGGAGTCGTTCGAGCGCGAGCGCACCACCGGGCTCTCGCAGATCATCTACGCGACCCCATGCAGAACCGGGGCGTTCTTATGGGGAAAGATGATCGCGAACAGCTTCGTCGCGGTCGTCGTCCTCGTGACCTCGCTCCTCGCCAGCGCCATCGCAATCCTCGTGCAGCACACGGTGCCCTTCTCGCTCGGGCCGTACGCGCTCATCTGGGGACTGCTCCTCGTGCCGACGTTCCTCGCGTGGTCCGCCTTCGTGACCGCGGTCTATGCGTGGGTGGGGAATCGTTACGCGGCCTACTCGGTGGCGTTCTGCGTCTTCGCGTACACCGGCTTTCGGGCCCTCACCCGCCAGATCAGCTGGATAGGCAACTGGCCGCTCTGGGGCTCGCTCCGCTGGAGCGACCTCGGGTTTTTCGAGACAGACCGCATGGCGCTGCTCTGGAACCGGATCATGGTTCTCGGGCTTGCCGCTCTATTCGTGGCGCTGGCCGTGCGCCTCTTCGAGCGCCGGGGTAACGATGCCGTGCAGACGATCCACAGGCTCGCGCCGCGGCGGCTCGCCGCGTCGGTCCTGGGATTTGCGCCGTTCCTGGTCGTGCCGCTCGTGGCCTGGACGGTGCTCGTGTTCCAGGTGCACAGCGGAATCGACGGGGGCGTCGCGAAGAAGGCGAGGAAGGACTACTGGGCCAAGAATCTGAAGACCTGGCTCGACGCCCCACTCCCGGACATCGCGCGCGCGGACGTGGCGGTCAAGGTGGATCCCGCCAGGCGCTGGCTCTCGAGCGAGGGCTCCTTCACGCTCGTGAACGGCCTCGATACGGCGCTCGCCCAGATCCCCCTCACCGGAGGGGTTCACTGGGATCATCTCGAGTGGACCCTGGACGGAAAGCCCTACAAACCGGACGACCGCCGGTATCTCTACGTGTTCACTCCCGAGCATCCGCTCGCGAAGGGGGACCGCGTCGTGATCGGATGGAAGTGGGACGGGCGGTTGCCCGATGGCGTGACGAAGAACGGCGGAAACACGGATGAATTCGTGCTGCCCTCGGGCGTCGTCCTCACCGGATTCAATCCGAGCTTCCTTCCCGTGCTCGGATACATGGAGGATGTGGGGGAGACGAAGGAGAACAAGACCGAGCCCCGGAAATACCCGCGCGACTACTGGAAGGGCGTCACGCGAGCCGCCTTCGGCGCGCCCGCGTGGTTCCCCGCGCGGATCGCCGTCACGGGCCCCGAGGCCTACACGCTGAACGGTCCGGGGGTCTGCACGAGCAACACCGTGAAGGACGGGTGGCGCACGCAGATCTGGGAAACCGACCATCCGGTCAAGATCCTGAACATCGTGTGCGGCAAATGGAAGGTGAAGCAGGGAGCGGGGACGTCCATCTACTACAGCTCGGCTCACCCCTACAACGTGGACGAGATGTCCGCGACGCTCGACGCGGCCCGCCGCTGGTATTCCGAGTGGTTCCTGCCGTATCCCTGGCGGGAGCTCAAGCTCTCCGAGTTTCCGGCCCTGGCCGGATACGCCCAGGGCTTCGGCACGAACATCACGTTCAGCGAGAACATCGGCTTCCTGACCAGGAACGACGCCAAGACCGACGCGACGTTCCTGGTCACCGCGCACGAGGCGGCGCATCAGTGGTGGGGGAACATCCTCACGCCGGCGAACGGACCCAACGGCGATTTCCTGAGCGAGGGGATGGCCCACTTCTCGACCCTCCTCCTCTTCGACAAGGTGAAGGGCCCCCGGGAGCGGATGGAGTTCGCGAAGGGCATCGAGTTCCGCTACGGGGACCGCCGCCGCGTGGACGACGAGCGTCCGATGTACGACATCGACGGGAAACGGGAATCGGACGAGAGCGTGATGTACGACCGCGGGGGGTGGGTGTTCTGGATGCTGTACGACTATATGGGGCAGGACCGGGCGCTCGCCGGACTACGTCATTTCATCGGCACGTGGAGCGAGAGCCGCGATCATCCGGCGCTGCAGGACTTCGTTGCGGAGATGAGGCCGTACGCGGCGGATCCGATCGCCTACGACGCGTTCGTGAAGGAGTGGTTCGAGGACCGCGCGATGCCGGAGTACCGGATCACCGGAGCCCGAAAAGAGAAGCGGAGCAGCGGCTACGACGTGACCGTGACGGTCCGGAACAATGGAACCGGCCGCATGCCGGTCGAGATCGCCGCCTCCGCGGGGGAGCGCTGGGCCAAGCCGGAGCAGAACCCGAAGGCGCCGCACGAATCATGGCGCCGCGTCTCGAAGCAGAGCCCCTCGTATCGAGAGGCCCGCGGGGCGGTCACGCTCGATGCCGGCGAATCGAAGACGCTCACGATCCATTGCTCGTTCACGCCCGAAACCATCGTCGTGGACCCGGACGTGCGAATCTTACAGCTGAGACGAAAGCAGGCCGTCGCGACGTTGTAGCCGTCGTGTCAGGCCGAGGCGGGCGCTAGGGGCTCCACGACTCCGGCCGACACCCGAGCTTCTTCATTTTCTTGTAGAGATGGCTCCGCTCCAGCCCGAGGATCGAGGCGGCCTTCGTCATGCTGCCCCCCGCCGCGAGCAGCGCGGCCTCGATTTCCTTCCGCTCGAATTCCCGCACGGCGTCTCCCAATCGCACGCCCTTTGCCGCCCGGTCCGTATGCGGCAGCACCGAACGAACCTGCTCGGGGCCGATGGTGGTGCCCCGCGTCATGATCCAGAGCCGCTCCAGGATGTTCCGAAGCTCGCGCACGTTTCCGGGGAAGGCGTAGTGCTGGAGCAGCTCCACGGCGCCGGGAGTGAATCTCCTCGGCTTTCCGCCCGACTCCTTCGAGATCTGGGCGGCGAAGTGCTCGACCAGGAGCGGAATGTCCTCCGCGCGCTCCCGGAGAGGCGGTACGGTGATCGGCACGACGGCAAGGCGGAAATAGAGGTCCTCCCGAAATTCTTCCGAGCGCACGCGCTCGACCAGGTTCTGGTTCGTCGCCGCGATGACGCGCACGTCGACTTTGATCGCTCGGTTGCCTCCGACCCGATGGAGTCTCACTTTCTTGTAACACGCGGAGGAGCTTCGTCTGAGCGCGCGCGCTCATGTCCCCGATCTCGTCGAGGAAGAGCGTCCCGCCGTGCGCCTCCTCGAACCTGCCCCGCCGCGATTGCGTCGCCCCGGTGAAGGCGCCCCGCTCGTGTCCGAAGAGCTCCGATTCGATCAGCTCTTCGGGAATCGCGGAGCAGTTCACCGCCACGAAGGGCTGGTCGCGCCGCGGCCCCGCGGCGTGCAGCGCTCGGGCCACCAGCTCCTTGCCGGTTCCGTTTTCCCCCTGGATCAACACCCTCGCCGCGGTCGGCCCGGCGAGCTGGATCTCGCGGAGCATTTTCTCGACCGCGGGCGAGCGTCCCACGATCGCTTGGGTCCAGGGTCCTGCGAGCCGGCGATTCTCCTCCTTGAGCGTGAGCGCCGCTGCCGCGTTGCGGAGCAGGATCAGGAGGCGCTCCAGGGAAATGGGCTTCTCGAGGAAATCGAAGGCGCCGAGACGGGTCGCCTTCACGGCGGCGTCGACGGTGGCGTGCCCCGACATCATGATCACGACGGTGTCGGGCGTCGATTCCATGACCTCCGCCAGCAGATCGAGTCCGCTTCCGTCCGGGAACCAGACGTCGAGCAGCACGAAATCGTAGGCCTCGCGGAGCTTCGTTCTGGCCTCCGCGACGGAAGCGGCTTGATCCACCTGATAGCCTTCGCGCCCCAGCGCGCTCGTGATACTCGAGCGAATGTTGGACTCGTCGTCCGCCACGAGGATGGTCATCGAGTGCCCGCCGGTCCGAGCGGCAACCGGATCCGGAACGTGGTGCCTCGATCCGGATTCGGCTCGACCGCGACCGTGCCTTCGTGGTCGTTCACGATCCGCTCGACGATCGTCAGGCCGAGCCCGCTTCCTTGCGCTTTCGTCGTGAAGCCAGGCTCGAAGAGGTGATTCCTCTGCTCCTCGCTCAGTCCCGGTCCCGAGTCCGACACCGAGACTTCCAGCGCCTCGCCGGATGATCGGGCCGAGACCGTGACGCGGCCGTCCCCGTTCAGCGCTTCGAGCCCGTTCTTGATCAGGTTGATCAGCGCTTGTCTGATCTGCCCCTGGTCGGCGGAAAACGTGACCTCGTGCGCGGGTTGCGCGAACGTCAGATGGCCCGCGGAGATCTCGTGTCCGTACAGCGCCTCGAGATCGCTCAGGATCAGGGACAGCCGGCAGGGTTTGAGCTCCGGCGGCGGAATCCGCGCGAAGTCGGAAAATTCTTGTAGAAGACGCCGCAGCGTTTCGACCTCCTCGCCGACCGTCCGGACCGCCTGATCCAGGATCTCGGGGAAGTCCGGCCGCTTCAGCTCATAGCTCCGCTTCAAATCCGCGATCGAGATCGCGATCGGGGTGAGGGGGTTCTTCACCTCGTGCGCCACCTTGCGGGCCATCTGGCTCCACGCCGCCTGCCGCTCGCTGGTGACCAGCTTGTCGCGATAGGTCTGCAGGTCGCGCCGCATGCGGTCGAGGGCCAGCACCAGCGTTTGAAGCTCGCGCACGCTGTGAAGCGCGATCGGCTCCTCCCACTCTCCCCTGGCCAGCTTGTCCGAGAACGCGGCCAGGCGCTCCACGGGGCGGGAGATCTGAGAGGACCAGAGGATGGCCAGGGGAATCGCGATCCCCAATCCGAGAAGGCCCAGGAGCAATGACGCGAGCTGGAGCGAGGCGATGGTCCGATCCGCGGCCGCCGTGGAAGCCAGTCCCATGAGCGTGCCGTACGGGGGCGATCCGACCTCGAGCGGGATGGTCCGCGTGAGGTAGCCCACCGAGGTCTCCGGGCGCGTGGCCGCCACAACCCGGCCCGAGTTGTCGCGCAGGATCAGATCCAGGCCGCTCGTCTTTCCGAGCCGCTGCAAGAAAGGCGCGTCGAAGAGGAGCCCTCCCTGCACGAATCCAACCGTGGCGTTCTGATAGCGGATCGGGGCCCTTGCGGCCATCGCGAGTCCGCCCAGGCCC
>CAVRUU010000007.1:0-17910 GCA_963724515.1 Candidatus Eiseniibacteriota bacterium | reverse complement strand
TCAGAATGAGATCGAGCCCGAGGTCCCGAGCCCGCTCTATGCTTTCCGCGTTCCCCGCACCGCAGTCTACAGCGCAGAGCCCCGGCACTCGGCACAGCGACGCCGTGAGGGCTTCACGCATCGCGCTGGAACGCGCCACGATTCCGAGGCGAATGGTCTTCGTGCGACGGTGCGGGCGCGACCTTCGGGATCCGCTTGGGCGACGCATGGTGAATCCCCCCGATGCTGCTACGGTAGCGGGCCGTCGGCTTACGCCTCGGCACGCGAACGCGCTGCCGAACCGGGCACACTCATCCCCCGGTGGCCTCAGGGCCCACTACCCTATTACAGTGCAAGCACTGAGCGTGCCTGCGAAGGGCTACTACCCGAGCGTAGGTGTTGATCGGCTGTTAATTCGTTCGGCGGGAGCAAGTTTCAGGGTACGACTGAAGTCTGAAGCGGATGGTGGAATCTCCTCACCTGAACCCGAGTGTCTAGTGCCGGCGACAACTCCGGTGTCGTCGGATTACACCACCTGAGGGTGGATCCTCGGTGAGGCGTCTGCCTTCTGGCGGTGCCCCTCACTGCTTGCGCCTACAGCAGAAGACGCGCGATACTTCGCGCAATCTAGGCAGGCCCAGTCCCCTTCCATACCCCCCGCCTGGGATCGCGACTTGGCACCTTCCCAGCCCGATGGATAAAGCTCAGGCACTACCCCTGGTGCCTCGGCGCGAACCGACATTCGCCTTTCCTCAAAAGGACGAGCGTGGGGCATCCATCCATTGCTTGGGCACACAATCAAGCTAAGTCCGACAAGGATGCGGCATCCCAGCGGCAGTTTTGGCGGCTAAAACAGGGGTGTGGCGTACCGGGGCGGAATGCGTATTCCCCACAGATGCGTAAGTCCCTAGCGCTTGTGGGAGATTCCGGTCCGGCAGGATGCGTCATAGACCTCCCCGCAGGGGCGAAATCTGCCACATAAATGTACCTGGAGGCGGGTTTTCGAGGGGTTAACTGTACCTGGGGATGCCGCAAGGGTCGCATAACTGTACCCCTGTGAGGCCACAAGGCGGGTTATTTGTACCTGCGCGGGGTCGGGGGGTCGGACGCGCCGGAGATTCGACGCCCTGGGCGAAGACTCCATTGACCGGGGTACAGGGAGGCATGAACCGCCTACCGGCCGCTGCCTACGCCATCCTCGGTTGCATCCTGATCGGGCCACACCTCGCTCTTGCAGCCGGGGATCTGACTTGGTCCCTGGGTGCACGCCGACCGAGCGCGGAGGGATCTGAAACACAGGCGGGGATATCGTTCGATCTATCGGCGGGAGGAAGGCGATGGCCGGTCCATCCCGCGGGCTACGTTGCGGGGTTCACGAGGAGTCGCAACGAGACGCTTTGGCCCCCCAACGAGGACTACATTTCAGGGAAACGTCGGGTACTAGCAACTGAGCTGGGAATCGGCATCATACGGACGTGGACCGTCGGCTCCTTCAGCCCGTACATGGCTGGTGGTGTATGCCGGGTGAATGTCCGCGTAAAGGATTCAGGGACCTATGTGAGTTACGAGGAGGCGCACGAGGCGAGCGGGACGGGTGGATGGGTGAATGCAGGCGGCTTCTGGCGACTCGGGTCGGGGCTTCGGTTCGGTGCGGGAGCTCGGCTCTCCAAGGCCAAAGTCCAAGACTACGCCATGGGCGGCACACAGATCGTGCTAAGGGTCGGTAAGGAGTGGGGCTGGCGGTAGTTTCTAAAGGTCGGGAGTAGCGGCTGGCAACCGGACTAGTCCTGACTCGGCCCTTCACCGCCCGTCTGTCCCCGCCTTGGTGAGCTGGAAGTCAACCTTCGTCGAACTATTCTCCGTGACCCACACGTTGGCCTTGTCGCGTGGATGGAAGCCCATGCTGCGCGCCCCGAGAGTGTAACGACCACCTGGAACCTTGACGATGAAGTAGGACCCTTCCGCGTTCGCTCGCCCACCCAGTTGGGTGCCCTTGATGATGACGTTCGCGTAGGCCACCCCCTCGCCGCGCTCGTCCGTGACCCTCCCGAAGATACCTCCCCGTACCCGTGATTGGAACATCCAGCTTCGCCTCGGTACCCGTGATTTGAATAGCCAGCTCCGCCTCGGGCATCAAACGACCAATCGCGGACATGAACGGGAGGCTCTTGAAAGGCGTGCGGAAGTGACACCGCTCGTACAGCGGATCGAGCTTCGGAAGCACGACCGTGAACCCGGAGACCGAAGCCTTTGGCGGAATACCTCCGGTCTCCTCCAGACCATTTACGACCTTCCACCCAACGGCAAATGTATTCTGGTCGCCTTTCATTTGAACCGGAGAGCATTCCCATCCCACAGGGGAGTAAGCGGTATCCGGGGACGCGTGGGGGGGCGCCCCTGTCAGCTCGCAGCGCTCAGTCGAGGAGTCGTACCCTATTTGAATGCTAGTAAGTGTGTCGTCGGAGCGATTCGCCACGGTGTAAACGTAGAAGCAGCTGTCCGATCGCTGCACTATGCGCACTCCGATCTGAACCAGGTAATCCTTTGGATCCGCCTCCCGCTTCTGGTGGTGTACTTCGAGTCTCCAGGTCGGAGGCGTCCCAGTGTCGGCCGTGACCAGCGCGGCCACGCATAGACCGCCTAGGATGGACACCGTCCTGAGAAGCGTGATGACGCGCGGGTTCATGTTGGTAGTCGGAATGCAGCCGGCTCGAGGGGAGGCGGCTGCAGTGTGGCACCGTACATCCCGACTAGACCACGCCGGCTTTGGTCCTTTCGGAGCGCCTCCCAGCGTGCGGCGACGCGCTGAGCTCGCCATTCCGTTCATGCGGAGAGAGCCAGAGAGGAAGAGAGCGGAAGCGTACGAATGATCTCGCTCTCCCATAGCCACGCGCGCGGGTTGGCCAGGCCAGTTGCAAAGGATCCTACGACGCGAGGAGTGGCGCGAGTGGGCCACAAGGTCGCGCCCTTGCGCCACAAACGCGAAAGCCCCAGCGCGTCTCCGCGCCGGGGCCTCGCTAGCGGCAACCCAGTTCGAAGAGGGTTGCGTTTGGTACTGGCTCCTGAGGTAGGACTCGAACCTACAACCCTCCGGTTAACAGCCGGATGCTCTGCCATTGAGCTACTCAGGAATAGTTGTGATAGGGTGGGGCACCGCTCGGACGTCTCACTCGCGCAACCTACCCAACCCCTTGAATCTCATCGTCTTATCGGCGGCCAGCAGCCGAACATGAACCATAAATTCTACCCGTCGCGGCACCCCGAAGGCAAGCAATTCCCCTCGGCGCCGGCGACCGGGATACGGGGTTCAAAGAGATGGCACAGTACGCGCGGTCAGGGCCATAATTGCAGCCTGTTTTCCGAAGTCCCGTATTTCCTCCACCCCCAAAACACCGGAGGCTCAAGCCATGGCCAAAGTGAACCCGATTCCACCTGACCACACCACAGTCACCGCCTCGATAACCCTGAACGACGCACCGAAGGCGATCGAGTTCTACAAGAACGCGTTCGGCGCGACGGTGCGCGGACGGATGGACGGACCGGACGGAAAGATCATGCACGCGGAGATTCAGATCGGAAGCGCCGTGATCATGTTGAATGACGAAGTGATGGGAATGCGCTCGGCCAAGTCCATGGGCGGATCGCCGGTCTCGTTCTACATGTACTTCGAGGATGCCGACGCGGCCCAGAAGAAGGCGATCGCCGCCGGCGCGAAGGAGCTCTTTCCCGTGACGGATATGTTCTGGGGAGACCGTATGGGGAATGTCGAGGACCCCTTCGGCTATCGCTGGAACATCGCGGCGCATACCAAGGACATGACGCCCGAGGAGATGAAGAAGGGTGGAGAGCAGTTCATGAAGCAGATGGCAGAAGCGAGGTAGGCTCCCCTACCGCGCCCTGGCTAGCGCGATCGGCGGCGGCGCCCCTCACTTCGCGGGCGCCGCGGCCTTCTCCCTCCACTCCATCCGCTTCGGCTCCGACGGCTCGCGGAACGTCCACGTCTTGAGAGCGCGCGCATAGCCGGGGCGCGCGGCCAGCGCGTCGTAGGAGAACAAAGCGATGCCGTCCACGCCGAGCTGTCGCGCGCGGCGGACTTTGTCCGCGGCCTCGCGGGCACTCTCGTTGTAGACGGCGATTCCCGCGTAGAGATGGTGCTCGGTCGGGATCGAGCGCGCGGCGCCGAGCTGACGCACCACTGTGGTCGTGTTCGGCGAGTAGGCCATCGGGATCGCGGCGTCGATGATTCCCTCGCGGAGCCACTTCGGCCATTCTTGCAGATACCGGTTCAGCGCCGCGCTCTGATCCGCGATCACGGCCGCCGTCAATTTCAGCTTGGGGTTGATGAGGTCCAGGTCGTTCCGGACGTCGCGGACGAGCGCCGTCACCTGCTCCCGCTGCCACTGCATCCACCGGGCGCGAAGATCCGCGATCCCCTCCTCGCCGACGCGCGCCAGAAGCGAGGAGTCGGGCGGCCCCGCGAACGTAACCGGATCGAGCCCGAACTCGCGCATGAAGGCGGTGCGTGTTCCCACATCGTAGCCGACGTCGGGCTGGGGATTCCGCACGTAGTCGAGGTGGATCCCGTCCACCGGGTAGCGGGTGACGATCTCGCGAACGACCTCGCGGAGATGGCGCCGGACCTCCGGGTTTCCGGGTGCCAGGTACATCCCCTCGACCCGCTCCTCCTCGAATTCCTCGGGGACCATTTCGACGAGCTTCCTGCCGTCGGCGCGGATCGCGATCCAGTCCGGATGGGCGTTCACGACGTGGAGCTGGGAGCGGGGCAGGCGGCCCGCGGACCAGACCAGGTACACGTTGATCCAGGCCTGCACCTCGAGCCCCTGCGCGTGCGCGCGCTGGATCATGCGGAAGAAGGGATCGTAGTCGCGCGGCGTGGACTCCAGTTCCTCGGCGCGCGGAACCAGCTCGGACGGGTAGTAGGCGTCGCCCCGCCCACGAACCTGGACCAGGAGCGTGTTCTGGTTCATCTGGGTCGCGATCTCGACCACGCGGTCCACGCTTCCGGTCGAGGTGAGCGAGTAGCGCACGACCCACAGCGCGCGGGTTTCGTCCTCCGCGCTCGCGACAGTGGGCGCCAGCACCGCGGCCAGCGCCATCAGGACGGCCGCGACAACGCCCACCCACAGCAAAGAAAACGGGCGGGATCGCCTCCCGCCCGTCGATATCATTCCGATTTTGTGCGGCGCCACGGCGCTGCGGTTCAGGCGCTACTCGCCCGACTTCCCCCGCTGCCGCCCGCGCGTCTTGCTGGTCTTCGGAGGCGCGAAACCGCCGATGCCCTTGCCGGGGCGTTCGGGCTTCGGCTGCGCGGCCTTCTTCTCGCGGCGGGCCTTCTTCTCGTCGGCCGCGCTCTCCCCGGCCGCGGCTCCTTCGCCCTCGGCCGACCCCTTCCTCCGCGCGACGGCGCGGCCTTGCCGGCCTTGGCCTTTTCCCTCGCCGCGGCTTCCTCATCCTTCCGGAGCTTCTCTTTCAGCTCGGGCGATTTCACGAATTCGAGCAGCGCCATCTCCCCCGCGTCGCCGAGCCGCCGGCCCAGCTTCAAGATCCGGGTGTATCCACCCTGCCTTGTCGCGTACCAGGGCGCTACCGTCTCGAAAAGCTTCCTGACGTTTTCCGGCCCGTGGACGTAACGCGCCACGTGGCGGCGGGCGGACAGATCGCCCCGCTTCGCGAACGTGATCATGCGCTCACCGACCCGGCGTGCTTCCTTCGCCTTGGCCAGCGTGGTCTCGATCCGCTCGTGCTGGATGAGGCTCGTCACGAGGTTCCGGAGCAACGCCCGGCGGTGCGAGTGCGTGCGGCTGAGCTTTCGATGGTCTTTGCGATGGCGCATCAGGCGGCCTCGATTTTCTCTCCGAGTTTGTACCTCGCAACGTCCATCCCGAAGTGAAGCCCCATGCCGGCCAGGATGTCCGCGATCTCCTTGAGCGACTTCCGGCCGAAGTTCCGGTACTTGAGCATCTCCCCTTCGGACTTCGTGACGAGGTCGCCGATCGTCTTGATGTCGGCCGCCTTCAGGCAGTTCGAAGACCGCACCGAAAGCTCCAGCTCCTCGACGCTCCGCTCGAGCAGCGTCTTGACGCGCAGGAACTCCTCGTCCACTTCCTCTTCCACCTCTTCGACGATCTCTTCCTCGAAGTGCACGAAGAGCGCGAAGTGATCCTTCAATATCTTCGCCGCGTACGCGAGGGCGTCCGAGGGGAGCACGCTCCCGTCGGTCCAGATCTCCAGCGTCAGCTTGTCGTAGTCGATGCGCTGCCCGATCCGCGTGTTCTCGACCTCGAAGTTGACCTTCGTGACCGGCGAGAAGAGCGAATCCACCGGCACGACGCCGATCGGACGATCCACGGTAGCCTGGTTCTCGGCCGAGACGTAACCGCGGCCCGCGCCGATTTCCACCTCGGCGCGGAACTCCCCGTCCTTGTTCAGCGTCGCGATGTGGAGCTCGGGGTTCAGAAGCTCGATATCCGGATCCGTCTTGAGATCCCCCGCCTTCACCGCGCCCGCGCCCCGCGCCTCGAACGTCGCGGTCTTGGGCCCTTCGCTGTGAATCTTGAAACGCATCTGCTTCAAGTTCAGCATGATCTCGGGAACGTCTTCCTTGATCCCGGTCATCGTCGTGAACTCGTGCTGGACCCCGTCGATCTTGACCGCGGTCACGGCGGCGCCGGGAAGCGAGGACAGGAGTCCCCGCCGCAGCGCGTTCGCCAGCGTGACGCCGAATCCGCGCTCCAGAGGCTCGACGCTGAATTTGCCGTACCGGTTGGTCGAGACCTTGTCGTCCATCTCGACGTTTTTCGGCATTTGGAGATTCTTCCACTTCATAATGGTCTCTTACCTCCCTGATAACTCTTGGGGTAAAGACTCCGGTTACTTGGAGTAAAGCTCCACGATGAGCTGCTCGGTGACCTTGGTCGGGATCAAGGCGCGCGTCGGATATTCGAGGACGCGGCCCGACATCTTCTCGTAGTCCACCGAAAGCCAGCTCATCATATCCCGCCCCTTGCTCTGCTCGATCGAGGACAGAATGTCGGGAACGTTCTTGCTGTTCGGCCGGATGCGGACCTCGTCACCGACCTTCACCTGGTAGCTCGGGACGTCCACGATCCGATCGTTGACCGTGATGTGCCGGTGCCCCACGAGCCGGCGGGCCGAGCCGCGCGACGCCGCGAATCCCATGCGGAAGACGAGGTTGTCCAACCGCCGTTCGAGCAAGAGAAGCAAGTTCTCGCCGGTGACACCCTTCTGGCGCTCCGCTTTCTCGAAGTAGTTCCGGAACTGCCGCTCCAGAATGCCGTAGATACGCCGGGTCTTCTGCTTCATGCGTAGCTGGAGACCGTAGCTCGTTTCCTTGGAGCGGCGGTCCTTTCCGTGCTCCCCGGGCGCGTAGCCGCGGCGTTCGAACGCGCACTTCTCCGAGAAGCAGCGCGTGCCTTTCAGGAAGAGCTTCTCTCCCTCCCGGCGGCAGAGCCGGCACTTGTGATCGTGAAACGTCGCCATGTGTTTGCTCGAAACCTCCCTCTTTGTTCTCTACGCCGCTCCGCGCGCCGGCAGGGCCTCCGCCGTGCCTAGACGCGCCGCCTCTTGGGCGGGCGGCAACCATTGTGGGGAATGGGCGTGACATCCTTGATGGCGGATATCTCGAGTCCCGCCGCCTGCAGCGAACGGATCGCCGCCTCGCGACCGGAACCCGGGCCCTTCACCCACACTTCGACCTTCTTCAAACCCAGCGAGATCGCCTCTTTCGCCGCGGACTCCGCGGAGATCTGCGCCGCGAACGGCGTGCTCTTGCGCGATCCCTTGAAACCGACCTTCCCCGAGCTGGCCCAGGCAACCGTGTGCCCGTCCATGTCGGTGATGGTCACGATGGTGTTGTTGAACGTCGATTGGACGTGGGCGATTCCGTTGATGCCCACCTTCCGCTCGCGCTTTTTCTTGGGCTTCGGTGTTGCCGCCGGTGGTGCCTGGGTTGCCGGTGCTTCAGCCACTCAACGCTCCTCTCTAGGCCCCGGCCGGCTTCGCCGGACCCGGACGCTTCGGCGCGGCGGCGATCCTCTTCATCGCGCCTGCCGTCTTCTTGGGACCCTTCCGGGTGCGCGCGTTCGTGCGCGTGCGCTGCCCGCGAGCCGGAAGGTTCTTCCGGTGCCGGAGACCCCGGTACGCGCCGATATCCATCAGGCGCTTGATGTTCATCGCGACCTCGCTGCGGCGCGCGCCCTCGACCTTGAGCTGCGATTCGATCACCTGGCGCAGCTTTCCGGTCTCTTCTTCCGTGAGACTCTTCACGCGCGTGTCGGGACTGACGCCGGTCATCGAGAGAATCTTCTGCGACGTCGGGCGTCCGATCCCAAAGATGTAGGTCAGCGCGATCTCGATGCGCTTTTCGTTCGGTAGATCCACTCCCGCGATACGAGCCAAAGACGTTCCTCCTTAACGGCGCCCCGAAGGGCCCCTCAACCCTGGCGCTGCTTGTGGCGCGGGTTCTTGCAGATGATGCGCACGACACCCTTGCGCCTGACGACCTTGCAGTGCTCGCAGATCCTGGTTACCGATGCTTTTACCTTCATGGCAGCTCTCCCGTTTCCCTGGCGCCACGCTTCCCGTCGCGCCTACTTGTATCTATAGATGATGCGCCCGCGAGTCAGATCGTACGGCGACAGCTCCACCGTGACCTTGTCCCCGGGAAGGATCTTGATGAAGTTCATCCTCATCTTTCCCGAGATGTGCGCCAGGACCTTGTGTCCGTTCTCCAACTCCACTCGGAACATCGCGTTCGGAAGCGGCTCGACGACGGTCCCCTCGACCTGGACGCCTTCCTCTTTCGCCATTCCCTAGTCGGCCTCTACCTTGGAGAGGATGACCGGCCCATCCGCTCCGATCGCGACGGTGTGCTCGAAGTGGGCCGAAAGCCCACGGTCCGCCGTCACGACCGTCCACTGATCCGACAGCGTCAGCACTTCCGCGGTCCCTGCGTTCACCATCGGTTCGATCGCGAGCACCATCCCTTCCTTGAGTCTCGGTCCTTCTCCGACGCGCCCATAATTGGGCACCTGTGGCTCCTCGTGAAGCTCGCGCCCGATCCCGTGCCCCACGAGGGCGCGCACCACGCGAAATCGCCGGCTCGTCACTTCGCGCTCGATCGCGGCCGAGATGTCGGACACGCGGTTCCCCGGCCTCGCCTGCGCGATCCCGGCCTCCAGCGCCCGCTCCGTCGCTTCCAGGAGCCGCGTCGCCGTCGAGCTCACCTGCCCGACCGGGTACGTGCGCGCCGCGTCCCCGTAGAACCCCGCGCGCTTCGCCCCGATGTCGAGCGAGACGATGTCTCCTTCGCGGAGAATTCGTCTCGCGTTCGGGATCCCGTGCACCACTTCCTCGTTGATCGAGGCGCAGATGCTCGCGGGAAACCCGCGATATCCCTTGAACGCCGGCTCCCCACCCGAGTCGCGGATGAACGCCTCCGCCAGCCGGTCCAGCTCGAGCGTGTTCACCCCGGGCCGGACCTCCCGCGCGAGCATCAGGAGGCACCGCCCGACGATCCGGGCGCTCTCCCCGATCAGCGCCACCTCGTCCAGAGGATGGATCTGGATCATCGCCCTTTCCGTCGAAGCCCCGCTCATGCGGCCTTCCCGATGGCGCGCAGGATCGCCGCGTAAACATCCGCGGCGGCCCCCGACGCGTCCACGTTGCGGAGGACGCCTTCCCGCTCGTAGTACGCCACCAGGGGCGCGGTCTCCCGCGCGTACACCTCGAGGCGCTTACGCACCGTCTCGGGTTCGTCGTCCGCCCGCTGCTTGAGCGCGCCCCCGCACTTGTCGCATCGTCCCGCGACACCGGGCGGAGCCGTGCTCGTGTTGTAGATGGCCCCGCATTGCCCGCAGAGCCAGCGTTCTCGTAGCCGGTTCACAACGACTTCCGTCGGGACCACGAGGTTCAGCACGCGGTCGAGCTTCCCGTCCGCGAGAATCCCCTTCAAACCCTCGGCCTGGGCGACGGTGCGCGGGAATCCGTCCAGAATAAACCCGCGCCCCGCGTCCGGGCGTCCCAGCCTCGTCTCGATCAGGCCGAGCACGGTCTCATCCGGCACCAGCCGGCCCGACTTCACGTGAGCCTCCGCGCTCTTCCCGAGCGCGGTTCCGTCGGCGATCGCCTGGCGCAGGATGTCGCCGGTCGCGATGGTCGGAGCGCCGAGGCACTCCGAAAGCCGCTTCCCGTGCGTGCCCTTGCCGCTCCCCGGAGGTCCGAGGAGCACGACCCTCATCTGCGGCTCCGAATCTTGCCGCTCTTGACGAACCCTTCGTAGTGGCGCATCAACAGGTGCGATTCCATCTGCTGCAAGGTGTCGAGCGCCACGCCGACCACGATCAGGACGCTCGTGCCGCCGAAATAGAACGGCACGTTGAAACGCCGGATCAGAATGTCCGGGAGCACCGCGATCAGGGCCAGGAAGACGGCTCCCGGCAGCGTGATTCGCGAGAGGACCCGGTCAATGTACTCGGAGGTCTTCCGCCCGGGGCGGATCCCCGGGATGAAGCCGCCGTACTTTTTCATGTTGTCCGCCATGTCGTTCGGATTCAGGACGATGGCGGTATAGAAATACGTGAAGAAGATGATCGTGACCGAGTAGACCACGATGTACACGATGTGACCGACCGAGAACATGTTCGCGAGACCCTGGATCAGCGCGTTCCCGTGAAAATAGAGCGCGAGCGTGCTCGGCAGCATGATCACGGACTGCGCGAAGATGATCGGGATCACGCCCGCGGTGTTCACGCGGAGCGGGATGTGCGTGTTCTGCCCTCCGTACATCTTCCGCCCGACGACCCGCTTCGCGTACTGCACCGGGATCTTCCGCTGCGCCTGGGTCATCGCGACGACCGCCGCGATCACCGCGACCATGATCGCCACGATGAGAATCGCGACGATCGGCGAGAGCGTGCCGACACGGAGCGCCCGGTAGCTGTTCACGATGTCGTTCGGGAACCGCGCCACGATTCCGATGAAGATGATCAGCGAGATGCCGTTTCCGATCCCGCGCTCGGTGATCTGCTCACCGAGCCACATGATGAGGATCGTCCCGGCGGTCTGGGTGATCATCGTCATCATCTCGAACGTGGGCCCCGGATGCGGAACCACCGGCACGCCCTGCGCGTTCAGGGACTCCAAGAACTTCGCGAACGCGATCGACTGGAGCGCCGAGAGGCCCACCGTCCCGAGCCGCGTGTACTGCGTGATCTTCTTCCGGCCCTCTTCCCCTTCCTTCTGGAGCTTCTCGAAGTACGGGATCACCGCGCCCAGGAGCTGCAAGATGATCGATGCCGAGATGTACGGCATGATCCCGAGCGCGAAGACCGTCGCCTTGGCGAAGCTGCCGCCGACGAAGAGGTCGTAGAGGCCGAAAAGCGAGTTGGCCTGGCTCGAGAAGGCCGTGACCAACGCCTCGCTGTTCACCCCCGGCGTCGGGATGTGCCCGCCCAGGCGGTACACGCAGAGAAGCGCGATCGTGAACAGGACCCTGCGCTTCAGCTCCGGAATGCGAAAGACGTTCTGGAAACTTTCGAACATCGGCTACGCCCGGCTCCTGCCTGACGGGCCGGGCTTCGCCGCCGTCCGGGTCCTGCCGTGATGGCCGGGCTGCCGCCCCCGGGCGCTCTTCGGTCCACCGGGCTCGTGGGCTCGAGGCGCGCGATCCTTCCGCTCGAAGCGCGCGCGCCTCGTCTTCCGCTCCGGCAGCGTGATCGTGCCGCCCGCGGCCTCGATCTTCGCGCGGGCGCTCTGGCTCGCCGCGTCCACCGCGATCTGAAGCGCCAACGTGATCTCCCCCTCACCCAGAAGCTTGACGGGGCGATCGCCGCGGTCGATGAGCCGCCTCTCGCGCAGGGTCACGCGATCCACTTTTTCACCGGCCGCGAAACGGCCCAGCGAGCCGACGTTCACCGCCTGATATTCCACGCGTCCGGGGTTCGTGAACCCGCGCTTCGGGATGCGGCGCTGGATCGGCATCTGCCCGCCCTCGAACCATCCGGGGATTCGGGCGCCCTTTCCGGAGCGCGCCTTCTGTCCCTTGTGGCCCTTCCCGGCAGTGCCGCCGAGACCCGAGGCGGTGCCGATCCCGCGGCGCTTTCTCGGATGCGTCGCCCCACGCGCCGGTTTCAACTGTCCGATCTTCATGACCTGGCCACCCTCTTCTTCCTCTTCGTGCTCGAAGTGCCGCGGGCCTTCTTCCGGGCCGCGATCTTCTTCTTCTGCTCGCCCGCACTCCTCTTCGAGGCGGCCTTCTTCCGGCGCGGCGGAGCGGTCACGCCGGCCGCCGTCGTCCCCGCGTCGGCGGGCTCGACACGCACGAGATAGCGGACGAGGTGAACCATGCCGCGAATCTGGGGCGTGTCCTCGTGGACCACCGAATGACGGATGCGCCGCAGTCCCAGCGCCTCGATCGTGCGCTTGTGCGTTTCGATGCAGCGGATCTTGCTCCGCTCCTGTGTGATCCTAACGAGTGCCATTGTCCGCCACCGCCTTCGGCCGCATTCCCAGGAGCTCCTGGACCGTCTTCCCGCGCGTCGCCGCCACATCGCTCGCGTGCCTCAGGCTCTGAAGCCCCACCACGGTGGCCTTGACCACATTGTGCGGATTTCCGGACCCGAGCGATTTCGTGAGCACGTCCTTGATGCCCGCGGCCTCGAGTACCGCGCGAACCGTTCCTCCCGCGATCACGCCGGTTCCCGGGGTCGCGGGCTTCAGGATCACGACGCCCGCGCCGAACTTGCCCGTCACCTGGTGGGGAATCGTCGAGCGCTTCAGGGGAACCGAGAACATCCCCTTCTTCGCGGCCTCGCCCGCCTTCCGGATCGCGTCGGAGACTTCGTTCGCCTTCCCCAGGCCCACGCCGACCTTTCCCTTGCCGTCGCCGACCGCCACGATCGCGTTGAAGCTGAACCGGCGTCCGCCCTTCACCACCTTGGCGACGCGATTCACATGGATCACGCGCTCGATGAATTCGGAGTCCTGCTGGGACTGCATCCGTCCGCGCATTCCTGAATAAGCCATCAAGTCTCCTAGAAGTTCAGGCCGCCCTCACGGGCGCCATCGGCAACCGCTTTGACGCGGCCGTGGTAGAGATAGCCGCCGCGGTCGAAACACACGCGCTCGATACCCTTCTCCTTCGCCCTTACGGCGATCTGCTTCCCGACCAGCTTGCCCGCCTCGATCTTTCCCTTCGCCGACTTCGCTTTCGGGACGACTTCCTTGTCGAGCGAGGAGACGGTGAGGATGGTGCGCCCCGCGAGATCGTCCACGAGCTGCGCGTAGATATGGTTCAGGCTCCGGTATACGGCGAGGCGCGGCCGCTCGGCCGTCCCCATCACCTTCTTCCGGATTCTCATGTGCCGCCGGGCGCGGCCCTTGAGCCTCGGGGTTGCACTCGATTTCATGGTGTCTCGTTACCTCGTTCCTCTCGCCGCGCCACGCGCGGCTCGTCCCTATGCCGCCGTCTTGCCGCCCGCGGCCTTGCCCGCCTTACGCCTGACGTACTCGCCGACGTACCGGATTCCCTTGCCCTTGTACGGCTCGGGCTTCCTGAAGTCGCGGATGATCGCCGCCACCTGGCCGACCAGCTCCTTGTTGTAGCCGCTCACGAGGATCCGGGTCTGCGATTCCGCCGCGATCGTGATGCCGGCAGGAGGGTCGTACTCGATCGGATGCGAATACCCGAGCTGGAGCACGAGCTTCTTGCCGCTCATCTGGGCGCGGTATCCCGTTCCCTGGATCTCGAGCGCCTTCGAGAAACCCTTCGTGACGCCCTCGACCATGTTCGCGAGCACCGCGCGCGTGGTCCCGTGGAGCGCCAGGGCCTGCTTCCCGCCGCCGACCTGCGACACGAGGATCTCGCTCGGCTCGAGCTTCACGTCCACGCCGTGGGCGAGACGGAATTGCAGCTCCCCCTTCGGGCCCTTCACGTGGATCGCGTGGGCGTCGCGGTTCACCTGCACGCCCGACGGGATCTTGATCGGCATTTTTCCTACTCGTGACGGCATGGCGCGCTCCTACCAGACGCGAAAGAGGTACTCGCCACCGAGCCCCTCGTCCCGCGCTTCGATGTCGGTCATGATGCCGCTCGGCGTCGAGACGATCGCCGACCCCATGCCGCCCTGTACTTTCGGAATCTCGTGGCGGCGCAGGTACACGCGGCGTCCGGGCTTGCTCACGCGCTCGATCCCCTGGATGACGCTCTTCTCCTTGGCGTCGTACTTGAGATAGATGCGCAGCAGGCCCTGCTTCTTGTCGTCGATCGACTTGTAATTATTGATGAACTTCTCCTTGAGCAGCACCCGAACCAGCTCCGTCTTCAGATTCGAAGCCGGAACGTCGCACTTCTTGTGCTTCGCCTTGCATGCGTTGCGGATGCACGTCAAGAAATCCGCCACGGGATCGCTAACCGACATGGCTCCCTTTCAGCTTCGGGCGCTCGGCCCGGGTTACCAGCTCGCCTTGACCACGCCCGGGATCTGGCCCATGAGGGCGAGCTCCCGGAAGCAAATACGGCAAATTCCGAAGTCGCGCAGGAACGCGCGCGACCGGCCGCAGCGGTGGCAACGGTTGTAGCGGCGCACCTTGAACTTGGGCGTCCGCTTCCACTTCTCCACTAACGACTTCTTGGCCAAACTCGCTCCTTTGCCGTCAGGCCTGACGCTGGCGGAAGGGCATGTTCATGAGCCGAAGCAGCTCCTGCCCCTCCTCGTCGTTCTCGGCCGACGTGACGAACGTGATGTCCATCCCCCGGATCTTCTCGACCCTGTCGTAGTTGATCTCCGGAAAGATGATCTGCTCGGTGATCCCGAGCGTGTAATTGCCCTGCCCATCGAACGACTTCATGGGCACGCCGCGGAAGTCGCGAATCCGCGGCAGTGCCACGTTGATGAGCCGGTCGTAGAACTCGTACATCCGCGGCCCGCGGAGGGTCACCATGCAGCCGATCGGCTGCCCCTCGCGCAGCTTGAAGTTCGCGATCGACTTCTTGGCCTTTCGGATCGACGGCTTCTGTCCCGTGATCGTCGCCATCTCGGCCACCGCCGCGTCCAGCATCTTGATGTTCACGAGCGCGTCCCCCACCCCCATGTTTACGACGATCTTCTTGAGGCGGGGCGCCTGCATGGGATTCGTGTAGCTGAAGCGCTTCATCAGCTCGGGCAACACGTTCTTCTCGAAATGCTCCCTCAGCCTGGGAATCCGCGCCGGCGGCTCTGCCTCGCCGACGGCCGGTCCCTGGGCCGCGTCCTTGCCGCCACCCTTCCTCCGCGAATCGCCCTTGCCCTTTCCCTTGGACTCGGCCTTCGCGTCCCCCTTGGGCTTCTGGTCGGCCTTCGGCTTCGCGTCGGCCTTGGGCTTCGCTTCTTTCGCGCCCTCGGGCTTCGCCTGCTTCTTCTCTTTCTTTCTCGTCGGCCATCAGCGCACTCTCGGAATGGCCTCGCCGCACCGCGCGCAGTAGCGCTCGCGCTTGCCGTCCGACGCCCGCTTCATCGTCACGCGGACGCCCATCTGGCACTTGGGGCAGAGGTGCATCACGTTGGAGACATGGATCGGGGCCTCACGCTCGAGGATCCCGCCCTGGGCCTTCTGACCGCGCGGCTTCGTGTGCCGCTTGATGAAATTCACCTTCTCGACGATCAGCCGATCCTTGTCGAGAATGACTTTGAGCACCTTACCGGTCTTGCCTCGGTCGTCGCCGGCGATCACCACCACCTGGTCGTTTCTCGCGAATTGGCTCATTGCTTCCTCTATATGACTTCCGGCGCGAGCGAGATGATCTTCATGAACTCACGCTCGCGCAGCTCGCGAGCCACCGGGCCGAAGATGCGCGTGCCCTTGGGCTCTTTCTGGTCGTCGATCAGCACCGCCGCGTTCTGGTCGAAGCGGATGTAGGAGCCGTCCCGGCGCCGGACTTCCTTCACCGTCCGGATCAAGACCGCCTTGTGGACGTCACCCTTCTTGATCTGCGCGCCCGGGAGCGCGTCCTGGATCGAGACGACGATCACGTCGCCCAGCCGTCCGTAACGCTTCCGGGTGCCTCCGAGCACCTTGACCACGCGGGCCACCCGCGCTCCGGAGTTGTCCGATATCGTGATGATGCTGCGTGGCTGAACCATCCCCGCCTTCCTCCTCCCGGCCCGTTCAGCGCTCGATGCGCTTCACGAAGTCGAGAAGACGCCAACACTTGTCCTTGCTCAGCGGACGCGTCTCCATGAACCGGATCACGTCGCCCACCTTGCATTCACCCTTCTCGTCGTGGACCTTGAACCGGTTGCGGCGGCGAACGTACTTGCCGTAGTCCTCGTCCTTGACGAGCCGTTCGATCTGAGCCACCACCGTCTTCTGCATGGCCGCGCTGACGACCGTTCCGGTCATCACCTTGCGCCGGCCGCGATCCTTCGTTTCTGGTGTCACTTCCTGGGCTCCTTGGCCTTCTTCGACTCCTTGGACTCCTTGGACTTCTTCGGCTCCCTGGATTTCGCCGGCGCCTCGGCCCTCTTCGGCTCTCGGCCTTCTTCGGCTCCCGGGTCTTCGCGACCGGCCCGAGGCCCGATCCATGACCGGCGAGCTTGCGGATGCCGCTCCGGTGCTCGACGAGGATGGTCTTCAGGCGCGCGATGTCGCGCTTGCGCTCGCGGATCAGGACCGGGTTCTGGAGCTGACGCATCGCGTTCCGGAAGCGCAGGTTGAAGATCTCCTCGTGCAGCTCGCGCACCCGCGTCACGATCTCATCTTCCGTCATGTCGCGGATCTTCTCCGCCTTCAGGTCTCTCATCTCAACTCCCCGCCAGGTCCTGCCGCTCGACGAACTTCGTCTTGATCGGCAGCTTGCTCGCGCCCAGTTTCATCGCCTTCTTGCGCCAGCTCCGCGCTGATCCCCTCGAGCTCGAAGAGGACGCGGCCCGGCTTCACGACGGCCACCCAGTACTCGGGCGACCCCTTGCCTTTTCCCATTCGCGTCTCGGCCGGCTTCACCGTCACCGGCTTGTCCGGGAAGATGCGGATCCACATCTTGCCGCCGCGCTTGATGAAGCGCGTGATCGCGACGCGCGCCGCCTCGATCTGGCGGTTCGTGATCCACGCCGCCTCGAGCGCCTGGAGCCCGAACTCGCCGAAGGCAACCGTCGCGCCGCGGTGGGCCATGCCCTTGCGGCGTCCGCGCATCTGCTTCCGGTGCTTGACCCGCTTCGGTACGAGCATGCCGCCTTATCCCACCGCCGGGGTCGCGGTGCGGGTCTGGCTCGCCGGAAGCGCCGCGGGCGCCTCCTTCTTGTCCAGCACCTCGCCCTTGAAGATCCACACCTTCACGCCCACGGCCCCGTAGATCGTGCGGGCCGTGCCGCGCGCGAAATCGATGTCGGCGCGCAGCGTGTGGAGCGGAACGCGTCCCTCGCGATAGCCCTCGGTGCGCGCCATTTCGGCGCCCCCGAGACGTCCGGAGCACACGATGCGGATGCCGCCGGCTCCCGAGCGCATGCTCGAGGCGATCGCCTTCTTCATCGCGCGGCGGAAGGAAACGCGCTGCTCGAGCTGTCGCGCCACGTGCTCCGAAACCAGGATGGCATCGAGGTCTGGCTTCTTGACCTCGTCGATGTTGAGAAAGATCTCCTTCTTCGTGATGTGCTGCAGCTCGTCACGAAGCTGGTCCACCTGCTGTCCGCGCCGGCCGATGACGAGGCCGGGGCGCGCGGTCGAGATGTTGATCGTGACCTTCGCGACGGCCCGCTGGATGATGATCCTCGAATCCCCGCCTGCGCGAGCCGCTTCTTCAGATACCGCCGGATGAAGATGTCCTCCTCGAGAAGCTTCGCGTAATCCTTCCGGGCGAACCAGCGCGAGTCCCAGTTGGCGATGATCCCGAGCCGCATCCCGATCGGGTTGGTTTTC
>CAVRUU010000006.1:0-330658 GCA_963724515.1 Candidatus Eiseniibacteriota bacterium | reverse complement strand
GCGTCACTGGCACTTCACCTCGACGCGCCGGTTCATCGCCCGGCCGCTTTCGTTGTCGTTGCTCGCGATCGGACGCCGTTCGCCGATGCCGGCCGCTGACGGCCGCTCGCGCGGAATGCCGCGCTTCACGAGTTCGGCGACGACTGCCTGCGCGCGCCGCTCCGACAATCGCTGGTTGTACTCGTCCGTACCTTCGCTCGACGTGTGGCCCTCGATCAGCACGCGGGCGCTCTTGTCGGCGCGCAGTCCCGCGAACAGTTCGTCGAGAATGGGCTGCGAGTCAGGTCGAATCTTCCGCCGAGTCGTACCCGAACGTAATCCCGTGAATCACCGATCCGCAGCCCAGCGTGGGCGGCGTGGGCTGCTTGCACTCCGCCACGTTCGCGGCCGGCGCGAGCGAGTACAACCGAAACGGTCCGTTGTTGCTCGACCGCACGCCCCGCAGCGATCCATCGGGCACCACGGCCAGAATGAACTGACTGGGTGTCTTGTCCGATCGATCCATCCCCGTCGCGCGGAGAATGTTGCCCGAGACGGTGCCGGTCAACTCGCCGATTTCGTCGTAGCACCCGGACACCACGGGGCCTTTCTGTGTGAGCCGCACGCGATTGGCCTGCGCGCGCCAGGCGCCAGTGAATTGCGTCGAGAGTTGCGGCGTGTCCTGCGTGCCATTGCCGACGATCTCGCTGAATTCGAACGACGATGGCGGCCGCTGAATGTTGATGCCGCCAACCAACCGCACCTTCACCCAGCGCACCGGACGTTTGGCGACGGGCACCATCTCGGTGATTTGCCCGCGAGCCTTGTGCGTCTGCAGCGTGGTCGACGCCAGCAGCGTGAATCCGTCCGTCGCGCTCGACACCGAGCCGTGCACTTCGACGAGCCGCGTGAACGTTGCGGTCGGACTCGGCGTCTCCAGCATGTTCGGCACCGCAAACCGATCGAACGTCGTCGCGGCCGGCAGGTGATAGACGAATTCGGTGTCCGTGTCCGCCGCGGCGCGATTGACGACGGTGAAGGGCGCGGGGTCGCCGTCGGTGATGCGCACGGCCGATTCGAAATCCGCGCCGAGCTTGGCGCCGGCGCCGCCAACCGACACGGGAATCGAGCCTTGCGCGAACGCCATGTAGTCGATGCGCTCAGGCTTCGCCGTGGGTGCGGCTGTCTGCGAAGTGACGGCCACCACGCTCAGGCCCGTCATGACGGCCGCAATCGATGCGTGTGAGGGTCTCATCGAATCGTCTCCTGTGCGGCAGGTTGCCAGCCGCTCAGCTGAGCAGTCTATGTCCCAGTCTTCTCCCCGCTGCGCCGTTCGAATAAGGGGAGAATTGCCTTTTCGGGCGAACACATGTCCATGCCGACTTCTCGGCCAAATCCAGAAAACGACCGGCGCCAAACACCGATTGGCGAGGGTCCACAAATGGACCGCCGATGATGCCACTTGTTCCAGACGCTCAAACACCCATTTTGGAACAGATATGTCAGACGCCTGACACCAACGTAGCGTCGCGTAAATCATGCCCGCCCAGCCGTGCGCTACACCCGTGAACTCCACGCCAGCGCCGTTCGTCGCGGGTCCGCGGTGCTCAAGCTCGGTCCATATGCTGTGTCAGTGCCGAGGCGCCGGGAAGGGCTGATACACGCCCCTTCCGTCAACGTCGCATCCCGCTAATGTTTCTTATCCTTCCTTATCGCTTCCGCAACGTGTCCAGTTTCATCAGGACGTCGAACTGCCGTCTCTCCGCTGGGGTCATCGTCAGAATCCGCGCTGCCACCGCATCCAGCACCTCGACGCGGAATCGCAGGCTCGCAACTTCTGCCTCGTAAGGGCGGCTCGCCCACACATGCCCGACGCCGAACGCGGCGGCGCCCGCGAGTGCGAAGGCCAACGCCACCAGCCATCGGCGCCAGATCGCGGGCCAGAACCGGCGGGTCTCCACTTCGCGAAGAGTAGCGCACCTCCTTGATCAGGTCTTGACTTCTCAAGAGCCATGTCTGTTCCTCCTGCAAGAGCTTCCGAAGAACCTCGTCGTGCGCGATCGCGGTTGCCTCCGACCGAATGACGTGCAGAAGTTCCACAACCTGCGCCAGCCGCGCGTGAATCTGCTCCACCTCTTCCCGTTGGGCACGCCGCCTCCCAATACCTCGCAGGGTCGTCCTCTGCCCACGACGGCATGTGACCGGACTCGCTGTAGACCGCCGGATACCCGATCCGGTCCGCCGTACTCGTCCTAGCGTGTGACGTATTCGTACGCGGACCGCGCGGACGCACCGCCGGCGCGGGCGCCCGAGCGAAACGACAGGTGATAGAAACTGCCTCCGCTGCGCGCTGCGCCGCCGCCGACACTGGGTTTCTGTTCCCAGACTTCCATGGCGCCGACCCGGATGAGCTGCCCAGGCTTCACTGACTCGAGAGCCGCAAGGATCTGCGGGATGAGCGGGCGCAGTTCCTTGACGCGATTCGTGAGCGCGCGCACCACGACCACGCCGATAGCGACGGTCTTCCTACGTGAGCTTCGCGAGAATTGACTCGGGGACGAGCCTCGAGAGGTACGGGGAAACTTTCGAGCAGCCGCGCGATGTCGGCCAGGTCCTTCTGCCGTTTGCTGACCCGCCGCTCGGGATCGGACGCGGCCCAGACCTTGCCTTGCAGAACGTCCTCAACCGCCGCCACCGGTAGCCGAACTCCCAGCACCTCGCGAAGGCCGGCTCGCGTGACGAACGGGGCGTAGCGCGTGTCCGTCTGCACCTGAATCCGGAGATCCGATCCGGCCTTGGACAGGTTCAAGCTGTAGGGAAAACGCTCACGCCGGTATTCGACAGGGAGGATCGAATCAATGGCAGCCAACTGATCGGCCGCGATGACGACGTCGAGATCGAGACTGACCAGCGGCTCGACGTACACGTTCACGGCCTGGCCACCGATGACGCAGTAGCGGAAGCGGTGCGTGTCGAGCAGGCGCACGAACTCCTCGAGCAGGTTGGCCTCGTCCACGGTCACCGCCTTCCAGAACGCCGCTGCCTTCATGGTCGTGCGCCCATTCTACGGCAGCCTGCATCAGTACCGGCGTGCGAACTGCACGAGGGCTGCCGCCTTCTTGTCCTGGTTCTTGATGATGAGCTGCAACGTGCGCGCCCACGTCTCGAGCGCGACGCGCTTCTCGCGATCGCGTGAATAACGGTCGTACACGCGCGTCGCCGCCGGGCTGCCCTGGACGTGGTTCAACACCGCAGAAATATCCTCACGCGGGATGCCGGCCTCTCCGAGGCGAGTGGCGACGGTGCGCGCCGCCCTGGCCGGCCGTCGCGCGCTTCCGGCCTGGTGCCTGCCTCTGCGCGGTGCCCGGGAGACGGCCGAGAAGCGCCCAGAGCGCGCGGATTTCGTCGTTCGTCAAGACCCGGTCGCGTGACTGCTCGACGCCGGGTTTCTCGATCTTCGCGGCCGGGTTGCCGTCGAGCCAGTCGTGTTGGATGCACCCTGAGCAACGTCGAGCCCTCCCGCACCTCCCCCAACGCGCTCCCTACTTGCTAGACACATAGTCAAGTTTTGACTGTAATCAACAATCGTCAATTGCCTTTGTTAGACTCCGTCTCCGCCATGACCCGAGGCAGGCAAGATGACGACCGGGCCGCCCGCGAGGCCCTGGATCACCAGTTCAGCCACGCCTACGAGGAACTGCGCCGTCTTGCGTCGGCCGTGAAGCGGAGCGATCCCCATGCGACGCTCACGCCGACGACGCTCGTCAACGAGGCGTGGGTGAAGCTCGCGAAGTCGCCGCAGTTCGTCGCGACGTCGAAGCTGCACTTCAAGCGCATCGCCGCCCGCGCGATGCGGCAGGTGTTGATTGAGGCAGCCCGGCGCCGTCACGCCGACAAGCGCGGCCACGACGCCGTGTTCGTCACGTTCGACGACGCGATCGAGGTCGCGGCGGCATCGACGGGCGACGATCTGCTGGCGCTCGATCGCGCGCTGACGGATCTGGCCCGGCTCCATCCGCGCCAGGCCACGCTCGTGGAGAGCCGCTTTTTCGGCGGCCTCGACGTGGCCGAGCTCACGACGCTGCTCGGCGTCTCCGAAGCCACCGTGCTCCGCGACTGGCGCGCCGCCCGCGCCTGGCTCGCGGCGGAATTGGGAGCCTGACGTGGACGCCGGCACGCTACGAGCGCGTCCAGCGGCTGTTCCACGATGCGGTCGACTTGCCCGAGGCCGAGCGCCGCGCGTTCCTTGCGCGCGAGTGCGGCGACGACGCGGAGCTGGCGGCGCAGGTGTCGAAGATGATCGACACCGACGCCCGGCGCCAGATTGCTCGACCGCGATCTGGCGGAGGTGGCCGGGCAGCTCATCACCGGCGGCCGCGCGGCACCCGATCGAGTCGGGCCGTACAGCATCACGAAGCTCATCGGCGAGGGCGGCATGGGCGTGGTGTACGCGGCCGTCCGCGACGACCTCGGCAGCGTCGCCGCGGTGAAGGTGCTGCGCGACGCCTGGGTGTCGCCCGAGCGGCGCGAGCGCTTTGCCGCCGAGCAGCGGACGCTCGCGCAGCTCAACCACCCGCACATCGCGCGGCTCTACGACGCCGGCGCGTTCCCCGACGGCACGCCGTGGATCGTCATGGAGTACGTCGACGGCGTGCCGCTCACGGACTACTGCCGGACGCACGCGCACTCCATCGCCGAGCGGCTGCGGCTGTTCCGCGGACGTCTGCGACGCCGTGCAGCACGCGCACCGGCACCTCGTCCTCCATCGCGACCTGAAGCCGTCGAACATCCTCGTGACGAAGGACGGGCAGGTGAAGCTGCTCGACTTCGGCATCGCGAAGCAGCTCGAGAGTCTCGACACGCCCGCGGCGGCGACGCTGACGGGCCTGCGGCTGATGACGCCCGCCTACGCGTCGCCGGAGCGGATGCGTGGCGCCGCGGCCGGCATCGACGCCGACGTGTACTCGCTCGGCGTGATCCTGTACGAGCTGCTGGCCGGCAAGCTGCCGTTCGAGGTCGCGAACCGCACGCCGGGCGAGGTCGAAGCGGCGATTCTCGGCCCCGATCCGGCCAGACCGTCCGTGGTCGCCCGGCGGGACTCGTCGCTGCCGCCGGCCAGCAACGCTGCCTGGGCCGACCTCGACGTGCTCTGCCTCACCGCGATGCATCGCGATCCCGAGCGCCGGTACGCGACGGTGGACGCGCTCGCGCCGCGACATCGATCGGTTCCTGAAGGGCGAGCCGCTCGAGGCGCGTCCCGACACGTTCGGCTACCGGCTCGGCAAGTTCGTCCGCCGCCGCCGGCGCGAAGTGGCCGCGGCGGCCGTCGTCTTTCTCGCCATCGCCGGCCTGGTCGCGTTCTACACCGTTCGTCTGACCGTCGCGCGCGAACGACGCGGTGACGCAACCTGACGCGCGCGCAGCGCATCCAGCGGTTCATCCTGAACCTGTTCGAGGGCGGCGATCCGGAGGCCGGACCGTCGGACGAGCTGAGAGTGGCGACGCTCGTCGATCGCGGCGTGCAGGAAGCGCGGTCGCTCGGCCTCGGAGCCGGCCGTCCAGGCCGACCTCTATCAGACGCTCGGCTCGATCTATCAGAAGCTCGGCAACCTCGAGCGAAGCGACGAGCTGCTCCGGGAGGCGCTGGCGCGCCGGCAGGCGCTGAACGGGGCCGTCAGGTCCGGACGTCGCCGAGACACTCACGTCACGCGCGCTGCTCTTCGCCGACAAGGCGCAGTTCGACGAAGCCGAGCGCCTGGCGCGCGAGGGCGCTGCGCGATGGCGCGCAGCACCTGCCGGATACCGACCCGCCGTGGTCTGCGGGCGCATCGTCGCGCTGGGCAAAGTGCTGTCCGACCGCGGCAAGTACGACGACGCGATCGTCGACGCTGGACGAGGTGGTGCGCCTGCAAGACGCCGCGAACGCGGAACCGCAGGATCGCGCGAGCAGCCTGTACGAGCTGGCGAGCGCCCATTTCTACGCCGGCCACTACGACCAGTCCGAAGTCCAGAACCAGCAGGCGCTGGCGCTCTACAAGCAGGTGTACGGCGACAAGCACCCGCTCGTCTCGGACTGTCTCGATCAACCTCGGCGCGATCCAGTACGAGCGCGGCAAGTATCCGGACGCCGAGCGGTACTACCGCAGGGCATCGACATCACCGAGGCGTGGTTCGGGCGCGATCACTATCAGACGGCCGCGAACCTCACGATGCTGGCCCGCGTGCTCAATCGCACGGCCGAGCGGCAGGTCGAGGCGCGCGAAGTGCTCGGCGCAGGCGCATCGCCATCCGCGAGCGCGTCTACGGGCCGGAGCATCCGCACGTCGCGTCCACGATCAACGAGCTCGGGCGCGATCGCGCTCGATGCCGGACGGCTCGACGAAGCCGAGCAGCACTTCCTGCGCGTCGTCGCCATCTATCGCAAGGTCTACGGCGACAAGCACTATCAGACCGGCATCGGGCTCTCGAATCTCGCCAGCACGTACATGGCGGAGAAGAAGTTCGCGCAGGCCGGAGAAGCTGTTCCGCGAGGCGCTCGCCATCTACGCGCAAGACGCTGCCCGCGACGCACACCAACATCGGGATCGCGCGGATCAAGCTCGGCCGGACGCTGCTGCGCCAGCAGCGCTACACCGAAGCTGTCGTCGAATCGCTCGGCGGCTACGACATCCTCAAACCACAGATGGATCCCGGCGTCTCGTGGCTCAAGACCGCGCGGACCGACCTCATCGAAGCCTACGAAGCGCTGAAGCAGCCGCAGCAGGCCGACAGGTTCAAGGCCGAACTGGCCGCCTTCCCAAGAAATAGAACGAATCACGAGGCCTGACGCTTTTTTCACGCCTGTGCGCAGGCCTAGTTGGACGGGTGCAGGCAGATTCTCGCCCGTCCAGGAGTCCGCCATGGGTGTGTCTCGCCGCTCGCCAGCTCGTCGCCTCCCGCGTCATTCTCGTCGGGCTCGCTGTCGCGGCTGGTCTGTTCTGCCGCCACTCTGAGCGCGCGGGCCGGCATGGTCAACGGAGAGAACTACACGGGACAATCGCCGCGCCCGGCGAAGTCGACATCGTACACTTCAGCGCGACGACAGGCGACGCCATCATCGTGGTCATCGGCGAAGTCGGTACGACACCGCGTTCGTCCCGTGGATCCGGCTCTTGCGGCCGGATGGCACGCAGATCGGCAGTCAGTTCGGCAGCCTGGCGGCGCAGATCGAAGTGGCTGGCGCCGGCGACCGGCACCTACACCGTCCAGGTGGCGAGCGGCGACGCCGGGCAGAACCACACAGGCAGCTACACGCTGACGCTGGCCAAGTCCGCGGCGGGTTCACCATTTCCGGCGGCGACGAGGGCGGGGCGCTTGACAACGGCGACGAACCACACGCGGCACCATCCACATCGGCGACGTCGACATGTGGAGCTTCAACGCGACCGCGGGCGACGCCCTCATCGTCAGCATCGGCGAAATCGGCGCGACTCGGCGTTTTTCCCTGGATTCGCCTGAGGGGGCCGACCGGCCAGAATCTCGGATCGGCGTTCAAGGCGTCGCGGCGACGTAGATCGAAGTCAACGTCACGGTCACGGGCACCTACACGGTCGTTGTGGCCAGTGGTCGACTCGGGCTTCGACGATTCCGGCGATCTACACGATGACGCTCGCAAAGTCCGGGACTGCGTCACGATCTCCCCGGTGACGAGGGCGGGGCGATGACGAACGGCAGCAACCACACCGGCGACATCCACGTCGGCGATCTCGACATGTGGACGTTCTCGACGCAACGGCCGGCGACGCCGATCGATGCTGCACATCGGCGAGGTGGCGGTACGACCGGAGCTTCGGCCCTGGATTCGATTGAGGAGCCCGACCGGCTCAGGACCTGGGATCGCTTCAACGTCGCCGGCGACATAGATTGACGCAACGTCACCGTCACCGGCACCTATACGGTCGTTGTGTCCAGTCGGTCGATGCCGCAGTGGATGCGACCGGCGATTACACGCTGACGCTCGCGAAATCTGGAGGCGCCTTCACCATCTCGGGCGGCGACGAGGGCGGGCCGATGACGAACGGCAACAACCACACCGGTCACATCCATGTCGGCGACCTCGACATGTGGACCTTCACAAGCGACGGCCGGCGACGCCATGATGCTGGACATCGGCGAGGTCGGCGGTGACCGGCGACTATCGGCCCTGGATTCGTTTGAGGAGTCCGACGGGCCAGCAGCTGGGATCGGCATTCAACGTCGCAGGCGCCTACCTCGACGTCAACGTCACGGTGACGGGCATCTACACCGTCCTTGTGGCGAGTGGTGATTCCGGCGCCGACGAGATCGGCGACTACACACTGACGCTCGCCAAAGACGGGCGTCCCTTCACGATCTCGCCTGGCGACGAGGGCGGGGCGATGACCAACGGCAGCAACCATACTCGGCCACATCCATGTCGGCGACGCGATATGTGGACCTTCAAGCGACGGCCGGCGACGCGCGTGATTCTGCACATCGGCGAGGTTGGCACTACCGGAGACTACCGGCCGTGGATTCGTCTGAGGAGTCCGACCGGGCCAGACCTGGAGTTCGGGCATTCAACGTCGCCGCGGCCTATCTCGAAGTCGATGTCACCGTCACCGGCACCTACACCGTCACTCGTGGCGAGTGCCGATGCCGCCGTCGATGAAGCCGGCGACTACACGCTGACGCTCGCAAAATCCGGGCGCCGTTCACGATCTCTCCAGCGGACGAAGGTGGTCGCCTTGGTGAACGGCGGCAATGTCACCGGCGCCATCCACGTCGGCGATCTCGACATGTGGAGCTTCCCGGCGATTGCCGGCGACTCGCTGACAGTCAGGGTGTCCGATCGTGCACTGCTCGACGCGAACTTCGTTCCATGGATTCGCGTCAAGAGTCCGACCGGCCAGGATCTCGGCGATGCATTCTCAGCCTCCGTCGCCGAACTCACCGGGACGGCGTCGGTCACCGGCACGTACATTGTCGTGGTCGCCTCCGGCGACTCCGGTGTCGATGCGACCGGCACCTACAGGCTGACGATCGCCAACGTGCCGCGCCCGTTTGTGGTGCCTGGCGGCGATCAGGGCGGCGCCTTCGCGGACCGGTCCTGCACAGGGCACGATTGTCCTGGGCGACCTCGACATGTGGTCCTTCATCGCGCACGAAGGCGACAACCTCAGCATCGTGATCTCCGAAACCGGAGTGACGAATGACTTCACGCCGTGGATTCGACTGAGAAGTCCCACTGGCGCGTTGGCGGGCTCGGCGTTTGGCGCGACGACCGCGACGATTCTCGCGACCGCGGGAGAGCAGGCATCTACACCGTGCTCGTGAGCACGGGAGACGCCGGTCTCGATGGCTCTGGCGACTACACGCTGAACCTGGCCGGCAACTCGAGCAGCATGATCAAGAACGGAGACTTCGCTCAGGGCGAGAACTTCTGGCAGTTCTTCGGCTCGCCGACGCAGGGACACATCGTCCATCAGGTGACGAACGGCGTGATGGAGTACTACCGCGTGCCTCCGCCGCCCGACACGCTGGGTCAGGCGATCGTGTTCCAGCACACCGGCGTGGCGATGCCGGTGATGGCGCCGATTCATGCGCAATTCGATCTCGCGAATTCGAGCACCGCGCGCAAGCGGATTTCGGTGCTCATGCTCGACGCGAGCTTCAGCGACCTCGAGGTCTGCACCTTCTTCCTCGAGCCTGGCGCGCCCATGCGGACGTATCAGATGCGCATGCACACGACGCAGGCGTGGATCGAATGCCGCGCTGTATTTCTACGCGGCCACGGCCGGGAGTGACGGCGGCTTCTATCAGATCGACAACGTATCGATGGCGTACGTGCCGGATCAGGCCGTCGACCGCACCGAGTGTGCAGATCCAACGACGCCCGCGCCGCACGGCGGGCCGGACAGCGCAAATCTCATCGTGAACGGTGACTTCGAAACCGGACAGCTCAGCCCCTGGTTCCAGGCATTCGCTCTCTCGTGGCAGATCGTCGGCGGCGTGCTCGAGTTCACGAAGCCCGACAACAACCCGCCATCCGGTGTCATCGGCCAGACGACGGGACAGGCGATGGTGGAAGGTGAGCGCCTGACCGCGACGTTCCAGCTCGGCAACAGCAGTGCGGTACGCAAGCGCGTCACGATTCTTCTCAACGACGCGAGCTTCAGCGACCTGACCGCGTGCACGTTCTGGTTGGCGGCCGGTCAGCCGCTGTCGACCTACGTCTACCGCACCGTCACGAAGAAGCCGTGGCCGAACGCGATGCTGCACGTGTATCCAGCCACGGCCGGTTTCTCGTGGTTCCAGCTCGACAACGTGACGCTCCAGCGCACGCCGAACGCCAACATCGTCGGTACCGAATGCATCGATCCCGGCCCAGGCGGCGAGGCGATCGGCGAGGAAGCGAGGAACGCGCCGGTCGTGACCCAGAACGAAGGTCAGGCGGCGGCCGCGGCCGCGATCGCGGCCAGCTATGCCGGTGTCGCGGTCATGAGCGAATCGACTCAGGCCGTGAGCGGAGCCCCGCTCGAAATCATCGCGCCGCAGGCGGGCATACATGTGTTGTCGCTTGCCGACGCCATTGACCTTCGTGACGCGACTCCGGCGTTTGTCGCGTTCGACTCGTGGCTGGCGTCCGGGACATCTCGCGGAGCGGTGCAGGTGAGTATTGACGGGGAAACGTGGGTGACCGTCCGCGACGTGGCGCCATCAGACGATTGGACATCTATCGGGGTGGATCTCTCGCTGTTCGCGGGGGAGATCGTTCGCGTGCGATTCGTCCTGGATGCTCGCGACAAGCCGGAAGCAGAAGAACCGGCGTGGAGGATCAGGAACTTCCAGGTGGTGCGCTAAATAATTCGCTGGCCGAAAGCCGAGAGCACGAGTTCGGCGCCGAGAATGGCCGTCTGGTTCTGGGCGTCGAGGATCGGATTGATCTCGACGAGGTCGAGCGCCATCAGGCGGCCCGAGTCCGCGACCATCTCCATCACCATGTGCGCTTCGCGGTAGTTCAGGCCGCCGTTGACCGGCGTGCCGACGCCCGGGGCGATCGACGGATCGCACACGTCGAGGTCGAATGACACGTGAATGCCGGCGGTGTCGGAGGCTCGCGATCGGCGAGCGCGCGCTCCATCACTTTGGCGATGCCGTCGCGATCGATGTCCTTCATCGTGAAGACGTGGATGCCGCGCGTCGAGAATCCGCTCCGTCTCGAGCGGGTCCAGATTGCGGATGCCGATCAGCACGGTCTTGTCCGCGCGCACCTTGGGCGACCGCGCGCCGATGCGCGAGAGCTCGGCCGGCTCGGGTCCGAGCAGCGCCGCCAGCGGCATGCCGTGCACGTTGCCGTGGTCGTGGACGCCGGCGTGTTCATGTCGCCGTGCGCGTCAACCCACAGCAGGCCGATCTCCTTCCCCGTCGCGGCCGCAAAGTCCGCGGAGGCGCCCGACCGATCCTGCGGCCAGGGAGTGATCGCCGCCGAGCACGATCGGCACGCGCCTCTCCTCGAGCGACGCGTAGACCTGCTGGTAGAGCTTCTGGCAGACGCGCGCGATTTCGCGCACGTATTTCTTCCTCGGGATCGCGCTCGGCCCGCGTTTCGGGAATCGGCGCGTCGAGATTGCCCTTGTCGACGACCGTCAAGCCCATGCCGGCGAGCCGCTCGCCGAGGCCGGCGATTCGGACCGCCGACGGGCCCATGTCGACGCCGCGGCGGCCGCCGCCGAGGTCGAGCGGCACGCCGAGGATGTGGATCGAGCCGTTCGGCGTCATGACGCCGTCCGCTCGGACGCTCAGCCGGTCGGCGCGAGCAGCTGGTCGGTCAGCGCCGCCAGATCTTCCATGCGGATCGGCTTGTACCGGACGGATGGCGCCGAGGTGCCCGAGTTCCTGAAGCACGGCCTCGCCAAGAAAGTAGTCGCCGGTGATCACGCCGACCGGCAGCGGTTCGAGCCCGGGCGCGGCGCGCAGCCGGCTGAGGAACTCGAGGCCGCCCATCTGCGGCATTTTCATGTCGAGAATGAGCGCGTCCGGGCGGCGTACCGATCGCCGCGGTCAGCCCGTTTCGGCCGACTCGATGCGCGTGACGTGGTGGCCGCGGAACTCCAGCATGCGCGACAGCGTCAGGCTCACCGCCGGGTCGTCGTCGATGAGCAGCAGCCGCGCCACGGGCGAATTATGGCATTCCGGAGCGCCGGAGCGGCCGCGGCGAAAGATGCTAGGATAAGCGCCACGGGAGGCTCGGTGTCGCCCATCTTCGTGCGGCCGGTTCGGGAACAGCTCGAACACGACCGCCTGATTCGATTCCTACAAGCCAAGTACAAACGAAAACTCGACGCCGCCATCAACGTCGGTGACGAGCGTGTCGTTCCCGTCAAGATTGGGGCCGGGACGTTCTTTCCCGACCTCGTGCTTGACGCTGGCAAGAAGCTCGCCGGCCTCGTGGAAGTCGAGACCGGCGAATCCGTCAACAACCTCGAGGCGATGGCGCAGTGGGTGCACTTCTCCCGGGCTCGCGTGCCGTTTCACCTGTACGTGCCCGTGCCGGGCTACGACGCCGCGCGCCGGCTGTGCGACGCGAATGGCGCGAAGCCGTCTGAAATCTGGACGTACCGGCCGACGCACGACGGCTTCGACCTCGTGCGGAGCTTCCAGGATTCTTCGGCGCCGTCAGGGCCGAAGGCGGCCGCGGTGCGGCCGCCGCCGGCGCCGTCAAAGGCTCCCGCGAAGGCCAGCCCGGCGCTGCCGGTCGCGAAGCCACCGGCCGCGAAACCAAGCCGCGAAACGCCAAGTCGCGAAGCCGAAGGCCGCGAAGCCCAAAGCCGCCAAGGCGAAATCCGGCGCCAAAGCAGAAGGCCGGCCGAAGAAGCCGCAGCCAAGAAGCCCGCGCAAGGCCGCGGCCAAGTCCAGCCGGAAGAGGTCAGCGGCCGTGCCCTTCATTCGTCAGACCCGCGACAAGCGCGGGTTCGAGCACACCTACGTCATGCACGCGGCCCGGCCGGCGAACGGCCCGCCGCGCCCGCGCGTGCTGTACGTCTTTCGTATCGCCGGCGCAATCTGGGAGTGGGCCGGACAGCCGCTCGACGCCGAAGTCATGGAGGCGCTCGAGCACACGCATCCCGATCTGAGCTTCGATTGGAACGCGCTGACGCGCGAAGCGGTCGTGACTCGCGGGCCGAACCGCCGTCCAGCGCGCGCGCAGGCGAGGTCCAGGCCACAACGTGCCAGACCGGGCAGCCGCCACGACCGGCGCTGCCGCCCGGCCACCGGCCGGCGGAAGACGTCTCGCTCCTCGGCTCGGACGACTTGGCGGGCACGACGCCGCAGCGCGCTCCGCAGGCGGTTCAGCGACGTCATGCCAGCGCATCGGCCGGCGGGCGCGGACGCCTGAAGAGCGAGACGCGCTGCTCGAGCGGGCGACGGCGTCTCAATCCGGATGGCTGGGCCGACGAGGCGGCGATCCGCGCAGCACGCGCCGACCATCGACGCCGAGCTGGACGCGATTCCGGCCGAGCTGCCGTCGCGGCGGCGCGGCCGGCGCGGCGGACGGCACCGGACGAGAGCCCGGCGAGGCGGACCGGGGCGTCTGGCATAATGGCCGGGAGCGAAGATCGCCATGAAAACCCAACGACGCGAGCGTGGATCGTCCGGATCGCTCTGCCGATGCTGGCGAGTGGCGCTGGTTTCGGCGCAGCAGACCCAGAGGCCGACATTCCGAGCGACGACTGACGTCGTCACGACGGACGTCACCGTCCGCGACAAGACCGGGAAGTTCATCCCGGACCTGACCATCAAGGATTTCGAAGTCTACGAGGACGGCGTTCCGCAGAACCTCTCGTACTTCGTCGTCTCGATCGGCGGCCGCATCCTGACGGAGATCGCGCCGACGCCGCGCCGGTGCAGCGAAGGGCTGATCCTGCCGCCGCAGAAGACGGTGACCGATCAGTCCGGCCGCATCTTCATCATCTTCATCGACGACATGCACCTGCAGCCGCTCGATTCGATCAAGGCGCAGGAAGGTGCTGAAGCAGATTCGCGACACGCTGATTCACGAGGGCGACCTGATCGCCCTCGTGTCGACCGGGCTATCTCGTCGATTGCGACGGATCTGACCTACGACTACAAGAAGCGCCCGCTTCAACGAAGCCATCAACAAGACGATGGGCAGCGGGATGACGGTGCAGGAGATCATCAGCGCCAACCAGACGCAGGAAGGGCCGGCGGGACTGCGGCACAACGCCTACGTGGCGTTCTCGACGGCCTACGACATGCTGGAGCAGGTCGAGAAGATCAAGAACCGCCGCAAGGCCTTCATCTACGTGAGCAGCGGCTACGACTTCAATCCGTTCACGAACTCGCGCTTCAAGGCCATGCAGGACATGTACGGCCGGCGGCCAGGTCAGCGCACGGCGACACCGGCGGCAACACGAGCAGCGAGCTGTCCGCCGGACGACGTCAACCGGTTCCGCAACCCGTTCGAGAAGAACGGCCAGCAGTTCGCCGAAGCGGATCTGGTCGCCGCGCTCGCGGAGCTGACGCGGGCGGCGCGCCGCGCCAACGTCACGTTCTACACGATCGATCCGCGCGGACTGATCGCGGGCTCGGACATCAACGTGAATCTCTCGATCGAGGAGTGGCGGTCGTTCGTCGAGACGTCGGTCAGCTCGCTGAAGGTGCTCGGCGACGAAACCGGCGGGTTCTGCATCTGCAACACGAACGACTTCAAGAAGGGCCTGCAGCGGATCGACAACGAGATGAGCGACTACTACATCCTCGGCTACACGTCGTCGAACCCGGATCCGCTGAAGGTCACGAGAAAACTCGAAATCAAGGTGAAGCGCGACGGGCGCGACGTGCTTACCCGCTCGTACTACAGCGCACGATCGGTACAGCGCATCAGACGCGCTGAGTGGCGACGCCTTCGACGCGCTTGACGGCTTCGCTGAGGTAGTGCTCGTCCATCTCGATTCCGATGAAGTCCACGCCCAGCCGGGCGGCGGCGATGGCGCTCGACCCCAGTCCGAGAAACGGATCGAGCATCACGCCGGCGCGGTCGAGACCGTGCAGCCGCACGCATTGCTCCGGCACCTTCGGCGGGAATGACGCCGGGTGCGGCCGGTCGCGGTCGCGGCTCTGGATCGTCTCGTACGGAATGAACCACGTGTTGCCGCGGCACCGCAGGCCCTCGCCGGCCTTCGCCCAGCGCGCGATGTTCGACGGGTCCTGATAGGGCACGCCGACGGCCTGTCGATCGAGCCGGGTCTCGCCCGCCGGTGAGAAGTGGAAGATGTATTCGTGGCAGTCGTTCACGAACCGATCGCTGTTGATCGGCTTGTAGTGGCCGACGGCGACGTCGCGATCGATCGGGCTGCCCGCGCCGGCGGCCTCGCGATCGATGGCGATCGACTTCACCCAGTGAATGGTGTTCTGCAGCTTCAGCCGGCGCCGGGCGACCTGGGCCACCTCGAGCGGCAATCCACGGGTCGGTGGGCTTGGCGCCGACGTTCAGGAACAGCGAGCCCTGGGGCGCGAGCAACCCGGGAGACCGCCCGAATCCAGCGGTCCGTCCAGTTCAGATACTCGCGTCGCGGCAGGTCGTCGCGGTAGCTGCGGTACTTGATCCCGAGGTTGTAGGGCGGGGAGGTGACGACCACGCCGACGGTCGCGGCCCCGAGTTCGGGCAGCACGTCAAGGCAGTCCCCATGAAAGAAGCGAAGCGTGGCCCCGCCCGCCCGGAACTCATAGCGAGGCCGGTGGGCATGGCGGGACACCAAGGCCAGTGCCATACCCAAGAGCTTTCGGTCGAATAGGGGAAGAAGTACAGACCCGCCGGGTCGGCGAGGCCGGCTGGAGGAGGTGCGAGCTAGGAGGCGCGGATGGCCCGGCGCGCTGAAGCCATGGGCGACGCGGTCGGCGCTCACGGGTTGATTGCGCTGGTGGCCGGGGTTCGCGCAGGAGGTGCCCTTTTCCTCGATGTAGGTCACCTCGCGGTTCGTGCCGACGTCGCGGTAGCGTCCGGAGACGCAGCCGCAGCCCATCGTCGTGAACCCGAGAAGCCGAACGAGACTCATCGAAACCTCGACACGCGTCATTGCAATCGGCGTGCCGAATGACCTGATCAGTTTGGGACAGCAGATAGAACGATCTCGAGTGAAATCCTCGGAATTCGCACGCAGGCGTGTCACGAGCAGGCGACGTCGACTGTGTCAGTTTTGCCGCTCCGCTGGATTCCTGACGCCAATCGTTTGGACCGGCTGGACAGACTAGCGGAGGAGATTCTCGAACGCTGCGAGTTCGCGGGCGCGCTGGGAGCGGGCGAAGCGCGCGGCCCGAATCCACCGGACGGCGACGGCGGCGTGAAGCACCAGACCGAAAACGACCAGCTTCGGCCGAATCGGCGCCGAGTTCATCCAGGGCGATCTCGGCTGAGCGCCGACGTCCACACTCCGACGAGCAAGGTTGAGGACCGCCGCGGCGAGGAACACCCTGAGGAAGAGGGGATCGACGCCGCCCGCTCGGGACGCGGAGGGCCATCGCGGTTCGCTCCCAGCGCGACAAGCGTCTCCGTTTCCCGCTTCGTACCGAACCTGGAGGTACCGTCCGATCCGCTCGACGCCGACGTGGAGGGCGAAGCCGACTTCGAATCCAGCGACCAGAACGACGAGCGGGATGAGGATGAAAATTGGGACCGACCAATGGCGCTCGCGGCCCACGAGCATCGTCGCTGCCCATACCGAAAACGTAATGAGAACGACGAGATGCCGAAGGGATCCGCGCTCGCGAATGGTCGCGCGCAGCTCACGGTATTCCGTCGCTGAACGCGAGCTCGGCGTCCCGCAGGGGTCTTGACCGGACTCGGGTCGGTCTCGCATCGGCATGCTACGCTCCAGAACTGGACTGACACGAGTCTTGCAGTCAAAGGTCGAAGGCCGCGCAGTCTATCGGCCTCGCGAGTGGGAAAATCGCCGGTACCCATTGCCGACGAAGGAGTTGTGCTACTATGCCACAGCTTTTCGCCTGATTTCGGTTGGTAGTTGCGAAGAAGAGTGGGGTCGTAATGCAAGTGAGGTTCGGACGATCTTCGCTGGCGGCCGTTGTTTGCGTCGTCGTGACCGGAGTGGCGCAGGCGTCGGCCGCTCAGTCCAGCCGCCAGAAGAAACCGGCCTCGTCGACACCTACCGCAAAGGCAGCGACGCAGACGACGACCGCCAAGCCGACCGCAGACCCGGACGAGCCTCGCGAAGGCCGCGCCGGCGGCGGCCGAGCGCGCGCGCCGCGCGGCGGCCGCGCCGCGCGCGCGAGCGCCAGCGCCTCGAACGCGAAGCGATGACGCCGCGCTACAAGCGCGACCTGCTCGGCAACCAGATTCCGGAAGTCCGCGCCGCGGCCGCGATCGTGTTCGATCCGCAGACCAACGCCGTGCTGTGGGAGCAGAACGCGCACGATCAGCGGTCGATCGCCAGCCTCACCAAGCTGATGACGGCGCGTGACGTTCGTGGCCGACGAACCGGATCTGAACCAGGTGGTCGCCGTGACGGCCGCCGACATGCGCGGCCGCGTCCGTCACGCACCTGAAGACGGGCGATCGGCTCAGCTATCGCGATCTGCTGCACCTGACGCTGATCGCGTCGGACAACGCCGCGGCGCGCGTGCTGGCGCGGACGTCCGAAGGCGGCACCGCCGCGTTCGTCGCGCGCATGAACGAGATGGCCGTGAACCTCGGCCTCACGAACTCCAGCTACGCCGATCCGTCGGGCCTCGACGCGCGCAACGTGTCGTCGGCCTACGACATGTCGCACCTGATTGCCTTCGCCGGCGCCGATCCGGTGCTCGGTCCGATCATGCGGACGCAGGAATACGAAGCGCACACGAAGACGCGCACGATCCCGATCCACAGCACGAACAGGCTGCTCGGCGACTCGGCACCGGCATGGACGTCCTGGGCGGCAAGACGGGATTCATCAGCAAGGCCGGCTACTGCCTGGCGACGCTGCTGCGCATGCCGCAGGGCCCGCAGGTCGCGGTCGTCGTGCTCGGCGCGGCCAACAGCACGACCCGCTTCTGGGAAGCGCGGCACCTGTTCAACTGGGTCGTCGGCCGCTGGGCCGGACTCGCCGGCGGCGACCGAAGCCGCATCGCAGTAAGTCAGCATTCAGTTAGACGCTCGTCGTGTGACGCTGACACCTTACGATCCGGTCGACCGTGCGTCCGTGCTTTCCGGCCGCAGTCCGCGCCTGCACGTCCTGATGATCGCGTCCGAGGCCGACGCCCTGGGCGAAGACCGGCGGCCTGGCGGACGTCGTCGGGCGCGCTGCCGGCGGCGCTCGAGGCGCTCGGCCACGACGTCACCCTCGTCGCTGCCGAAGTACCGCGGCGTTCGAGACCCGAACGCGACCGCGCGTCGCACTACATCCGGCAGGCGCGGCGCGACGCGGTCACTTGCCATCAGCTCAGCGATCGCGTCTCCGGCGCGGCGGGTCGTGTTCGTCGAGCGCCGGACGCTGTTCGATCGTGCCGGGCTCTACGGCGAGCGCGGCACGGACTACGCGACAACGCGCAGCGCTTTCGACGTTCTCGGCGCTGGCCGCGCTCGAGTTTGCCGGCGCAGGATCGGCGACTGCCGCCGATCGACGTCGTGCACGCGCACGACTGGCAGGCCGGCCTGCGTTCCGGCGCGGCTGCGCCAGCGAGCCCGCGCTGGCCGTCGCTCGACGGCGCCGGCCGTCGTGTTCACCATTCACAACCTGGCGTATCAGGGCGTGTTCCCGAGAGAGACCGTTCCGGCGCTCGGCTTGCCGTGGGACGTGTTCAGCGTGGAGTCGGGCGAGTTCTGGGGCAAGTTCAGCTTCCTCAAGGCCGGCATCACGTCCGCCGACTACGTGACGACGGTGAGTCCGACCTACGCGGACGAAACGCGCACGCACGGAGGCCGGCGTCGGCCTCGAGGGCGTGCTGCGGCGCTCGGGCGATCGCTACGTCGGCATCCTGAACGGCATCGACACCGACGTCTGGAATCCGGCGACCGATCCGTTTCTGCCGGCGCACTTCGACGCCGACGACTCTGGCCGGCAAGCCGGAGTGCAAGCGCGCGCTGCTCGGCGCGCTTCGGCCTGCCGCGCGGAGACGATGCCCTGAGCAGGCCGCTCGTCGGGATGGTGTCGCGGCTGGTCGCGCAGAAGGGACTCGACCTCATCGAGCAGGCGAGCGCCGAGCTCGTGTCAGCTCGATGCGACCTGGGTCTTTCTCGGCACCGGCGAGCCGCAGGTACGAGCGGTTGCTGCGCACGCTTGGCCGCGGCGCATCCGTCGCGCGTCGCCGCGCACATCGGATTCGACGAGCGGCTCGCGCATCTGGTCGAAGCCGGCTCGGACATCTTCCTGATGCCGTCGGAGTTCGAGCCGTGCGGCCTGAATCAGATGTACAGCCTGCGCTACGGCACGGTGCCGATCGTGCGCGCCGTCGGCGGCCTGCACGACACCATTCAGCCGTACACCGCGCGCGCGCGCAACGCCAACGGATTCAAGTTCCGACGACGGCATCGCCCGAGGTGCTCGTGCGCAACGTGCGGCAGGCGATGCGGCTGTATCACAATCGGCCGGTCTGGCGGCGCTTGATGTGGAACGGCATGACGGCGGATCACTCCTGGACGACGCCGGCGCGGGAATATGGCAAAGTGTACAGACGGGCACGCGCGCTGGCGCGCCGACAGAGCAGACGGTTCGACTTCAGCAGGTTAGCGAAAGGCAGCGAGACGAGATGGCTTCCGAAAACGTGCAGACCTACACCGACGGCAACTTTGACGCCGACGTGCTCAAGGCGGCGACGCCGGTCCTCGTGGACTTCTGGGCGGAGTGGTGCGGTCCGTGCCGCGCGATGGAGCCGGCGATCGACTCCGTGGCGGCCGACTACGTGGGCAAGGTCGCGGTCGGCAAACTGAACGTGGACGACAATCCGAGCATCACGATGCGCTACATGGTGCGCGGCATTCCGACCGTCATGCTGTTCAAGGGCGGCCAGATCGTCGATCAGGTCGTCGGCCTCGTGGACAAGGGCGCGCTCAAGCAGATGCTCGACCGGCACATCTAGACCGGCCGCGACGTTCATGCTCGGTCGCCCGAGAAACGTCGTCATCATCGGGTCGGGCCCGGCCGGCCTGACGGCCGCGCTCTACGCCGCGCGCGCGAATCTCACGCCGCTCGTCATCGAGGGCGTCGAGGCCGGCGGTCAGCTGATGATCACCACCGCCGTCGAGAACTTTCCCGGGTTCACCGACGGCATCATGGGCCCGGATCTGATGGCGGCCATGCGCGCGCAGGCCGACGCGCTTCGGCGCGGAGCTCGTTCGCGGCAACGTGTCGGCCGTCGATCTGTCGAGGCGGCCGTTCACGGTGACGACCGACGACGGGGTCGTCGAGGCGCGAACGCTGATCGTCGCGACCGGCGCGTCGGCCAAGCTGCTCGGCCTGCCGTCCGAACGCCGGCTCATGGGGCACGGCGTCTCGACGTGCGCGACCTGCGACGGATTCTTCTTTCGCGGCAAGCCGATCGCCGTCATCGGCGGCGGAGACTCGGCGCTCGAAGAGGCGACGTTCCTGACGCGCTTCGCGTCGCACGTGACGGTCATCCATCGGCGCGACACGCTGCGCGCGTCGAAGATCATGCAGGACAAGGCGTTCGCGAACCCGAAGATCTCGTTCGAGTGGGACACCGAAGTCGTGGATGTGCTCGACGGCGGCCAGCGGCGCCGTCACGGGCATGTCGCCTGCGCAACCTGCGCGACCGGCGCGGAGAAATCGCTTGCCGTCGAGGGCGTGTTCGTCGCGATCGGCCACACGCCGAACACCGCGTTGTTCAAGGGCCAGCTCGAGATGGACGAGGCCGGCTATCTGGTCACGCAGCGACGGCGCGAAGACCAACGTGCCCGGCGTCTTCGCCTGCGGCGACGTGCAGGATCACGTCTACCGCCAGGCGATCACCGCCGCCGGCTCAGGCTGCATGGCCGCGATCGACGCCGAGCGGTACCTCGAACATCTCGGACACTGAGGCACTTGGACACATCTGACCGTTGAGCCTGCTCGAGCTACGCTACATCGCGTCAGTCGTTCGATCCACCCGCCGCCAATGACTTCCTCGTCGTCGTAGAACACCACGGCCTGGCCGGGCGTGATGGCCATCTGCGGCTCGTCGAACGTCGACGCGACGCGCGGTCGGTGCCGTCGGGTGTGACGAGCGCCGGCGCGTCGCGGTGGCGATGGCGGATGCGGGCCGTGAGGTGCCGCGGAGCGTCGGGCGGCGCGCCCGCGATCCAGTTGACGCCGCGCGGCCGTGAGCTCGCGGCCGCCGAGTTCCTCGCGCGGTCCGACGACGACGCGCGACTGTCGGCCGGCTCGAGCTTGAGCACGTACATCGGCGTGCCGGTCGCGAGCCCGAGTCCCTTGCGCTGGCCGACCGTCAGCCGGTGAATGCCGCGATGCCGGCCGACGACCGTGCCGCCCGAGTCCACGATCTCGCCGGAGCGATCGTCGCCGCCGGCAGCTGGCGGTCGACGAACCCCGCCGTGTCGCCGTCCGGAATGAAACAGATCTCGTGGCTGTCCGGCTTGTCGGCGACGGCCAGGCCGAGCCGCGCGCGCGTGCGCGCGCACGTCGGCCTTCGTCAGATGGCCGACGGGAAACAGCGCGTGCGCGAGCTGATCCTGCGTCAGCGAGAACAGGAAATACGACTGGTCCTTGTCCGCGTCCACGCTGCGCAGCAGGCGGTACCGCCGCCGGTCCTCGTCGTAGACGACGCGCGCGTAGTGGCCGGTCGCGACGGCGCGCGGCGTCAAAGCCCTGCGGCGCGTTCGGCCAGCGTCGAGAACTTCAGGTCCGCGTTGCAGTGCACGCACGGAATCGGCGTGCGGCCGGCGGCATACTCGGCGACGAAATGGTCGACGACCGTCTCGCGGAACTGCCTGCTCGAAGATTCAGGATGTAGTGCGGAAATCCGAGCGACGGCCGCGACGCGCCGCGCGTCGTGCAGATCGTCGAGGCTGCAGCACGATCCGAACGCCTCGGGCGACGGCGCGCTGATCGTACAGCTGCATCGACAGGCCGATGACGTCGTGGCCGGCCTCGGCGAGCAGGCGCCGCGGCGACCGACGAATCGACCCCGCCGGACATGGCGACGACGACGCGCATGGCTAGCGGAGCGCCTCCGCCGTCCGCCCGAGGCGGCGCAGCTTGGTGACGAGGCGCGGCAGCACGCCGATGACGAAATCGATTTCCGCGTCCGTGGTCGACGGCGCCGAGGCTGAAGCGCAGCGAATTGCGCGCGCGGCTGGCGGCAGGCCCATGGCCTTGAGCACGTGCGACGGCTCGAGCGTGCCCGACGAGCACGCCGATCCGGTCGACACGGCGACGCCTTCGAGATCGAGCGCGATGAGCAGCGACTCGGCCTCGATGCCGTCGAAGCTGATGTTCGTCGTGTTGGGCACGCGCTGGCGCGCCGTCGCCGTTCACGACCGTGCCCGGCACGTCGCGAGGATCGCCGGTCTCGAGTCGATCGCGCAGCGCGGCGATCGACGCTGCGAGTGCGGCGAGGCGCCTCTCGCGGCCAGCGCTGCCGCGACGCCCATGCCGACGATGGCCGGCACATTCTCGGTACCGGCGCGGCGGTTTCGCTCCTGCCGGCCGCCGGTCGCCTGGGACGTCAGCCGCACGCCGCGCCGAATCCAGAGCGCGCCGACGCCCTTGGGTCCGCTGAACTTGTGCGCAGACATGCGACAGCAGGTCGCACGCCGAGCGTTCGGACCGAGACGGAATCTTGCCGGCCGCCTGGACCGCGTCGGTGTGGCAGCAGCGCGCCGTGCGCCCTGCAGGCCGCCGCGATCTCCGCCGACCGGCTGGATGGTGCCGACTTCGTTGTTGGCCAGCATCACGGAGACGAGCGCGGTGTCGCTCGTTGACATGCTCGGCCACCGACGGCCGCCGGATCGACGATGCCGTCTGCGCCGTGGCCGGAACGGTCACGACCTCGGCGCCGCGGCAGCGCAGGGCCTGGACGGTGTTGCAGGACCGCCTCGTGCTCGATGCCGGTCGTCACGATCCGGCGGCGGCCGGCTGGCGGCCAGCGCCTCGAAGCGCCGCGAATCGCGAGATTGTCGGACTCCGTCCCGCCCGACGTGAAGACGACCTCCGCCGGGTCGGCCTCAATGAGGGCCGCCACTTCGCCCGCGCCTGGTCGAGGGCGGCCTTGGCCCGCTGGCCGAAGGCGTGGACCGACGACGGATTGCCGAAGTCGTCGCGCATGGCGCGCGGCCACGGCCTCAACCACTGCGGCCGCGAGCGGGGACGTGGCGTTATAGTCGAGATAAATCCGCACGGTTCTCGACCATCGTAGCACCGGGCTCACTGCTGCATTCCGGGGGTCGCGAGGCCTGACTGGAGTAGCCATTGATCGGCCGATAGGTTAGGCAGGAGTCTGTCCGAGCACCTCATCGAGTCCGTATTGCAGTCTGGAGTTACAACATGTGGAAACGTGAAGAACCTGTCCGGCCGTCTCAACCGGCCAGTCCGCCGCCGGCGCCAGCCGCCGCTGGTTCACCAGTCCAGCCACCCACCGTGCCGCGCCCGTGCAACCCGATCGACAGGAGAAGGCCGCCGTGAACATTGGAAAGAGCGTCATCATCAAAGGTGAGTTGAGCGGCAGCGAAGATCTGACGATCGAAGGACAGGTCGAAGGCAAGATCGAGCTCCGCCAGAATCTGCTGACCATCGGGCCGAACGCCAAGATCAAGGCGCAGGTGTTCGCCAAGACCGTCGTGGTCGAAGGGCAGGTGCACGGCAACATCAGCGCGAGCGAGCGCATCGACATTCGCGACAAGGGCTCGGTCGAAGGCGACCTGTCGTCGCCGCGCGTGGCGATTGCCGACGGTGCGCACTTCCGCGGCAGCATCGACATGCAGCAGGCGGCAAGGGCGGCGACAAGCCGGCCGAGGTCAAGCCGCGCCGTCGGCGTCGTCGCGCCGGCGCCGATGCCCGCAGCCTACGGCCGCGTGCCGGCGCCAGCTCGGCGTCGCGGCGGTAAGCCCCGCGCCAGACGGCTAGGAGTCGCGGCGCGTGGCGGGCTGTTCAGCTGGGGTGCGCGGCAGCCGGCAGAGCACTCGGCGCCGGAGCGGCCGCTCCGCGCACCGCTGTCGAGTCTGCAGTCGTCGTGCCTGCCGAGCTTCCTCGCCGCGCTGTCGCACGTCGTCCGTCGCCGGTCCTGCTCGATCTCGGTCCCGTCGTCGGCGCCAACGTGTCGTTCTTCGGCGAACGGCTGGCGTGCAAGATGCTGATCGAAGATCTTCCACGAAGTCATCGACGCGCCCGCGGCCGGACGCACTGCGGATGAGCGCTGCGCGATGTCGCTGATGGCGCGCGTGAGCGCGACGTGACCTCGCCGGTTCGACGGCGTGCTGTGCTGGGACGTGTTCGACTATCTCGATCGGCGCGACGGCGCGAGGCGCTGGCCGCGTTGCCTGCGCGAGCGTGCTTGCGGCCCAGGGGCGTGCTGCACGGGTTCTTCGGCACGACGGCGGGCGAACTCGACGTACCGCACCCGGTTCGTCGTGCAAGTCGCGACGACGCTCGATGACATGCCGCTGCGAGCCGTGCCGCGCCCGTGAACGCAGCCGTCTCGCAGACGCGGGACCTTGCGACGATGTTCTGCGGGCACTGACGATCGTGGAATCCGTGCTGCTCAAGAGCCAACGCCGCGAGATCCTTCTTCCGGAAGGCCTGATCGCTGCGAGACGCGACCGGGGTAAACTACCCCGTCCGTCATGGCCCGGCCGATCATCGCCCTCCTCACCGATTTCGGCACGCGCGATCACTACGCCGGCGTCATGAAGGGCGTCATTCTGGGCATTTGCCCCGACGTGACGCTGGTCGACATCTCGCACGACCTGCCGCCGCACGACATCGCCTTTGCCGCGCAGGAACTGGCGGCGACGTACAAGTACTTTCCGGCCGGCACGATCTTCCTGGTCGTCGTCGATCCCGGTGTCGGCACGACGCGGCGCGGCACTCGCGGCCGAGGTCGGGCGATCGCAAGTTCGTCGCGCCGGACAACGGCGTGCTGACCGCCGTCTTCCAGGAAGCGCCGCCGAAGCGAGTCGTCGAACTGACGCGAGCGCCGCTACGCGCGGCCGACGGTGAGCCGGACGTTCGAAGGGCGCGACCGGTTCGCGCCGGCCGCGGCGTTGCTCGCCAAGGGCATCCACCTCGAGGCGTTCGGCCGGCCGGTCACCGACTATCACCTGCTCGACCTGCCGCTGCCCGTGTCGACGAACGGACGTGCTGCGCGGGCGTCGTGATTCGCGTCGATCGCTTCGGCAACGTCGTCACGAACCTCGATCGCCGATCGTACGAGAAGCTGGCCGGCGGACCAGGCCGGCCTGCAGCTGACCGTGAGCGGCCAGACGATCGATCGCCCGCATCGTGTCGACCTACGCCGATATCGCGCCGGGCGAAATCGGCGCGCTGTTCGGCAGCACCGATCACCTCGAGTGTTCCGCGCACGCCGCCAGCGCCGCCGAGCAGCTCGGCGTCGTCGGTCGGCGATCCGGTCGAGCTTCAGCGCGTGCGGCTGAGCTCGAGGAGCGACCGATGGCAAAGAGCGCCGAAGCCCGCGAACGCGAACGTCGACCTCTCGCTCGAACTGCTGCGCGTTGTCGAGCAGGCGGCGATCGCCTGCGCCCACACGATGGGGCAGGGCGATCGCGAGGGCTCGGATCAGGCCGCGGTCGAAGCGATGCGGCGGACGCTCGACGATGTGCGCATCGACGGCACGATCGTGATCGGCGAAGGCGAGCGCGACGAAGCGCCGATGCTCTACATCGGCGAGCGCGTCGGCCGCGGCGCGAAGGGCGTCAAGGGCCTGCCGCAGGTCGACATCGCCGTCGATCCGCTCGAAGGCACCAACCTCTGCGCGACCGGCGCGGCGAACGCGATCGCGGTGCTCGCGGCGTCGAATCGCGGCGGCCTGCTGCACGCGCCCGATCTCTACATGGAGAAGCTGGTCGTCGGCCCGCGCGCGAAGCACTCGGTGAGCCTCGATCGGCCGGTGAAGCAGAATCTGAAGTCGATCGCCAAGTCGCTCGATCGCAAGATCGAGGACCTGGTCGTGATGGTGCTGGAGCGGCCGCGGCACGAGAAGCTGATCGCGGACATCCGCGCCGCCGGCGCGCGCATCCGGCTGATCGGCGACGGCGATCTGTCCGCCGGCATCGCGGCCGCGGTGGATGGATCGGGCGTGCACGCGGTGATGGGCACGGGCGGCGCGCCCGAAGGCGTCCTGACGGCGGCGGCGATGCGGTGCCTCGGCGGCGAAATCTACGCCCGGCTCGTCGTGTCCAAGCCCGAGCACGAGGAACGCTGCCGCGCGATGGGCATCACGGATTTCAAGCGCATCTACTCCGTCGGGCGAGCTCGCGTCCGGTGACACGGTGACGTTCGTCGCGACCGGCGTGACCGACGGCGCGCTGATGCGCGGCGTGCGGTTCTTCGGCCACGGCATCCGCACCAGTTCGATCGTCATGCAGAGCGCGCCGCATCTGATTCGCTTCATCGACACCATCCACGTCCGTCGAACGGATGACGACCTCCGGATCCGGTTCTAGTCAGGTTCGGTGACGCTGCACGACTGGCGGCGCAATCAGGCGGCGGTCACCGACGCCACCTTCATCGGCTTCACCGGCTTCACGCTGGTGATGCCGTTTCTGCCGCTGTACTTCGAGCAGCTCGGCGTGAAGGATCCGGCGACGGTCGCGGTCTGGTCCGGCGTCAGCCTCGGCGTGACGCCGGCGATCACGGCGGCGATGGCGCCGTCTGGGCGCGGCTGGCCGATCGGTTCGGCCGCAAGATGATGGTGGCGCGATCGCTCGGCAGCTTCGTCATCATCATGGCGCTGCTGGCGTTCGTGCACGGCGCCGTGGCAGGTGTTCGTCGCTGCGCGCGATTCAGGGACTCTTCGCCGGCTACGGACCGATCGCGCTCACGATGGCCGCCGAGTCGGCGCCGCCGGAACAGATGGCGACCGCGATCGGCTGGGTGCAGACGGCGCAGCGGCTCGGGCCGGCGCTCGGTCCGGTGATTGGCGGCGGCACTCGCGCAGGCCGTGGGCATCCGGCAGTCGTTTCTCGTGTCGGCCGGCGTCTACCTCGCTGGCATTCCTGCTCGTCATCGTCGGCTATCGCGAGGATCGCGCGCGGCGGCCGGCGCGCCGACGGACCGGCGGCGCCGCGAACGCGACGTTCGCGACGCTCGCGGCTGTGCCGCACTTTCTGCTGTTCATGGGCACGGTCTTCGGCCTGCAGCTCGTCGATCGCAGCCTCGGTCCGATTCTGCCGCTGTACCTGCGCGAGATCGGTTTCGGCGCCGCATCGCGTGCCGTTTCTGGCCGGCGTTCTGTTCACGACCACCGCCGCGGCCGCCGCGGTCGGCAATCAGGCGAGTCCGGATCCTGCGGCGCAGCGCCGGCCGGCTGGCGTCGTGCCCGTGATGGCCGCGTTGCGGCGTGCGCGACGCTTGGTCTTCGGCGCGTCGGCGCCGTGGACCGGTGCTTGCTGGCGGTCGCCGCCGTGTTCGGTTTCGCGATCGGCGTCGCGACCACGTGCACTACACGGCGGCGTCGCAGCACGTTGCCGGTCGAGTCAGCGCGGCGTCGCGTTCGGCTATCTCACGTCGGCGTATCTGGTGGCCTGGCGGTCAGTCCGGTCGTGGCGGGCTGCTCGGCGCGCAGAGCATGCGCGCGGTTTTCGTGGCCGACGCCGCGGGGCTGGCGGTGCTCGCGTGGGTCGTGCGGCGGGGGATGAGCCGTGCTGCGCGTTGAGTGGATCCGCGCGACGTGCGGCGGAGGCCGATCTGGCGCCGGCCGTCGAGTGGCTGCGCGACAGGGAAGCATCGTGCGCGTTTCCGACGGACACGCTCTACGGACTGGCGGTCGATCCGACGTCGGAGACGCGCAGTCGGAGGCGTTGTTCGCGTTGAAGGGCCGCGAGGCCGTCAGCGGCGCTTCCTCTGATCGCGGCGTCCCGCGCGCAGGTCGAAGCGTGGTGCGGGCTGAGCGCAGGCGCGCGACGGCTGGCGGATCGAGTTCTGGCCCGGGCCGTTGTCGCTGATCTGCGACGCGCCGGCGTCCGTGGTGCCGGCCGTTCATGCGGGCCGCCGGACCGTCGCGATTCGCGTGCCCGATCATCCGGTGGCGCGCGCGCTGGCGTGCGGCGTGGGGCAGGCCGATCACCGCGACGAGCGCGAATCGCAGCGGCGAGCCGCCGGCGCAGCGTGTCGGCGCGACCTCGCCGGGATCGACCGACGATCGCGTGCTCGTCATCGACGGCGGCGACACGCGCCGGCGGCGCGCCGTCGACGATCGTCGATGCGCGCGAGCGTCGCGCCGGTGCTCGTGCGCGAGGGCGCGATCGCGTGGGAGCGCGTGCTACACTCGCTGCGAACGATGAAACCACGCGGCGCGGTCTCCAACCAGCCGCCGGTCGAACGCGCGGCGCTCGTTGGCCTGGTGACACGGCGGTCTCGATCGGTCGATCCGGAACTACAACTCGACGAACTGGCGGGCCTCGCCGAGGCCGCGGGCGCCGAGCGTCGTGCTGCGCGTCGTGCAGGAGCGCGCCGGCGCCGATCCGCCACGCTCATCGGCGCGGGCAAGGTCGAGCAGGTCGCGCGCGCCTGCGACGAGGCCGGCGCGAACCTCATCATCGTCGACAACGAGCTGACGCCGGGGCAGGCGCGCAACCTCGAGAAGGCGTGCGGCCGGCGCGTCATCGATCGCACCGAGCTGATCCTCGACATCTTTGCCAGGCGCGCGCGCACGCACGAAGGCCAGCTGCAGGTCGAGCTCGCGCAGCTGCAGTACATGCTGCCGCGGCTGGCCGGATCGAGCGAGGCGCTGTCGCGGCTCGGCGGCGGCATCGGCACGCGCGGACCTGGTGAAACGAAACTCGAAACGGATCGGCGGCGGATTCGCCATCGCATTTCGGTGCTCAAGTCCGAGATCGCCGACGTCGGCACGCGGCGCGGCTACCTGCGGGCGCGCCGGAAGCGCACCGACGTGCCGACGGTCGCGCTGGTCGGCTACACGAACGCCGGCAAGACGACGCTGTTCAATCCGCTGACGGGCGCGGATGCCGTCGCGTCGCACGCGCTGTTCGTGACGCTCGATCCGCTCGTGCGCAGGATGAAGCTCCCCGACGCGCGGCAGATTGCTGCTGTCGGACACGGTCGGATTCATCGATCGGCTGCCGCATCAGCTCGTGGCCGCGTTTCGCGCGACGCTCGAAGAAGTGACGGCCGCCGATCTGCTCGTGCACGTGATCGACGCTGCCGCCGACGATCGCGAGCGGCGCATCGAGGCCGTGCAGGCGGTGCTGCGCGAAGTCGGGCGCCGACAAGGTGCCGACGCTCGAGGTCTTCAACAAGATCGATCTCGTCGAGCCGCGACGAACTGGCACGGCTCCAGGCGCTGCATCCGGACGCGCTGTTCGTCTCGGCGACGCAGTGCGCGGGACGCGATCGCGCGTGATCGACGGCGCATCGTGCGACGGCTGTCGATGGACGCCGAGCGCGTCACGTTCAGGCTCGACGGTTCGCGCGAGCGCGACCGGCGCCTGCTCGCCGATCTGTATCGGCACGCGCGTGTGGTCAGCCACGTCGGACGATGACGATCGGATTGCCGTGGAGGCCGACGTGCCGAGGCGCTGGATGCCGCGGTTCCAGCAGGCCCGGGTGCCGGCATGAGACGCCGGCGCCGCGCGTCGTCGCGATCGTGCTTGCCGTGCTGCTGGCGGTCGGCTGCGCGTCGGCGCCGCCGCGCCGCGAGCGCGCCACAGGCCATGGTTACCCGGACTTTCCGCGCCGGATATTCCGTCGCGCTCGGCGCGCCGCAGGACCGTTCGCGATCTGCACGCGCTGGGCTGGCAGCGGCTGCAGGCGGGCGATCTGCGTGGCGCCACCCGCGAGTTCACACGGAAGCGCTCCGGCTGTCGCCAGCCTTCTATCCCGCGGAGACGCGCTCGGGATTCGTGGCGCTGGCGAGTCGCCAGTTCAAGCCGGCGGCGACGCGGTTCCGCGGCCGCGCTTGCGCGCGATGCAATGTACGTGCCGGCCTTGGCGCGGCCTGGTGGAGGCGGATGCCGGCCTGGCAGACGACGAAGAGGCGATCGCCGCGCTGGAGCGCCTGATCGCGCTCGGATCCGCGAAGCGCGATCGACACGCGGCTGGAGTTGCTGCGCCTGCGACAGGTGCAGGGGCTGATCGAACACGGCACGGCGGGCGCGGCAGGCCGGCCGCCTCGACGAGGCGGCGGACGCTGTTCAGCGCGCGCGCTGGCGCTGTCGCCGTCGAGCGCGGCGTTCTTGCGCGAGCTGGCCGCTGACCGAACTGGCCGCGGATCAGCTCGACGAGGCCGAGGTGCACGCGCGCGCGGCCACTGCAGCTCGACGCGAACGACGCCGAGCGCGCACGCCGCGCTGGCGGCCGTGCTCGAGGCGCGCGGCCGAGTCGCGGAGGCCGCGGCGGCGTACGCCGCGGCGGCCCGATCGATCCGACAGTGGCGGCCGAGGGCCGAGGCCGCGCGCGGCGCGCGGCCGAAGGCCGCCGGGCCGCCGGAGCTGCGCGACCTGGCCACGGCCACGACCGTGACGCGCGGCGCAGCTGGCCGCGCTGATCGGCATGCGGCTCGGAGGCGCTGCTCGCAGCGCGCCGAAGCGGGCGCCCGACGTGACGACCGACGCGCGCAGGCGCACTGGGCGGCGGCGTCGGATCGTCTCGGTGACGCAGGCCGGCGTCATGGACGTGTCTTCACGAATCACACGTTTCAGCCGGCGCGCCGGTCCGCCGCGGCGACCTCGCGCAGGTGGCTCGGCGCGCCTGATTGCCTGGCGATGGCCGATCAGCGCGGCCGAGCTGGCGCAGCTGGCAGCCGCGCGGCCGACCGTTCGCCGACGTCGCGCCCGCGAACCTCTTCTATCGATCCGCCGCGCTGGCGGTCGCGGCCGGCGCCATGTCCGCCGACGAGCCGGCCGGTTCTTCAGCCGACGCGTCCGGCCGACCGGCACCGAGGTGCTCGCCGCCATCGCGCGGATCGAGCGGCTCGCGAGGCGCTGAGTCGCGATGTCCGTCCTGACCGCCGCGAATCAGCTGACGCTGCTGCGTCTGTCTGCTCGTGCCCGTGTTCGCGCTCTGCATGCTGTACGGCCGGCCCGGCTGGGCGCTCGTCATCTTTGCCGTCGCGGGCGTGACCGATGCGCTCGACGGCCTGATCGCGCGCCGCACCGGGCCGACCACGCTCGGCGCGTGGCTCGATCCGATGGCGGACAAGCTGCTGCTCGCCACGATGTTCGTGATGCTGACGCTGCCGGGCCTGGGGCTGGTCGCGCGGATTCCGCTCTGGCTGACCGTGCTCGTCATCAGCCGCGACATCGCGATCGTGCTGACCGTGGCGATCTTCAATCTGGCCGTCGCGCGGCGGACGTTCAAGCCGTCGCCGCTCGGCAAGGTCGCGACCGCCGACTACGTCGTCACGGGCGTCGTCACGCTCTACGCCAACTACAATCGCCGCCGCGCTGCCGCTCGTCGCCGTGTGCGTCTACCTGTCGCGCGGCGATCACGCTGGTTTCGGCGCTTCGAATACCTGATCGCAGGATGCGGCGCGTGACCGACGGCCGAGGGTCCGTGAGCGTAGAATGCGCCAGTCTTCATCTTCTGCCTGAAGTAGTCGATCGTCGACGTCAGGCCCTGCTTCGAGCGGACCTTCGGTTCCCAGCCCAGCAGCGTTCGCGCGCGCGTGATGTCGGGCTGGCGCACCTGCGGATCGTCGGTCGGCAGCGGCTTGAAGACGATGCGGCTCGTCGATCCGGTCATCTTGATGATCAGCTGCGCCATGTCCTCGATCGACATCTCGTGCGGATTGCCGATGTTGACCGGCTCGTTCACGTCCGATTCCATCAGCGCGATAATGCCGCTGCACCAGATCGCTGATGTAGCAGAAGCTCCGCGTCTGCGTGCCGCTGCCGAAAATCGTCACGTCCTCGTTCCTGAGCGCCTGCGCGATGAAGTTCGGCACCGCGCGGCCGTCACGCACGCGCATGCGTGGGCCGTACGTGTTGAAGATGCGCACGATCTTCGCGTCCAGCCCGTGGTAGCGGTGGTACGCCATCGTGATGGCCTCGGCGAACCGCTTCGCTTCGTCGTAGACGCCGCGCGGGCCGATCGGATTCACGTTGCCCCAGTACGATCTCCTTCTGCGGATGCTCGAGCGGATCGCCGTAGACCTCGGACGTGGAGGCCAGCATGAACCGCGCGCCCTTCGCCTTCGCCAGGCCCGAGCGCGTTGTGCGTGCCGAGCGCGCCGACCTTCAGCGTCGGGAATCGGCCACTCGAGATAGTCGATCGGGACTCGCGGGACTGGCCCAGTGAAAGACGCGGTCGACCGGACCGTCCACGTTGATGTAGTTCGTGACGTTGTGCCGGACGAACACGAAGTCACGTCCGGTCAGGTGCGCGATGTTCGCGAGATCGCCGGTGATCAGGTTGTCGATGCCGACCACCGAGTGTCCCTGGTCGAGCAGCCGCTCGGACGAGATGCGAGCCGATGAATCCGGCGGCGCCGGTGATGACGATTCGCATGCGACTAGGCGCCCTCAGGCGCGATTCACGCCACGCAGCACGGTGAGCCACATGATCTTGAAATCGAGCGACAGCGACCAGTTCTCGATGTAGTACAGGTCGAACTCGATGCGCTTTTCGAGCGACGTGTTGCCGCGCCACCCGTTGACCTGCGCCCAGCCGGTGATGCCGGCCTTCACCTTGTGCCGCAGCATGTACTGCGGGATGCGGTGCTTGAACTGCTCGACGAAGAACGGCCGCTCGGGCCGCGGTCCGACGATGGACATGTCGCCGCGAAGCACGTTCCAGAACTGCGGCAGCTCGTCGACGTCGAACCGGCGCAGCCAGCGGCCGATGCGCGTCGCGCGCGGATCGTCGTCGCGCGCCCAGATCGGGCCCGCTCCCATCCTCGGCGTCCACGGGCATCGACCGGAACTTGTAGACCGTGAACGCCTTCCCGTCGAGGCCCATCCGTTCCTGCGTGTAGAAGACCGGGCCAGGCGAGCTGCGCTTGATGAGCGAACGCGATGATCGCCGCGGGATCGCGCCAACGACGAATCACGACGGACGAAAGCGCGACGTCGACCAGCCGCTTGATGACGCTGTTGAAGCCGCGCAGCGGCACGTCGTTGATGCCGATGATGCGGCAGCCCGTCGAGATCCTCGAGACGGGCGCGCAGCGCGATGAACTGCAGCAGGTCCGGAACGACGTGCACGTTGAGGCACTCGCGGCTGGCGAATTCCACGACGCCGAGCATCTTGAGGTGTTCGTCGAGCGGCAGCGCGACGTAGATGTCGTCGACGCGCTCGCTGCGGCAGATGTTCGGCGCATCGGCGATGGGGCCGAGCACCGGCAGGCCGCGATAGCCGATGGCGTCGGTCGTCGCCGCGGATCGTCCACGAAGCCGATGAGCTTGAAGCCGAGCTCGCCGTGGTCGAGGATGCGGTCCGCCACCATGCGCCCGAGATCGCCGGACGCCGACGATCAGCACGTGCTTCAGGCCGATGCCGGCCCGCCAGCGCCGGCGCAGCAGATCGCGCACGACCTCGCGCGACGTGTAAGTGAACGTGACGGTGAGGCGCAGGAAGAGCAGCCAGACGGCGCGAGAGATCGGGATGGAACTCCTCGGCGGGTGGCTAGTACGCCGTGGCGTACAGCGAAATCAGCGACACCGGCGAGCACGGCAAGAATGCTGCCGACGAGAACCGCGAAGAAATCGTCGACGCGCGTGCGGCCGCGCCGGAGCCGGTACAGTCCCTGAATCTGGAACGCCAGCGGGACCATCAGCGCGATGACCGGCAGGCTGACCAGGTACTGCGAGAACGGCGGCTGCGTCTTCGTGACCGGCACCAGCTCCACGAACCACGTCTCGAACCGGATGAAGTACGCGAGCAGGAACGCGGCCGCGGCCGCGACAGAGTCCGCGACGACGTAGCAGGCGACGAGCAGCCGGTTGTAGCGCCTTAGCATGCGCAGGCCGTCCGGCGATGGTGTCGGCCACGACGCTCGGCGAAACCGGTCTCGAATCGGTCGGCGTCGAACGTCTCGGCATGGGCGCGAATCGCGCTGGGTCGAACGCGAGCGTCGAACGTCCGCATCGCGTCGGCGAACGCGTCCTCGACCGCGCGTTCGTCTGACGAGCACCCCGGTGACGCCGGGAATCACGGTTTCCGGGGCGCCGCCACGACCCAGCGCGATGACCGGACGGCCGCAGGCCATCGCTTCGACCGGCACGATGCCGAAGTCTTCTTCGCCGGGCAGCAGGAGCGCCCGCGCACGCCGATACAGCTCGCGGAGCGCGTCACCCTCGACCGAACCAAGAAACTGGACCGTTGGGCCGGCGCGCGCGCGAAGTCGCGCGTCATCCGGGCCGGACCCGACGACGTTCAGCGGCACGCCGAGCCGGGTCGCGGCGTCCACCGCCACATCGATCCGTTTGTAGGGCACGAGGGCTGATACCACGAGAAAGTATGACGACGGGTGGCGCCCCATCCGGCGTGAAGAACTCCGTGTCCACCGGCGGATGCAGCGACCGTCGCTTCGCGATTATCAGTACCGCGCGATCCGCCCGGCAACGTAGCGCGAGTTGGCGAGATAGCGATCGACCCGGTGCGCCGTGTGAACGATCCCACCGCGCCAGCGGACGCCAGCGCCAGCGCGCGCGAGCGCGTTCCGCGCGCGGCCGATGCGCTCCGGCCCGAAATACGCGTCGAACTGATCCCACGCGTACCGCATCGGCGAGTGGCAGTAGCAGAGATGCCGTGCCCGGCCGGTTCGGACGACCGACTTGGCCGCGCAATGGCTCGTCGAAATCACCAGATCCGCATCGTCCAGATCGAACAGCTCGATGGCCGCCGGAAAGAGCGGGCAGATACTCCCGGTAGCGCCGCGTCGACTGCGGCAGCCGCTGGAGAGGGACGTGCGGATGCGCCGTCGACTCGATCAGCGCGGATGACCGACCCGCGGTCGTGAACGAGCGTGCAGAGGTCGGCGCGACGGAAACAGCCGGCAGACGACTTCGAGGACCTTCTCGCCGCCTCGCATGCCGGTGAGCCAGTCGTGGACGAGCACGACGCGGCGGCCGGCCCACGGACCGGCGTGGCGCTCAGACATGAGCGGGCGTCCTGGCGAGCTCCGCCATAGACCTGCCGCACGCGCGCCACCGAGCGTTCCCACGAGAACGCCTTGACCCGCTCGAGGCCGCGTCGCACGAGCTCCGCCCGGAGGCCGGTGGTCGCCAGCACGCGCGCCATCGCGTCGGCGATCGCGCCGGGGTCCATCGGGATCGATGAGCAGGGCCGCGTCGCCGACGACCTCCGGCAGCGACGAGACGTTCGACGTCACCACCGGCGTGCCGGAGGCCATCGCCTCGAGCGGCGGCAGTCCGAAGCCTTCGTAGAGCGACGGAAACACGAACACCGCGGCGAGGCGATAGAGCACGGCCAGCGTCGCGTCCGGCACGAAGCCCAGGAACCGCACGTGCTGATGAAGCTGATGCCGATGGACCAGCCGCCGCAGGTTCGGATACTTCGAGATCTCGTCGCCGATGATGAGCAGCTTGACGTCCTCGATGCCCGCTGCGACGCATGATCGAGAACGCCTCGATCAGCCGGTCGACGTTCTTGTGCGGCTTGATGTTGCCGGCGTACAGGACGAACGGCGAGGTCAGCAGAAAGCGCTGCCGCACGCGGTCGACGTCTTCTGGAGTCGGAACGATCGCCAGACGCTCGTCGAGCGCGTTGTAAATCACTTCGACCTTGTCCGCGGGCACGCCCAGGTAGTGCAGGATGTCGTCCTTCGACGCCTGGGACACGGTCAGGATGCGCCGCGACCGCCTGCGCGGCCATCGTCATCATCGCGCGCGCGTAGTAGAGCGCGGCGCGATTCGGCAGGTACTGCGGAAACCGCAGATGAATGCAGTCGTGGATCGTGACGACGAAGCGGCGCGTCGTGAGCGGAGACACGACGTAGTGCGGCGCGTGGAACAGGTCGACGCTGGCGCGCGCCAGCGTTCAGCGGAACGCTGATCTGCTCGCGCACGCGAGTAGTTGCCGGATCGCTCGACGACCGGATGAAACCGCGGCCCAGAGCGCTTCAGGCGTCCGACGTCGGCGGGCGGACAGAGCAGCACGTACTCCGCGTCATCGTCCTGCCGGGCCAGTTCGCTGACGCAGGTTGCGGACGTACGTGCCGATGCCGTAGTCGTGCAGCTTTCGTGGCGTCGATGGCGACTCGCACTGTGGCTCCGCGCGTGATTCTATCGGATGGGCCGGCCCGCGGAGCCGCAGCCAGAACCGAAGCCAGGGCGCCCAGCCCGGCGCATGTTTCTCGTAGAACGCGACGTGGCTGCGGTCGTAGTGCGATGGTCGGCCCGGCGCCGCGCCGGTCTCGTCGACCGGCCCGCGGAGGTGCACGACGTGGTCCGCGGGCGTGAACAGCATCGTGATGACCTCGCTGCCGCGAAGGCCGCGCAGAGATCGACGTCTTCCTCGTACAGAAAGTAGCGTTCGTCGAAGAAGCCGCGCTCGGCCACCCGGTGCCGATCGACAAGCAGGCACGCGCCGGACACCCAGTCCACGAAGCGCTCGTCCGCGAGCCGCCGACATAGGATTCGGAGCTGCTCCGGTGGCGGCTCGCGCCGCGACGCGACGCGCGCTGCACCAGCTCGGTCCAGGGTGTCAGCATCGCGCCGAACGAGACCTCCGGCCGGCCGGCGCCATCGACGAGCCGCGGTCCCGCGGCGACGGCTCCGCGAGCCAGCAGCGAGCACGCAGCCCGTCGATGGCGCCCGCCGGAACGACGGTGTCGCTGTTCAGCAGGAGCACGTAGGGCGACTGACTCTGGCGTAACGCGACGATTGTTCGCCGCGCCGAAGCCGGCGTTGCGTACCGAGGGGCAGCGAGGTTGACGTCCGGCCAGCGCGTCCGGACCATCTCGACGCTGCCGTCGCTGGAAGCGTTGTCCACGACGACGATCCGGGAGACGCAGGCGGGCCAGGCGTCGTGAAGTGACACAGACACGCGTCGAGCTCGGCGCGCGTGTTGTGAGTTGACGATGATGATCTCGACGACGGCGCTCACTGTGCGGCCTCCTCGAGCGCTTTGACCGTGGACGCCGGCGACGACCACGAATGGCCCGCAAGCGAGCGTCGCCGGCCGCTACGATCGCGCCGCGCGGATGCATCGGTCAGCAGAGCCGGACGATGGCGCTGATGGATTCGACCGTGGGTCGAGCGGCACGCGACGGCGGCGTCGCCGTAGATCTCGCGGCTGACGGGCGTGTCGAGCACAACGGACGGGACGCCGTGAGCCAGGGCCTCGAGCGGCGTAATGCCGAATCCTTCGTAGTCGGAAAGGAAGGCGAATGCGCGCGCGGTCGAGTACAGAGCGTCAGTTCCGCGTCCTCGACATACTCCCGCCACTCGACCCGATCCGCGACGCCGGCGTCAGCCGCGAATTGCGCGCGGATCGAATCGCGGCGACGTCCGGTTGTCGCCAACCATGACGAGGCGCGCGTCAGGGACTGTCGCCGCGGTCTGGCGAATGCCTCCATCAACTCGTCGATGCGACGACGATTGAAGAGTGACCCGACGTACAAGACGACCGGTGGGCGTGGTGGCCTCGCGCGCAGGTGAGATCGGCGGCGCGCCTGGTGGCGCGAGCACGATACGGTTCCGGCGGCACTCGCAGGTACCGGCTCGATCTCCGACGCGAGAACTCCGAGACCGTCACCACCGTGTGAGCGTGCCGCGCGGCGGCGCGCGTCAGCCACCGGCGGCGCCAGCCCTCACGGCGGCCGAACCACTCGGGATGCGCGAAGAACGACACGTCGTGGATGACGACGACGATCGGGCACGGCAGTCGCAGTGGTGCCGTGTACGCCGGTGCAAAGAACACGTCGGGGCGCTCTTCGCCAGCGCGCGCGGCAGGCGGGCCTGTTCCCACCGCGTGCCGCCGATTGTCCCGCGTCTCGGGCCACCATTCGAAAGCGCGGCGCCGAGCGCCTGGAGGTCGGCCGTGGGTCGGCGGTGACGACCATCGGAATGGTGCGGAGCCGTGGCGCCACTGCCGCAGAACTTCACGCAGATAGCGGCCGACGCCCGTGGGCTTGCCGACCAGCTCGCGGCCGTCGACGGCAATTCGCAACGGCCGCTTGATGGAAGTTTCTGGCGAACGCGTCGCCCGGCCGTCCCGGTTGGCCTCAATGGCTCGGCCAGGCATCGCGGAGCGTCGCGGCCGACGCGCGCCAGTTGAATCGCGAGCGGCTTGCCAGTCCGCGTTCGCGCATCTCGGCCCGGCGCGCCGGACTCGGTGAGCACGGCCGGAGCAACCGTGTCGAGTCCCTCGGACGTCATCCGGCTCGAAGAAGTGCGCCGCGGAGCCGGCAACCTCCGGCAGGGCGCCGCGATCGGCGGCAATCACCGGCACGCCGACGTTCATCGCCTCGAGCACCGGCATGCCGAATCCTTCGGTGTGCGACGGCATGACGAACGCGATCGCGCGCGCTGAACAGCGCTTCGCGTTCCCCGGCGGCGATGTAGCCGGGAAATTCCACGCGACCCGCGAGCGGTCGATCAGCGACGCGCGCGATGATCAGTTTGGAATCGGCGCCGGTCTTGCCCGGCAAGCACGAGCGGCGGTGCGTCGGGCATCTGATGAATCAGCCGTTCGTATGCGTCGAGCAGGACGCCCAGGTTCTTGCGCGGTTCGAGCGCGCCGAGAAAGAGCAGATAGCCGTCGGGCGGTTCCGCCGGTCGCGCGCGCCACGCCGGCGCGCCGGGATAGCACACGGTGATGCGCTCGGTCGGAACACCGAACCGCTTGCTGCACATCCGCGGCCGTCGTTTGGAGTTGACGACGACGTGATCGGCCCGGCGCGCGTGGCTGCGCCGCGAGCGCCGGGTAGTCGCGCCGAATCTCGGCGCGTGCGTGCTCGGGATGATCGAGAAAGTCGAGATCGTGAATCGTGACCACCTGCGCGGCGCGGCGCGCGGGAATCAGCAGCGGATGGAACGACTGCACGACGTCGAACGCGTGCGCCGGCGAGACGTTCGGCCGACGGCCAGCCGAGCCGGTGCCAGGCGAAATTGAGCGCGCGGACCGGAATCTGCCGGTCGATCGATCGTCGCGCCCGGCGACGCACCGAAGGGTCGAGGCGATCCTTCCAGGACGCCGAGAACAGCACGAGTCTCATCGTCGCCGGTGAGCGTCGGACAGTGCCGCCGCCGGCCAGTTCGTGCACGTATTCGCCGACACCTGTCCGCTGGCGAAGCGCCGGCCGATAGTCGAGCAGAATCCGCACGGGCGAAACCCGCCGGATGCTATCACGCGTGAGATTCGCCCCGCACGCGTGCCGCAACTCCTTATGCTTCAATTGGTTGACAGCTTTTTTGGTCGCGTGCTACTGTGAGGAGTTTTTTCGGGGACGAGGACGTTCATGAGGATTGCCGTCGATCGGAACTGGGTACGTCGGACTGGTGGTCGGGGCCTGCTTTGCGGAAACCGGCAACGACGTCGTCTGCGTCGACAAGGACGCCGCGAAGATTCGCGGACTCAACCGGAAGCATTCCCATTCTATGAGCCCGGCCTCGAAGAGCTCGTCCGCCGCAACTCGGCACGAAAAGCGGCTGACATTCACGACCGACCTGCCCGAGTCCGTGAGACGGGCCGATGTGGTGTTCATCGCGGTCGGCACGCCGACGGGCGAGGACGGCTCGGCAGATCTCCGGCACGTGCTCGGCCGTCGCCCGCGAGATTGGCCGGGCGATGAACGGCTACAAGGTCGTCGTCGACAAGAGCACCGTTCCGGCCGGCACCGCCGAACGCGTTCGCGCGGTCATCGCGAAAGAGACGACGCATCCGTTCAGCGTCGTCAGCAATCCGGAATTCCTGAAGCAGGGCGCGGCCGTCGAGGATTTCCTGAAGCCCGATCGCGTCGTCATCGGCGCGAACGACGAGCGGGCGGCCACGATCATGACGCGACCTGTACCGTCCGTTCACGCGGACGGGCGCGCCCATCATGGTGATGGACACGACCAGCGCCGAGCTGTGCAAGTACGCCGCGAACGCCATGCTGGCCACGCGCATCTCGTTCATGAACGAGATCGCCAACGTGTGCGAGCAGTTCGGCGCGGATGCCGACAAGGTGCGCCAGGCCATCGGCTCGGATCGCCGCATCGGGCCGGCGTTCCTGTTTCCCGGCATCGGCTACGGTGGAAGCTGCTTCCCGAAGGACGTCAAGGCCATCGTCAAGTTTTCGGCGGACAAGAAATACCGGTTCCGGATTCTCGAAGCCGTCGAAGCGGTCAACGAATCGCAGAAGCTCCGGCTGCTCGGCAAGCTCGATAAGCGCTTCGGTAAGATCCCTGCGGGGCAAGACGATTGCGGTCTGGGGCCTTGCGTTCAAGCCGCGGACCGACGACATGCGCGAGGCGCCGGCGATTCCGATCATCAACGGCATCCTGGCGCGTGGCGGCAAGGTCCGCGCGTTCGATCCGGAAGCGCGTCGCGTGGCCGGAGACGATCTTCCGGAGGAAGATCTACTACGCGCGGAATGCGTATGACGCCGCTAAAGGACGCCGACGCACTGCTCGTGGTGACCGAGTGGAATGAATTCCGCGAACCGGACTTCAACAACGTCAAGCGGACGATGAAGGAGCCCGTGATCTTTGACGGCCGCAACCTCTACGATCCGAAGCAGGTTGCGGGCGCTCGGTTTCACCTACTCGTCGATCGGCCGCCCGTGAGCGTCGTTCTCGTCACGGGTGGCGCCGGCTATGTCGGCAGTCACGCCGTCAAGGCACTGGCGCGAGGCGGGCTACGACGTCGTCGTCTACGACGACCTGTCGGCAGGGCACTGCGAGGCGGTCGACCGCATGCGCGGCTGCGTTCCCCGCTCGGTCCATCTCTCTGGTCGTGGGCGACATTCTGAACGGCGACCTCGTGCGGCAGACGCTGCGCTCGAGCGGAGCCAGCGCGGTGATGCACTTCGCGGCCCGGCTCCTGGTGGGCGAGTCCGTCCGCGAGCCGCTTCAATACTACCGGACGAACGTCGGCGGCACGCTGAGCGTGCTCGAGGCGATGGCCGAGCCGGCGTGAAACGCTTCGTGTTTTCGTCGACCGCTGCGACGTTCGGCGAGCCGCACGACAGGCCGATCGACGAGACGCATCCGCAGCGGCCGATCAACCCCTACGGCGAGATCGAAGCTGGCCGTTGAACGCGCGCTGCCGCACCTCGAGCGGGCCACGCGGGATCAAGTCGATCGCGCTGCGATACTTCAATGCCGCCGGCGCGGATCCGGACGGACTCATCGGCGAAGACCATCGATCCGGAAGAGCACCTGATTCCGCTGGCGATCGACGCCGCGCGCGGCGGTCGGGCGCTGACGGTCTTTGGCGAGCGACTACGACACGCCCGACGGCACCTGCGTGCGCGACTACGTGCACGTCTCCGATCTGGCGGACGCGCACGTCGCGTCGCTCAAGCGGCTCGAGGCAGGGCGGGCCCTCCGGCTTCTACAACCTCGGCAACGGCGACGGCATGTCGGTGAAGCAGGTGATCGAAACGGTCGGCGCGGGTCGGCGGCACGCCGGTGCCGCACACGCGTCGGGCCGCGCCGCCCGGGCGATCCGGCGCGGCTCGTCGCGTCGAACGCGCGCGCCCGCGCCGAACTCGGCTGGACCCCGCGGCTCGCCGACCTCGACGACATCGTGCGGACGGCGTGGCACTGGCACACGCGGGCCTCCGGCGGCTACCGCCACTGACATCACACCATGTCTCGACTTAAGGGCGTGCTCACCGATCCGTTGTTGTCGGTCGTCATGCCCGTATTCAACGAGCGCGAGACGATTGAGGAAATCGTGCGAGCGCGTCCTCGCGATTCCTGTTCGCGTCGAGCTCATCGTCGTCGACGATGCCTCGACGGACGGCAGCCGCGAGATTCTGACGGAGCTTGCGGCGCGCCTTGGCTTCAAGCTGATCCTGCAGCCGCAGAACGCCGGCAAGGGCGCGGCGCTGCGACGCGGATTCGAGGATGTCACTGGCGAGCTCGTCGCGATTCAGGACGCCGACCTCGAGTACTCGCCGGAGGAGCTGCCGGACCTGATTTCGCTCATCCGCGATGGGCGCGCGGACGTGGTGTACGGCTCGCGCTTTCTCGGCCGCCATCGCGTGTTCCTGTTCACGCACTACGCCGGCAATCGGCTGCTGACGCTCGTCACCAACGTGCTCTACAACACCATGCTCACGGACATGGAGACCTGCTATAAGGTCATGCGGACCGAGGTGCTGCGATCGTTCAAGCTCCATTCGAACGGCTTCGGCATCGAGCCGGAGATGACCGCCAAGATCTTCAAACGCGGCTATCGCGTCTACGAAGTGCCGATCACGTACGACGGTCGCGGGTACGAGGACGGCAAGAAGATCACGTGGCGCGACGGCGTCGTCGCGCTCTGGGTCCTGTTGAAGTACCGGTTCACCGAGTGAACGAGTTCAAACGCCTTCTTCACTACGCCCGGCCCTATCGGGGCCGCATTATCGCTCGCGCTCGTGGCGATGGTGGTCTACGCCGCCGGCTCGGCGGGCCTCGCCGCGATCAGTCAAGCTCATCTTCGACGATGTGCTGCACGGCGTCGAGCAATCTTCGGCCGGTCGCCGCTGCTCATCCTGCGTGACGTATCTCGCGAAGGGCATCGGCGGCTACGTCTCCGGTTTCCTGATGGCCGACGTCGGCCAGCGAGTCGTGCGCGATCTTCGCAATCGGCTGTTCCGGCACACGCTCGACCAGTCGGCGGCGTTCTTTTCGCGGCGGACGTCCGGTCAGCTCGTCTCGCGCATCACGAACGACGTCAATCAGGTGCAGAGCGTCGTCTCGGACACGCTCGCGGATCTCATTCGCGAGTCGCTGGCGGTCGTCGGCTTCGCCGGCATGATGTTCTATTACGACTGGCAGCTGGCGCTGGTCTGTACTGACGGCCGCGCCGCTCATCGTGTATCCGCTCGTGCGGCTCGGACAGCGCGTCCGGCGACATGTCGCGGCGCGGTCAGGAGCAGACTCGAGCAGGTGACGCACATCGCCACCGAGGGCCTCGCCGGTCATCGCATCGTGAAGGCGTTCGGCGCCGAGGGGCGCGAGGCCGAGCGGTTCGGCGGGCGACGCAGCAGCTCTATCGCACGAACATGAAGATCACGAGCGCGCTGTCGGCGCTGCCGCCGATGATGGAGTTCATCGGCGGTCTCGCGCCGGTCGCGGCGCTCTGGTACGGCGCGAGCCGCATCGGCAGAGGGCCGAACGCTCACGCCGGGCGAGTTCTCGGCGTTCCTGACCGCGGCGTTCATGATGTACACGCCGATCAAGAAGCTGAGCCGCGTGAACGCGTCGATGCAGCAGGCGATCGCGGCGGCGCAGCGCATCTTCGAGCTGCTCGATACGCACAGCGAAGTCAAGGAGCGCGCCGGGCGCGCCGGCGCTCGCGCCGCTCCGCTCGGGCGTCGAGTTTCGCGACGTGGGCTTCGCGTACGACGACGAGCCGGGTCGGTTCATCCTGCGGCACGTGTCGTTTCTCCGTGCGCGCCGGGCAGATCGCGGCGATCGTCGGGCCTGAGCGGCGCCGGCAAGACGACGCTCGTCAACCTGATTCCGCGGTTCTACGACGTGACCGAGGGCGCGATTCTCGTCGATGGCGTCGACATCCGCGAGCGTGTCGCTGAAGTCGCTGCGCGACCAGACGGCGCTCGTGACGCAGGAGACCGTGCTGTTCGACGACACGATTGCCGCGAACATCGCGTACGGCGTGCCGAGCGCGACCCGCGCGCAGAGTCGAGGCCGCCGCGCGGGCCGCGCACGCCGACGAGTTCATCGCGCAGCTGCCGGACGGCTATGATGCCCGCATTGGCGAGCGCGGTCAGCGGCTGTCGGGCGGCCAGCGGCAGCGGCTGGCGATCGCGCGCGCGATCCTGAAGGACTGCCCGCTGCTGGTGCTCGACGAAGCGACGTCGGCGCTGGACGCCGAGTCCGAGTTGCTGGTGCAGGACGCGCTGGCGAATCTGATGCAGAACCGGACGACGTTCGTGATCGCGCACCGACTGTCGACCGTGCGGCGCGCGGATCTGATCGTCGCGCTGGAGAAGGGCCGGTCGCCGAGATCGGCACGCACGACGAGCTGGTTGGCACGGCCGGGTGGCGTGTACGCGAAGCTGTACGCCCTGCAGGCGTTCGACGAGCGCGAGGCGCACGGAGCGAAGTCGGCGCGGAGGAGCGCGCGTGATTCGTTCGATGACGGGATTCGCGTCGGTCAGCCGCGAGGACGCCGGCGACAAGGTCAGCGTCACGGTGAAGTCGGTGAACCACCGGTTCCTGGACATGCAGCTCAAGGCGCCGCAGGCCTTGGCGTCGATCGAAGCGCGCATGCGCGGCCGTGCTGCAGCAGAAGCTTGACGCGCGGCCGCGTGGAAGTGTCGCTGTTCGTCGAGCGCACGGCGCCGCCCGCCGAGAAGTCGTGCTCGACGAAGCGCTGCTCGAGCAGCGTGGCCGCAGGTCGTCGAGGCCGCGCGCGCGCGTGGACTCGTGACCGGGGCGCTGACCGTGTCGGACCTGCTGCGCATTCCGCAGGTGCTGGAGATCCGGACCGAAGACCGAGCCGGGCGCCGCGGGCGTGTCGGAGAACGCTGGCGGCGCTGGTCGAGTCAGTGGTTGCGACGCCGATCGACGCGCTGGTCGTGATGCGCGAGACCGAAGGACGGTTTCTCGAGGCCGATCTCGACGCGCGGCTCGGCGACGATTGCGGCGTTCGTGGACGACCTCGAGCGGCTGGCGCGCGCCGGGCAGGAGCGACTCGGCACGCGGCTGCGCGAGCGGCTCGCCGCGCTGCCGGCCGACCTGGCGGGCGATCCGGCGGCGCTCGCGCAGGAGGTCGTGCGCTTCGTGGCGCGGTCGGACGTCGACGAGGAAATCGTGCGCATGCGCGGCCACATCGAGCACTGGCACGGCGCTCGCGGGGGCCGAGAGCCCTGCGGCCGCAAGCTGGATTTCCTGCTGCAGGAGATGAACCGCGAGATCAACACCATCGGATCGAAGGCCGAGGGGCCGCGCGGCGACCGAAACCGTGATCGCCGCCAAGGCCGAGCTCGAGCGGCTGCGGGAGCAGGTGCAGAATGTCGAGTAACGCCGGCGCAGCGAGGCCTGCTGATCGTGATTTCCGCGCCGTCCGGCACCGGCAAGACCACGGTCGTCGAACGGCTGGTCGAGGTGTGCCCGGGGCTCGTGCGATCGCGCTCCTACACGTCGCGAGCCGCCGCGGTCGGGCGAGCCGGACGGAGTCGACTATAATTTTGTGGATCGGGCGGCCTTCGAGGCCATGGTCCGGCAGCGACGGGTTCCTGGAATGGGCCGATGTCTTCGGGAACCTGTATGGCACCGGCCGGCAGGAAACCGAGGCGCTGCTGGCGGCCGGACTCGACGTCGTGCTGGTGATCGACGTGCAGGGCGCCCGGCAGGTGCGAGGCCGGGTGCGCGAGGCCGTCGGCATCTTCCTGCTGCCGCCGTCGTTCGAGGTGCTCGAGTCCCGGCTGCGCGGCCGGTGCCAGGACGAGGAAGCCGCCATCCGGCGGCGGCTGGCGACGGCCCGGGCGGAAGTGTCGGCGGTCGACGAATACGACTACGTGGTGATCAACGACGAGCTTCGACGCGCTGCGTGGGCGAGTTGTGCGCCATCGTGACGGCCGAGCGCGCGGCGGGCCGGCGGCAGACGATGATCGACCGATCGCCGGCACGTTCGGCGCATCGCGAACGACCTCGTCGGAGCGATTCAAGGAGAGGAGGAAATGACCGAACGATCGAAGACCATCGTGCGGCCGGAGAATTCGTTCGAGTTCGTGACGATCGCGGCGGCGCGCGCGCGCCAGCTGCTGCAGGGCTGCCTGCCGAAGGTCGAGGGATCGCTGAAGCCGGCGCGGCGCGCGCTGCAGGAAGTGGTCGCCGGCGCCGTGCGAACGCGCCGACTCGACCGCCGCCGAGACCAAGTAGGCCGCCGATGGCGTTCGTCGGCCTCGGCGTCAGCGGCGGCATCGGCGCCTACAAGGCCGTCGAAGTCGCGCGCCTGCTGCAGAAGCGCGGCCACCGCGTGCAGGCGGTCATGACGCGAACGGCGCGGCGGTTCGTCGGCCCGCTGACGTTCGAAGCCATCACGCGCGAGCCGGTCATCACGTCGCAGTTCGCGCCGGGCATGAACGCCGACATCGAGCACATCGCGCTCGCGTCGAGCCTGGACCTGCTGCTGGTCGCGCCGGCCACCGCCAACATCATCGGCAAGTTCGCGAACGGCATCGCCGACGATTTCCTGTCGGCGCTGTACCTCGCGACGCACGGCGCCCGTCCTGATGGCGCCGGCGATGAACACCAACATGTGGGAGCACCCGGCGGTGGTGGCGAACGTCGCGACGCTGGCCGCGCCGCGGCGTGCGGTTCGTCGATCCGGGCGATGGCTACCTCGCGTGCGGCTGGGTCGGCAAGGGCCGGCTCGCCGAGCCGGAGGCGATCGTCGAGGCCGTCGAGCGGATTGCTGCAGTGCACAGGCGAGCCTCGCGGGCAGACGCGTGCTCGTCACCGCCGGACCGACGCTCGAGGATCTGGATCCGGTGCGCTTTCTCGGCAATCGATCGAGCGGCCGCATGGGCTTCGCGATCGCGCGGAAGCGGCGCGGCGCGGCGCCGCCGTCACGCTCGTCGCCGGACCGACGCCGCTCGATCCGCCGGCCGTTGTCGAAGTCGTGCGCGTCCGGAGCGCCGCCGAAATGCACGCCGCGGTCATGGCCGCGCGCCGCCGGCGCGACGTGGTCATCATGGCGGCGGCGGTGGCCGACTACACGCCGGCGCCGGTGCGGCTGCGAGCGAAGATTCGAAAAGTCGACAAGGGCGGCCCGCTGACGCTGACGCTCGAGCGCACGCCGGACATCCTGGCGGAGCTGGGCGCGGCGCGCGGCAGCGCGGCCGCGCCGGTGCTGGTCGGCTTCGCGGCGCAGACCGGCGATCCCGGTGCCGGCCGCGCGGCGCAAGCTGACGAGCGAAGCACGTCGACCTCATCGTCGCCAACGACGTGACGGCGCCCGGCGCCGGCTTCGACGTGGACACCAACGCCGTCACGTTCGTCAGGCGGACGGCCGACGGAGCGCCTGCCGCTCATGTCCAAGGTCGACGTCGCCGCGCGCGATCCTCGATCGCGTCGAGAGGCGCATCGAGCGTGCTCGGCGCGCGCCGCCCCCTGTCGTCGCCGGCGCGATGACCGACCGTCGCGCGAGCTCGCCGAACATCTGAAGTTCTTCGAGGAGCTGGGTGTGCGCGGCGTCTCGCGCGATCCGCGGTGGCGCGAGCGCGGCGGCGAACGGCGATGCACCGCTGAGCCGCCGCCGCCTGAGTCTGACAGCCGGCGCTCCACCGCACGGCGGCCCGACAGGTCGCCGACTCGGTTGCGATCGCGGCAGATCGGCGACTGCACGCGCTGCAAGCTGCACGGGCAGGGCCGGACGCAGATCGTGTTCGGCGTCGGCAATCCGCAGGCGCGACTGATGTTCGTCGGTGAGGCGCCGGGCGCCGACGAAGACGTGCAGGGCGAGCCGTTCGTCGGGCGCGCCGGCCAGCTGCTGACGAAGATCATCGAGTCGATCGGCCTCGAGCGCAGCGACGTCTACATCGCCAACGTCATCAAGTGCCGGCCGCCGGACAACCGGAATCCGGAGCCGGACGAAGTCGCGACCTGCCAGCCGTTCCTGTTCCGGCAGATCGACGCGATCCGGCCGCGCGTGATCGTGGCGCTCGGCACGTTCGCGGCGCACGCGCTGCTCGGCACCGACGCGCCGATTTCCCGGCTCCGCGGGCAGGTGCACGAGTTCCGCGACGGCGTCGAGGCTGATCCCGACGTTTCATCCGGCGTATCTGCTGCGCAGCCCGGACCGCAAGCGCGACGTGTGGGAAGACATGAAGAAAGTGCGTGACCTCCTCGCCGCGCCGCCGACTGATCGCGATCGTCAGCGTCGCCGTGCCGGTGCCGGGCTCGGCCTGCTCAGCTACCGCGCGCCGGCACGCGGCCCGTCTGCACAAGGGCGCGCGCGTGCGCGTGCCGCTCGGCGCGCGGTCGGTCATCGGCTGCATTGCCGACGCCGACACGCCGGCGCCGGCCGGGCCGGAGCTCCGCGACATTCATCGAAGTCATCGACGACGAGCCGTTCGTGCCGCCGGACGTCGTCGATCTGGCGCTGTGGGTCGGCGAGTACTACGCGAGCGGGCCCGGGCGGCGCGCTGGCGCTGGCGATGCCGCTGGCGGCCGAGCGGCGAGCGCGAGTCGTTCAGGACGCGTTCGCAGTCTGTCGAGCTGGCCGACTGGCCGGCGCCGGAATCCGCGAGCCGTCAAGGGCGCGAAGCAGCAGGCGCTGCGCTCGAGCTGGCTTCGCGGCAGCGTCACGGCCGGGCGTCGACGGCCGCGGACGCGCCGACGGCCGCAGGCGTCAGCGCCGCCACGGTGCAGTCGCTGGTGAACGCGCGGCGTCCTGTGCGCGATGCGCGACGAAGTCGTCGATGCGCGATCCGTTCGCGGCGTCGGCCGACGGCGGCGCAGCCGCTGGTCGCGTCGGCACGCGGCCGCGCAGGCCGGAGCCCGAGCTCACGCTCGAACAGGCCGACGCGTTTCGGCGCCTCGAGGACGCCGCGGCCGCGCAGACGTTCAGGACGGTGCTGCTGCACGGCGTGACGGGCAGCGGCAAGACGGAGCTGTACCTGCGGCTGGCGCGGCAGGTGATCGCGCGCGGCCGGCGCGTGCTGATTCTGGTGCCGGAAATCGGCCTGACGCCGTCGGTCGTCGGCCAGTTCCGCGCGCGGTTCGGCGACCGCGTCGCCATCCAGCACAGCGGGCTCGTCGGACGGCGAGCGGCACGACCAGTGGCACCGCATCCGCCGCGGCGACGTGGACGTCGTCGTCGGCACGCGGTCCGCCGTGTTCGCGCCGCTCGAGCAGCTCGGCGCTCGTCGTCGTCGACGAGGAGCACGACGCGTCGTACAAGCAGGACGAAGCGCCGCGCTATCACGGCCGCGACGTGGCCATCGTGCGGGCGCGGATGGACGGCGCGCTGGTCGTGCTCGGCAGCGGCGACGCCGTCGCTCGAATCCGCGTCGAACGCGCGGTCGGGCCGCTACGACCACGTCACGCTGACGCGGCGCGTGCTCGACCGTCCGCTCGCGGCCGTGCGCATCGTCAACATGCGCGACGAGTACGCCGCGCTCGGCGCCGACGTGGCGCTGAGCCGGCCGCTCGTCGACGGCGATCGACGATCGGCTGGCCGCGGCGAGCAGACCGTCGTGCTGCTCAACCGGCGCGGCTTCGCGACGGTCGTGTTCTGCCGGCAATGCGGCTCGTCGCTCGAGTGCCCGCACTGCAGCGTGTCGCTGACGTTTCACAGGACGCAGCGGCGCGTGCGGTGCCACTACTGCAACTACGCGGCGCCGGTGCCGCAGAGGTGCGGCGCCTGCGGCGGCGAGTACCTCGAGCAGACCGGCTTCGGCACCGAGCGGCTCGAGGCGGACGTGCGCGCGCAGTTTCCGGGCGCGCGCGTGGCGCGCGTGGACCGCGACACGATCCGCCGGCGCGGCGCGATCGCGCGCGTGCTGCAGGCCGTCGCGCGCGGCGACATCGACATCCTCGTCGGCACGCAGATGATCGCCAAGGGCCACGACTTTCCCGGCGGTCACGCTGGTCGGCGTCGTGTCGGCGGACGTCGGGCTGGGCCTCGCGGATTTCCGCGCCGCCGAGCGCACGTTCCAGCTGCTGACGCAGGTCGTCGGGCCGCGCCGGCCGCGGCGACATGCCGCGGCGAAGCGATCATCCAGACGCTGTATCCGGATCACTACGCGATCCAGTCGGCGGCGGCGCAGGACTACGACACGTTCTATCGCGCGCGAAATGGAATTCCGCGCGAGCCTGCGGTATCCGCCGGCCGTCGCGATGATCAACGTCGTCGTGAAGGCACGACGCGCGACGGCGCCATGACGGACGCGCACGATCTGGTGAAGCGCACGCGGCATCATCATCCGCACGGCCAGGTCATCGGCCCGGCGCCGGCGGCGCTCGCGAAGATCAACGACGAGTACCGCGCGCAGTTCTTCATCAAGGGCCAGCAGCGCAAGCCGATGCGCGAGGCGCTCCTCGCGCGCTCGACGAAGAGCCGACTCAAGCGAGCGTGATCAAGTCGATCCGGTGTGATCTGTCGGACGTCGGATCCGGACTGAACGTGCTGTAGAAGTCAGCCTGGCCCCGTATCTACTTCCGAAGAAGAATTCGATCGGCACCGGCGTAAAGCACAGCACGAAGATCACGCAGCGCCAGCACGCGCGACAGAGCTTTGCGGCGCGCGTCGAGGGGCTCGTCTTCGTCGAGACCTGCGGGTGGCGAAGGCCGAGGAACAACGCCATGGCGAGCATGATGACGGCCATCGAAATCCAGCTCGCGTGACCACAACGTGAGCAGCAGCGTGGCGCCGAGCGTGTCCGAGGGACACGAAACGTGCGCGCGGCGCCGAACACGGCGTAGGAGATGTGGCCGCCATCGAGCTGGCCGAACGGCAGCAGGTTCAGCGCCGTGGCCAGCATCCCGAACCACGCGGCGAAGCCCATCGGATGGAGAAAGATGTCCAAGCCCTCGGGCAGCGGCCCGAAAGTGAGCCACGCGGCGGCCTTCGACAACAGCGGCTCGCCAAAGACGCAGCGACGAAATTCCCGGCGGTGGAATGCATCGTCGGACAGCGCCATCCCCAGATCAGGAACGGCAGCAGCGCGACGAAGCCGGCAATCGGTCCGGCCACGCCGATGTCGAACAGCGCCCTCGACGTGGGAAACGCGTTCCTTGATCCGAATCACCGCGCCGAACGTGCCGGTGAGCGGCACCGGGCGCCGGCAGGAAATAGGGCAGCGACGCGTCCACGTCGTGCGCCGGCAGGAAAAGTAGTGCCCGAACTCGTGCGCCGTCAGAATGGTCAGCAGCGGAAGCGAGTACGAGAGGCCCTGCGAGATCATCGTCCACCAGTTACTGGCGGAGAACCCGTAGATCATGCTCAGCACACGGCCGAGCCCGGCCTCAGCCCAGACTGCCAGCGAGGCTGAGAGCAAGTCGTGCAGCGTCATCGTGACGAGCGTCAGCAGGAACAGGACGATGTGCGTGCGATACCGGTGCTGGAACTTCCGGGGAGGTTCGTACGTCGGCCGGAGGAAATGCCAACTGATTGACCGCCGATGTTCTGGAGTTCTTTGCCGGGCTTGAAGCGAATGGTCCGGCCGGGCGGGATGCGAACTTCCTTGCCGGTCCGCGGATTGCGTCCGATGCCGCGCTTGCGCGGTTTGACCTGGAAGACGCCAAAGCCGCGCAGCTCGATGCGCTCGCCGCGCATCATCGACGCCCGCATCGCGTCGAAGACGGCGTCGACAGCCACCTCGGCCTTGACCTTGGTGATGTCGGCGAGCTTGGACACCTCGTTGACGATGTCGACTTTGATCATGACTTAGCCGGTTGGCCACGTCAGCCGTAAGTGACAATAAACAAAGGCACTTACAGAGTCAAGTGAGCGGCTAAGTTGATGCGATACGGACTCGGCGCGGGATACACTCGTCGAGCAAGCGTGCGGCCGGCCCCACGGTGGTGCTGGTCGGCCGGCCCAACGTCGGCAAATCCACCCTCTTCAACCGCATCACCGGCACGCGGCGGTCGATCGTCGCGCCCGTGGCCGGGACGACCCGCGACGCCCTGGCGACGCCGGCCGAGTGGCGCGACCGGCACGTTCACGCTCGTCGACACGGGCGGCCTGTTCGGCGCACACGACCGATCCCCTGCACGAGCTGGTCGTGCGAGCACGGGCTCGAGGCGCTCGACATCGGCCGACCTGATCGTGTTTGTCGTCGATGGCCGCGAGGGCCTGGTGCCGGGCGATCGAGGAGATCGCGCAAGCGCGTGCATGCATCTCGGCGTGCCCGTGCTGCTGGCGGTCAACAAGACCGACGACAAGCGAGTCGCGCGACACGGGTCGACGGAGTTCCTCAGCCTGGGCTTCGAGCCCGTCATCGAGGTCGCGGCCGAGCACGGCGATGGCGTGTTCGAGCTGCTCGACGAGATCGTCGCGCGACTGCCGGCGGCAAGAGCAGTGCGCCGGCGCCTGCCGAGGACGAGACCGCGGTCGCCATCGTCGGCCGGCCGAACGTCGGAAAGTCGTCGCTGGTCAATCGGCTGCTGCGCGAAGAGCGCGTGATGGTCAGCGAAATGCCGGGCACGACGCGCGACACGGTGGACGTGGTGCTGCAGTGGCACAAGCGCAGTTCCGCATCGTGGATACCGCCGGCATGCGCCGGCCGGGCAAGTGTCGCTTCGGCGGGCCAGGTCGAAGCCGTCAGCGTGGTGCTGGCGAAGCGCGCGATGGCGCGCGCCGACGTCGTGGTGCTCGTCGTGGACGCGACCGAGGGCGCCGGCGATCGCGAAGGCGCGATTGCCGGCGAAGCCGAAGAGCCGGGCTGCGGCATCGTCATCGCCGTCAACAAGTGGGACCTGATGAAGGGCCGCGGCGAGGACTTCGCGAAGAAGTTCGACGACAAGCTGCGGTTCCAGCTGAAGTTCCTGGACTTCGCGCCGATCGTGCATCTCTCGGCGCTGACCGGCGATCGCACCGGCAAGCTGCTCGAGGTGGTCGATCGCGTGGCGGCGGCGCGTCAGCACCGCGTGTCCACGTCGGAGCTGAACCAGTTCCTCGAGAGGGTGACCACCGGCGCATCCGCCCGACGAGCAAGGCGCGGCGCGAAGTGCGCATCCTCTACGGCGTGCAGACGGGCGTGGCGCCGCCGTCGTTCGTGCTGTTCACGAACGTGGCGTCCGAGCTGCACTTTTCCTACGAGCGCTACCTGGTGAATCAGCTGCGCGAGAAGTTCGGCTTCGAAGGCACGCCGATTCGGTTGACGATCCGGCGAGCGCGCAGAAGAGCCGGCAAGGCGCAAGGTCAGAGGGCAAGGGGCCAACGAAGCGGCAGGAGCGCCGAGGCGCAGGGCCGAGCAAGCCGACACGGCCGGAGACGGCAGGGCTGTCAGCGTCCGGCCGAGTCCGCTGTTATACTGCCGACGCTTCGAGCTGTGACCGCTGCGCGATTCCCAATCGCGCCGTGTTTCGGGCGCAGGAAGTCTGCGAAATCGCCGCAGGTGCAGCCGTACGTGCTGCGCAGCTGGGAAGCCGAGTTTCCGGACCTCGGCGTGTCGAAGATCGGCGACGGCCCGCGGCTCTATCGGCGCGCCGACGTCGAGCTGGTGCTCAAGCTCAAGCATCTGCTGTTCGTCGATGGCCTGACGCTGGCCGGCGCGCGGCAGCAGCTCGGTCGAGGAGGGCGCATCGCTCGGCGGCGCCGGACGAGCGAGACGATACACCGATGCCGACGTCGCGGCGCTGGTCGACGGCAAACGCGGAAGGGTCTTCGCGACGTGCGACAGGGCTCGGGTGGATTCTCGAGTGTGCTGAACGGCGACGGGCCCGGACGCGGAGACTCGCGTGACGAGCGCGCCGTCGCGAGAGGCCAGGTCGGCCAAGGCAAGAAGGAAGGGAACCGCGTCGAAACCTGAAGAGCGTCAAGCGAAGTCCGCACGCCGCGGCGAAAGCGACCCGCGCGACACGCCGGCCTGTAGGCAAGAAGAAACGCTGACAGCGCGTTGCGACGTCGATCGATATCGGGATGTAGCGCAGTCTGGTAGCGCACCTGACTGGGGGTCAGGGGGTCGTGGGTTCGAATCCCGCCATCCCGACCATTTTTTGACCTTCCCCCACACTGTAGGTCACCTATAGGTCACTTGGTCAGAGGCGCGCGGATTCACCGACGTCGAGCGTCGTGAAGGCGGCATCGTCGATTCCGGCAGCGGACCGCGCACGGCCGAGCGCGGCCACCGGATCGTTCGGTCCTTCGGTCGTCAGCCGAAACGTGCCGAAGTGCATGCCGATGCTGCGGCGAGCGCCGACGTCCATATGTGCCTGCACGGCCTCCTCAGGATTCATGTGAATGTCCTTCATGAACCACCGCGGTTCATATGCGCCGATCGGTATCAGCGCAAGATCGATCCGCGGAAAACGCCGGCCGACCTCCAGGAAATGGGGACCGTACCCGCTGTCGCCTGCGAAGTCGATCTGCTGCTCGTCGAGCGTGATCATGAAACCGCCCCATAACGCGCGATTGCGATCGAAGGGCGTGCGGGAGGAAAAGTGCTGCGCCTGGGTCGCGGTGATCTCTATCTCGCGTCCAGGGGTGACGGCCGGGTTGAGCGTCTGCGCACCCCGCATGGCTGACATTTCAGCTGGTATGCGCTGCCACCAGTCGAGTTCGGCGATCCGAGTCACGCCGGCCGATCGCAGCAGCGTCGCGTTTCCCTGCAGTGTGAGGATGCGCGGATGATCGCGGTGCTGCAACGTCCGCAGTGTCTTCAGATCGCAGTGGTCGTAGTGATTGTGACTCAGGAGTACGTAAGCAATCGGAGGCAGATCGTCAAAGCGAACGCCCGGCTGACGCACGCGCCGTGGCCCTGCCCACCCGAACGGTCCGGCGCGTTGCGCGAAGACCGGGTCCGTGATGATGTTGCCGGCGCTCGTCTGAATCAGAAAGGTCGCGTGACCGATGAAGGTGACGACGATCTCGTCGCCACTGGTCGGCGGAGGCGAGGGCCGTTGCACGACTGGCACCTGCGCAGGCCATGGCGCGTAGCGCTCGAACAGCATGCGCGGCGCCTTCCAGAACGGCTGTGCGTCTGCGCCGTTCGGGTTAAAGAACCGCCCGTTGTCGAAATGATCGCTCATCTCTTCGATGCCTCTCGTTACTGCCCCGAGCGGAGATCAGCGTGGACGATGCTGCTGGATGAGCTTCGCGAACCGCCGCAGACCGATCGCGTCGGCAGCGGACGGCGACACGGCGTTCGCGAGCGTGAGCATCTTGAGCAGTCCTCCGCCCATGATGTGGGCGCGACGTCGCTGGCGGATGGTGGCGAGGATCTCGCGCGCGACCACGTCGGGCTCGCAGAGGGCGACGCCCATCTTGCGCCACATGTCGAAATATGGGGACTCCGACTCGGTGTTGGAGGGCACAGGCCCGAAGAACGAAACCACCACGTCCGTCCCGGCAAGCTCGCGGTTGGCGCCTTGCACGTAGCTCGCCAGCGCGCCGCGGGTCGCCGCGTAGGCGCTCATGAATGGCAGCGCGACCCTGCCGTCCATGGCGCCGCCGAGGTGGACGATCACTCCGCCGCCGGCTTGCTTGCGCAGCCCCGGCAGGAATGCCTGGGTCACGAAGATGGGCCCCTTCACGTTGACCGCGAGCAGCGCGTCGACGTCGGCCGGCGTGTAGTCCTCAATGGCCTTGCGCGGCGAGAGGCCCGCGAGGTTCACCACCGCATCGATCCGGCCGAGGTGTTCGAAGGCCGCCGCCGCCAGCTTCTCGAGGCTCGCCGGATCGGCGACGTCCGCGCGCAGGTAAATCGCCGAATCGTCGCTCCGGCCGGTCAGCGCCGCGGCGTCGTGCTCGCGCCGCGCCGCAAGCACCATCCGGAAGCCCTCGGCCGCGAGGAGTCTGGCCAGGGCGTGACCAAGTCCTCCGGTCGCCCCGATGAGAACGGCGGTGGGCGCATCCATGCCCTGCTTTGCAGCGGCGCGTCCGGTTCCGGTGGCGCCACCGGTGATCACAGCGGTCTTTCCATTCAGTCTGGTCATCTCGTGTTCCCTTCGGTGGATATTAGTTACTATAAAAGTATCTATTGCGAGCAAAAAAAAAGCTAACCGGACCTGGCCCTGATTTTCGACACCACGTCCGCCAATGTCGTCTGCCTCAGATCCCTACCGACGGCCTTCTGAGTGCCAACCAGCACGTCGCTCATGACTTCCTTGATGTTAGAGCTCACGACACACTCCTTCGTTTTGGGATAGGCATGGATGGCAAAAGCATTTGGAGGGTTGACCGCAGAGTAGATGTCTAAGAGGGAAATACTCTTTGGGCTTCGTGCCAGGCCATAACCACCCGACTTACCAACAGTCGTCTTAGCCAGCTTCGCCTTCGAGAGTTTAACGAGGATTCTCTTTACGAAAACCGGGTTCGCATTCACGCTGCCCGCGAGAATTTCCGACGTGAAGACTCCCTCGTGATGTGCGATTGCCGCCAGTACGTGGACGGCGATCGAAAATTGAGTGTTCACGGAAGCCATTATATAGATACTATATTAGTATCCATGTTGATGCAAGAGCAAAATGCATAGGCGAGTGAGTGTCGTTGGATCGTCGGCGCCTTCGTAGCCTGCGGAAGTTCGGATACGGGCAACTGGCGTGTTTCGTAAACTGTTGAAAGGGGACGCGCGCCCTGCGCGGGAGAGCGCGGACCGTAGGTCGCGGAGTGCCGGGCCACCGGCCACGGTCGCGCAGGCGGCGTGCCAGCGAAGGTATGAGCCGAATCGGGCTGGATTCACGGGCGGCGCGGGTGTTCGCCGCCTGTGGTCGGCGCCGACAGCCACGACGTGCACAGATGCTGATTTCGGCCACAGGCGCACTTTGGCGTTTCTTCGAAACGCCCGCCGTGCGCCTGTGGCCGGCGTGCGGTGACCTGATGCACGACGCGCTCAATCCGCGGATCTCAATCCGCGACGGTGCCGGTGGCAACGGATTCAGTTTCGCTGGTTTCGATTGCGCGGGCGCGAGAACGTGTGCACGCGCGTGTCAGTTCGACCCGGCGCTCTACGAGTATCGACCTGTGCTCGGCGGCGTCCAGGCTCCTCACTGCGTTCGGCCCCCGCGGCGCGCGGGGCTACGGCCTGGACACCGCCTCCGCGCAGGTCGGGTGGGCTAATAGCGCCGGCGTCTATCTGTCGGTCGCGCGGCCCAGCCAGTAAAGCGGCCGCCTCTTGGCGTGAGCGAAGGCGAGGACGAGGACGTGGTCCGCATGGATTTCACACGCGGCGAGATACGGGAAGCGGGACATTACGGTTCGTCTGATTGCGGGCTCGTCGGCCGCCGTGCCTGGCCATCGCGGCCATGCTCGAGGCCGGTCGCCGATCGCAGTCAGCAGTTGTGGCCGCTTCAGCGAGGAACTCGTCGCCGAGTCCATCGCGCCGCTCGTCGTACCAAATTGCCGCGGCTCGCAGTTCGGCGCGTGCCTCAGGATGAAGAACGACTCGCACGCCGCTGTTTCAACTCCGATGAAATCTCTGTCCTGACCGTGTCCCAGTCGAGAGCCTCGTACCCGGCCTTCGGCGACCTCACGCGAACGGCGCGTGAGCTCGTCGGCCCATGCCGCAGCCACATCGTCCTCGGTCTCCTCGAGGCTGGACAGAACCTGCTCGGCCACACGCGCGCGCTCGGGCCTGGGCAGTCTCAAGAGCTCGGCGACGAGTTCGTCTGTAGACATAGCGTCAGTTTACACCTCGTCCGCTGCCCACCAACTGCGCCTACATAGCCTGCGAGAATTCGCGGGCGATTGGAACCACTACAGCGCGAGGTCGCTTCCGCAGAATTCGCTGAAGCTGTCGAGCCCAGAGGTCGAGCGCCGCCCGTTTCTCGGCATCGTACGAATGCCGGTCGTACACGGCCGTGACGTCGGTCTCGACGTGATTGAGGATCTTCGCGACGACGAGGCGGGGAATGCCGGCTGACGTCATCAGGCTCGCCGCCGTGCGCCGCAGGTCGTGACCGCGGAAGTCGAACCCGATCCGTCGCCGAACTCGAGCGACGGCCTTCTTCGCGTCGTGAATGGCTGGCGTATCCAGCAGCGAGGACGCGCAGACCCAGACCGCCTCCGGCTTCGCGCCGGCTCGCAGCTCGCGCAGAATCGTCACCGCGGGCGGATTGAGCGGCACGCGGTGGGCGAGCTTGTTCTTGGCCACGGTGGCGGGCACGGTCCACCACTTGCTCACGAGATCGACATCCGACCAGCGCATGCGGATGACTTCGCCGCCGCGCTGAGCCGTGAGGAGGCGAAGTCGCAGCCACGCGCGAATCGTCGTTGGTTCCTCGTCCGTCGCCGCCCAGAAGACCCGCAACTCGTCGCTGGTGAGCACCCGATCGCGTGAGCGCTCGCTCCTGGCTTGGGAATGAGCGCAGCCGGGTTGGCATCCAGCCACTCGCACTCAATCGCGAAGTTGAGCATCTTTCGCACGAGCGCCAGCGTGCGGTTGGCCATGATCGGCGCCGGCCGCTCGGCGATTCGCTGGACCAACTCGCGGATGTCTCGGCGTTTCAGCGTCTTGAGTGGCGTATGTTTCAGCTCAGGCAGCAATTCCGCTTTCAGGGTCCGCTCGTCGTCTCGCCAGGACTTCTTCTTGAGCTTGGCGTAACGCTCGATGTAACTCAACGGCGAGATCGCCGAACGTGTCGGCGTTTCTGGCAGCGCGCTTCGCCGCGGCCGGATCAGCACCGGAGGCAACCTGGAGCAGGGCTGTCTTTGCGCGGTCCCTGGCGTCCGCCAGGCCAATCGTCGGATACGGCCCGAGCGTCAGCCGCCGCAGCCGCGAGTTCACGTGGTACCGAACCACCCACGCCTTCCGGCCGCCGAACGACACGCGCAGGCCAAAGCCGGGAATCGTGCGATCCCAGTAGTCGCACTGACCCGCGCTCGGCGGCGCGAGCGATTCGACGAAGCGCGCGGTGAACGTGACGACCGGCACCTGAATCTCGACCCCTTGACTCGGTTTCCTAGGTCACCTATAGGTCACTTGGCGACGAAACTCGGCGACCTGCTCGACGACGAGTGAAACACTCGTCGTCGAAATCGTCAATGCAAAATCGGTGTTTTTCGCGAGACTGGCTGTTCAGCGCAATTCAGGAAATTGCAAAAACCGTGACTGGGGGTCAGGGGGTCCGCGAGTTCGAATCTCGGCATCCCGACCATTTCTATCGATGTGATTCGGCCCGCCCCCAGCGGGCCGTTTCTTCGTGGGCACACTGTGGGCACGCGATCGGAGGAGTTGCTGTGCCGGCATCGAGCTCGGCGACGCGCCTTTCGATTTCCGAAGCCCAAGCTGCCTCAACGCCGGGGTTCGGCTCTCCCTCCAAATATCCGATGAGCAGGCCGGCGGGTGCGGCGCGATCCTGCTCGGAGAGGTCGGCCGCTTCCTTCCACACGTCCGTGAATGTCCGACTCATGGGACTTTGCAGGTTAGCCGGCCTTGCGCCTGTGCCCGCGAATCCGAACTGAGCGCTTGCGTGGTCGTGCGGCAAGTAGGGTTTTCGGCGCCTGGGCCTCGAATCGCTATCCATTGGTCAGCAGAGTTGGTGCCACACGCGTTCTCTGTAATCCGGCGCGGTAAACTGTCGCTGCCGCCCTGCAGGAGATCGTCATAATCCGTCGGACTCTCGGTCTCGTCGCGATTGTCGGCTTCGCGGTCGGCGTCGCGGCGCAGTCCTTCGAGACGCAGCAGGCAGGCCAATCCACCCAGCCGCCTCCGCCCCAGCAGCGGCCTGTCTTTCGCACGGGCGCCAACGTGGTGCAGGTGGACGCGTATCCGCGACGCGACGACAGGATCGTCGAGGGGCTGAAGGCCACCGACTTTCAGGTCTTTGAAGACGGCAAGCCGCAGGAGATCGATTCGCTCGAGTTCATTCGGGTTGAAACGAACACGCCGGAGGCGCTGCGCCGCGACCCGAACAGCCAGGCCGAGGGCAATCAACTGGCGGCCGATCCGCGCAATCGCGTCTTCGTCGTTTATCTCGATCACTACTTCGGCAGCTTGTACGGCTCATACAACGTGCAACGGCCGCTTGTGGACATGCTCAATCGCATGCTGGCGCCCAACGATCTTTTTGGCGTGGCGACGGTGTTCGTGCGGCCGCAGGATCTGATTCTCGGCCGTCAGACAAGAACTCTCGAAGAGCAGTTGGAGAAGCACTGGACGTGGGGCCGCAGACAGGACGGCCGGATGATCTCGAACCCGAGGAGGAATACCTTCACGTCTGTTTCGGGAAGGATCTGCCAAAGGAGGTGGTCATCCGGGCGAGAGAAGAGCGTGTCCTCGACGCGATGGATCGACTCATCAGCCATCTCGGAGTCCTGCGCGAAGCTCGCAAGGTGTTCATCGTCTATACATTGGGCTGGCCGCTATCCCGCCCGAGTCCTGGCGCCGCCGACCGGTTCCTTGATCCGTCGCTCGCGAGCATCCCTCGCGTCGGTGTGTCCGGCGGGAAGCTGACGACGAAGCCGCCGAATGAGCCGTTCGTCGCGGACTGGGCCCGATGCGCTCGGGAGGTGCAGCGGGCATTCATGCTCGACAACTGGCGAAAATTCCAGGATCTGATTACTCACGCCAGGCAGAACAACGTCACGTTCTATCCGGTGAACCCCAATGGCCTCACCGGGGCGCGCGAGGACGTCTTGCGCACGCTTGCTGATGAGACAGACGGGCTGACGTCCTTCACCAACGATCTCGGTTCGTTGCTGAAGCGCATCGCCGACGACATGTCGGCGTACTACGTGCTGAGCTACTACTCACCAAGCTCGAAGTCCGACGGCGCGTACCACAGGATTGAAGTGAAGATGAATTTGCCGGACGTGCGGGTCACAGCGCGCAGAGGCTACTTTTCACCCGTGGCGAGCGAGTCTGGTTTGGCCGCGCCACCGCGCGCGCCATCGCCTGGAGGATTCGACGCAGCCGTCGGCGTCCTGTCACGCCTCCGCCCGACGGCCGAGCTGTTTGTCTTCGGCGCGGCGACGGCGACCGAGCTGATTGCGGTGACTGAGCTGGCCAGTGCCTCCGGCCCCTGGGCGAACGGTGCGGATGTCGTCGTCACGCTGACGGATGCGAAGGGCACGAACACTGAAGTCCGCGCCAGGATCGACGCTGGCCTTCGCGGCACGCTGGTCCGCATACCGAAGCCCACGGGGGAGGGGCCGTACCGCGCAACAATTCGCGCGACCGGCGGACCTGAACCGCTGAACGAACGGCTGGAGATTCGCTCGGCTTCCGGCGACATCGTCGGCGCGCCGCTCCTCTTCCGCGCGACACCTGCGCTCTCGCTCGCCGCTCCGGCCGGTCGCCGATCTGCAGTTCCGCCGCACCGAGCGCGCGCACATCGAGTGGCCGATCCTCACGCCGCCGGACCGTCGCGAAGCACGACTGCTGTCGAAAGACGGCAAGCCCGCTCGCAGTGCCCGTCACCGTGACCGAGCGAGAACAAAACGGCGTCAAGGTCCTCGCCGCCGACCTCGCGCTTGCACCGCTCGCCGGCTGGCGACTACGTCATCGAGCTCACGACTGCGGCCGGCACGAGACCGAGACGAAGATTCGTGGCGATCAGAATCAGACAGTGACCAGAAACGACGAGAACATAAGTGAACGACCGGGAACGACCGGGAACGACGGGAACGAGCGAGACAAGACGCCGTTGATGAGCCCGAATCGCTGGTGAAAGATCGCGCCGCAGGAGCGCGAGCCGACGAAGCGGCGAGCGTGACGAAGGCGCTAGGCGGGGTGCAGGGGCCCCCGCCGATAAAAGAAGGAAGCGGGCTACGGGGATCGAACCCGTCTGACTGGCTTGGGAAGCCAGGACATTACCACTATGCTAAGCCCGCACAGGACAGTGACTGTCGACGATTGATCGATCGATCTATTCGACGATCGCTATCGATCGATTTCGCCGTCGATATTCACCTTGCCAGCACTTCATCCCGCTTCTGTTCCATCAGCTCCGGCGTCAGCGCCTCCAGATTCAGGCGCAGCATCGGCTCGGTGTTCGATCCGCGCACGTTGAAGTGCCAGTCGGGGAACTCCGCCGAGAAGCCGTCGAGCGTGTAGGTGTGGCCGTCCTTGTAGCGCTCGGCCAGCGCCGTCAGGCGGTCGCGCGACCGCGCGCGATGTCGGCCACGCGCGTGTTGATCTCGCCTGAAATGAAGTACTTCTCGCGCAGCGGCGCCAGCAGATCGTGCAGCGTCTTGTTCTTGCGCGACATGAGCTCGAGGATCAGCAGCGCCGGGATGAAGCCGTTGTCGGCGTAGTAGAAGTCGCGGAAGTAGTAGTGCCCGGTCACTTCGCCGCCGAAGACCGCGTCTTCCTCGCGCATCCGGCGCTTGATGAAGGCGTGGCCGACGCGGTTCATGAGCGCCGTGCCGCCGTAGCTGCGCGACGATGTCCTTGACCGCGTAACTGGCGCGAACGTCGTAGACGATCTTCTGGCCAGGCGACTTGATCAGCGCCGCCTCGGCGAGGAGCGCCGTGACGAAGTCGCCGGCGATGAACTCGCCGCTGCCGTCGATGAAGAAGCAGCGATCGGCGTCGCCGTCCCACGCGATGCCGATGTCCGCCTTCTCGGCGATGACGCGCTCGACGATGTCCCGGCGGTTTTCCTCGATGAGCGGATTGGCCTCGTGGTTCGGGAACGTGCCGTCGACCTCGAAGCACAGCCGTGTCGTCCGGCAGGGCAGCCGGTCGAACAGCCGCGGCGCCACGACCCCGGCCATGCCGCTGCCGGCGTCGAGCACGACGTTGAACGGCTTGATGATGGCCGGATCGATGAACGACATCACCTTGTCGACGTAGGCGTCCAGCAGATCTGCGCGGTCTCGAGCGCGCCCGGCGGGCCGGCGGGCGCCGGAAAGCGTGCCGCCGGCGATCATGTCGCGGATGTCGCCGATGCCGGCGTCGCCCGAGAGCGGGAACGCTTCCTTCCGCACCATCTTGATGCCGTTGTATTCGCTTGGGGTTGTGCGACGCCGTGATCTGCGCGCCGCCGTCGAGTCCGTCGCGGACGACGGCGAAGTACATCATGTCCGTGCCGCACATGCCGTAGTCGACGACGTCAGCGCCCTGCGAGCGCGCGCCCTCGATGAACGCCGCCGCGACCGTCGGGCGACGACAGCGCGCATGTCGCGCGACACGCCGATGCGCTCGCGCCTTCGAGATACGCCGACGAACGCCGCGGCCGATCTGCCGCGCCGCGTCCTCGTTGATCTCGCCGGGATAGAGTCCCGCGGACGTCGTACGCCTTGAAGATGCTTGGGATTGATGGTCATCGGGTGCTTAGGCGCGCGAGTAGTCGGTGACGACGGACTTGTCGCCGAAGAGGCCGTCGTCTTCGATCTCACAGTTCCGGCCGAAGTGGCAGTGACGGCCGGCGATCGCGGCGCCGATCCGCGCCTCGCTGTCGACCCAGGTGTTCGGCCACAGGATGGCGCCGTTGACGATGGCGTTCTCGCCGACGTGGCAGTGGCGGCCGATCACCGAGTACGGGCCGATTCGCGCGCCGGATTTGACGACCGCACCGGCGTCGATGAAGCAGGGGCCTTCGATGACGGCGCCGTCCTCGATTCTGGCGTCCGGGCGAGACGTGCGCGGTGCCGGGCGCGTCGGCGAACGGCGGCGCCACGAACCGGCCGTCCATGATGTCGCGATGCGCCTGCCGGTACTTCTCCGGCGTGCCGATGTCGATCCAGTAGCCGCGATAGATGTAGGCGACGAAGGTCTCGTGGTTCTCGACGAGCGACGGGAAGTAGCTGCGCTCGATCGAGTACACCGTGTCGCTGGGAATGCGGTCGAGCGTGTCGGGCTCGAGGACGTAGATGCCGGCATTGATCGTGTCGCACCGGATCTGGTCCGGATCGGCTTTTCGACGAATCGCTCGACGTTGCCCTGGGCGTCGGTCTCGACCAGGCCGTAGGCGGTCGGATTGTCGACGGGCGTCAGCACGATGGTCGCGCGGGCCTGGCGTTCGCGATGGAGCGCCAGCACGGCCGGCAGGTCGACCGACGTGAACACATCGCCGTTGAACACCACGATCGGCTCGCCCCTGGCGTCACCGGCCGCGAACTTGATGGCGCCGCCCGTGCCGAGCGGCGTCGGCTCGACGACGTAGCGGAGGTGGATCGCCGAAGTCCGAGCCGTCGCCGAAGACCTCCTCGATGCGGCGCGGCTGGTAGTTCAGGCTGAGGACGACTTCGTCGATTTCCGGCACCTGCCGCAGCAGATCGATCTGGTACTGCAGAAACGGCCGGTCGAAGATCGGGACGATGGGCTTGGGCGTGTGGAGCGTGAGCGGCCGAAGTCGCGTGCCCTTGCCACCGGCGAGCAGAATGGCTTTCATGACAACCGGGCATCTTAGCACCTGGCGAGCCGTATGCGCTAGAATGGCGCGCCAGGCACTACCGTGAATCTTCCGAACGCGATCACGCTCGGCCGCATTTTCCTCGTGCCGCTGCTGGTCGTCGTGCTCATGACCAATCCGAAGGATCTCGAATCTGTTCGGTGTGAGCAAGGAAATCCTCGGCGCGCTGATATTTGCCGTCGCGTCGCTCACCGACTGGCTGGACGGCTATCTGGCGCGGCGGAGCAAGCAGGTCACCGGGCTGGGGCAGTGGATGGATCCGCTCGCCGACAAACTGCTCGTGACCGCCGCGTTCGTCTCGCTCGTCTACCTCGGCCTGGCGCCGGCGTGGATGGTGGTGGTGATCCTCGGCCGTGAGTTCTTCGTGACCGTGCTCCGCAGCATCGCGCACGCGCGCGGGCACGCGCTGCCGGCCTCGCCGCTCGGCAAGGTGAAGATGGTGGCGCAGGTCGCGGCGATCCTCATCCTGATTCTGGGACAGGGACACCTGCGCGGCTTCTCGGTGCTCGGGCAGGTGGCGCTGTGGATCGCGACGGTGGCGGCGATCGTCTCGGCGGTCGGCTACGCGAGACAGACCAATGTGATGATGGCGTCGAAGCCGCGAGCTCCGCGGTCGCGCCGGTTACGGCCGACCCGACTTCCCGGGAGTCTTCCCAGCCGCACCGTCGAGCAAGCGCTTGACCTCTTCGACCGCTTCTCGGCTTTTGCGCGGTACTTGCTCTTGTTGTCGAACTCCTTCAGCAGCTTGTCGTACATCGGCAGCGCTTCGGCCAGCAGGTTCATCCGCGTCAGCGTCTCGGCCAGGTAGAAGTACACCTCGTCGCGCTTGGTGTACTCGGGGTCGGTCTTGAGCAGCTCGCTGAAGCGCAGGAACGCGCCCTGGATTCCAGCGGATGCGGTAGTAGAGCAGTCCGACCTTGAACTCCGATTCGGACAGCCGATCGCGCGCCTGCCGGTGCAGTTTGACGACCTCCGGACGGTATTTGCTGTCCGGATAGGTCGTCGAGAAACTTCTGCAACTCCCGAATCGCGTCCAGCGTGGCGGTCTGATCGCGCTCCGGTCCGAGCATCTGCTTGAACTGCGCGTAGTCCCAGGCGGTACTGCGCGTAGTCGGTACGCGGGCTCCGCGGGAAGTAGGTCAGGAACTCCTTGAACTCGTTGGCGCCCAGGATCAGCGACTCGATCCGGCCTTCGCCGAGGAACGAGTCGCCGATGCCGAGCTTGGCTTCCTCGCGATAGGCGCTTCGCGGATAGTTGTCGACGATCCGGCGGAAATACTCGCGGGCGTTGATCCAGTTCTTCTTGGCGAGAAACTCGGTGCCCCGATCGAACAGGAACTTGTCGGCGTCGGCCTCCCCGACGGCGGGGATCTTCATTGAGAGCCGCAGGCGCTCAGCGCGGCTGCGGCGAGCACGGCGCACACGAGGCGGGCCGTGCGACGAAACACAAACGACAAAATCATGAGTCCTTTCTTCGGACAGCCATGCTGATGGCCATCGTCTCGGCGAGCCACTGCGTACTCGGCCGCCAGCCCGGACGCGAGCGTTGCGGCTCGGCTTGAAGCCCAGGTCCGCCCGGGCCCGGGACGTGTCCGCAAAAGTATCCCGCATATCGCCCTTTTGCGCCTCCTCCCGGCGGATGTCGAGAGGCCGTCCGGCAAGGCCGGCCACGAGCTCGAGCACGTGGTTGATGGTGACCCGGCTGCCACCGCCGATGTTATAGACGGCTCCCGGCGTGCCCCGGTCGCCCGCGGCCCGGTTTGCCGCCACGATGTCGGCGACGAACGTGAAGTCGCGGGTCTGCTCGCCGTCCCCGTAGAGGCTGATGGGCTGGCCCGCGATGGCCGCGCGGATGAACTTGTGAAAGGCCATGTCAGGCCGCTGGCGCGGGCCGTACACCGTGAAATACCGCAGCGACACCGTCGGCACTCCATAGTTCGCGTGATACAGCGTGCACAGGTGCTCGGCGGCGAGCTTCGTCACGCCGTACGGCGACAGCGGCTGCAGGTAGGTGTCCTCCCGCATCGGGAATCGGCGCCGCGTCGCCGTACACCGACGAGCTCGAGGCATAGACGAAGCGGTCGATCGGCCGGCCCTTGACCGCTTCGAGCAGGCGCTGGGTCGAGTCCACGTTGTGCGAGGTGTAAGTCAGGAAGTCGCGGCCCCAGCTCTTTCGGACGCCGGCCTGGGCCGCCAGGTGGAAGACGTGGGTCACGCCGTCGAGCGAGGCGCGTCGAGGTCGACGGTCTGCAGCGCCGCCTCGATCGAACGTGAAACGTTCTGCCTGCCGCAGCGCGGTCAGATTGCGCTCCTTGACCTCGCGGGCGTAGTAGTCGGTGAAGCAATCGATCCCGGTGACGTCCGCGCCCGAGGCGACGAGGGATTCCGCCAGATGCGAACCGATGAACCCGGCGGCGCCGGTGACCAGTGCCTTCACGCGAACACTCCTCGCACCCGTTCCGGCAGCCGGCACGGTTTGCCATCGGCCGTCGTCGCCGCGTGCACCGTGGTGCCGATCGCCGCGGGCTCTCGCTGCCGGCGATTCGGACGGTATAGTGAAACTCGATGCGAACCGGTGACAGGATCTCGCCCGTCGTTTCGATCTCGACCTCATCATCGTACCGGGCCGACCGCAGGTATTCGCAGTGCGCGTCGATGACCGGCAGGAAGACGCCTGTTTCTTCCATCTCGCGATAGGTCCACCCGAAGCGTTCGCATCAGATCGGCGCGGGCGACTTCGAACCAGACGAGATAGTTGGCGTAGTAGGCGACGCCCATTCGATCGGTCTCGGCGTACCTGACGCGCAGCTTCGTGACCGGACTGCGCATGCGGAACAGTATCAGTGGCGGCGCCCGCCGGCCTGCGCAGGGCGCGGGTCGCCTCGCCGGCGATTCGGCGTGCCGAAAATCGATGCGCCCGGCGACCAGCATCGTCGCGCCGGCGTCGACGAGCGCGGCGGCGTTGGTCAGGTCGACGCCGCCATCGACTTCGATGTCGGCGTGCGCTGCCGGCTTCGCTCAGCATGCGCCTTGGCGGCGGCGACCTTGGCGACGCTGCGCGGGATGAACGTCTGGCCGCCAAACCCAGGATTCACCGACATGATGAGCAACGACGTCGAACTTCGCTGGCGACTTCCCGGACGTGATCGACGGGCGTCGCAGGATTGATCGCGACGCCCGCCTTCGCGCCGAGTTGACGGATGCGGGTCAGCGTGCGATGGAGATGCGTGACGGCTTCGACGTGGACCGTGATGATGGACGCGCCGGCAGTCGCAAATGCCTCGAGATACCGATCCGGCTCGCTGATCATGAGATGCACGTCGAGGGGCAGTGCGGTCACCTCGCCTGAGCGCGGCCACGACCGGCGGGCCGATGGTGATGTTCGGGACGAAGTGGCCGTCCATCACGTCGACGTGGATCTGATCGGCGCCGGCCTCTTCGACCTTGGCCACCTCGTCTGCCAGCCGGGCGAAATCCGACGACAGAATCGACGGAGCGATTCGCACGCTCATCGACTCACCTCGAGCGTGATGGTGTCGCGCGCGAGCGATGCGGAAGCCGGGCTGCGGCGTCTGCTTCACGACAATCCCCGGCGGCAGGCCCGGGTACGGGACCTCCGAGACGACAGCGACTCGGAAGTCGAGACTACGGAGCAGGTCTGCAGAGCGAATGCCGAGCGTGCCGATGAGATCGGGCACGACAAACTGCTGGCTGCCGTCGCTCTTGTTGACCAGCAGATTGACCTTGTCGGCGTGCTCGGTCGCGGGCGGATCCTGTGCGACGACCCCGCCCGGCCGATAGACGCCGCTCACTATTTCGGCGCGGGTGCCCACCGAGATTCGATCGCCCTCGAGTGTGATCTCTGCCGTTCGCTCCGGGAGATCGACAATGGACGGCAGGACCGCCGCACGCTGGCCGTCACTGAGGCGCAGACGGACCGGTCGTTGCCGCCGAACGATTTGACCTGGCGCAGGATCCTGCGCAAGGACATGGTCTGCGGCCACCGTCTTGTCGGGCCGTCTCAACTCGTCCACGCGGACAGCCAGGCCCCGTTCCGCAAGGAGCGCGCGAGCCTCCTCGAGCGATTTGCCGTAGAGATTCGGCGTCTCCACCTCACGGGCGCGCGAGGTGACACGGGCGGCGGCCAGAAAAAACACGCCGAACGTTGCGATCAATGCGGCGATCAGGACCAGAAACCGGCCCAGATTCCAGACGCGTTTTCTGACGTGCGTGGGCCGAAACGGTGGGGGCATTCAGCGGGAAAAAGTGTACTACGCGCCGTCGGACCTTACCAATCGCACCGCGAAGTACGCGTCGAGGTTGTCGCGGAACGGCCGTGTACGCAGCGCGCCGCCGTCGTCGACGACCGTCGAGGCATCGGGTGCGGCGTCGCCGAAGTGAATCGGTTCCTGCTCGAAATCCCGCCGCTCGGCAAGAAACGCCGCGACGACCTCGTCATTCTCTTCAGGCTCGCTCGAGCACGTCGCGTAGGTCAGGGCGCCGCCTCGGCGCACGGTATCCGCCGCCGCTCGAATCATGTGGAGTTGGCGGTCCCGGAATCGGGGAAAATCCTCTGGCGTCCGCGTCCACTTCAGATCCGGATCGCGCCGAAGCGTTCCCAGTCCGCTGCATGGCGCATCCAGGAGGACGTGATCGAAAACTGGCCCGAATGGGAGGCTGGTGCTCGCGTCGAGAGCGAGCACAGGACTCCTGCCGACTTGTTGCGATAGTCGATCCCGGAGCAGGTGGACTCTGGCGGGGCGATTGTCTCCCGCTACGACAACGCCTTCTGCGCCGGTCATCGCGTGGAGCAGGAGCGTCTTTCCGCCGGGCGCTGCACAGACGTCCAGCACGCGCTGTCCCGGCCGCACTGCGGTCGCGAGTGCGACGAGTTGAGAGCCTTCATCCTGAACGATCAGCAGTTTCTGAACTCGTTCTTCCAGACGACCGAACGTGCCGGCGGGAAGCCGCAACGCATTCGGCGCGAACCGTGCCGCGTTCGACTCGACGCCCGTCGCCGCCAGCTCTTTCGCAACGTGCTCGAGGTCGGTGTTCGATCCGGGTCGCACCGTGAGGTCAGGTGGGGCGTTGTTGAATTCGCACCATCGGACTGCCGCATCGAGTCCCTCGCGATTCAACCAGCGTTCCACGAGCCACAACGGATGCGACATGGTCACCGACAGAAACGCCAGCGACGCTGCTGCGTCGTCAGCGCTCGCGGGGCGAACTGGCAGGGAACGTCGAGGATTCGTGTCCCTCGACAGACTTCGAAGAACGGCATTCACAAATCCGGCGGCCCGTTCCTGACGGAGCCGTCGAGTGACATCGACGGACTCGTTCACGATGGCGTGGGCGGGCACACGGTCGAGATGGAGAAACTGATAGGCAGCGGCGCGAAGAACGGCCCGGACCGCAGGTTCGAGCTGCGCGAGCGGCCTGGTGGTATGCGCGGCGAGGCAGGCATCGAGCTCCGCGCGCCATCGCAGCACGCCGGAGGTGATCTCGAGGAATAGCCCGCGATCCCTGGGATCGGCCAGGTCCCGGCGATCGCGCTCGACCTCAGCGGCGAGTGTGGATTGCCCGCGCTCGAGGGCAATCAGCGTACGCGCCGCCGCTAGCCTGGCGCCCATTGCTCGAACCGCTCGCCGACCTTCACGGGGTGGCCGACGAGATAAGACGACATCGGCATTGCAGCCCGGCCTTCAACCTGAATGTCCAGAAGGCGGACGGCCCCAGTGCCGGTTGCGACCACCAGAGCGTCAGATTCCATTCGGACAACCGTTCCGGGTATTGAGAGATGCGTTTCACCGGCGAGCGCGGAACTTCTCCGGAGCAACACACGGCGACTCTGGAACACCGCCGAGGCGAGCGGCCAGGGCTGCAGTCCGCGAATGTGATTGTGGACCTCGCGCGCGGACAGCGTCCAATCGAGCGCGCTCTCACGTCGCTCCAGGCGAGCGGCGTACGTCACGAAACGATTGTCTTGCGGGGCCTCGACTACCGGTCCGCGTTTCATTGCGTGGACTGTTTCCACTAGCAGCCCTGCGCCGACCGTAGCGAGCCGTTGCTCGAGCGCTTCGCTCGTCTCGTCTTCGCCGATGCTCGTCGGCAGCTTCGCCAGCATCGGCCCCGCATCCAGCGCCTCAACGACTCGCATGATCGTGACGCCTGTTTCTCGGTCGCCGGCGAGGATGGCCCGATGAATCGGCGCCGCGCCCCGCCAGCGCGGCAGCAGCGAGGCATGGACGTTGATCATGCCCAGACGGGGAGTTTCCAGGAACGCCGCCGGCAGGATTCTTCCGTAGGCCGCGACCACGCCGAGGTCAGGGGCCAGCGCACGCAGACGTTCGGCCGCCTCCGCTGTACGAACGCGGTCCGGTTGCCAGGTCACAAGGCCGTGGTCGAGCGCCGCAGTCTTCACCTCAGACGGCGTTGTCTTGTGCCCACGCCCGCGCGGCCGGTCCGGTTGCGTGACAACGCCGACCACTTCCAGGCCGTCTGCGATGAGAGCCCGCAGGGAGGGCACCGCGAACGCTGGCGTACCGAAGAAAACGACGCGCATCCCGCTCACCACTTCTTCGTGCGCTGGAGCTTACGGATTCGCCTGACGATCAGGTCGCGCTTGATGCCTCGAAGGCGGTCGAGAAACAGCAGGCCGTCGAGGTGATCCAGCTCGTGCTGCAGTGCGCGGGCCAGAAGTCCGGTGCCCTCGATCACGCGTTCCGCGCCAGTTCGATCGAGAGCCTTCACGACCGCGCGGGACGGCCGCGCCACCGTCGCCGTGAAGCCGGGGACACTCAGACAGCCCTCGTCCTCCAGCTGCATCCCTTCGCGTTCGACGAATTCCGGGTTGATTAATGTAACGAGCTCGCCGCCGCGCCGGCCGACACTCAAATCGATGACGCACACCCGGAGGGGCACGCCGACTTGTGGCGCCGCCAGGCCAATGCCGGGGGCCGCATACATGCTGTCAACCATGTCATCCAGAAGTCGATCGAGAGTGGAGTCGAACGAAGTGACGTTTGCGGCCCGACGCTGCAGTCCGGCATCGCCAAAACGGACGATCGGCCGGAGCATCAGGCCGGCCCCGGCGTCAGCCGAGCTCGAATTCGCTGCGAGTACGCCTGCCACGCACCACTGAAGTCGTCTATTGTGTCGCCGCCGAACTTCTCGAGGGCCGCCGTGGCCAGGACGATGGCGACCATGGCTTCGCCGACAACGGAGGCGGCCGGCACGGCGCAGACATCGCTTCGCTCGATGGTGGCCGGTTCTTCGTTCATGGTCGACAGGTCAACGGACCGCAGCGGCTTCATCAGCGTGGAAATCGGTTTCATCCATGCCGAGATCCGCAGGTCTTCGCCGTTAGTGACGCCGCCCTCCAGTCCGCCCGCTCGATTCGTCGGCCGCGAAATACCCGGCACAGTGCCAGAGCTCTCTTCGTTCGATCGAACAATTTCGTCGTGCACCTGGGATCCGGGCACACCACCGACGAGCGGCCCCAGGCCGATGCCTACGGCTTTGATCGCGTGAATGGACATCAGTCCCTGGCTGAGCAGGCCATCGAGCTTGCGATCCCAGTGGACGTAGCTTCCGAGACCCGGAGGCAAACCACGAACTATCACCTCAAACGCCCCGCCAACCGTATCTCCCGCTTCGCGTGCGCGGTCGACAGACTGCTTCATCGTTTCAGCGATCCGCGCGTTCACGCACCGGACATCGTCTTCTTCGCCAATCCGTTGTGCGTCGAGAAAGGAGACGGCCAGCGGATCGGGCAGGCGGGCGCCGCCGATCTCGAAAACGTGGCTCGCGATCTCGACCCCGACCGAGCCCAACAGGCGGCGAGCGATGACCCCGACGGCCGTCCGCGCCGCAGTCTCACGCGCACTGGCTCGTTCGAGTACGTCGCGGAGGTCCTGGCGGTCGTATTTGAGTCCGCCAGACAGGTCCGCGTGTCCTGGACGCGGACGCGTGACCGGCGGCCGGCGTGCGCCGGGCGTCTCTGCGGACGGATTCTCTGCGACGCTCATCGCGTACTGCCAGTTCACCCAATCGCGGTTCGCAATCGTCACCGCGATTGGGCCGCCAATCGTCCGGCCGTGACGCACGCCCGACAGAATCTCCGCGGTGTCGTGTTCGATGGCCATGCGGCGGCCACGGCCGTAGCCGCGTTGCCGGCGCCGGAGATCGATGTCGAAATCCGCTGCCGCCAGCGGCAGTCCGGCCGGCACGCCCTCGACGATCGCGACGAGCGCGCGGCCGTGCGATTCGCCGGCTGTAAGAAAACGAAACATTGCGCGGCCATTCTATCGAAATTCCTGCAACGCTCTGGCCGTGTTGAAGCGACTCCCAGCGCATTCTCCTGCGGACTGTTTCTTGCACTGCGCGGACCGTGCGCATGGATCTCAAACGCGCGATCGACGTTGCCGATGGTCGTCATGGAGGCGTCCGCTGCGTACCGTTGTCGGAGGAGCTGAGCGAACCTGACCGATCTGTCCTCGCTCGCGAGCTGCGGGTGCGCGGGTACGAAGTTGTCGATGCCGGCGCTTCGTCACTGCCGGAACAGGGCGCGCCGATCCTGCACAGGCACGTCGCGCTTGTCTGCTCACCAACAGAACAACCCGTTGCAGTCGCCTGGATTCGCGCGCTGTCCCAGGCGAGTCCGCGACGGCATCTGCTGCTCGCGCACTGCCCGGTGGCCAGGGACTTTCGCGGCACGCCGGCCTGGCCTTCAGAGTTGCTTGCGGCCAGGCGGCTGGTTGCTCGCGGACAGCGCGATCAAGCCTGGCGCTCGGTGCGGGCGATTGTTCAAGACCCCACGACGGATTGGTCCGGTGCACTCGATTGCAGGAATTGTCATCGCCCAGGTTCACATCGGTCGTGGAGACATTGCGCTGGCCAGGAGCGTCTTGCACGGCGTCGCAGCCGAGGCCCTCGTTTCTGGCTGGAGAACGCCCGATGAGTTTCGTGCAGTCGCCGAAGAAGTCTTGTTCTGGATCGGGCCGGACGATGGTTGCGCGTGGCCGCGGCGTAGATTCAAGACCTCCGACGAAATGGGGTGGGCTGCACTGCGAAGCTGGCGCGACTGCCGAAACGCGGACTGCACGATTCTTCGGTCGCTCCTCGCGAGACGCGCCACCGCGGATGACACGCTGGCTGCGTTCTGGACGGCCGTGCTGAACGTCGTGGGGCGGCCGTCGATTGTGGGATCCAACGGCGAGGCCAGCCTTTGCCGCTGGGCGCGGGATGTGCGTCTGCCCAGCCGGTTGCGGAGTCTGGCGGCCGCACTTGCCGGGCGCGCCTGCATGCGACGGGACGACCCCGAGGGCGCTGACCGCGCCTTCGAGTTGGTCAGGCATGCGGGTCCCGAAGCTCATTTGATATCCGCATTGAAAACCAAAACCCGATCGCGATTGGCCGGGGTGGAGTGTCTTGTGAACGACCGACTGAACGACAGCGTCAGCACTTTGATTCACCAGATCGAGGAAGCTCCCGACGAGAGCGCGGCACTCGCCACAGGCTGCTCGTGGGTGCCGGGCATCCCAGCTCACCCTTTCCGAGATCGAGCTCCTCCAAGATAGGTCCTGACACATGTCGAAAGTACCTGTCGATGCCGAAGTGTCGGAGAATCGCCTCGGCGTAGACCCGCGGCTTGGACGTCACAAGGTTGAACCACAGTCCACGTTCTCCCAACGCCGCAAGGGCCTCGGGTACGTCTGGGTAGAACCGGTTCTCGAACATCCCAACCGTGGAGTAGCGATCGCGGTACGAGCGCACGGCTGCCTCGATGAGCGTAGGATCCTCGATCCCAGGAATCCCCGGAAGACCGCGCCTAGTGGCCGACCGATCGAAGCTACGAGCGCGCCGGTGCCGGGGACAGGTCGCCCTATCGTGTTCGTGGCGTGGTTAAGGGAGGCGACGATCCCGGCCTGGGGATCCGTGAGCGTCCCATCGAGGTCGAAGAGGAGGTGAGATGGGTGCGGGCTGACCTTTAAGCAGCGCAGCGCCCGCTGCTAGAATGCATTCAGTATGCCTAGGCTTCTCGGGAAGATCGCCGCCCTCCATCCGATGGGTCGTCGCACTCGGATCGTCGTGATCGATGGCTATGGCGGTTCCGGCAAGACCACACTGGCGAAGGCTCTGGCCTCGCGCCTCGGGAACACAACGATCGTTCTGACCGATGAATTCTCCCGCCCAGAACTCTCCGGTGGGACTGGTCGCGGATGAAGGCCCAGGTACTGGATCCCATTGCTAAGGATCAGGCAGGGAACTACCAGCGATACCGACTGGCCGACTGACCGTTTGGCTGAATGGCACAGCGTGCCGATCGGCGGCATCCTGATCGTCGAGGGCGTCTCCTCCATGCGGAAAGAGCTTGGCATCTACTGGGACCTCGCAGTCTGGGTAACTTGCTCCCCGGAGCGCCGTCTCGAGCGGGGCGTCGCCCGAGATGGTGAGGAAAAGCGATCACGCAGTGGGTGAATGTGTGGATGCCAGAGGAGGACGCGTACGTTCAACAGGAGCACCCAGATCGTCCAGGCCGATATCACCATCAGCGGCGAGAAGCCCTTGGACCTATGAAGGAAGCGGCGAAGGAAATGAAATCAGGCTATGTCCTAGCGATTGTTGACCTCCTCGAGAGCAACGATATTTCGGTTTGGGTAGATGGCGGCTGGGGCGTCGATGCGCTACTCGGAGGAGCAGCGAACACGACCTCACGGTGATCTGGACCTCGCGGTCCTGCACAAGGATGTGCCGAAGGTGCGAGGACTCCTAGAAGCCCGGGGATTCCGTGACGTACCGCGCGATGACAACAAGGACTGGAACCCCGTCTTTGGGGACGATCAGGGACACGAAGTCGACGTTCACTCCTGTACCTTCGATGCCCAGGGGAAGCACGTTTTCGGCACGGAGTACCCAGCTGATGCCCTCACCGGTACCGGCTCAATCGATGGTCAGGCTGTGAAGTGCATCTCGGCCGAACGGATGGTTCAGCTACGGACTGGCTACGCTCTCCGCGAAATCGACGTTCAGGACGTGGCGGCGCTTCATCGGAAGTTTGGGATGCCGATCCCGAAGGAGCATGAGGAGTGGCGAAAGCGGCACACTGGTTGACGCTTCTGTCAAGCTCAAGCGCGTGTTAGGCAGCAAGCCACGCAAATCTTGAGATTGGCGGTTTTCCAACCACTGTTTGCCCTAGCGGCACATGACCAACGGCAGCTAGACGTTTCACAAGATCGAGGGGCTCAGCCCCGCGGCTGCGACTCCCATATGCCCCGATGATCAGAAGGCCGCCCGGAGCGACGACCCTACGCAGCAGCCGCTCCACATACGCACCAAAGAACTCGTCGGGGACACAGTCATGCAGTGAGTAGACGTAGTGATAACGAATAGGCGCTCGCCATTCCCAGGCATTCCCCACATAGAAGTGATCTGCGTACTGTGGCAGGCGTTGGCGAGCTAGTTCGATGAGCCGAGCGCTGTGATCAAGCCCGTACGGGGTGAGCTTGACTCCTCGATTGTCTTGCCAGGTCACGAGACACTCCAGCAAGTATCCGTTGGCGCAACCTATTCAGAGAATCTCTCCATCCGCATGAATGGAGTCGAGAATCGACTCTCCCGCCGCCGCTCGCCAGCGCTCCGCCCCACCCGAAAACCCTGATTGTCGTATGGGGTCAACTTCCTTGAGACAGCTCGCCTCCAGGTCGCGGAGCCGTGATAGGAATGCGGGCGGAAGGGAATGGCGGGACGTCTCGACCTCTAGCGTGGGACGAAGAGAACGGGGAGATCAATCTCCTCGCACCCATAAGCCCTTCCGAACGTAAGACAGGATCACTAGAAGCTCTTTACGCCCTGGTACTCTGTAGATCCCTTGGCTCCGGACGACCGGTTGGCAGAAGCTCTGCAGGTCAAACGCGCGAGCACCAGCAGGCGTTCGGATCTCGACATGGGTCGCAAATCGCGTGGCGTTCCAGCTTGGTATCGACTCCAGTGCTCTCGGCGTGAACCCGAACAGTGAATTCAGTTTCGCGCAGGCCGTGCAGGGGGATGAGCCGCCGGTAGAGTTCGAGCCACCGTTGCCACGCGGCTCGGACACGCCTTCCTCCCTCCCAATCATCTAAGGAGTCGGCATGAACTGGCGATGCCGGGGTGCGCCCGGTCAGATCAAAGAAGTAGGTCTTGGGGGGCTCCCCGGATTCATCAAACGCTTGGAGCTCGTAGAAGACCTTCGCATCCTTTGGATCGTACCCAAGGATTCGAGCCTTCACCGGACCACCAGTGTATGCGGCTCCGGTACGAGGCAGCGACGCAAGGAGTAGGGCAGCGAAGAGCGCGAAATGGCAGAAACCCAGGGGTTGGTTTGGTTCGCATGCCGAATCACTCTACTGGAATGGAGGGGACGGCTGAACCTGAGAGCGGAGAAGCTGATCCGGTTCCCCCGGTCATAACCCTCTAGGACATCCAACAGAGCACCTGCGCATTAGGCAGGTGCTCTGTGCTAAGTTACTCTACTTCCTCAGCATGGGCCGTTAGCTCAGTCGGCAGAGCACCTGCCTTTTAAGCAGGGAGTCGTTGGTTCGATTCCAACACGGCCCACATTTTCGATCCGCACGATCACGGCGCCGCTGGATCTCGAGGGGTTGACCGCGGAGCCGCTTTGACCGCGGGCTCCTCGAGCTCACGCAGGTACGCCGAATCCACCGCCGCCCCCAGCCGCGCCGCCTCGCGCGCGTCGATCCGCGCGCGCGCCTGATCGCGGAGCGTCCACCATGCCTGGCTCCGGCGCAGATGGTAGCCGCTCAGGCGCTGGCGATCCGAATCCGGCGCCGTCCGGATCGCTTCGTCGTAAGCCGCGATCGCGTCGCGCGTCCGGCCGATCTGCTGCAGGGCCAGCCCGATCGAACCCAGCTGGATGTAGTTGGAAGGATTCTTCGGATCCAGCTCGACGACGCGCCTCCGGTCCGCCGCCGCCTTCTCGAACTCTCCCAGCTTGAAGTACACGAGCGCGCGGTTGTTGTAGGCGTCCCGGAAGGTGGGATTCTGCTCGATGGCGCGCGAGAAATCCTCCACGGCGCCCCTGAGGTCTCCCTGGCGTGACCGGATTCCGCCTCGATTGCTCAGGGCCTCGGGATAGTCCGGCTTCAGCGCGATCGCGCGCTCGAAGCAGACGAAGGCGGAATCGTTGAGGTTCATCTCCGCGTACACGGTTCCCTTGTTGACCCACACCCGCGCGACCTTGGGGTTGAGCGCGATCGCATGGTCGAAATCCGCGAGCGCCTCCTCGTAGCGGCTTTCCGCGATGTAGTAGTACCCGCGGTTGTTGTAGGCGTCGATGATCTTGCCGGGATACCTTCGGATCGTGTCGTCCCAGAGCGTGCCCGCGTTCTGCCAGACGTCGCAGCGAATCCAGGTCTGCACCAGAGAGACCGGCGTCAGCACGAGGAATAGCGCCGCCAGGTTTCTCCTCAACGGCACGCCTCCCACCCTGGGGCCGGGCTGCTCGTCCAGCCACCACGCGAGCGCGAAGAAGAGGCCGATGTAGGGCAGGTAGGTGTACCGGTCGGCCATGACGGCCTGGCCGACGCTGAAGAGCTGGAGCACGAGCACGATGTTGATGAAGAAGAACGCGAGCCCGAACAGGACGGCTCGGTTGCGGCGGCAGAGATAGACAACCGTCGGCAGCAGGATCACGAGCGCCGCGAACGCGGCGTAGTACTCCGGGCCGAGCGAGGCGCCCTCTTCCGTGGGGTAGGGATAGATGGCCGAGAGCCGCACCGGAAAGAAGAGCTTCACGACGTACATCACGGTCCCGTACGAGGCGAAGAGAACCCTCTGGTAGAGGGTCCACTGGTGCGGAGCCGCCACGGCTCCGGCCGACTGCTGCGCGGCGGCGGTCAGAAGGCCCACCGCGACGGACACGAGCAGAAACGGCGCCTTTTCCAGCACGACTCGCGGCCGGAAGGGCCTGCGCCGGAAGTAATCGATCGCGAAGAGCGCCAGGGGCAGCACGACCGCGGCGGGCTTCGAGGCCACCGACAGAACGAAGGCGATCCACGTCACGCCGAGCCACGTCCATCGCTTCTTTTCCAGATATCGCAAGTAGGCGAGCAGGCCCAGCAGGTAGAAGAAGGCATACAGGACGTCCTTCCGCTCCGCGATCCAGGCGACCGACTCGACGTGCATCGGGTGAATTCCGAAGAAGAGCGCGGTCACCACGGTAGTCCAGAACCTACCCCCCGAGAGCCGTCGCACGAAGACGAACACGAGCGCGGTATTCGCGAGGTGGAGGATCAGGTTCAGCCAGTGGTAGGTGGCTGGGCGCGTGCCCGAGACGGCGTAGTTCAGCGCCAAGGAAGCCATCGTGAGCGGGTGGTAGTTCCCGCCCAGCGGCACCGTCAGGAGGCCATGGAGCGTGGGGTGCATTACGACGGAGTTCTGCGTGACGTAGTAGTCGTCGTCCCAGTTCGTGAACGCGTTGTCGAGGCTGGGCTGATAGACGAAGTAGGTGAGGAGGAGAATCGCGCAGAGCCAGAGGATCCAGCTCCTCTTGCCGGAAGGTCGCGCGGGCGTCTCTTTCTTGGATGCGGGTTTTTTGCCTCGAGGTTTCGCCATTGGTTGCGCGAGTATACGTAATCGACTAGATTACGGGCCAACCCAACCTGGAGGCCTGATGGTCGGACCCCCTCGGCATCGCCTGCCATACTTCGCGATCTCCACGCTGGGCCTTGCCGTCGGACTTTGGGCCGCATGGCGGCACCTGATCCGCTCGGCGCCGCACCTGGGTCCGCCGTCGCACCCCGATCTCGCGCCGCAGCTCTCGCCCGCCCATGTCGCCATCCTCCTCCTCGTCGGGCTGGCCTTCCTCGCGGTCAACATCCTCGTGTTCGCGCCGCGCGCGGATCGCGGACCCATGCGCGACCTCTACCTGTGCACGCTCCTCTACGGTGTCGCGACGCTGATCCACGGGCCCTACTTCCCGCGCTCCCGGTCGTGGACCGAGTGGGTGCTTCCGGCGGTCTGGGTCGGGTGCCTCACCGCGTTTCCCGTTCTGTTCTTCCGCGTGACGCAGACTTTTCCGAGGCCACGGAAGCTCCTGGAGCGCCGGCCGCGCGTGATCCGCGTGCTCTGGATCGTCGCGGCGGCGTTGTTCGTGTGGCAGCTCGGCGCCCTCTACCGTTATTTCCTCGACCCGAGGTCCGTGGTGCTGCGCGGAACGCTCCTGCCGCGCACCATCGCCGAGGGGTTCCTCGTGTCGGCCGTGGTTCTGGGATGCCTCGCGCTCTACCGGAGCGGTCGCGCGCTCGAGCTGACTCGCGAGCGGGAACAGACCAAGTGGCTCCTCTGGGGGATCGCGATCGGCGCTCTGCCCTTCGTCTTTCTCCGGACGCTCCCGAAGCTCGCGGGTCTCACGCCCCCCATCCCCCCGGAGCTGGACCGGCTCTTCGAGCTGGCGATCCCGCTTTCGCTCGCCTACGCGGTCGTGGAGTATCGGTCCCTCGACGTCAACATCATCATCCGCCGAAGCTTGATCTACGGAATCCTCGGCGCGGCTCTCGCCGCGACCTATCTGGTCGTGGGTGTCGTCGCCGTTCGGTGGATCGCGGCGCACGCCCCGCGCTATGCGGGGGCGATCCGGATTCTCGCCGTGGCGCTCCCCGTGATTCTCTACGCGCCGGGACGGCGCTGGGTCGGAACGTGGGTGGACCGTGTCTTCTTCAGGGTCCAGTACGAGTATTCCCTGGCCCTCCTCGCGTTCCGGGAGTCCGTGCGCGGCGCGTTCAGCCAGCGCGAGATCGCGGGGCACTGCCGGGAGTTCCTCGAGGCGCGGCTTCTGCTCCAGCGAGCGGTGGTGCTGGTGTGGAAGGGCGATGCTTATGCGGCCTCGGGGGAGCTGGACCTGGACGACGAGGCCCTTCTCGGAGCCGTGGCGGACTGCTCGACCTCGCGCAAGCTCATGGCCGCGCAGGGGAGCACGACGAGGCCCGACCTCGAAGCGGAGAAATTTCCCGAGCCGCTCGCGCGCGCGGGCTTCCGGCTCGAGCTGGCCATCACGACGGAAGCGAGATGCCTCGGCGTGATCCTGGCCGGCGAGAAGCAGTCGGGCCGCCGCTTCACCGAGGAGGATCTGAAGCTGCTCCACGCGGTGCGCGCGGAGGCGGCGTCCGCGCTGGACCGGGTGGAGCTGGTGCAGCGTGCCGCCGAGGCGTCGCTCGCGCGGGAGAAGAGCGATGAGCTGGAGCGTTTGAAGAGCGAGTTCCTCGCACGGGTCGCACACGATCTGCGCGCGCCGCTCACCTCGATCCGCCACACGGTCCAGACGCTGGTCGACGAGGTGCGGGGTTCGCCGTCCCCCGCGCACGCGCCTCTCCTCCAGGCCGTGGAGGCGGCGACGGGTCAGCTCGGCAGGCTGGCGAACGAACTCCTCGACCTGAGCCGCCTCGAGCACCCGAGCGCGCGTGGCGAGCCGGGCCCGGTGGACTTGCTTCCGCTGGTGGAGGAGGCTGTCGCCGCCGCGAAGCCTTCCGCGAGGGCGCGCAGCATCCGATTCGACATCGGCGTCGCCCCGGACCTGAGACCCGTGCGCGGCGACCGGACGCAGCTCCTCGAGGCTCTGTCCCATCTCCTTCAGAACGCGGCGCGGTTTTCGCCGGAAGGACAGGCGATCGACATCACGCTCGACCGGAACGGCGATGGCCAGCTGCTCGTCGTGAGGGACCGCGGACCGGGACTCAAGCCGGACGAGTCCGAGCGAATCTTCGAGCGGTTCGAGCAGGGAGCGCAGAGCCCGTATTCGCGCGAGCGCGGGTTCGGGCTGGGCCTCTACATCGCGAGGTCCTACCTCGAGCGGATGGGTGGGACGATTCGCGCCGAGAACCATCCCGAGGGCGGCGCGCGCTTCATTTGCACGGTGCCGGAATGGGGCGCCACCCCGACGGCGATGGTGACCGATGCCAGGACGTAAGAAGGGACCCGGCGAGCCGGTGCCGCGCGACCCGCGGACGCGCGAACGGGCGACGGACAAGCCGGGGCCCCACGACGCGAGCGAATACCACGGCCACCTGAGCGCGAACCCGCACGCTCCCGTCGATCGCGAGCGGATCGGACCCCTGAGGCCGCCGCGGCCGCCCATCGGTCTCCCGATGCTTCCGGACGGGCGCACCGCGCTCCCGGCCGGCAATCCCTGCGAGGGCTGCGATCACTGCTGCCGGTACGTCTCGATCCAGATCGACACGCCCCGGACCAAGCGCGACTTCGACAACATCCGCTGGTATCTGCTGCACAAGAACGTCTCCGTGATGATCGACTGGGAGGGGGACTGGCTGATCCAGTTCGACACGCCTTGCGAGTGGCTCGTGGACGGCCGGTGCGGCCATTATGAGCTGCGCCCGGAGATCTGCCGCGACTACGATCCCGCCGATTGCGAGCGCTACGCCGGGGCAGCGGAGAAGGTGTTGCTGTCCACGCCGGAAGATCTGGAGCGCTACCTCGCGGAGCGGAAGGGGAAGCGTTAGGGCCGCGGCACGCAGATCCCGCACCAGCTCCATCGGATCGTTGATCCGGAGCGGGCCGGTCGCGAGGAACGACTGCGCGTAGCGCGTGCTGATCGCCCACCCGTGGGTCTTGGAAAGCGTTCCGATGTACTCGGCCAGCTCGGGGACCGGCGCCGCCGGCTTGGGTTTCTCGGGGTTGTGAAACTGGGTCTTGTGACAGGCGAGCGCGTCCATCCACGCTTGGAAGTACTTGGTCACGTCGACCGTGAACGTGGCCCGCGTCCCCGGCGGGACGTAGTAGTAGTAGAGCGCCTTCGCCTGGAAGGGCTCCCCTTCGACCGGCGCCTTCGCGAGATGCGCCAGGTTGAACGCCTGCGAGACGAGAACCCCGGTCTTCCAATGATCGTTGTGGCCGAGCCCGCGCCCGATCGGTAGATCGTAGTAGGGCGCGAATAGAATCTCCGGCCGATACTTCCGGATGGCGGCGGCCACCTTGCAGCGGTTCTCGAACGTGTCCTCGATGCGGTTGTCCCCGAGGTCCAGGTTCACGCGCACGTCCAGCCTCAAGATCTTCGCGGCCGCGACGCACTCCTCGTCCCGCTGCTCGGGGGTGCCCCAGCCCATTTCGCCGCGGGTCATGTCCACGATCCCGGTTGCGTGGCCCAGATCCTTCATCTTGAGGAGGAGGCCACCGCACCCGATCTCGGCATCGTCGGGGTGCGGCCCGAAGGCGAGCACGTTGAGCTTCATTTCTTGTCAGGCTCCTTGGGTTTGAAGAGCTGGTCCAGCTTCGAGCGCGCGCCGGACGCGCGGTCTCCGGTCGCGCCCGCTTTCCCCGCGCCTCCCTTGCCGGAGATCGGATTGAGAGCGAAGTACTCGCAGAAATTCCGCCGGTCCCGGTCGGTGACCCATTCGGCCTGGGGCTCGCGGCACATGTTGTGCGCGTTCCGATCGAAGTGCCGGCACTGCACACAGGCGTGCAGGTCCCTCCCGCACGAGGGACATTCCGAGTCCCGGACGATCCTCAGCTTGACATCGATCGACGTCCCGCAGAAATAGCAGGCGCTCATGACTCATGACCTCCGACGGGAACGCACCCTGGCCATCATAGGGAGCGAGAGCGCGGCGAGGCCACATATTTCGAGCCCCGCCCTTGACTTGCGGGCCGCCGCACCCCAGGCTCCAGCCACATGAAGATCGGGATCCTGGGGCTTCCCCAGGCGGGCAAGACCACCCTGTTCCAGGCGCTCACCCGCGGGCAGGCGCAAGCCACGTCCTCGCGCGGCGAGAAGGTGCATCTGGGCTCGGTGCAGGTGCCCGATCGCCGGCTCGACCATCTCGGCGAGATGTACAAGCCGAAGAAGTTCACGCCGGCCAAGGTGGATTACGTCGATGCCCCCGCGCTCGAGGCGACCGGACGCGAGCGAGGCGCCCTCGCGGCGCTCACCGCGCTCCGGGATGTCGACGCCTACGCGCTCGTCGTGCGGGCGTTTCCCGATCCTTCCGTGGCGCACGTCATGGAGAAAGTGGACCCGGTCCGCGACGCGGGGTGGCTGCTGGGCGAGCTATTGCTCGAGGATCTGGCGATCGTCGAGAAGAGGGTCGAGAAGATCGATAGGGCGCTCAAGATCGGAAAGAAACCCGAGGACGCGAACGAATACGAGGCCCTGAAGCTCGCGCGGGCGGCGCTCGAGGCGGAGCGCCCGGTGAGCGCCGCGGGCCTCTCGCCGGCGCAGGAGCGGAGCGTCCGCGGATTCCAGCTCTTCTCGGCGCGCCCCTGGATCTTCGTCGTGAACACAGACGACGAGCAGATGAAAGCGGGGGAGGCCTCCGTCATCGGCCCGATCGCCGCGCGATTCCCCTCGCTCCCCGCGATCGCGCTCTCTGCCAAGACCGAGGCCGAGCTGGTCTCGCTCTCCGAGGAGGAAGCGCGCGAGTTCATGGGCGTTCTCGGGATCGAGGAGCCGGGTCTCACGCGCATGATCCGGATCTGCTTTCAAGCGCTGGGCCTCCTCTCCTTCTTCACGGTCGGGCCGGACGAGGTCCGCGCGTGGACGATCCGGGACGGCTCCACGGCCCCGCAGGCGGCCGGCGTCATCCACAGCGACCTGGAGCGCGGGTTCATCCGGGCCGAGGTGATCGCATACGACGACCTGGCCAAGGCCCAGACCATGGCGAAAGCCAGGGAGCAGGGTCTCTTGCGCACCGAGGGCCGAGACTATAAAGTCCGCGACGGCGACATCTTGAACATCCGCTTCAGCGTGTGAACCCGGAAACCAAGCCCTCCGGGCGGACGTAGTGATTGGGGTTCTACCCCTGTCCAGGGCCGCCGAGGAGGAACGATATGAACGCGATCAGGAACAAATCCGCGATTCTGGCGCTCGGGCTCTCGCTTGCCGCGGTGGCGGGGAGCGCGACCGCGCGCCGGGCCGAGGGCGCCGAGGTCAAGCGCGTCTCCGAACGTCTCATCCCGTTCGCGCCCGGAGGCGAGCTGCGGATCGAGGACAAGAACGGCAGGCTGACCGTGGAAGGCTGGCCGCGGCACGAGGTGCGCATCCAGATCACGCGCGTCGTGCGCGCCGAGGACCAGGCCAAGGCGGAAGAGCTGATCAAGGAGCTGCAGGCCGACGTCGAGGTCCGGAAGGAGCGGATCGACATCGGTAGCCGCTTCCCGAAGCGCAGCGAGTCGATCGGCATCTGGGATCTGCTGGGGCGCAAGGTCGCGTCGCTCCAGATCAACTACTACGTGCAGGTGCCGAATGAAACCGACCTCATTCTGAGCACGGCGAACGGCGAGGTGCGCGCAAACGGCGTGAACGGGCATCTCGAAGCGACGACCACGAACGGTGATATGCGGGTAGGAGACGTGAAGGGGGACATGACGCTGTCGACCACGAACGGGGAGATCGAGATCACGGGCGTGACGGGGGAGGCGAACGCGCAGACCACGAACGGAAGCGTCGTCGCGGAAGTGCGCAAAACCTCTCCTCAGGGGAGGATCAGGCTCGCGACCACAAACGGAAACGTGGAAGCGTACGTTCCCGCCGATCTCAGGGCCACCGTCGAGGCCATGACGACGAACGGGCGGGTCTCGATCGACTTCCCGGTCGTTCGCGACGGGCTCATGACGTCCAAGTCGATTCGAGGCACCATCAAGGGAGGCGGTGTTAAACTCCTCCTCGAGACCACAAACGGCAACGTGGACGTGCGAAAGCTCGGCCAGCGCCGTCACTAGCGTTCCCAGAGGAGGAGCAACGTGAGCACCGCGGTCCCGCCGTCCACCATCCGACTCACCGGTCCCATGACGCGCGGCGACTTCCTCCTGCTCCTCTACTGGTTCGCCGATACGAGGGCGGTCCCCGAGGTCGTCGGGATCCGGGGCCTCTCGCGCCTGACGCGGCTCTCCCTGATCCTCGGGGAGGAGCTGGGACTCAGGGCGACGATCCAGCCCTACTTCGAGTACCACCCGACGCCCTCGCGTGGAATCGCGAGCCCGGAGGTATGGGCCGAGCTTCTGGCGCTGCGCGACTACCAGGTGTTGAAGCCGCTCCCCGCCGACGACCCGATGCCGCCCGAGGAGATCGACGAGCGCCGCTACCTGATCGAGCACCACATCCCGCCCCACGAGCGCGCGCACTATCCGCTTCCGACCCATCTCGAGCGGGACGTGCTGACGAACAAGGGGACCTTCTTCGCCGCCAAGCGGGAGGACCAGACCATCGAGCGCTCGATCGCCATCTTCAAGACGGTCGCGGAGCTGAACCGTCTTTCGCTCGTCGATCTGACCGCACGCGCGATGCCCTTGCTCGGAGCAACCGCGGCGCGCTAGCGCCGGCGCCGGGTGCGGCGCGGGATCGAGCCATGCTTGGATTTCTCCTTCGCGTTCTGGTCGCCGTGTTCACCTTCCGGATCCTGGTCGCGCTCATTCGCGTCGCCGGGAGCCTCTCCGGATCCCGTTCCGGTGGGCCGCCTCTCGAGCCACCCCGCGCGAGCCCGCCGAAGCCCATCGTGGACCGGGCTTCCGCGATCGACGTCCCGTTCACCGAGGAGCGTACGGAGCCCTGACATGGCGGCGATCCGGTATCTGGTCGACGACGTCGATCGCGCCGTGACCTTCTACACGACGAAGCTCGGATTCAGCCTCGCGGAGCGCTGGGGCAAGGCGTTCGCGATGGTCGCGCGCGACGACGTGACGCTCTGGCTGAGCGGACCCGAGAGCTCGGCCGCGCGGCCGATGCCCGACGGGCGGAAGCCGGCCCCGGGAGGCTGGAATCGCGTCGTGGTCGAGGTGAGCGACCTCGAAGCCAGGGTCGGCGACATGAAGCGGGACGGCGTGGCCTTCCGGAACGAGATCGTCTCGGGCCCGGGAGGAAAGCAGATCCTCGTCGAGGACGGCTGCGGCAACGTCGTGGAGCTGTTCGAGCCCGCCGGAGCGTAGGCCGATCATGGCCGAGCCACTGGATCTCTTCCCCGAGGAAAAGAGGCGCCGCACGCCGCGCGCCCCGCTCGCGGAGCGCATGCGGCCGCGCACGTTCGAGGAATTCGTCGGCCAGGAGGAGCTTGTGAAGCCGGGGAGCCTCCTCCGGAGCGCGGTCGAGCGGGGAGAGCTTCCCTCCATCATCTACTGGGGCCCTCCGGGCTCGGGCAAGACCACGCTCGCGCGTCTCGTCGCGCACGCGAGCGGGTCGCACTTCGCCGCGTTCAGCGCCGTGACCTCGGGCGTGAAGGAAGTGCGCGAGGTGATCGAGCGAGCACGCCTGGAGCGAAAGGCGCGGGGTGCGAAGACCCTCCTCTTCGTCGACGAGATCCATCGGTTCAACAAGGCGCAGCAGGACGCGTTCCTGCCTCACGTCGAGGACGGCACGATCGTGCTCATGGGCGCCACCACCGAGAATCCATCCTTCGAGGTGAATTCGGCGCTCCTGTCGCGGATGCAGGTCATCGTGCTGCCGGCGCTCGGCGACGAGGCGATCGTCGAGATCCTGAAACGGGCCGTCGCCGACCCGGAGCGCGGTCTCGCGGCGGGAGGCGCCACGGCGGGCGCGGGTGCCTCGCGGCCACCCGAGATCGCCGAGGACACGATGAAGCTGATCGCCGGGCTCTCGGGCGGGGACGCCCGGATCGCGCTCAACATCCTCGAGGGATCCGCGATGATCGCGGCCGGGGCGCGGGCGCGCGCGGTCACGGAGACCGAGGTGCGCGAAGCGGCGCAGCGGAAGATGCTGCCCTACGACCGCGCGGGTGAAGAGCACTTCAACATCATCTCGGCGCTCCACAAGTGCCTGCGGGGGAGCGATCCCGACGCGGGACTCTACTGGCTCGCGCGGATGCTCGAAGCGGGGGAGGACCCGCTCTACGTCGCGAGGCGCCTGGTCCGGTTCGCCTCCGAGGACGTCGGGCTCGCCGATCCCGAGGCCCTGCGGCTCGCGGTCGCGGTCAAGGACGCCGTCCACTTTCTGGGAATGCCCGAAGGCAACACCGCGCTCGCACAGCTCGTGATCTACCTGGCGCTCGCTCCCAAGAGCAACTCGGTCTACATGGCCTACGGCCGGGCGTCGAGGGACGCGCTGGAGAAGCCGCCCTATCCCGTGCCGCTCCACATCCGAAACGCGCCCACGCCGCTCATGAAGAAGCTCGGCTACGGGAAAGACTACGAGTACGCGCACTCCTACGAGGACGCGATCGTCGGCCAGCGGTACCTGCCCGAGGAATTGCAAGAGGCGCGCTACTGGGAAGGCGTCCCGCGCGGCCAGGAGGCCGAGCTGGTGGAGCGCCTCAGGGAACTGAACGCGGAGAAGGCGAAACGCCGCGGGGCGAAGCCTCAGAAGCCTCCCGGATGATCCTGGCTCGTCTCGACCGGGTCACGCACGGTTTCGGGGCCCGAACGCTCTTCGAGGATCTCACGTTCCGCGCGTCCGACGACACGCGCGTCGGGCTCGTCGGCAGGAACGGCACGGGAAAGACCACGCTGCTCCGCGTCCTCGCCGGGACGGTCGTGCCGGAGCGCGGCGCCCGCTCGCTCGCGCCCCGCGTGCGCGTGGGGATGCTCGATCAGCAGATAGAGCCCGACGGCGAGGAGACGGCCTTCGAGTACGCGCGGGACGCGTTCCGCGACCTGCTTCAGCTCATGGAGCGGGAAGAGGCTGTCCGCGAGGAGCTCCTCCGGCGCGGCGACGCGCCTCCCGATGAGCTGACCGCGCTCGCCCACGAGCTGGGACACCTGCACGACCATTTCGCGAGGATGGGCGGTCACTCGATCGAGAGCCGGGTGGAGGAGACGCTCGAGGGGTTGGGCGTCATCCGCACGCTCTGGACGCAACCCCTCCGGACCCTGAGCGGAGGCGAGAAGGGGCGCGTCGCGATCGCGAGGCTCATTCTCTCCGCGCCCGACCTCCTTCTTCTCGACGAGCCCACGAACCATCTCGACATGGCCGCGACCGAATGGCTCGAGGGTTTTCTCGCGCGCTCGAGCGAGCCCTTCGTGCTGGTCTCGCATGACCGCACGCTCCTCGATCGCGTCTGCACGTCGATCGCCGAGATCGAGCACGGCGGCCTCGAGCAGCACCTCGGCAACTACACCGAGTTCGCCAGGAAGAAGCGCGCGCGCATGGAGCAGGAGGCAAAACGGTACGCCCTCGATCTGGCCGAGCGCGAGCGGCAGGAAGACTTCATCCGGAGGAACATCGCGGGGCAGAAGACGAAGCAGGCGCAAAGCAGGCGAAAGCGCTTGGAGCGCGAAGGTCCGATCGAGCGCCCGAAGGGGGAGACCGACGAGGTGGCGACCTTCGACCGGCTTCGGTCCTCGCGGTCCGGCTCCCACGTGATCGCGGCGCGCGGGCTCACCATGGGCTACGGCTCGCGTGTCCTCTTCCAGGGCCTCGCCCTCGACCTCATGCGCGGCGACCGGCTTGGCATCGTGGGCGGAAACGGCGCGGGGAAGACCACGCTCCTTCGCGTGCTGAGCGGCGAGCTTGCGCCGCGCGACGGAACGGTGGAGTGGGGAGCCGGGGTGAAGCAGGCGGGGCTCGATCAGGAGGCCGCCGACCTCTCACCCGATACCACGGTGATCGACACCCTCTGGGACCTGAGGCCGACCACCGACGAGGTCCAGGTTCGCAATTTTCTCGGCGGGTTCCTTTTCCGGGGTGATGAGGTGTTTCGCAAGGTGGGCACGTTGAGCGGAGGCGAGCGCACCCGCCTCGGTCTCGCGCGGCTCATCTGGTCCGGCCCGAATCTCATATTTCTCGACGAGCCCACGAACCATCTGGACATCGCCTCGCGTGAATCCCTGGAGGCGGCCCTCCAGGCCTACGACGGGACGCTGATCGTGGTCTCGCACGACCGGTATTTCCTCGACGCCGTCGCGACCCAGGTGCTCTGGATCGACGCCGGGGAGGCGCGCACGTATCGCGGCACCTTCTCCGAGGCGCGCGAGAAGCGGGCGGCGGACGCGCGGCGCGCGGCGGCCGCTGCGGTCCCCGCGGTCGCGGCGCCTGCCACGCCCGCGTCGGGCAAGGAGGCGCGGGCGCGAGAGCGCGGGGAGCGGGACCGGGGCGAGCGGGACCGGCGGAAGCGCGACAAGTCCAAGAAGGCGCTCGAGGCGGAGATCGCGGCGCTGGAGAAGAGCCTCGCGGAGCTGGCGGCGACGATGGAGGACGATTCGGCGAAAGGGGACGTCGTAGCGCTTCGCCGCGCGAGCGAGGAGTACGGCCGCGCGCGGGCGAAGCTCGACGAGGTGCTCGCGCGCTGGGTAGAATCCGCGGAATGACGCTTCCGCTCGAGCGCCACTGGAAAAATGTCGGCTGGGCGCTCTCCGTCGAGGCGTTCTGGGGAGTCTCGCTGGCGCTGACGTCGGTGGTGGCCATCGTCCCCGTCTTCCTCTCGCACCTGGGCGCCTCCAACACGGTCCTCGGCGCGCTTCCGGCGATCTGGACGCTGATGGCGTTTCTGCCCGGCGCCTTCGGGTCGCACTTCACGAGCCACCTTCCGCTCCGGAAGCAGGCCGTCTTCGTCTTTCACGCGCTCTCCGGAATCCCCTGGGTGCTCGCCGCGGCGTGGTTCGGGTTCGGCGGCCGCCACGACCCCGCCCTCGACATCGGCGTCTTCCTGCTCCTCTGGGGTGGCTCCTGGGGTTTCATGGGGCTCTTCATCCCGGTCTGGATCAACTTCATCGGGAAGGTCACGCGCCCCGAGCTGCGGGCGACTTCGTTCGGCGTCATTTTCTTCTTCCAGACCCTGATGGGCGTGATCGGAGGCTGGATCGCGAATCGGATCCTCGCGAGCTCGCTGCCGTTTCCCCAGAACTACGCCCTGGGTTTCTTCGTCGCGGGAGTCTGCATGACCCTGGGCGCCTTCTTCTTCCTGCCCGTCGTGGAGGACCCGGGCGCCACGGCGCCCCGCGGACAGGCGGTGGCGACGGTCATCGCCCACATGCGCGAGGTGTTGACCGACCGGGGCGGCGTGCGGGTGTATCTCGCCATCGCGGTGCTCACGGTCGGAGGCTGGCTCCTGATCTCCTACTATCCCGTCTTCGCCGAGAAGCGGTTCGGTCTCAGGCCTCGTGACTCCGCGATCTACACCGCGGTGTGCATGGCGGGGCAGATGATCGGGAGCATCGTCACCGGGATCGTCGGAGACCGTTTCGGCTACTCCAAGGTCGCGGTTGTTTCCGTCGTGGCGCTGACATTCGGATTGGCGGTCGCGATCTGGGGATCGCAGCCGTGGCTCTACTACGTCACGGCGTTCGCGGCCGGCATCTATGTCGTCACCGACCGGCTCGCGCAGTTCAATCTGTCCATGGCGTTCTGCCCGCACGAGGACAACACGGCGTGGCTGGGCGCGATCCCGGCGGTCACGGCGCCCGTGATCGCGGTCGTGGCGGGATCGGGCGGCACGTTCATCGATCGATTCGGTTTTACCCAGGTCGCCCTGGTCGGGCTCCTGCTTGCGGTGGGCGCGCTCTACCTGGCGCTCTTCCGCTTGAGGGAACCGGCGTACTCGCTGGCTGGAAAGGGGAAGTCAGCCTGATGCCGGGTCCTACTTGTACGCGGGGATCCCCGTGATCGATTCGCCGATGACCAGCGTGTGGATGTCGTGCGTGCCCTCGTACGTGTAGACCGACTCGAGGTTGCACATGTGGCGGCCGCACTGATATTCGTCCGTGATCCCGCTCGCGCCGAGAATCTCGCGCGCGAGCCGCGCGATCTGGAGCGCGATCTGGACGTTGTTCATCTTGCCCAGTGAGATGTGCTGCGGCTGGACCTTGCCCGCGTCCTTGAGCCGGCCGATCTGGAGCGCCAGGAGCTGAGCCTTCGTGATCTCCCGGATCATCCACGCCAGCTTTTCCTGCACCATCTGGAAGGACGCGATCGGCTTGTCGAACTGGATGCGCGTCTTCGCGTAGTTCAGCGCCTCGTGGTAGCACGCCATCGCCGAGCCGACCCCGCCCCACGCGATGCCGTAACGCGCCTGGTTCAGACACCCGAGCGGGCCCTTCAAACCCTCGACGTTCGGCAGCACGCTGTTCAGCGGAACGCGGCAGTCCTGGAATGTCAGCTCCGAGGTGACCGACGCGCGGAGCGAGAACTTGCCGTGGATGTCCTTGGTCGAGTAGCCGGGCGTGCCCTTCTCGACGATGAAGCCCCGGATGGCGCCGTCGAGCCGCCCCCATACGATCGCGATGTCGGCGATTCCGCCGTTCGTGATCCACATCTTGCTGCCGTTCAGGATGTAGGAGTTTCCGTCCTTGCGCGCGACCGTGCGCATCCCCGCCGGATTGCTGCCGAAGTCCGCCTCGGTGAGCCCGAAGCAGCCGATGACCTTTCCGTGCGCCATCTGGGGCAGGTACTTGTTCTTCTGCTCGTCCGAGCCGTATGCGTAGATCGGAAACATGCAGAGCGCGCCCTGCACCGAGACGAACGAGCGGAGTCCGCTGTCGCCCCGCTCCAGCTCCTGCATGATGAGCCCGTACGCGACGTTGTTCAGCCCCGCGCACTCGTAGCCCTTGATGTTCGCGCCGTAGAATCCCAGCTCTCCCATCTCCGGGACGAGATCCGTGGGGAAGGTCCCCGCGCGGTGGTGCTTCTCGATCACCGGCATGAGCCGGTCGGTCACGAACTGGCGGGCGAGGCCGCGGACCGCGAGTTCCTCTTCGTTGAAGAGGCCGTCGATCTCCAGAAAATCGACGCCGTCGAAGCGCTGCATGAATCCTCCGAAAGAGCGCGCGGATCGGGAAAAGCGGGGCAGAAAGGGGAGGATAGCGTCGGTTGGGGGCGAAGGCCAGGGGGATTTGGGTGGACCCGAGGCGCGCGCCCGCGCTATTGTTTCTCGCGCGTTTCGGCTGCCGCTCATTCCTCGCGAGTCTTGGATGTCCCCATCGTCTAGCCTGGCCTAGGACACCGCCCTTTCACGGCGGCAACAGGGGTTCGAATCCCCTTGGGGACACCACCTTGTTTTCGACGGAGATGCCATGAGCACATTCCCGGACGGGGCCGCGCGGCGGTTCCCGCCGATCGTGTTGGCGTGCCTCGCCGCGACCTGGCTCATCTGGGGCTCGACGTATCTCGCCATCCGCTTTGCGCTGGTCAGTTTCCCGCCGTACATCCAGATGGGCTCGCGCTTCCTCGTGGCGGGCGCCTGCCTCGCCGCATGGATGCGCTGGGTACGAGGCGCGCCCTGGCCGAACGCCCGTCAGTGGGGCCATGCATTCGTGATCGGCACGCTCATGCTCGCCGGCGGCATGGGCAGCGTGGCGATCGCCGAGCAGACCGTCGGTTCCGGGCTCGTTGTGGTCTTCATCGCGATCATCCCGCTCGTGATCGCGGTCGTGAACCTGTTCTGGCGGGTGGTACCCGGCCGCAGGGAGATGATCGGGATCGGCATGGGACTCGCCGGCGTGGTGATGCTGACACGGGGCCAGGGGTTTCAGGCGTCGCCGGCGGGATTGAGCGCGGTGGCAATAGGCTGCACCTGCTGGTCCATCGGCAGCGTGCTGAGCCAGCGGCGGTTCCCGCTTGCGCCGGGCGCCATGGGATTCGCGAGTGAGATGCTCGCTGGAGCGGTGGTATTGATGCTCTTCGCCGGCCTCGCCGGGGAGCATTTCCACTGGCCACCCCAGCCACTGGCTGCATGGGCCTGGGGGTATCTCATCGTGTTCGGCTCGCTGCTCGCCTTCAATGCCTACATGGTGCTGCTTGCCCGCACCCCCGCCGGCCTGGCGGCAAGCTACACCTTCGTGAATCCGGTCATCGCACTGCTCCTCGGCATCGTCTTCGGAGGTGAATCGGTCACATTACACGAGTGGGCCGCAACGGGCGTAATCCTCGCGGGCGTGATCCTGCTCGTGGCCGGGGCCCGTCCGCGGCGCTGACTAGTTTGGGGAAACCACAAGTCGCGACAAAGGCGGGTTCACGCGGCGGATTGCGGCCGCTGTGATCCCGCCTTCGGGGAGTCGCAGGACTATATCTTGGCTAGCTGGACGCTGGTAATGGAACGAAGTTCCGCCAACGTGTCAATCCGTCCATTGCTGTTGGAATCCGTGTAGGTGATCGTGAGGACGTACGTATGCGGGCCGACGGTCCACGACCGCGACACGGTGTCGGCGAACGCCGGCATTGCAAGGAGGCACAGCAGCGCAACGGTCGCGAGGAGTGTCTTTCTCATGATGATGCTCCTTTCCGGGGAAAAACCTTCGTGGACTCAATCCAGAGGTTAACGAAGCTGGTATTATACGCTTCATGAGCGGCGAAATCAAGGCGGAAATCCCAGGAATCCCCTTGGGGACGCCAAGTTCTCGGAGGAACCGGACATGAGACTCGGATGGATCGGGATCGCCGCGCTGGCAACAACGCTGCTGGGAGCCCCCGGGACAGCGGCCGCCAAGGACGACCCGGCGAAGTACCGTGGGCGTCTGGTCGAAGCGAAAGAGGTGTTCCAGGAGCTGATGTCATCCGGGGATCGCGAGGTGCCCCAGAAGCTTCTCGACGAGGCCAAGTGCGTGGTCGTTATCCCGGGCATGGTCAAAGGCGCGCTCGGATTCGGCGCCCGTTGGGGGAATGGCGTCATGAGCTGCCGGCACGGCCAGGAGTGGACGGCTCCGATCTTCGTGTCGCTCAAGGGCGGGAGCTGGGGATTTCAGATCGGCGCGGAAAAGACCGATCTCGTCCTCTTCCTGATGAACGAGAAGGGCGCTCGATCCCTGGTCACGAAGAGCAAATTCACGCTGGGTGGAAATGCCTCCGTCGCGGCCGGCCCGCTCGGGCGCAGCGGAGAGGCGGCGACCGACCTCAACCTGAACGCCGAGATCTACTCCTACGCCAAGTCGAAAGGTCTCTTCGCCGGGATCTCGGTGGAAGGGGCTTCCCTGAAGCCAAGCACGGATGCGAACGAGATCTATTACGGAAAGCCGGTCTCGCCGCAATCCGTGCTGTTCGCGAACGAGGCTCCTTCGCCGCTTCCCGCCGAAGCGAAGGACTTCCTCAGCGTGCTCCCCTAGCGGGAGCCGTGTGATAGACTCGCGATTCTTTCGCTTTCACGTTCGTTCGGGTTCGGTCGGAGCATGAGGGAGGTCGTGACATGCTGATCAGCGACAAAATGGTCGCGGCGATCAACAAGCAGATCGGAAACGAGTTCGGCGCTTTTCTCCAATACGTCGCGATCGGCGCTTACTTCGGCAACGAGAGTCTTCCGGAGCTGAACAAGCACTTCAACCAGCAGGCGATGGAAGAGCGCGAGCACGCGATGAAGTTCGTGAACTACGTCGTGGACGCGGGGGGGCACCCCGAGATTCCGGCGATCCCGGCGCCCAAGTCGCGGTTCTCGAGCGCCGAGGAGGCGGTCAAGCTCTCGCTCGATTGGGAGCTGACGGTCACGAAGCAGATCAACGAGCTGGTCGATCTCGCCGGCAAGGAGAACGACCACACCTCGCACACGTTCTTGCAATGGTACGTGAACGAGCAGCTCGAAGAGGTCTCGAGCATGGACACGCTGCTCAAGATGGTCCGCCGCGCGGGAGAGAATCTGCTCTTCGTCGAGGACTATCTGGCGCGGAAGGGCCTCAGGCCCCCCACCCCCACGGCGGAATAGCCGGGCGCTCCGCCGACATCAGCCAAGATCAAGGGGCCGATCCCTCGCGGGACCGGCCCCTTCGTTCGTCTTCTGTGAAGCCGCGGGCTAGTTGGTTGCCGCCGCGGCGACTTCCTTCCCGTCCAGGTCCTTGTAGGCGACGGCGCCCAGATTGAGCTTCATGATCTGGGGCTCGATCTTCGAGCGGTCGCCGACCGCGATGACGAGCATCCGATCCGGAACGAGATACTTCTTAGAAACCCCCTGGACGTCGGCTCCGGTGATCGCCGCGATCCGGCCGGGCAGCGTCTGGTAGTAGTCCGGAGGCAAGTCGTAGAGGTACAGCGTCGCGATGGTGCCCGCCGTGCCGCCGGTAGTCTGGAATTGCGCCGGAAGCGTGCGGATCGTCGATTCCTTCGCCATCTTGAGCTCGTCGTCGGTAACCGGCTTCTCGCTCATGGAGCGCACTTCCTTGAGGATCTCGTCGATCGAGGCTCCGGTCACGTCTTGCCGAACGCTCGTGCCGATCAGGAACGGCCCCTGCCCGCGGTTCTCGGAGAGCGCCGAGAAGGCGCCGTACGTGTATCCGTGCTCCTCGCGCAGGTTCAAGTTGATGCGGCTCGAGAAGAGCCCGCCCAGGATCGTGTTCGCGAGATCCATCTTCTCGAAGTCGGGATCGGAGCGCATGAGGCCGAGCTGCACGACGCGCAGCGCGGTTTGGGGCATGCCCGCCTTGTCCACGATGACGACCCGAGAGGCGATCATGTTTCCCTGGGGCGGGCGCGGCGTTTCCGTCGGCGGACCGGTCCAGGTTCCGAGGGCCTCGTTCGCGAGCTTCTTCGCCTCAGCCTCGTTCAAATCGCCAACGAACACGAGCGCCGCGTTCTGCGGCGTGTAGTAGGCCTGATAGAAGCGCATCATGTCTTCGCGCGAGATCTTCTTGATGGCCTCCGCCGTTCCGAGCGTGATGTGACCGTAGGGATGGGTCGGCCCGTAGAGACAGCTCCACATGATGCGGCTCGCGGTCTGGTTCGGGCTGTCGCGCTGCTGGAGCAACGTGGTCACGCGATCATCGCGCACGCGCTCGATGTCCTTCTGGGGGAACGCCGCGTGAAGCGCCACATCCGAAAGGATCGACATCGTGGCGCCCGCGGTCTGCTTCAAGGAGCGGCACCCGATGGAGCTTCCGTCCACGCTCGAGCCCGTGCTCAGCGAAGCGCCCAGTCCGTGGAGCTCGTTCGCGATCGCGAGCGCGTCCCGCTTCTGGGTCCCTTCATCGAGCATGGTCGCCGTGTACCCGGAGAGACCCGGTAGATCTTGTGGGTCCTGCGCGCTGCCGGAGCGGACCACGAGCGTGCTCGCGACGATCGGGAGGCGATGATTCTCCACCAGAAGCACCGTGAGGCCGTTCTGTAGCTGGAACCGCTTGGCAATCGGCAGCTTCACGGCCGCCATGGCGCCCGCGCCGGGAATGGAATTCCGCCAGGCTTCCTTCGACTCGACCTTGGTCTCGGTCTTGGGAGGTGCGGGAGGAGTGGGCGGCGCGGGAGGAACGACCTTTTCACCGGGGATTCCGTACACGACCGCCCGGCGGTCTTTCCCGAGCTGCTCGGCGGCGAACCTCTTGACGCCCTCGGGCGTGACCGCGGCGAAGCGCGCGAGATCCTGGTTCAGGTAGCCCGGATCGCCCGTGAGCTGGTTGTACATGTTCATGCGGTCGGCGACTCCGCCGAAGCCCCCGATCCTCTCGAGGCTCGAGACCATGCTGGAGTAGGACGAGTTCTGCGCGGCGGCGACTTCAGCCGCGGTCGGACCCTCCGCCGCGAACTTCTGCATCTCCTGGTCGATCGCGGTCTCCATCTCCTCGGCGGTGTGCCCGGGTTTCGCCGTCGCGACGAGCTCGAAGACCGACCCCAGTACCAGGCCCTGATACTGGATGTTCACGTCCTGCGCGATCTGCTTGTCGTACACGAGCGATTTGTAGAGGCGACTTGCCTTCCCGCCTCCCAGGATGTCCGCCGCGATTCCGGCTTCCGCGTCCCCGGGCTTGAACACAGGGGACGTGATCCATCCCATGAACACGCGAGCAAGCTCGACCTTGTCCGTGACCTTCGCGCGGCGCTCCTGGGTGATCGGAGGCGTCGTGGCCTCGATCGACGGCACCTTCTGGCCGCGGGGGATCGAGGCGAAGTACTTCGTCACGAGCGCCTTGGCCTTGACCTTGTCGATGTCGCCGGCGATCACCAGCGTCGCGTTGTTCGGAACGTAATAGAGCTTGAAGAATTCACGGATGTCATCGACCTTAGCGTTCTGGATGTCCTCGTGCGAGCCGATGACCGACGCGTAGTACGGATGGGTCTTCGGGAAGAGCTGGTGATAGAGCTCCTCCTCCACCAGTCCGTAGGGCGCGTTCTCGACGCTCTGGCGCCGCTCGTTGCGGACCACGTCCTGCTGATTCGCGAAAGAGGGCGCGTCGAGGCGGTCCAGGAGGAAGCCCATCCGGTCGCTCTCCAGCCAGAGCGCGAGCTCGAGCTGGTTCGAAGGAATGTCCTCGAGGTAGTTCGTGCGGTCGAAATCGGTGGAGCCGTTCACGAAGGAGGCCCCGGCGGCTTCGAGGTACTTGAAGTACGAGTCCTCGGGAACGTGTCCGGAGGACTGAAACATGAGATGCTCGAAGAGATGCGCGAAGCCCGTCTGGCCGGCGCGCTCGTTCAGCGGGCCGGCGTGGTACCAGATGTTCACGGCGACGATGGGGAGTTGATGGTCCTCGTGGAGGATGACCTCGAGCCCGTTCGGGAGCGTGTACTTCTCGAACACGAGCTTCACCTGGGGCGGTCTTGGCGCCTTGTCGGCGGCCCGCGCCGTGCCGCCCACGAGAACGATCGCGGAGATCGCGAGTGCGAGCGCGGCGTGCATCGCCCGCCCGCCGGAAAACGGGAATACCAGTTTCATGAGTTGTCTCCTAATGGATGGCCGAGGGCCTCTGGGGAATGACCACTTGGGAATACTGAGAACAGGCGCCAAATGTTCCGCCAAGTCGCTCCTCAAGTCAAGGCGAGTCCCGGCGGCCTGCCTCTGGCTCCTGGCGGCGGTCTGGGCTGCCCCGACCCACGCCTATCCGAACCCGGTTTCCGTCGAAAACCAGCGCCCGGGGACCGCCCGGTGGGAGATCGGGAACCCCGCGCTGAAGCACGAGATCGAGGGATACGCCGGGGCGGCCAGCGTCGGGCCGGGGGAGACGCTCCGGCTCCACGTCAGCTCCGCGTCGCCCCGGTTCTCGGTGGAGGTGTTCCGGATGGGCTGGTACGGGGGCGACGGCGCGCGCCGCGTCCTCGAGCTCCGCGCCGTGCCGGGCGGGGCGCGTCCCGTCCCCAAACCGCGGGACGGGGACGGGCTGATCGAGTGCGACTGGCCGGTATCCTGCCGCGTTCCCGTCGGTCTCGACTGGGTCAGCGGCGTCTATCTGGCCCGCCTCACGGGTTCGGCCGACGGAAAGCAGGCTTTCATCCCGTTCGTCGTGCGCGAACCCGGCCGCAGGGCAGTGAAGACTCCCCGGAGCGCTCCGATCCTCATCCAGTGCTCCGTGAATACGTGGCAGGCCTACAACAACTGGGGCGGCAAGAGTCTCTACGACTTCAACAGCTCCGGCGGGCGCGCCCTCCGCGTCTCCTTCGACCGTCCCTATGCGTCGATTCCCGAGGCCGGGCGCGGCGCGGGAGCCGGAGAATTCCTGACCATGAACCACGCGGTGCATCGCGCCGGATGGGAGTATCCGTTCTTGAGGTGGATCGAGAGGGAAGGCTACGACGTGGCGTACACCACGAACGTCGACATCCACCGCGACCCCTCGCTCGCGCAGGGGCGAAAGGCGCTGCTCCTCGTGGGCCACGACGAGTACTGGAGCCGCCGGATGCGCGACAACGTCGAGCGCGCGAGGGACCGTGGCGTGAGCCTCGGGATCTTCGCTTCGAACGTGTGCTACTGGCAGGTCCGTTACGAGCCTTCGGCATCGGGCGCCGCGGACCGGATCCTCTTCTGCGCCAAGGAGCCGGAAAAGGACCCCGTCTACGACACCGAGCGCGATCAGGACCTCACCGTGCGCTTCCGGAACCTGCACCCGACACGTCCCGAAGTCTCGCTCGTGGGAATGATGCTGAGCGCCGAGGATGTGGAGGGGAACTTCACCCCGGTTCCCGAGGCGCGCGGCCACTGGGTCTACGCGAGCACCGGCGTCCCGACGGGCAGGACCCGCTCGATTCCCGGGCTACTCGGGTACGAGGTGGATCGCACCTTCACCACAGACCCGGCCTACGGCAAGTTCTCGCCGAAGGGGCTTACGGTCCTCGCGCGCTCGTGGGTCCAGCCTCCGGATGTCGCGAACCGGTTCGCCACGGAATCCACGATCTACGTGGCGCCCTCCGGGGCGATCGTTTTCGCGGCGGGCACCATGCAGTGGTCCTGGGGGCTCGACGATTGGGGAGCGCCCGGGCTTCGGCCGCCGAGGCGCCACCCGGATGTGGAGCGGATCACGAAGAACTTGCTTGCGAGATTCCTCGGTACCGTGCCAAAGCCAGGTCCACGATCTCCTGGATGAGATCGGCATGTGTCTCGCGCCCGGACTGCTTGGCGGCGAGGGCGAACTCGGCCGTGGAGTGGAGCCACGGATTCGGATTCACCTCCAGCGCGTAGAACCTCCGCTTCGGCGTGAGCCGGAAATCGACGCGGGCGTAGTCGCGGATCTCGAGCGCCTGGCAGGCCTTCACCGCGGTCTCCTGGATCTCGGCGAGGAGGCCCTCCCCGACATCGTCGGGGAAGCGGAGCTTCGTCTTGCGGTACGCCGCGGTGCCGCGCTCCCACTTGACCTCGGTTCCCGCGATCCGCGGCGTTCCCTCCGGAAGGTCGTCCAGGTTCAGCTCCACGACCGGTAGCGCGACCGGGGGGTCGTTGCCGATCACCGAGACGTAGAGCTCGCGCCCCGCGATGTACTCCTCGATCAGGACCGGAGCGTTGAGGTCGGCGTGGAGCGCGTCGATCCGTTCCATCAGCTCCTTGATCGATCCCGCCACCGCGCTGAACGCGATCCCGATCGATCCGTCCTCCCGCTTCGGCTTCACGATCACGGGGAAGTGGACGTCGTCCGCCCACTGGAGGCGCCCCTGGTACACCGTCGCGAAATTCGGGGTGCGGATCCCGTGGAACGCGAAGAGGCGCTTGGCGACCGCCTTGTCCTGGGCCAGGTGGAGCCCCGTGGGACCGGAGCCGGTGTAGGGAAACCCGAGCAGGTCGAGGTAGGCCGCGATGTTGATGTCCTTGGTGTCGTCCCCGCCGTAGGACTCGGTCAGGTTGAACACCAGATCCACTTCCGCGGAAGCCAGCGCCTTCAGCGTCTTGGGGCGGCCGTCGAGGCAGAAGTACTCCGGCCGATGACCCTTCTTGACGAGCGCGTCGAAGACCTCCTCGCGGTCCGGCTTGTCGCGGCGCCGTTTCCGCTTCGGCACGTCCTCCGGCGCGGGCTCGACGACCGCTTCCTTGTTCTCGATCCAGTCGTCGTAGAGCACGCCGATCTTCATAAGGGATAAAAGGTAACACCGCGGCGCAGAAATGTGTTGCGATCCTGCGTGGTTTGACCGATACTCATGACAAGCAGTTTGCCTGGCGGTAATTGACGTGTTCGAACCACAGAACCTGGCGCCGCAGAGGAAGTTGCCTGCGGCTTTTTGCTGTGTCTGGGCGATTCGTCGTCCGGAGGCCCGACCAAGGTGGCCGGGCCGGGCGCCCGAAGTCAGGGCGTGGTGTAGGGGCGATGCCCCAGCTAGTATAAGGAGTTGCTAAAGTGGCAAACGGAACGGTGAAGTGGTTCAACGAAGCAAAGGGTTTTGGTTTCATCCAGCAGGAGGGTGGCGAGGACGTGTTCGTCCACTATTCCGCGATCCAGGGCGAGGGCTTCAAGACGCTGGCCGAGGGCGAGCGGTTGGAGTTCGACATCGTCCGTGGACCGAAGGGACTCCAAGCCGCGAACGTCCGCAAGGCGTAAGCGGGCAGAACCCACTTCACCCGGCAGTACGGCGGGGCGGCTATCCAACGGCCGCCCCGCCTGTTATTTTCCGCCCTGCATGACCCCTCGCACCCGACACTCCGGGAGTGATTCCGGCCGCCCCGCCTCGCTTCTCTACGACAACCCCGAGATCTACGACGTCGCGTTCGGCTGGGATCTCGCGATGGAGATGGACTTCGTGGAATCCTGCTTCCTGAAGCACGCCCCCGACCCGGTCGAGCGGGTCCTCGAGCCTGCCTGCGGGACGGGCAGGATCCTGGTCGCGCTCGGGGAGCGGGGCTATGAGGTCGCGGGCTACGACATGAACCCGGGCATGGTCGCCTTCGCCTCCGCGAAGGTCGCGCGCTTCGGCGGGCAGATCATGCGCGGCGACATGGAGACGTTCCGGCCTCCGGGCCGATACGATGCCGCGATCAACCTCGTCAATTCGATCGGATACCTGCTCGAGGAAGCCGCCGTCGCGTCGCATCTCGAGCGCGTCGGCGACGTCGTGCGCGCGGGCGGCCTCTACATCGTCCAGCTCAGCTACGGCGGAGAGCCGCCGGAGCAGGGTTCGTTCGGCCCCTGGCCCAACGCCCGCGGAGATCTCCGGACCACGATGACGTGGCGCATCGCGGGCGAGGATCCGGAGAGCCGGCGGTCCCACCAGGAGTGCCGCATCGTCGCGGAGCGGGGAGCAGAACGGCGCACGATCGAGGAATCGCACGTGCTCCGTTACTGGACCCAGGAAGACCTCGACCGGATCGTCGAGCGGAGCCCGTTCGACCTGGCCGCGGTGTATTTCGACCGGTTCGAGGAGAAGCCGCTGGAGGAGCCGCGCGCGGGAGCCGACGGCAACCTCTACCACGTGCTGCGCCGGCGGGGGGCTACTTCGGGCGGCGGTGCACCGCGTGCGCCGAAGCCTGGTCGGTCGGCATGAGGAGAACCGACTGGACGTTCACGTGCTCGGGCCGCGTGAGACACCACACGACGGCATCCGCCACGTCCTCCGCGAGCAGCGGTCTCAGGCCGTCGTAAACGGTCTTCGCCCGCGCGCGGTCGCCCTTGAAGCGCACCTCGCCGAACTCGGTCTCGGCCAGCCCCGGCTCCACGTTCGAGACCCGGATCCCCTTCCCGAGCACGTCGTAACGGAGCGCGTCGCTGATGGCGCGAACCGCGTATTTCGTCGCGCTGTAAACCGCTCCGCCGGCGTAGGTCTGGTGTCCCGCCACCGATCCCACGTTCACGACGTGGCCGCGCCCGCGCTGCACCATCCCCGGAAGGACGGTTCTCGTGACGTAGAGGAGTCCCTTCACGTTGGTGTCGATCATCTGATCCCAGTCCGCCGTGTCCCCCGATTGCAGCGGGTCCAGCGCGAGGGCGAGCCCGGCGTTGTTCACGAGGATGTCCAGCTTGGAGAGGAGGTTCTCCGCGCCCTCGAGCGCGGCGCGGACCTGCGCGAGATCCCGCACGTCGAAGCGGAGCGCCATCGTCTCGACCTTGTGGGCGCCGCGGATGCCGGCCGCCGCCTCGCGCAGGCGGTCCTCCCGCCGGCCCGTCAACGCGACGTTGCCGCCGTGCGCCGCGATCGCGCGCGCCGTGGCGAGCCCGAATCCGCTCGTGGCACCGGTGACTAGCGCCCAGCGTTTCTGGAGATCGGCCATGGGCCGAGCATAGCGAACTCGCTGGCCATGATCCAGCCGCTCCCCTAGAATCTGCGGATTGTCATACGACCTGCTCGTCGTCGGCGGCGGCATCCAGGGCGCCGCGGTCGCGCGCGACGCGGCCCTGCGCGGACTGCGCGTGCTTCTTCTCGAGCGCGGCGACCTCGCCTCGGGAACGAGCAGCCGGTCCTCCAAGCTGATTCACGGCGGCATCCGTTACCTCGAGATGGGTCAGCTTCGCCTCGTCCGCGAATCGCTGCGCGAGCGCGCCCTTCTGCTCCGCCTCGCGCCCGAGTTCGTGCGTCCCCTCCCATTCATGATCCCGCACTACGGCGGCGAGGGTAGATCCCGCCTCGCCGTGCGCGCGGGCCTCGAAATCTACGCCGCGTTCGCGGGGCGTCACCCGCTCGCGGAGCATCGCACGATGGATGCCGCCGGTGCGCTCGCGCTCGAGCCCGCGCTCAGTCCCGACGGGCTCGTGGGCGCTTCGCTCTACTGGGACGCGCAGATGGACGACGCGCTCCTGTGCGTTGCCGTCGCGCTCGACGCGGACCGCGCGGGGACCGCGCTTCGCACCTACACCGAGGTCGTGGGCCTCGCCGCGAGCGGGTCCGTCTGGAGGGTGCGAGTCCGGGACGTCGACACGGGAGCGGAGGGGATGGAGGAAGCCCGATGCGTCGTGAACGCGGCGGGTCCGTGGGCCGAGGAGGTCCGCGCGATGGCCGGAGCGTCGCGGCGCGCGGGGCTTCGACGCACGCGCGGCACGCACGTCGTGCTTCCGGCGCAGACACGCGGGCGCGCGCTGCTCCTCACGGCGCGGCGTGACGGGCGTGTCTTCTTCGTGCTGCCATGGGGGGACTACTCGCTGGTGGGGACGACCGACGTGGACGATGAGACGCCGCCGGAGCGTATCGCGGCGAACGCCGCCGATATCGGCTACCTCCTGGAGGAATCGGCGCGGGCGATCCCGGGGATCCGGGGGCCGCTCCCCACGGGTGCCATGACGCGGCCGCTCCGGGCGTTCGCGGGGCTTCGTTCCCTCGCGCAGGGGAGCGCCATCCGTCCCTGGGCGAATTCGCGGGAGCACCGCATCCTCGAGGAGGGGACCCTGGTCACCTTGATCGGCGGGAAATACACGACGCACCGGAGCCTGGCCGAGCGGGTCGTGGACCGCGTCGTGCGCCTGACCGGAGCGCGTGCCGGAGGCTGCACGACGGCGGATGCGGCGCTTCCTGGCCGGGCACTCGCGATCGAAAAGCTCAAGGCGCGCTACCCGGCGACCGCGGGTCTCGAGGGATCGCTCGAGATCTCCGAAGCCGAGGTCGTTCACGCCGTGCAGCAGGAGCGCGCTCGCCATGTGGAGGACGTGCTGGAGCGGCGCACGCGATTGTGGCTCAGCTCCGGCGCGATGAGGCGGGCAGCGCCGCAAGTCGGCGCTTGGATGGCGCCGCATCTGGGATGGGACGAGGGGACCCTCGCCCGCGAGGCCGCGCGCGTCACGCGCGCGCTCGACCGCGAGGCGGAGATCATCGACCTGGCACTCGCGGGCGCCGGGGGGCGCGCGTGAGGGAGACGACGTGAGCCGATCCGAGGTCATTCTCGCGATCGACCAAGGCACGACGGGGAGCACGGTGCTCGCGCTCGACCGAGCGGGACGCCTGCGCTCGCGCGGCTACGCGGAGCTGCCGCAGCACTTCCCGCGGCCAGGCTGGGTCGAGCACCGGGGTGAGGAGATCTGGAACACGACGCTGCGGGCCCTGAAGGCGGCCCTGGAGCCTCTCGGCGGCGCGCGCGCGGCGGTCGCGGCGATCGGGCTCACGAACCAGCGCGAGACGGCGCTCCTCTGGGACCGGTCGACCTCGATACCCGTCGCGCCCGCGATTGTCTGGCAGGATCGGCGCACCGCGGACCGCTGCGCGGCGCTCAAGCGCGCGGGGAAGGAGCGCGAGATCGCGCGCCGCACGGGCCTCAAGCTCGATCCCTATTTCTCGGCGACCAAGCTCGAGTGGATCCTCCGGAACGTCCCGGGCGTCAAGGCGCGCGCGAGGCGGGGCGCGCTCGCTTTCGGCACGGTGGATTCCTGGCTCCTGTGGCGGTTGACGGACGGGGAGGTCCACGCCACCGACGCGACGAACGCGAGCCGCACGCTCCTCTACGACATCAGCCGACAGCGGTGGGACCCCGGCCTTCTCCGGCTCTTCGGCGTTCCAGGGTCGCTCCTGCCCGAGGTGCGTCCCTCGGTCGCCGACTTCGGCCGGACGCGCCGCGTGCGCGGGCTCGCGGACGGGATTCCGATCCTGGGCATCGCGGGAGATCAGCAGGCGGCGCTCTTCGGGCAGGGATGCGTCGAGGCCGGGGGTCTCAAGAACACCTACGGTACCGGGTGCTTCCTGCTGCTCCACACCGGATCGAGACTCGTGCCCTCGGGCAGCGGGCTCCTCACCACGATCGCCTGCGGTCCGCGCGGCGAGCCGCGGTACGCGCTCGAGGGGAGCGTGTTCATCGGGGGCGCCGCGATCCAATGGCTCCGGGACGGGCTCGGAATACTGAGCAAGGCCGCCGAGAGCGAAACCGTGGCGCGCGGCGTGCCCGACGCGGGAGGCACGATCCTCGTTCCCGCGTTCGCGGGGCTCGGCGCGCCCTACTGGAAACCCGGCGTGCGCGGAGTCTGGTGCGGGCTGACGCGCGGGACCACGCGCGCGCACCTCGTGCGCGCGGCTCTCGAGTCGATCGCCTATCAGTCGCGCGATCTGGTCGAAGCGATGCGCCGGGAATCCGGAGTGCGGGTCCGCGAGCTGCGCGTGGACGGGGGCGCCGCCATGAACGACTTCCTCATGCAATTCCAGGCTGACATTCTGGGAATCCGGATCTTGAGGCCGGGGCTCGTCGAGACGACGGCGCTGGGAGCGGGGCTCCTCGCGGGGATCGGCGCCGGATGGTGGAAGCGCGCATCCGATCTCGAGGCGGTCCGGAGGTCGGGGCGCACGTTTCGCCCACGGATGAAGCGCGCGGAGCGCGAACGGCTCTACCGCGGGTGGAAGGAAGCGGTGGAGATGCTGCTGGATGCGCGTCCTTCCTGACCGGATGACGCGAACGCCTGCTCCAGCCAGGCGATGATCTCGTCCAGGATTCGCCCGCCCTCCGGCTCGTTCAGGACCTCGTGGAAGAGACCTGGATACTCCTTGTAGGTGAGGACGCTGGGCTTCGCGGCGGCGGCCCACCGGGCGCAACCGATGGGGCTCGTGACCGGGTCGGCCCCACCCTGGATGATGAGGGTTGGAATGGAGTGCGTCGCCGCAACCTTCGCGAGCTTCCGGCGCATCGCGGAGAGCTCGAGGAAGAGCCGTGCGCTGATCCGGAAATGGACGTACGGATCGGATCGGTGCGCGCGGATGACCTCGGGATCGTGCGAGAGCAGCGAGGGTGGGATCTGATTCCCCTGCGTGAACCCGGGCCAGAGAAGCCCGATGAGCCGCGCCGCGTGGACCTTGATCGAGGAAGGGTGGAGCGAGAGCTCGAAGGGCGGCGCCGAGAGGACCAGCGCGTCGACGAGTCGGGGATTCTGCTCGGACCAATCGAGCGCGATGAGCCCTCCCAGGCTGTGTCCGAGGAGCGCCCACCGGCGCCCGCCGTCCTCTCCGTTACGCAGGGTATCGATCCAGCGCGTCGCCGCCGTCCGGTAGTCGTCCCATGACCGCACGTGCCCGCGCCGTCCCTCGGACCGGCCGTGGCCGGGAAGATCGAACGCGTAGGCCGCGAATCCGCGACCCGCGAGCGTGCGGCCGACCCGCTCCCAGCGTCCCGAATGGTCGCCCAGGCCGTGGATGATCGCGACGGCCGGAGCCTTCGGATCGTCTCCCCAGGCGCGCGTGAAGAGCTTCGGACCATCGGGAGCTTCGATCCATCCATCGCGGGACGTGGATTCGGGCAAATTCCCTCCAGTTCGTATGAGGCGTCGGATTGGCTGCCGAGGGTACAACAATCGCTGTTTCCAGGAGACGAGAATCCCGAGAAACGTCGTAGAATCTAAGTGCTATGGCCGCCCCGGACGACACCGTTCTCCTCGACGCATATTCCCAGGCGGTAGTAGACGCGGTGGAGCGCGTCAGCCCCTCGGTCGTGAACATCGAGACGAGACGCGCGGCCTCGCCCGGGAAGCCGGTCCGGGATCCGCGCGCGCTCGGCGGCACCGCATCCGGCTTTCTGTTCACCCCCGACGGATTCATCCTGACCAACAGCCACGTCGTCCACGGAGCCGAATCGATCCATGTGACGCGTGACGACGGCCAGACGCGCGAGGCGAGGCTGGTGGGCGACGACCCCGACTCGGACCTGGCGGTCGTGCGGATCGGACCCGACGCCCTCACCCCGGCCACCCTCGGCGATTCCGCCGCCGTTCGTGTCGGGCAGGTGGCGATCGCGATCGGCAATCCCTACGGGTTCCAGACGAGCGTCACCGCGGGAGTCGTGAGCGCGCTTGGGCGATCGCTGCGGGCTCAATCCGGGCGCCTGATCGACAACATCATCCAGACCGACGCGGCGCTGAACCCGGGGAACTCGGGCGGCCCGCTGGTGGACTCGCGCGGAGACGTGATCGGCGTGAATACCGCGGTGATCATGCCGGCGCAGGGGATCTGCTTCGCCATCGCGATCAACACGGCGAAGTTCATCGCGGCGCGGCTGATCCGCGACGGCAGGGTGACCCGGAGCTACATCGGGGTGGGCGGCCAGACGGTGCCCGTCGCGCGCCGCGTGTCCCGATTTCACCAGCTTTCCGTCGAGAGCGGTGTTCTGGTAGTCTCCCTGGAGCAGGGCGGCCCGGCTGAGAAAGCGGGCATCAAGATGGGGGATCGAATCGTCGGTTTCAACGGTCAGCCGATTCGAGGAATCGACGATCTCCAGCTCGTGCTCACCGAGCAACAGGTGGGCGTCCCATCCAAAATCACTGTTCTCAGGCTCACCGAGAAGCTCGACTTCGAGGTGACGCCCGTCGTTTCTCCGAGCGGCGTGGCCGTTCCGGGCTAACGAAAGAACGAAGAGACCCCGGAGGACCTGACCGCGTCATGTCGCAACCGGAACGAATCGCCGCCCGGGTGTTTCGACACGCGCTCCCGCTCGCGTTGCTCGCCGCGATTCACGGAGCGGCCCTGGGCCAGCCCGCGCGGAATCCCGATCCGCTGCTTGTCGAATCCCGACAGCACCCTCTCGATCACGATCCAGAAAATAGAAGGCGTGCCCATCACGCTCGCTGAAGCGCAGCGTCTGGCCACGACCCAGGCAACGAGCGTGCGCGAGGCCGAGGCCGCGATGCGGGCCGCGCGCGGCACGCTGCGCCACGAGAGCGGCGCCTTCGATCCCGAGATCTTCCTCGACGCCGATCGCACGGGCGTCGACCAGCCCACGGCGTCCAGTTTCTCCGGCGGGGACACGCTGTCCTCCGGGGTGGCGGTCCTGCGCTCCACGCAGACCCGCACCTCTACCGGCGCCAGGATCACGCTCCCGACCGGCACGGAACTTTCCGCCTCGCTCAACGCCACGAAGCGCGAGACCAATTCCTCGTTCTCGCTCCTCAACCCCGAGTACGACGCCACCGGCCTTTTGAGCGTGAAGCAGCCGCTCTTGAAGGGATTCGGCCCGGGAACCTGGTCGGAGCGCTCCGCGGCGGCGCGCGAGTTCGAAGCCGCCCGCGCGCGCTACGAAGACGCCGTTCTCGAGACGCGCGCGCGCGTCGAGCGCGCGTACTGGGACCTTTATGCGGCCGAGCGTGACTTCGCGGTGCAGCAGATCATCAGCGACCGCGCGCAGGCGCTTCTGGATGAGACACAGTTTCGCGCGCGGGCGGGGCTCGTGGGCCCGGGAGCGGTGGCGAACGCCCGCGTTTTCTCCACCCAGCAAGAACAGGCGCTCCTCGACGGGGAGGAGACGCTGGCCCGCGCCTCGGATCAGTTCGCGACCCTGATCGGCAGGCGCCCGGAGCGTGCCTCCCAGCGGTTCAAGCCGACCGATGAACCTCCGCGTGAGGTTACCGTGGAGTCCGAGGAGGCGCTCGTCGCGAAAGCCCTGCGTGAGAGCCGCGAATTGAAGAGCGCCGAACGGGACCTGGCCGCGGCCCGGGCGCGCACGAACGGAGCCCGGTGGAACAGGCTTCCGACCCTCGACGTGAGGGGGACGCTCGGGGGCAACGGGCTATCCGGGACGGGACGCGACTTCATCAATCCCTTCACCGGCCTGCCCGACAAGCTCGACGTGGACGGCGCCTTCGGGGACACCTGGAGCCAGGTCCGGAGGCGCGATTTCCCGACCTGGAGCGCGGGGCTTTCCCTCAGCGTCCCGATCGGGTTCCGGGCCGACGGGGGGGAGCACGACCGTCTCCGCGGCGAGATGGACCAGTCCGAGCAGCGGCTGATCGCCGCGAAGCGGTCGCTCGAGGAGCGCGTCCGGGCGGCATACCGCGAGCTGGACCACGCTTCCAGACGGATGGACGCGGCTCAAGGAGGGGTCAACGCGTCGCTCGAGCAGGTGCGGATCGGGCTCATCGAGTACCGTAACGGCAGAACCACCGCGTTCGAGCTGACGCGCGTGGCGGCGGACCTGGCGACCGCGCAGCAACGGTTGTCGCAGGCGCTCGTACGCACGGCAAAGGCCTACGCGGACCTGAGGCGGCTGACGTCGGAGGGGCTTCCCTCCGGCACGAAATAACGGGGGAGACTGATCTCATGACCGTTCCATCGAAGGCGACGGACCGTCCGGGGCACCGTGCCCTGCCCGGGGCCCTACTCATCGTGACGGCGCTCCTCGGATGCGCCAAGGGCGGGGGCCCGGGAGGGGGTGGCTTCAGACCGCCTCCGATGCCGGTCGAGACCGCCGTGGTCGCGCAGGGCCGCGTCGCGGACCGGTTCGAGGCCGTGGGGACGGTCGAGGCTTCGGAGGCGATCACGGTCGTCTCCGAGATCGACGGGGTCGTGACGCGGCTGCCGTTCCAGGAAGGGAGCGCGATCGAGAGCGGAGGGCTCATCGCGCAGCTCGACGACGCCCAGCTCCGCGCGGAGGTCGAGCGGGCCGAGGCGATTCGCGACCAGAGCCTGAGCACATACAATCGCGTGAACGCGGTTGTGGAGCAGGGCGCCGGCGCGCCACAAGATCTGGATGACGCCGGGGCCGCGTTGAAGGTCGCCGAGGCGAACCTGGCGCTCGCCAGGGCGCGGCTCTCGAAGACGAGGCTCGTCGCTCCCTTCCCGGGAATTCTGGGCGATCGCCGGGTGAGTCCGGGGGCGTTCATCCGGGCGGGGCAGGCCATCACGAATCTGGCGAAGCTGGATGAGCTGCGCGTGAATTTTTCGGCCCCGGAGCGCTACCTCGGTCAGCTCAAGCGAGGAGCGGAGGTGAACATCTCCACGCCGGCGTATCCGGGCTACGCGATCCGCGGGCGCATCAACGTGGTCGATCCCGTGATCGATCCCAACACGCGGAGCGCGCGCATCGTCGCGCTGCTGCGGAATCCGGGCGGGAGGCTCAGGCCCGGCATGTCGGCGAACGTCTCCGCAGTGCTCAGCCAGCGCCAGAACGCGCTCACGATCCCCAGCGAGGCGATCTTCGCCGAGGGCGATCAGTCGCTCGCATTCGTCGTGAAGAAGGACAGCACCGTGACCCGCGTCGCCCTCACGCTCGGGACGCGCCTTCCGGACGCGGTGGAGGTCGTGAAAGGCCTCGAGCCCGGGATGACGGTGGTGCGCACCGGACACCAGAAGCTCTTCGAGGGAGCGAAGGTGATCCCGGTCGCGAGCCGCCCGGGCGGTGAAAGCGGAGGAGCCGCCCAGTGAAGCTCAGCGAAGTCTCGATCCAGCGGCCGGTCTTCGCGACGGTGATGAGCCTCGCGATCATCCTGTTCGGGGTGATCGCGTTCACGCGGCTCCCCGTCCGCGAGTATCCCGACATCGACCCGCCGATCGTCTCGATCACCACCTTATACCGTGGCGCCAGCCCGAGCGTGGTCGAGACGGAGATCACCGACGTCCTCGAAGAGCAGCTCGCGACCCTCGAGGGGGTCAAGACGATCCAGTCCTCGAGCCTCGAGCAGGGCTCCAACATCACCGTCGAGTTCGAGCTGAGCCGCGACGTGGAGCAGGCCGCGAACGACGTGCGCGACAAGGTGGCGCGCGTCCGGGGCCAGCTGCCGGGCGAGGCGGACGATCCCATCGTGGCCAAGGTGGACGTCAACGCCCAGCCGATCCTCTGGCTCGCGCTCTCCAGCACGAAACACAACGGGCTCGAGCTGACCGAGGTCGCCGAGCTGATCTTGAAGGAGCGCCTGCAGCGCGTGCCCGGCGTCGGCTCGATCTTCATCGGCGGCGGGCGGCGCTACGCGATGCGCGTCTGGCTCGATCCGCAGCGGATGGCCAACCACGGCGTCACGTCCCAGGACATCGAGCGGGCCCTCCGGGAGGAGAACGCCGAGATTCCCGGCGGGCGGGTCGAGGGGGGCGGACGCGAGTTCGCCGTGCGGACGCGGGGGGAGCTGACCCAGCCCGAGGAATTCGCGTCGATCGTCGTCGCCCAGCAGGGGGACGACGTGGTGAGGCTGGGGGACGTCGCGCGCGTCGAGGTGGGTCCCGAGGACGAGCGCACCGCCGTGCGCTGGAACGGTCAGCAGGCGGTCGGGCTCGGGATCGTCAAACAGTCGAAGGCCAGCACCCTCGACGTCGCGGCGGGCGTGCGAAACGTGCTGCCCGAGCTGGCGACCCTCATCGTTCCGGGGATGAAGCTCGACGTCGCCTACGACTCCTCGACCTTCATCCAGGATTCGATCAACGAGGTCTCGCACACCATCCTGATCGCGATGTGCCTGGTCGTGCTCGTGATCCTGGTCTTCTTGAAGAGCTTCCGCGCCACCCTCATCCCGGCGGTCGCGATCCCGGTCTCGATCATGGGCGCCTTGGCCGTGGCGTACTTCATGGGCTTCACGATCAACATCCTCACGCTTCTCGCGATGGTGCTCGCGATCGGGCTCGTCGTGGACGACGCGATCGTCATGCTGGAGAACGTCTACCGGCACCTCGAGATGGGAAAGACGCGCCGGCAGGCCGCGCTGGACGGCGCGAAGGAGATCGGCTTCGCGATCCTGGCGACCACGATCTCCCTCGTGGCGGTGTTCGTTCCGGTGGCTTTCTTGCAGGGGACGGTCGGCCGCCTCTTCAACGAATTCGGGATCACGCTCGCCGTGGCGGTGTTGATCTCGGGCTTCGTCGCCCTCACGCTCACGCCGATGCTCACCTCGCGCATGCTCCAGCCGCTCCACGGCGGAGGGACGGGCTGGGCGTCCCGGAGCTTCGACGCCTTCTTCGACTGGCTGAACCGCACGTACGACCGCCTGCTGCGCGCGGCCCTGCGCCACCGCGGCCGGGTGATCGGAGTCGCGGCGCTCCTGATCGTGATGGCGGGGGCCGTGTTCTTCTTCATTCGCCGCGAGCTGGTGCCGACCGAGGACCGGGGGATCGTTTTCGGGATCGTGATCGCCCCCGAGGGCGCGACCCTGTCCTACACCGACCGTTACATGGAGCAGATCGAGCAGATCCTCCTTCCGCTTCCGGAGCGCCGCGGGCTCTTCACCGCCACGGGCCTGGGGTTCGGCGGCCCCGGGCAGGTGACGAACGGGTTCGTGTTCCTGAATCTGAAGCCCCGGCACGAGCGCCACCGGTCGCAGCAGGAGCTGGTCCAGCAGCTCTTCCCGCAGCTCTTCTCGATTCCGGGCGTGCTCGCGTTCGTGATCAACCCGCCGAGCCTGGGCGGCCGGTTCTCCTCCTCGCCGGTCGAGTACGTGCTCGAAGCGGAAAGCTACGATCTGCTCCAGAAGGCCACCACGATCATGACGGCCAAGGCTTCGGGGCTCACCGTCGGGAAGCCGCCCAACGCGTTCCCCTATCTCATCAACGTGGACACCGACCTCAAACTGAACAAGCCGCAGCTCGAGATCACGATCGATCGCGACCGGGCCTCGGCGCTTGGAGTCTCGGTGACCGACATCGGCACGACGCTCGAGACCCTGCTCGGCGGGCGGGAGGTCACCGATTTCAAGAGAGGAACGAAGCAGTACCACGTGATCGCGCAGGTGCCGCCCTCGGGTCGGGCAACCCCCGACGTGATCGAGGGGCTCTACGTCCGCGGGAGGCAGGGGTTGGTCCAGCTCGCCAACGTGGTGCGGGTGAGGGAGACCGTCGCGCCGAAGGAGCTGAACCACTACAACCGCGTGCGCTCCTCGACCATCAGCGCGAACCTGATCCCGGTCGTCTCCCTCGGGCAGGCACTCGACGCGCTGGACAAGATCGCGAAGGAGGATCTCCCGGCGAACGTGCGGCACGAGCTGGCGGGGCAGTCGAAGGAATTCCGTGAATCGAGCAACAGCCTCTACTTCCTCTTCCTGCTCGCGGTCGTGTTCATCTACCTCGTGCTCGCGGCGCAGTTCGAGAGCTTCATCCATCCGCTCACGATCTTGCTTTCGGTGCCGCTCGCCGTCGTGGGGGCCCTGATCTCGCTCTTCCTGTTCGGCCAGAGCTTGAACATCTTCTCCCAGATCGGCCTCATCATGCTCATAGGCCTCGTGACCAAGAACTCGATCCTGATCGTGGAGTACGCGAACCAGCTCCGTGCGAGGGGTCTCGAGGTCGCCGAGGCGGTGACGGAGGCCGCCAAGATCCGGCTCCGTCCGATCCTCATGACCTCGTTCGCCACGGTGTTCGGGATTCTCCCGATCGCCATCGGCTTCGGGGCGGGCGCGGAATCGCGCCGTCCGCTGGGAATCGCCGTGGTGGGAGGGCTCATCTTCTCCACCTTCCTCACCCTGGTGCTCGTCCCGGCGGTGTATACGCTCCTGGCGAGGTTCTCCAAGGTGAACCCCGAGGCAGCGCGCGGCTCGGAGGCGGGCGAGCCGGCTCACGACGCGGACGCCGAGGGCCGCGATCGGGCGCTTGTGGCCGCGCACTCCTCGAAGTAGCGACCGCTCGCGGAGAATCCCGGGACCGTAGAGCGCGCGCGCGAGCGAGAAGGAACAGAGCGGAGAATCCGTGACCGCGCTCGTACACGCGTTTTGGTTCCAGAAATATTTTCAATCCCGCAACTCGCATTCCCGCAACACAAGTTCCGCATCAGGCGATTCCCGGCGAGTCGTGGCACAAATCCTGATCTATCGAGAGGGAAGCCCCGGCAGCGGGGCAGGGTCCCCCCCTACACACCGCGCACGACATCCAAGGAAGGGAACTGCTCATGGGCGATCCCCGCAAGCGGCTCGCTGTTCGTGCAGTCCGGCTCGCGCTTCTCGTCTCCCTCGCCGTCTCCCTCCTGGCGGTCACGACCCGATCGGCATCGGCCGCGGCCGCCAAGCTCACGTGGACCGCCCCGGCGGATAACATGCGGGCGTTGAGGTACGATCTTCGGATCAGCCTGCAGGCGGTTCTCGGGAACGACACGCTATCCTGGTGGAGATCGGCGACGGTGATTCCCATGACCGGGAAGATCCCCGGCCCCGCTGGAACGGCCGATTCCGTGCTCCTGGGCGGGCTCATCACGGGGGTGCGCTATTACGCGGTCCTTCGCAGCGCCGATCAGACGCCGAACTGGAGCGCTTACTCCAACGTGGCGGTGTTCATCCCGGCGATCGTGACCTCGGCTCCCGACGGAGACGCAGCCCCCGCGTTCGTGCTCGGAAGTCCGAGGCCGACCCCCACGACGGGACGCACCGAGGTGAATCTCGACCTTTCCAAGGCCTCCGACATCGACGCGAATGTGTGGGACGCGCAGGGAAGGATCGTGCGCAGGATCTTGCAGAGCCAGCTCCCCTCCGGGAACCACTTGCTCCGCTGGGATGGAAGACTGGACAGCGGCGCCTACGCCGCGTCGGGCGTGTACTGGATCCGCGTCGGCGCTGGGAAGATCGACAAGAGAGTGAAGGTCGTCGTCGTGAGGTAGCGCCGCTTCCGGGCGCCGCGCCCGGCGCGCTGAATCCACTTGCCAGCGGGGCAGGCCTCGGGGCAACATGGGGCGCTTCGAAGGTCGCGAGGGTTTCGAGGGCACCCCATGGAAGCGTCCGCGCACACACGCAGTCACGACCCCGTGCCGAGCCAGTGGCCGATCATCACGGCCCTGGGTGCGGGACTCATACCCATCGGGCTCGTATCCCAGGCCCACGGATGGAAGCAGGGGCTCGGGGTAGTCCTGGCGGGCCTCGCGGTGATGCTGTACGGAGCCGGACGGTGGTGGGCCGAGCTCCTCCACGACCGCTTCCTCGGGCGCGACGCGGTGGACGCCGAGAAGCGCCTCACGACGGCGATGTTCTTCTTCATCGCCTCGGAAGCGGCGATCTTCTGCTCGTTCTTCGCCGCGCTGATCTACGCGCGGGTCCACGCCCCTTCCTGGCCGCCGCAGGGAATGCCGCATTTCGAGATCTTCGTTCCCGCGGTCAACACGTTCATCCTCCTCTTCAGCAGCGTGACCCTCCACCTCGGGCACTCCGCCGTGGAGCGCGGCCGGCGCGACGGGGCCATCGCGTCAATCTTGATGACGGTCTCCCTGGGCGCGATCTTCCTCTGCGGACAGGCCTATGAATACGGCTTCCTGAACGGATCTGCCTTCAACATCAAGAGCGGGATCTTCGGTTCCACCTTCTTCATGCTGACCGGCTTTCACGGTCTCCACGTGCTGATGGGGCTCATCTTCCTGAACGTCGTGTACGGCGCCGTGCTGCGCGGGCAGATCACGCCGCAGCAGCACTTCCCGTTCAAGGCGGCGTCGTGGTACTGGCACTTCGTGGACGTGGTCTGGCTCTTCGTGTTCACCATCGTCTATATTCTCTGATGATGCCCCATCCGAAACGCGCGGTCAGGCTCCTCCTCACCGGGCTCCTCGCGGTGCTCGCTTCGGCTCCTTCCTGCCAGTGGGCGGGGGACAAGGGCGCGGTGAAGGTCTCCTACGCGGCCCTGAAAGCTCAGCTCGACGACGTGAGCGCGAGGCTTGCCTCGGCGGTCCAGAACGGCGAGTACGACCGCGTGAAATCGCTGGATCGGGAGCTGAATCTCGTGCTCGACGCCGCGATGAAGCAATCCTCCGCCATGAACCTCCTCGATCGCGAGCACCTCGCCATCAACGTGGCCACGGCGCGCCGGTCCATCAGCGATATGGACCGGTACGCCACGGGAGGCGACACGGATATGCTCAAGGCGCAGGTGCAGCAGCTCTCCCCCACCGTCTCCGAGATCCGGGAGCTTCTCGATCGCGCCGAGCGAACGACCACCGCAGAATGAAGTGACCGCCGAGTCCGATCCTCTCGAAGCCCTCGTCGAAGAAGCGGAAACCGCCCTCGAAGACGGTGAATACGAAATCGCGCTGGAGACATTCGATGAGATTCTCGAGACGGATCCCGAGCACTGGGGCGCCCGCCTCAGAAGGGCCGAGTGCCTGCACCTGCTCTGGCGCAGCGCCGAGGCGCTGAAGGAAGTGCGCGCCGTGGCTCCCGCCGCGGACGAGGAGGACGATCCCGACCGCGCGGAGCTGGAGGCAATGATCCTCGAGGCGATGGGTCGCTTCGAGGACGCGGACCGCCTCTTCGCGGAGGCACACCGGCTCGAGCCCGACGACTTCCCGCTTCCCGTGAGGATCGCTCCCGACGATTTCAAGACACTACTGGACAAAGTCTTGGCATCTTTGCCTCGTGTGATTCGCGAGGCAGTGCTCGAGGTGCCCGTTATCGCGGAGGCCAAGCCGACGGCCGCGATGGCCGAGCACGCGCCCGCGATAAACCCCGAGGTCCTGGGACTGTTCGTGGGGACCTCGGTCGGGGACAAGCTCAGCGGCGGCAGCGGCTACGGGGATGTCGTGCTCCTGTTCCAGAAGAACCTGGAACGCGCCGGTCGAAGCCGCCAGGAAGTCTCGAAGGAAATGAAGGTCACGCTCCTCCATGAGTACGGCCACTACCTGGGATTCGACGAAGAGGAGCTGGAGCATCTTGGACTGGGGTAGCGCGTGAACGCCCGGAAGATCGCGATCGTGGGCGCGGGCCCGGTGGGCCTGGAGGCGGCGCTTCGTGCGCGGCACGAAGGGTACGAGGTCGTCGTGTTCGAGGCGGGGAGTGTCGGGGAGCACTTCCGGCGCTACGGGCCGGTTCGGCTGTTCACGCCGTTTCACATGAACTCGACCGAGCTGGGGCGCGCGCGGCTCCGGGCGGCCGGCGTGAAGCTGCCGGGCGCCGATGAGGTTCTCACGGCGGCGGAGCTGCGCGAGCGCTATCTCCTCCCTCTCTCGCGGCTCGCCGAGCTTTCCGGCGCGATCGTCGAGGGCGGGAGGGTCGCGGCGATCGCGCGGGAGGGCTTCACGAAGTCGGGCTCTGGGACGGGCGCGGCGAGCAAGGCTGGCATCGGACCGGCATCCCGCGCATCGATGCCGTTCCTCCTTCGGATCGAGGGAGGCCGGGCTCCTTCGCGGCTCGAGCGTGCGGGAATCGTGATCGACGCGAGCGGCGTATACGGGACGCCGAACGCGACCGGCCCCAGCGGCCTTGGGGCCGCGGGCGAAGAGGCGCTCGGGGATCGCCTGGAGCGCCATCTCCCCGATCTCGCCGGCGATGCGCGGGCCCGGTACGCGGGGAAGCGGATCCTATTGATCGGGGACGGTCGCTCGGCCGCGAACGCGGTCGCGGACCTGGACGAGATCGTCCGCTCCGGAGGCCAGGGCGCACGCACGCGCCTGACGTGGATCCACCGGGATCGTGGAAGCCGTCATTTCGCCCCCGTGCCCGCCGCGGAGCTGGAGCAGCTTCCCGTGCTGCGCGAGCTGGACGAACGCGCCGGCAGGATCGCGCGCGAGGCGCCCTGGATCGAGAGGCGCGCGGGCGCGGGCGTCGCCTCCTACGTCGTGCGGGCATCCGGGTCGATCGAGGTCACGCTGACCGATCCGGGGGGCGTCGAGAGCCGCATCGAAGTGGACCGCGTGCTGGCGCTCGTCGGGTATCGCCCGGACCTCGAGCTGTCCCGCGAATTGCAGATCCACCTCTGCTACGCCTCGGAGGGTCCGATGGCTCTTGCGGCGGCGATCCTGGCCGCGGGGGCCGCGGATCCCGGCGCCGTGCGGGGATGCCTGGGGCAGGTCTCACACGGCCCGGACACGTTGAAGAATCCGGAGCCGGGTTTCTACGTGCTGGGGGCGAAGAGCTACGGACGGAATCCGAATTTTCTTCTTTCCCTCGGTCACGGGCAGATCGAGGACTTGATTACCCTGGTCGGGGCCGCGGAGCCGCGCCTCAACCTCGCTTCGCGCTGATCAGCGCGCTGTCCAGGGCCCCCTGCCCGAAGAACTCTCCGAGCGACCGTCTGGAGAGCGCGTACCCGGGCCACCGCCGCACCACGCCGGTCCAGACCGTTCTGGCGGAGTCGATCTTCCCGGCGCGGTAGAGCACGACCCCGAGGTTGTTGAGGTAGTCGGGTCGGGGTTCCGCGAAGCGGAGCGCCTGACGGTAGCTCGCGATCGCATCCTCGTAGCGCCGCAGCCGCGCGAAGCAGTTCCCGAGATTGTAGTAGCCTTCGTCGCGCGAAGGCTCGCGGCGGATGCCCTCCTCCAGAACCGGAATCGCCTCCTCGTATCTTCCCAGCTCGAAAAGATCGGCCCCCTTCCGGATCCAGTAGCGCGGGTTGGTGGGCTCCGCGTCCAAGGCGCGCTGCGCGAAGACCAGCGAGCGCGCGAAATCCTGCCGGTCCGCATGGTGCCCCGCGAGAAGCTCGTTCCCGTAGGCGCGCCCGTACGCGGTGATCTTCGCGCCGGGACCGACGATGGTCTCGAACCGGCGGAGTCCCGCTTCCACGCTCGCGTTCACTAGCACGAACGAGAGCAGGGCGCCCGCGCCCATCATCGCGAGGGCCGCGCCGCGCGCGCCCCGGAGCGGTACCTTCGGAATCGAGCACCCCACCGCGATGCCGAGCACGGCGAGCGGGAGGAGGAGAATGGACGAGAGGTCCCAATCCTGAGCCGGCGGAACGGGGAGAACCAGGAGGACCGCCACGACGAGACCGGGCACTGCCGCGGCCGCGAGAAACCGCCGGGCCGGGTCGAGGCCGCGGACGCGGCCCGCGATCGCGGAGAAGAGCAAGATCGCCGGAATCGGAAGCACGAGGAGGACCGCGTTCAATAGATCCCATGCGTGGTCGAGCGAGAACATCGGGTACGGCTTCGTAAACGACCCGGCGTGACCCGGCTGGATCGCGCGGGTCGCGATCTGGAAGGCGCCGAGCCACCGGGAGGCCGGGTATCCCAGGCCGAACAGGATCGCGGCCGCCCCCGCCAGCGGCAGAACCGCGAGCGCGGCCCGCTGGAGCAGCGGGCGCTTGTCACGGATCAGGAGGTACAAGTAGGACGGCGCGAGGAACACCGTGACGAGGTGGAAGCCGATGGTGATCGCGAAGGCTGCCGCGAGCAAGAGAGGATGGTCGGCTCCCCGGGCTCTGCGCAATCCGAGCCAGAGGTACGTGAGGATCGCCACGCTTACGAGGGGGTAGCTCTCGATGTACCCGAAATAGAGCTGCGCCAACCCCAGCGTCGCGAGTAGCGCGAACACGATCGCGCGCGGGACGCCCGCTCCCGCGCCGTCACCGCTCCGGCGGGTGATCTCGGAGGCGATCCCCCAGAAGAGCGCCGCGGCGACGACGCCGCAGAAGATCGGGAGAAGCCCCGCCGTCACCGGATCGATGGGGAGCCCGATCGAGCGCAGCGTCCGCGCGAACGCGGCCCAGGCCGCGGCGGCGAGCGGCTCGCTGAAGGGATTCGGGTTTCCGGATCGGATCCCCGCGAGCCAGACGATGCCGTCGCCCAGGAATCGAGTCCGGGTCTCGAGCCTCCAGAGGAGCCATGCCCAGGGCAGGAGGAGAAGCCAGCCGGCCCATCGCGGGAAGGTCGCCGTCTTCGCGCGCGGCGGCCGTTGGACGGAGCGGGCTCGAGCGTCTCTCGGCCCCGGCCCCTTCCCGGCGCGCCGCGGGTGCCCGCGGTCGCGCGCCGTCGACGGGGCCGGCGATCCCCCTTGTATGAAGTCGAACGCGAGCACGCTCGCGCCTCCGAAGAGGAGGACCAGCGCGAGGAATCGCTCCGGGGGCGGGAGGAACCCGGGGAGGTGGAGCGCCCAGGCTCGGGGCCCCGGGGTCTGGCTCGCCGCGGCCACCGCGAGCGCGTAGGCTGCGGCTCCGGCGGCCAGGGCGGCGCGTGCGGCGCGGGATCGATCCATCGGCGCAGTATACCAAGGGGTACCAAGGGCGGGCCGTTTCCCCGTTGCGGGGACCCCTCCCGGGAGTAAGATGGCCAGGCTAGGACCAATTCGCGCGGGTGTCCGTTCTGCTTCCCCGCGCTACATCCCACAACCCGAGGTTCTCATGTCCGTGGTCATGGAGAAGAAGGGGTCGGCGACCACCAATCCGTTCGAGGTCGCGCAGCGCCAGTTCGACATCGCGGCCGAGGCGCTTCGCCTCGAAGAGGGGATCCGAATCAAGCTCCGGGTGCCGCGGCGCTGCCTCATCGTATCGGTTCCCTTCGAGCTGGATGACGGGTCATGGCGAGTCGTCCAGGGGTACCGCGTGCAGCACGACGTCTCGCGGGGCCCCGCGAAGGGAGGCATCCGCTTTCATCCGCAAGTTACGCTCGACGAGGTGAAAGCGCTTGCCATGTGGATGACCTGGAAATGCGCGGTCGTGAATCTCCCTTACGGCGGCGCCAAGGGCGGGATCGAAGTCGATCCGAAGGCGCTCTCGCTGCATGAGCTGGAGCGCATGACGCGGCGCTACACGAACGAGATCGCGATCATCATCGGTCCCGAGAAGGACATCCCGGCCCCCGACGTCTACACCGACGCGCAGGTCATGGCGTGGATCATGGACACGTTCACGATGCGCCAGGGATTCGCGTCCCCCGGCGTGGTGACCGGGAAGCCGATCTCGCTCGGCGGATCGCTGGGCCGCCGGGAGGCCACGGCGCGCGGGTGCACGTACGCGATCGAGGAGGCCTGCAAGCATCTCGGCAAGCAGCTCGCGGGAATGACGGTCGCGATTCAGGGCTACGGAAACGCCGGCTCGATCGCGCACGACCTCCTGCACGCGCGCGGAGCCAAGGTGGTGGCGGTGAGCGACTCGCGCGGGGGGATCCAATCCTCGCGCGGCCTGGACCCCAAGGTGGTTCAGGCCCACAAGAGCGAGGCGGGCTCCGTCGTCGGGCTGCCCGGAGCCGATCGCATCGGGAACCGGGAGCTGCTCGAGCTGAAGGTCGATATCCTGATCCCGGCCGCGCTCGAGAACCAGATCACGGAGGAAAACGCGCCGCGCATCAAGCCGAAGATCCTGGCCGAGGCCGCGAACGGTCCCACGACTCCGGACGCCGATCCGATTCTCCATGAGAACGGAGTGTTCCTGATTCCGGATATTCTCGCGAATGCCGGTGGCGTCACGGTGTCCTACTTCGAGTGGGTCCAGGACCTCGCGAACTATTTCTGGACCGAGGAAGAGGTGAACCAGAAGCTCGAGACGATCATGAGGCGCTCCTTCGGCGACGTGGCGGCGCTCGCCGAGAAGAATCGCGTCCACAACAGAACCGCGGCGTACATGCTCGGCGTCGGGCGGGTCGCTGAAGCGACGAAACTGAGGGGTCTCTATGGCTGATCGCGTTGCGGCGCCACAGCAAGCAAGTCCGGCGGCGACCGACGATTTCCTGAGCATCCGCTCCATCGACCATCTGGAGTTCTGGGTGGGGAACGCCCGGCAGGCGGCGTTCTTCTACTCGCACGCGTTCGGCCTCGCGGTCACCGCGTACGCGGGGCTCGAGACGGGCGTGCGTGACCGGGCTTCGTACGTGCTCCAGCAGGGCAGGGTCCGGTTCGTGTTCACGACGCCCCTGGGTCCCGAAGGGTTCATGGCCGACCAGATCAAACTCCACGGGGACGGCGTGCACGACATCGCGTTGGAAGTGGAGGACGTGGACCGAGCCTACAAGGAGACCACGAAGCGGGGCGCGCGCGGGGTGCAGGAGCCCACGACGATCAAGGACGACTCGGGCGAGATTCGCCGCGCGGCGGTCGCTACCTACGGGGACACGATCCACTCCTTCGTGGATCGCTCCAAGTACCGGGGAGCCTTCCTTCCCGGGTATCGGGCGACCGGCGAGGAGGCGAGGCCGGGGCCGCTGCTTTACGTCGACCATGTCGTCGGCAACGTGGCCCTCGGGGACATGAACCGCTTCGTGGCCTACTACCGCGACATCATGGGCTTCAGCCAGTTCCAGCACTTCGATGACAAGGACATCTCGACGGAGTATTCCGCGCTGATGTCGAAGGTGATGGCGGACGGGAGCGGCAAGGTGAAGTTTCCGATCAACGAGCCCGCCGCGGGAAAGCGGAAGTCCCAGATCGACGAATACCTCGAGTACTACCGCGGGGCCGGCGTCCAGCACATCGCCCTCGCCACGAGCGACATTTGCAAGACCGTCTCGCTCTTACAGTCCAGCGGGATCCCGTTCGTCAGCGTGCCTCCGAGCTACTACGAGATGCTCGAGGGGCGCGTCGGCAAGATCGACGAGGACAAGCGGGATTTGTCGAAGCTCGGGATCCTCGTGGATCGCGACGACGAGGGATACCTGCTCCAGATCTTCACGAAGCCGGTGGAGGATCGTCCCACCGTGTTCTTCGAGGTGATCGAGCGAAAGGGAAGCCGCGGCTTCGGCAAGGGAAACTTCAAGGCGCTCTTCGAGGCGATCGAGCGCGAACAGGCTCTGCGGGGAAATCTCTAAGGCGCGATGCGCCCCGTCCTGCTGAGTCGGGCCCGGGCGTAAGGGTGCGGCTCGTTTCATTCAGCCGTCCCGGATCGCCGGAGCGCCTGCTCGGCGCTCTGGAAGGCGATCGCATCCTGGAACTGGGCGCCGCGGCCGGGGTCCTGGCGCCCGGCCTGGATTCATCCGGCCGGCTCCGCTCCCTCGATGCGCTGCTCGCGGATTGGGAGCAGGGACTGCCGCTCGCGCGGTCGGTATTCGAGCGAGCGGGTGCGGCCGGCGCCTCGAAGGCAGCCGACCTGGCCCCCGCGTGGCACCCCCGAGCGCGCGTCACGCTCCACTCCCCGGTCTCGCGCCCACCCACCGTCCGCGATTTCTATGCGTTCGAGGCGCACGTCAAGAATGCCCGCGCGCGGCGCAAGCTCGAAGTCCCGCCCGAATGGTACGAGTTTCCCAGCGTTCTATTTTTCGAACCCGGGCTCGCTCGTCGGGGATGGCGCGGCGGTTCGGAGGCCTTCGTGGACCGAGGCGCTCGACTACGAGCTGGAGATCGCGTGCGTGATCGGCACGCGGGTCCGGGACGTGCCGGCCGACAAGTGGCGCACGGTCGTCGCCGGCTTCACGATCCTGAACGACTGGAGCGCGCGGGACGTGCAGCGGAAGGAGATGGCGATCGGGCTCGGTCCCGCGAAGGGAAAGGATTTCGCGACGTCGCTGGGCCCCGCGCTCGTGACGCTCGACGAGCTGGAGGGGAAGCGGAACGGCGACCGCTACGATCTCGCGATGGAGGCGAGGGTGAACGGCGACACGCTCTCCCGCGCGAACGCGAAAGACGCGCACTTCACCTTCGGGCAGATGATTGCGAGGGCCTCGCAGGACGTGTATCTTTTCCCCGGTGACGTGATCGGCTCGGGCACGGTGGGTGGAGGGTGCATCCTGGAATTGGGCACCGAGGTCCACGCGTGGCTCAAGCCCGGGGACGAGGTCGCGCTCGAGATCGAGCGCCTGGGCACGCTCACCAACACGGTCGTTTGAAGATCGGAACGAGGTAACGATATGCCGCTGTACCACACGCTGGGCACGACTCCCCACAAGCGCCACACCCAATTCCGCCGCCCGGACGGGAAGCTCTACACGGAGCAGCTCATGGGCTCGCGCGGATTTTCGGGGCGGTCCTCCCTCATCTACCACCACAACATGCCGACGCAGGCGCGCGAGATCAAGAGGATCCAGGACACGCGCGTGAAGCATGCGGACGAGCAGGTGCTGCGCCACCACCACTTCAAGACGAAGGAGCTGAAGAAGAGCGGCGACCCGGTGAGCGGGCGGGTCGTGCTATTGCACAACAGCGACGTCTCGATGGCGATCGCCGTGCCCGACCAGCAGATGAGCTACTACTACCGGAACGGCCAGGGCGACGACATGTACTTCGTCCACGAGGGAACCGGCCGCATCCAGACGATCTTCGGCGAGCTTCGCTACCGGCCGGGGGACTACGTCGTGATCCCGCGCGGGACGACCTACATGTTCCACGCGGACGAGGGACCGCAGCGATACCTCGTGATCGAGTCGGCCTCGTCGATCGAGACCCCCAAGCGGTACCGGAACGAATACGGGCAGCTCCTGGAGCACGCTCCGTTTTCGGAGCGGGATATCCGGAAGCCGGAGCGTCTGGAGACGTTCACGGACCGCGGCAAATACGAAGTCCGGATCAAGGCGCGCGATCAAATCACGGCGTACGAGTTCGAGTTTCATCCGCTGGACGTCGTGGGGTGGGACGGTTTCCTGTACCCCTACATCTTCAACATCGAGGACTTCGAGCCCATCACCGGGCGCGTGCACATGCCGCCGCCGACCCACCAGTGCTTCGAGGGGCGGAATTTCGTCGTCTGCTCCTTCGTGCCGCGCATGTACGACTACCACCCGAACGCGCTCCCCGTCCCCTACAACCACTCGAACGTGGATTCGGACGAAGTGCTCTACTACGTGAACGGGAATTTCATGAGCCGGCGGGGAATCGAGGTGGGCTCCTTCACGCTGCATCCGTCCGGAATCCCGCATGGGCCGCACCCGGGTGCCGCCGAGGCCTCGATCGGAGCGAAGGAGACGAAGGAGCTGGCGGTGATGCTCGACACCTTCCACCCGCTCTACGTCACCACCGATGCCCTGCAGTACGACAGCCCGGATTACCCCTACTCCTGGCTCGAGAAGGAAGCGAAGTTCGAGGGCGAGGGCGCGACGGGGTGACGGCAGCACCCAAGATGCGGGATCTCGATCCCGCGACCCTGGATCCCGCCGACGTCTATGCGCTCCTGGTCGGGTGTGTCGTGCCCCGGCCCATCGCGTTCGTCTCGTCGCTCTCGCGCGACGGGATCGCGAACCTGGCGCCGTTTTCGTTCTTCAATGCCGGTGGCGCCCATCCGCCGTCGCTGGTCTTCTCTCCGGTCACGAGCGGCGCGGGCCGCGACAAGGACACCTTGCACAACGTGGCGGCGACGGGGGAGTACGTGGTCCACATCTCCCCGTGGGGGCTGCGCGAGCGAATGAACCAGGCTTCCGCCGACTACCCGCCCGGCGTCGACGAGTTCGTGGAGGCCGGGTTCACCAAGGCGCCGAGCGTGAAGGTGAAGCCCTGGCGCGCCGTCGAGTGTCCCATCGCGATGGAGTGCCGGTTGTTCAAGATCGTCGAGCACGGTCAGGGCCCCCTGCGAGCGAACTACGTGATCGGAGAGGTCGTGTATTTCCACATCGCCGAAGGGCTGCTGAACGGCCTTCGCGTCGACTCTACCGCCATCGACGCGATCGGCCGCTTGGGCGGCCCGACGTACACGCGGGTGACGAAGGAGTCGACGTTCAATTTGTCCCGGCCGACGCTGCCTCCAGCGTAGCGAACCCTCCACCGAGGAATACCAAAATGCTCAAACACCGACTCGTCACACTCGCGTTCGCGATGATCGCCGGATCTGTGCCGTTGTCAGTTTCAGCCCAGGGCCGTCCGGATCCAGCGGCCATGATCGCGGCCCAGCGGGAAGGCATGGCTCCGCTGGCCTACATGGATGGGGTCTGGCGCGGGCCGGCGTGGACGATCCTTCCCTCCGGCCAGAAGCACGACATCACGCAGACGGAGCGAATCGGACCGTTCCTGGACGGATCGGTGAAAGTGATCGAGGGGCGAGGCTACGACGCGGACGGCAAAGTCACGTTCAACGCGTTCGGAATCATCTCCTACGATCCGGAGAAGAAGACCTACAGCATGCGCTCGTACGCGCAGGGTCGCTCGGGCGATTTCGTGATCACCCCGACTGCCGACGGCTACGTGTGGGAGATTCCGGCGGGCCCCATGACCATGCGCTATACGGCTGTCGTCAAGGACAGCACCTGGCATGAGGTGGGTGACCGGATCATGCCCGAGAAGGAGCCGGTCCGCTTTTTCGAGATGACCTTGAAGCGCGTGGGCGATTCGAACTGGCCGGGCGCCGGGGCAATCAGTCCGAAGTGAGGATCGGACCTCTCACCATAGTGCAAGTCGGTGGGTTGGCCCTCATCGTCGGCGCCATCGCCTTCATGGGAGTCTTCGCGTACCTCGCCGCGCGATTCGACTACCCCGACATCCTCGATGGCCCGGCGGCAACCGTCCTTCCCCGGCTGTTGGCCACGGGGACTTCCGGTCGCGCGGCATGGGCGCTCTATGCGTTTCTGCCTCTCGTCTGGCTTCCGGCCGGGGTAGGCGCGTATCGCGCGTTGCGCCGCTCGCATCCGGGAGCGATGCTTCTCGCCATGCAGTTCGCCGTCCTGTCCGCGGTCAGCATGATGCTCGGCCTCATGCGGTGGCCCAGCGTGCATTGGCACTTGGCGCAGCTTCAGGCGGTCGCCAGGGCCGAACAGCGACTCGTCATCTCTTCTGTGTTCGACGGTCTGAACACCTACCTCGGGAATTACATCGGTGAGTTCCTGGGCGAGCTCAGCTTCAGCATGTTCTTTCTGCTGTGCGGATGGGCACTGTTGCGTTCGCGCGCTGTGCCGGCGTGGTTGGGAGCCGCAGGGATGGCGGTTGCCGTCGCGGGATTCATCGGGATGTTCCGCAACGTGACCGGGGCAGTAGCCCCGATCGCGGAAGTTAACAACTACCTCCTGCCACTGTGGATGATCATCCTCGGCGCGGTGTTTCTCCGCCTCCGCTTACCGAACGAAGAGGCCTGATGGAAGGCGGTGACGAAATCCGGAAGCTCCTGACTGAGATCCGGGACGCCCAGCGCGAGCACCTGGCCGAGTACCGCAAGGTCGCGGAGCGTTCCCTGGAGCTGCAGCAGAGCGCGCTCGCCCGTCACGACCAGGTGCGCGGGGCCTATCGGCGAGTCGGCTTCTTCGTGGCCATCATCATCGCGGCGCTCATGGTCCTGCTCGTGATGATCCTCGTGCGGTGGTCGCGCGTGCTTTTCGGAGGCTGAGGGCCGTGGCCCATGAGGCTGGCATGAGCAAGTCCCGCATGGAGGCCTTCAGCGACGGCGTGATCGCGGTCATCATCACGATCATGGTGTTGGAGATGAGGGCGCCGCACAGCGCAGACATCGACGCCATGCGACCGCTCATCCCTGTGTTCCTGAGCTACGTGCTCAGTTTCGTATTCCTCTGCATCTACTGGAACAACCACCATCACATGCTGCAGGCCGTGCGCGCGGTCAATGGCCGCGTCCTCTGGGCAAACTCGCATCTCCTGTTCTGGCTGTCTCTGGTCCCCTTCGCCACCAACTGGATGGGCGAGACCCATTTCGCGGCCTTGCCGGTGGCGGTCTACGGGGTCGTGCTCCTATTCGCCGCGATCGCCTATTACGTGCTGGCGCGCGTGCTGGTCGCCCACCACGGCGCGGAATCGACGCTGGCGGTTGCTCTAGGCACCGACTTCAAGGGGAGAATCTCGATCGTGATCTATGCGGTCGCGATCGCCCTGACGTTCGTCGCACCCTGGATCTCCTGCGCGCTCTACGCGGCGGTCGCTTTGATGTGGCTCATCCCGGATCGCAGGTTCGAGCGTTTGCTGTTGGAGCACGGGCCGCAGTCGTGAACGCCATCCAGGCTATCTATCCTTACAAGGAGGCGGGTCTCTGGGTGTTCGACGACGAGCATTTCGAGGTCGCACCCAAGCTGATCTATGCCAAGTTCGAGAAGAAGCCCGCCTAGCCGGAGCGCTGGCTAGCCGAGGCGAGCGTCCGCCTCCGCTCCGCAAACTTCACCATCCTCCTCAACCCCTCGCCGAGATCCTCGTCGGAGACGCAGAACGCGATCCGCACGCGGTGGCGTGCCTTGGGATTGGTCGGATACTCCGGGGCCCCGCTGGGGGAGGGTTCGGCGATCGGAGTGCCGTCCGCCGCGAGCTTCGGCTGGATCGCGAAACCCGCCCCCGGTGCCACGGCGACCCGCTCTTCACGCAACAGGGCCTCGGCGAATTCGTCGCCGGTCATGCCGGTCGCGGAGACATCGGCCATGATGTAGAAGGCGCCCTCGGGCACGTAGTCCGCCATCCCGGCGGGTTTCAAGATCGAGACGGCGAGGTCGCGCCGGCGCCGATAGGTCTCCTTCATCCGCGCGACCCCCGCGCGCTCCGACTCGCCCAGCGCGGGCAAGGCACCCCACTGGATGGGCATTCCGGCGCTTGCGACGAGCGGCTCCTGGCACTTGCGCAGCAACGTCGCGCAGTACAAAGTGGGCGCGACGACGCATCCCAACCGCAGCCCAGTCATCGCGTACGACTTCGAGAACGTGAACAGCGTGAACACCCGCCGTTTCTCCTCCGGCTCCGCGCGCTCGAACGACCCCGGAGACACGTGCGCGCCTCCGAACACGAAATCCTCGTACGCCTCGTCGCTCAGGATCCAGAGGTCGCGCTCGCGGGCCAGGTCGAAGAACGCGCGCAATGTCGCCTCGGGGAACACCGCGCCGGTCGGATTGCTGGGGCTGTTGATCAGGACCGCTCGCGTGCGCGGCGTCACCAAGCCGGGCAGCGCGCTCAATTCGGGCTGATATCCGGCGCCGAGCGGGTAGAATACGGGGCGTCCTCCCAATAGCAGAGTCTCCTGGACGTAGTTGGGCCAGTAGATCTCGGGGAGCAATACCTCGTCGCCGGGGCCGAACATGACTTCCAGCGTCGCGAACAGAGCCTGCGTCGAGCCCGGCGTGATGATGACCTGCTCGGTCGAGGCGGCGAGCCCGTTTCGAAGGCGCGCTTTCTCGGCGAGCGCCACGCGAAGCTCCTGGACGCCCGCGGTGGGCGCGTAGTGGGTCTTGCCGGCGCGCAGGGCGGCAGCGGTGGCTTCCAGGACCGAGGCGGGCGGCGCGAAGTCGGGGTCGCCGACGTGGAGGCGGATGACGGGCCCCCCCCCCGCGCGCTCCATCTCGTCGGCAAGGCGGAACATGGTACGGATGGGTGAAAACGGAATGAGCTGGCTCCGGCGTGACGGCTGAGGCATGGTGAAATCTCCCGTGAACGAAGAACCGAAACAGGTCGGAGATGATAGCAGACGCGGGAGCAATCGAGCGCTCCTGGTGGTTGCGCTCCTCATCATCCTTCTGGGGGCGATCGCCGGAGCGATCCTCGTCCCGAGGGAGCTGGCCATGCGGGAGGCCGCGGGACGGCGCGACGCCCCCGCGACCCATTCTCCGATGCCGGGCCGGCCGGGTGCGAAGGCCCCGACACAACGCCTCCCATTCATGCGCGGTGTCTGCTGGGAGGCCGCGGGGGAGATCGACTCCACCGAACTCGATGCGCTCGTCCGGATCCGGGCGAACTGGATCTCGCAGACGCCCTTCGGATGGCAGCGCGGGCCCGGCTCCCCCGAGATCCGGGTCACCAAGGGCACCGCGCCGCATCGCTGGCGAGGATATTGGGGGGAGAGCGACGAGGGCGTCCTCGCGACGACGCGCTGGGCGCACGCTCGCGGGATCAAGGTCCTCCTCAAGCCGCACATCTGGACCCGCTCGGGATGGTCAGGGTCGATCGCGATGAAGAGCGACGAGGACTGGGCGGCGTGGTTTCAGGCCTACCGTGAGTTCATCCTCCACTACGCGGACCTCGCGGAGCAGAGCGGCGCGGAGGCGCTCGCGGTTGGAACCGAGCTGGGCGGCACGACCAAGCGCGAGCGGGAGTGGCGATCGATCATCGCCGACGTGCGCGGCCGCTACCATGGCTCGCTCGTGTACTGCGCGAACTGGGCCGAGGACCTCTCGCGCACGAACTTCTGGGATGCGCTGGACTGGATCGGAGTGCAGGCCTACTACCCGCTCAGCGACCGGCGCGAGCCCACGACCGCCGAGCTGATCGAGGGGTGGCGCCGGCCGCTCGCCGAGCTGGAGCAGCTCTCGCGCATCTGGGGGAAGCCCGTGATCCTCACGGAGGTCGGCTACCACAGCCTGGACACGGCGGCGAGCCGCCCATGGGAGTGGGACCTCGAAGGCAACCTCTCGCTCGCGACGCAGGCGCGCTGTTACGAAGCGCTTTTCAGCGCCCTCGCGGAGCATCCCGCCGTGGACGGTGTATTCATCTGGAAGTGGCACCCCGACTACGCGCGCGCGGGCGGGCCGGCGGACACGGAGTACTCCCCCCAGAGGAAGCCCGCCGAAGCGGTTCTCGCGCGCGGGTATGCCGCCATCGAGCGGAGGGGAATCTAGGCCAGCCGGCCTTGTGGGTGGCCGGGCCCTCTGTTACGCTCCCGGACGAGCGAAAATGACACTCCCCAAAGCTTTCAAGCCATCGGACGGAGGACTTGGATGAAGACTCGCAAGGCATTGGCTGCCCTGGTGCTCGCCGCGTTCTCGTTCCCGATCGCGTCAGCCGCGTTCGCGCAGTCCGGTGCCCCGGCCACGGGGACGACGCAGGCGACGCCCACCCCGGCCCCCGCCGCACCGAAGGCCGCCGCCCCTAAGGCCGCCACATCCAAGAAGGCCACGGCCGAGGCAGCTCCCAAGGTGGGTCCGCGCTCGATCATCGGCGAGGTCGTCGACCCCGCGTGCTGGATCGTGAACGGCGCCAAGGGGCCGACCCACAAGGAATGCGCCATCGCGTGCGCGAAGGCGGGACAAGTTCTCGGCATCGTCGAGAGCAAGACGCAGAAACTCTACATGGTCGCGACGGACAAGCCGGGCGAGGATCCCAACAAGGGCCTCATCGATTACGTCGGTCAGACCGTTCTGGTGAAAGGGCGGGTGTACTCGCGCGGAGGCGCGACCGGAATCAAGATCACCTCCGTCGAGCCGTACAGCGCGACGGCGATCACGGACTAGGTCGGAGGAATCATGCAGCTCAATCAAGCTCGCAAATTGGCCCTCGCGGCGGCAGCATCGGCGCTCCTTCTGGCGGCCGCGGCCGGCGCGCCTCAGCAGGGCGACGCGACGGATCCGGCGCCGGCACAAAATGCGCCCGCGACGCCCGCCGAGAAGGCCCCCCCGGCCGTGACCGCCCCAGCGACGGCTCACCAGCACGGGAGCCATCCGGCCGTCGAGAAGATCCCCGCCGGCAGCCAGAATGCCGCCGGCAAGCAGATGACGATCGTCGGAGAGGTCATGGATCCCGCGTGCTTCCTCGAGGCTGGAGCGAAATCGGTCGGCCCGGGGCACCTGAAGTGCGCGATCGACTGCGCGCGGTCGGGGCAGACGCTCGCGATCTACGATCGCGAGCATGACCGGATCTATTTCATCGCAGGCGAGCTGCCCGGCAAGAACCCGAACGATCCGGTCATCAATTTCGTGCACAAGAAGGTCGACGTGACCGGTGTCGTCTACCACCGCTCGGAGGCGTGGGGCATCGTGATCAACAAGGTCACGCTGCACGAGGAGAAGGCGGCGAAGGTAGAGGCGGCCGGAGAGAATCCGGGCGCGCCGGCGACTGGAGCCCCAGCGGGGAAATAATCCGATCCCGATGAGCCACCGGCGACCGAATTCAGGATGAACTCGCTCGTCCTACCGCTCACGGCGATCGTCGTCTTTTCGTTCGCCTACCGCTATTACGTCGCGTTCGTCGCCAGCAAGGTGGCGCGCGTGGATCCATCGCGGCCGACGCCTGCAACCACCATGGCGGACGGCCGCGATTACGTTAAGACGAACAAGTACGTCCTCTTCGGACACCATTTCGCCGCGATCTCGGCCTCGGGACCTCTGATCGGCCCGGTGCTGGCGGCGCAGTTCGGATACCTGCCGGGCGCGCTCTGGATCCTCTTCGGCGCGGCGCTCGGCGGGGCGGTCCACGACTTCATCATCCTCTTCGCCTCGGTGCGTCACGGAGCCGCACCCCTCTCGGAGATCGCGCGCCGCGAGGTCGGCCCCGTCGCCCACAAAGCCGCCACCGCGGCGATCCTCTTCATCACGATCTTGCTCCTGGCCGGCCTCGCCATCGTGGTGGTGAACGCGCTCGCGAACTCCCCGTGGGGCACCTTCACCGTCGCGATGACGATCCCGGCGGCGCTCCTCTTCGGACTCTACATGTACCGGATCCGGCCGGGGCGCGTGGTGGAGGGGAGCCTGATCGGTGTGGCGCTCATCCTGGCCGCGGTGATCGCGGGCCCCTGGCTCGTGAAGTCGCAGTTCGCCTCGTGGTTCACCTTCCAGCCGAAGACCCTCGCGCTGATGCTCCCGGTCTACGGCTTCATCGCGGCCACGCTGCCCGTCTGGCTCCTGCTCTGCCCCCGCGATTACCTTTCGACGTACATGAAGATCGGGACCATCTTGCTGTTGGTGGTCGGCGTGGCGGTCGTGCACCCCAAGCTCCTCATGCCCGCGGTCACGCCGTTCGTGAACGGCACGGGCCCGGTGCTCCCGGGCATGAAGGTCTTTCCATTCTGCTTCATCGTGATCGCGTGCGGCGCGATCAGCGGATTCCACGCGCTCATCGGCTCCGGCACGACTCCACGGATGGTCCCCAACGAGGGGAGCATCAAGCTCATCGCCGCGGGCGCGATGCTCACGGAGGGTGTGGTGGCGATCATGGCGCTCGTCGCCGCGACCACGCTCCACCCGGCCGACTACTACCTGATCAACGGCGTGCCCAAGGCGGTGCAGGCGCTCGGAATCCAGCCCGCGCAGCTCGGCGAGCTGACGCGGCTGGTGGGGGAGGACACCTTGCAGGGGCGGACCGGAGGCGCCGTCTCGCTCGCGGTGGGGATGGCGAACATCCTCCGCCAGATCCCCGGCATGGGGCACTTGATGTCGTACTGGTACCACTTCGCGATCATGTTCGAGGCGGTGTTCATTCTGACGGCGCTCGACACCGGGACGCGCGTCGCGCGCTACCTCTTCCAGGACGTGGCGCGGCATGTGTGGGCTCCGCTCGGCTCGACGACGAACTGGGCGAGCGTGTCGGCGGTCGGCGCGGCCGTGTGCCTCGCGTGGGGGTATCTCGCCGTGACCGGGAGCATCGAGACGATCTGGCCCCTCTTCGGCGTCTCGAACCAGCTCCTGGCCGTGATCGCGCTCGCGGTGGGGACGTCGTTCATCCTCCGCCAGCGCCCCGCGCCCTACGCGCTCGTCACGTTCGTTCCCCTGGCGTTCCTCACCGTGAGCACGATGACGGCGGGCGTGCTGAACACGTTCCGCTACCTCTCCCCCGCGTACATCGCGGACAAGGGCGCCACGGTCGCCTACATCGACGGCGCGCTCAGCGTGATCCTGATCTTCCTCGTGGGCTTGGTGCTGATCGATTCCGTGAGGCGGTGGGTTTACATCCTCTCGGAGCGCAGGCGCGGGGTGTTGAACGTGCCGGCGGTGGTCACCCCACCGGCAGCGCAGCCATCTCCGAGAACGTCGTCAGCTCGATCCCCTGCGATTCGATGATCCGCCGGCTCTCGGGGCTCGTCAGCGCCTCCAGCTCCTCGCGCCACTCGTATTCCCATCCCGCGAAGGGCGAGCTTGCAGGCTCCCCCCGACCGGGATGGCATACCAGCTCGCTCGTGCCCTGGGGGACTCCGAAGAGCACCGACCGGAGCGCCTTCTGATCCAGATGTCCCGAGCTGTGGAATCCGAAGAACCGGTCGGGAGTCCGGATCCCGGAGGAATTCAGGTACGGGAGGTTCGATTGCTCCATCAGCCGGAGCGGCAGGAATTCCAGGGAGCGGCGCACGGTGCCTTTCTCGGCGCGCCGGAGCACGGTCGGCACGCGCGGGAATCGCATGGCCATGATCCCGTTGGCGCGCGCGATGCGCAGCGCGATCCGGAACAAACCGGGCACGAGATGCAGGTGCTGGATCGAGTCGAGGTGCGTCACGCGCACGCCGGCCCCGCGCAGGCGCGCGATCTGCGCCGACCATTCCGCTTCGACTTCCTCGTCCCTGACGCCGCCCGAGAGATACCGGGCCATGAACTCGCCGTATCCCGGCAGGAAATTCCCGTCCGCCTGGACGAGGGAAGGCACCTGATCGCCGGGGAGCACCGGCGCGCCCTGCACGATCATGAGATGGATGCCGGAGTCGAGATCGGGGTTTGTGGCCGCGTACTTCGCCGCGCGATCGAACGCCGATCCGGTCGCGACGAGGCTTGCGCTCGTCAGGATCCCGTGCTCGAACGCGTCGATCGTCCCTTCGGTGATGGGGTGCGTGAGGCCGAAGTCGTCGGCATTGACGATGAGCCGCCTGCCCGCTGCGGCCCCCGTCAGGGGAACTCGCATGTGCGGCGAAGGGTAGGGAACCGGGGCCGGGGAATCAAGCGAAACGGCCCGAAGCCGCTTGGGCTCCGGGCCGCCGGGATCGCTTGGAAGGTCAGGGCGCTACTGTACCGGAACATCTCCGAAGTTGTCCACCTGCACCGTCAAGTAGGCAGTTGCGGAAACCCTGTCTCCGAAGTTGCCTGTGGCGCGCACCCAACCCGTGAAGTCGATCCGCGCGGTGGCGGTGACGGTGCCCGTGAGCGTGGACAGAAGCGCTGCCTTCTCGGAAGGGTTGCTGATCGTGATGGCCGCGCTCGTGGGGACGCCGGAGGGTACGACCACGTTCATGCCGCCTTCGATCGGGCTGAAGATGCCGTTGTCGTACGTCACCCTGTAATGATCCACGATGATCTCCGAGAAAGGCGTCCCGGGATCGAGCGGGGTGCTCCCATCGTGAGGATTGTTGCCGAACGTCAAGGCCACCTGGTCGATGGGGATGTAGATCTTGGCCGTGTCCACTTCGTTGAGCAGGTCGCTGTAGAACGTCCCGCCCCCGTTCAATTCCAGGACCTTCAAATCGGCGCGTGTCGACGTGCTCGTGCAGCCGCCGATGAAGAACAGCGACGTGACCGCCGTCAATGCCATCCCTGCAAGCACTGCCCGATTCCACTTCATAGACGTCTCCTTGGCCTTCGCGATCCCGATCGCATGTGGTCCAGAGGTAAGAGCAGAGAAACCCAAGCGGCATCGAGCAAGGGACATGCCACGGCGCAACGCCGTGAGCGGCGCCGCTATCTGCTTGGAATCGTGGAGCGTGAGATGGGTGGCGGGGATGCTTCAGCGAGGCCCGGCGGGCGCGTCGTGCGTATTGCACGAGCGCCCACCGGCCTGCAATGGCGCGGTGCTTACTTCTTGGCCAGCGCCATGTTCGCAGCGGCGAGGTAGCGCCGGTTCACCTCGGCCCATTTGATGTTGCGCATGAACGCCTCGAGGTAGGCCTTCCGGTCGCTGCCGTAATCGATGAAATAGGAGTGCTCGTAGGTGTCGCAGGGAAGAATGGGAAACGCGCCCCAGACGCCGCCCTGGTTCTGCGAATCGCCGATGAAATTGTGCAGGCGCCCGTCGGTCGGATCGAAGGCCAGAACCACCCAGCCTCGCGCGCACATGCCGGAGGCCTTGAAGTCCTCCTCCCAGGCCGCGAACGAGCCGAAGTCTTCCTTGATCTTGTCGAACACTTCGCCCGCGGGCTGGCCGTCGCCCCCCATGGCGCCGAAGTAGATCTCGTGGAGGATCTGCCCGTTGGCGGCGAATGTCTCCTCGTGCTTCAAGCCGCGCATCTGGCTGTAGATCTGATTCGCCTTGCTCCGATCGACCTTGGTCAACTCCTCTTCGACTTCGTTCCGCTTGTTGACGTAGCCGGCGTAGAGCTTGTCGTGATGGATCTCGATGGTCTTCGCGCCGATGCCCTTCAGCGCGTCGTTCGCGTAGGGCAGGGGCTTCACTGGATGCTTCGTGGCCATGGGAGCGTCTCCTTTCGCCTCCAGAATTGTGATGGTCTCGGTTGACCGTCGGATCATACCAGAATCTAAGCGGCCTCTCCGGGGAGCCGTTTCCGGATGGACGCGATGCGATACGAGCGCGCTCCCTCGGGCATCTCGAGCAGCACCTGCGTGCCTTCGGGCTTCCCGAGCAGGGGCCTCAGGATGGGAGCACGGTAGGAGAGAATGCCGGGACCGAGCGCATGGTCTCCTTCGCCGAGAATCCAATACTTGAGCGGCGCCCCTCCGTCGAGCGGCTCGAGCGAGACCTCCGTGCCCACGCCCACGCGCGTCGCGTCCACCTCGATGGTCTCCAGAAGTCGCGTGCGATCGAGCAGGTTCATCAGCTCCTGGGCGCGCGCGGCGGCGTTCGCCTGCCGCTGCTTCGCCGCCTCGTATTCCGCGTTCTCCCGGAGGTCGCCGAGCTGGCGCGCCTTCTCGATCGCCGCGGGGATGGAGGTCCTGAGCTCCAGCTTGAGCCGTTTGAATTCCGCTTCCAGCTTCTCGTAGGTCGGCCGGGACATGATCGTGTGGCGCGTTTCGAGATCCTCGATGCTCTTCCCCTCGAGCAGCGTCTGGGCCGTGGCGCTCCGGCGCGCCTCGTGCGCCTCGGCCACCTGCGTGTGTCCGGAGCCGCGCAGGAACTCCAGCACGGGCTGGAGCCGCCGCTCGCTCCCGCGCCAATGCAGGATCGTGCGTTCCAGCGTCTCCGACGTCTCCGGATCGAGCGGACGCTCCTCGATGAGACGCCGCACCGCGCCCTCGGGCCCGAGCAGCTCGAGCAGCCGCTCCGAAACGCCGGGGACGCCCGCGCCGTCCCGCTCGAGAAGCCGGAGCGCCGATATCAGCAGCGTGGCCGTCGGCGGCGCCTCTGCCTCGCCCGGATTCATCGCGTAGTGCTCGATGAGCCTCGCGGCCAGCGCCGGTGATTCCGCGGCGAGCTGGAGCCGGTCCAGGATCGCGCGGCCGTGCGCGGGGCCCAGGAGCGAGCGCAGTCGCGCGCGGCCGCGATCCCGAAGGCGCGGGAGGCGGCTTTCGAGCGCGCGCCACAGGAGCGTCTCCTCCTCGCGCGAGCCCTCCGCGAGGTCGAGCAGTGAATCTTGTTGTGTGCCCAGCGTGACGTCGCCCGCGGAGAACCCTTCCCGGACCAGGGCGTCGAGCACGTCGCGGGCGGCCTCCTTCGAGAGCGCACGCCAGGAGACCGCGTGGTGGAGCGCCTGCGCGCGAAGCGTGGGGTCGAGCTTCGTATCCGCTGCCCAGCGCGCTGTGAGCTTCGCCGCGTGCGAGGAGAGCCGCGACTCCTGCTCGGGGTGCTCACGCAGGAACTTCCGGATCAAACCGAGTCCGGCCTCGCCGGCGCGCGGGCTCAGCTCCGGAAGCGTCACCTCACGTGATTGTTCCTCGGAGCCGATCTTGAAAGCCTGCTGGTAGGCCTCGCTCAGATCGAGCCTCGGATCGTTCTTGAGTTTCTCCTTCGTCTCTTTCCACCACGCCGGCCACTCGCCGGCCTGGAGTGCTACCTCGATCCGCGGCTTCATCTGCGCCAGGGTCGCGCTCCCGCCGAGATCGCGCAGCGCCGAGACCACGATCTGTGGGTCGCGCGACAGGACGAGCTTGCGGAGGCGATCGGGCTCGCGGAGTGCCAAGACACGGAGGCCGTCGGGATGGAGCCGGTCGAGCGAGCGCGCCGCCATCGCCAGGGACATCTTGTGCCCGGCGCGCCCGGGGAATTCGAGCGACACGGACTCGCCGTCGTTGGCGGCGACCCGTCCCAGGCCCCACGTCGCGTGCGCCACGTCGGCCCCCGGGGGGAGGGAGAGTATTTTCGGAAGGCGCGCCCGTACGGACGTGATCGGCTCGGCGGGATTCTGGATTCCCGAGCCCGAAACGATCGCGCCGGGGTCCGGCTCGGCGGCGACCGCGATGCGGAGGAGCGACGCGAGCAGCGTGCGCGCGCGGGCGGTCTGCGGGGCGCGCGCTGCGATGGGATCGAGGTCGCGCCACGTCCAGCGCCCCCCGCCGCCCCGCTCCAGCTCGGGGAGCGCGAGATCGAGGATCGGCTCCGAATCCTCCCAGGGAACGGCTCCCGCGTAGTGGAGCAGGATCGCTCCGCCGCGGCCGGGCTCACGCGGAAGATCTTCCTCGACCACCCGGAGCAGCTCGTCGGCCACCGGCTCCGGGTTGTCGAGCCGGAGCCAGAGCTCGATCGCGTCGAGGCGAAGCTCGCGCGCCTCGTCTTTCTCGCCGGTTCGCTCGAGGATTCGCGAGAGCTCCATCAGGAGCTGCGGATCGTTGTGCCGGATGTCGAGCGCGCGGCGCAGGAGATCGATTCTCTCTGGGTCTTCGGCAGCGGTGCGCGCGAGGAAGTGGAGGAATCGGACTGCGGCCGAGACCGGCTCGGGCTCGAGGAAGCGGAGCAGGAGCGCCTGCACTCCCGGGCGATCGCCCGCGGCGGCGAGCTTGTCGCCGACGATCTCGAGCGACTCGAGGGAGGCGGCGCGCTCACCCAGCGCCCACTGTAATAGCCCCGCCAGATAGAGGAGATCCCAGCGCTTCGTCGCCTGGGGCTCCTGCTTCAGGAATCGAAGGGCTGACTCCGCCAGCGTTCCGGCGATGAGCCTGCGGGCCAGCGCTTCCGTCTCGGCCCAGCGCGGCTCCGCGGCTCCCGCGGGCGGCTCCTCCCCCTGCGCGGCGCGAAGGTAGTTGCGAAAATCGGCGTCCATATCGTCTCGTTCCCTCCGAAGCCGCCAAGGATATCCCATTCCACGTGCCGTGGTACACTCCGCGCTTCGATTTCGCAAAACGGTCGTGGGAGGGGCTATCCAACGGAAAAAGCGGATCATCTCCGCGCTCGTCCTGAACCAGATCCTCTCGGCCGGCACGCATCTGATCGCGAAAGCCACCCTGATCGCGATCGGCCCGCTTTCGACCGCGCTCCTCCGATTCATCGGGGCGTCGATCGCGCTCCTTCTCTTCGAGACGCTGCGGCCGAGGCGGGAGCGCGTCGCGCGCACCGACATTCCCAAGCTCCTCTGGCTCGGGTTTCTGGCCGTGCCCGTGAACCAGGGCCTGTTCCTCTTCGGCCTCAGCCAGTCCACGCCGGGCCACGCCGCGCTGCTCTACGCGCTCACGCCCGCCGCCGTCTTCCTCCTCGCAAACCGGTTCCTGAACGAACGGGACGCGAAGGCGAAACTTTTCGGGATCGCCGTCGCCTTCGCCGGCGTCGCGCTGATCCTCGTGGACCGCGGGCTGGAGCTCACGGTCATGCGCGGCGACCTGATGATGCTGCTCGCGGTTTTCGCCTGGTCTGCCTACACGATCGGCTCGAAAGAACTCCTCAGCCGCTACGATCCCATGACCGTCACGACCTGGGCGATCGTCGCGGGCACGGCCATGACCCTTCCCGCGCTCCTCATCCCGGGCGCGATCCCGGCGCTCCACTCCCTCACGCTTCCCGTGTGGGGAGGGGTCCTGTACCTCGCCGTGGCCACGTCGGTCATCGCCTACCCGCTCTGGCTCTATGCGCTCCGAGGACTCGAGGCGTCGAAGGTCGCGATCACCACGAACGCGCAGCCGGTGCTGACGAGCGTCCTCTCGTGGATCCTCTTCCGCGAGCGGTTCGGACCGGCCTTCCTCGTCGGCGCGGCGCTGATCCTCTTCGGCGTGACCTGGGTCCAGACGCGCAGGGCTCCCCGATGAGCCCGCGCGAGAAGCTCGAGGGCACGGAGCTGCCGCGCATCGTGGTCCCCCCGCCGGGCCCGCGCTCGCTCAGCACGGCCCGCCGTCTGCGCAGGGGCGAGGGAGCCGCGATCTGGGGCGCCGGCGATTCCCCGGTCGTGTGGTCGCGCGGGCGGGGTGCCGTGATCCTGGACGTCGACGGGAACCGCTACGTGGACCTGACGGCCGGATTCGGCGTCGTCTCCCTCGGTCATGCCGCCCCCGAGGTCGCGCGCGCGGTATCCGCGCAATCGCGGAAGCTGACGCAGGGGCTCGGCGACCTCATGCCGCACGAGGGTCGCGCGAAGCTCGTGCGCCGGCTCGGAGCGCTCGGCGGGAAGACGCTCGATCGCGTGCTGCTGGCGAGCACCGGCTCGGAGGCCGTGGAGCTTGCGCTCAAGACGGCGCTCCTCGCCACGGGGCGCCGGCGCGTCGTCGCGTTCACGGGCGCCTACCACGGGCAGTCCTACGGCGCGCTGGCGGTGACCGATTATCCCGGGCTGGGGAAGCCCTTCGCGGCACACGTGCCCGACGTCACGGTCCGCGTGCCGTATCCCTGTGCCTATCGCTGCCCGGCCCGGCCCGCCTGCGGCGGCAAGTGCGATCTCCGCTGCCTCGACTCCGCCGCGGAGATCATCGATCGGGAGCTTCACGGGCCGGATCCGCCGGGCGCCATCATCGTGGAGCCGATCCAGGGGCGCTCGGGCTGCGTCGTCCCTCCGCCCGAGTTCCTTCCGAGGCTCCGCGCGCTCGCGCGGGAGCGTGGACTTCTGCTGATCTACGACGAGGTGATGACAGGAGCGGGACGCACGGGGCCGTTCTGGGCATGGGAGCGATGCGGCGCCGACGCCGCACCCGACCTGCTCGTGGCCGGGAAGGGAATCGGCGGCGGGGTCGCGATCGCGGCCCTCTTCGGCCGCGGAAAGGTGATGGAGGCCTGGAAGAAGCACGTCCTTCCGTCCGGGGAAGCGCCGCACTCGAGCACGTTCTATGCGCATCCGCTCGCCTGTGCCGGGGCGCTGAAGGCGGTCGAACGGCTGACGGCGCCCGAGATCCGCTCGCATGTCGAGCGGGCGGGAGCGGCATTCGCGGCCGGCCTGCGCGGGCTGCAGCAGCGCGCGCCCGCCGTGGGTGACGTGCGCGCCGCGGGCCTCATGGCGGCCATCGAGCTGGTGCGCGATCGCGGCTCCCGCGAGCCCGCTCCCGAGATCGCCGCACGCGTGCTCGCGGCGCTCCTGCGTGAAGGAGTCCTCGCCTATCCCGGGGGCGTGCACGACAACGTGATCTGCTTCACACCCCCGCTCACGATCACCGAGCAACAGCTCGAGTTCGCGGTCGGAGCGCTCGGGAGGGCGCTTCAGATGTCGTGAGGCATGTACCCGACAGGGGATTGGAAGTAGTAGTTCATGGGGTAGTGCAGGAAATTCGAGACGCGGCTCGTGTACAGGCAGGCGAAATCCTTGAGCTGATGGCCGAAGCGGCTCGATTCGTTGCCCTCCCGGAAGATCGACCCCCAGTACGGATTGTACGCGCGGTCGATCTTCGTTCTCAGCTCCTGGATCTCGGGCTCGATCTCGACGCCCCGCTCCTCGATCCGCTGTATCTCCTCGGGAATCGACTGGATGCGCAGGGCGATCTCCTGCCGGCGGACCGGGTCGGCTCCGTCCTGCTCCCCTTGCAACAGCGTGAGACGCCGCAGCTCACGGCCGAGCGCGGCCTTGTCGATCTCGAGATGATGGCGCTCGGCGGATAGCCGGGACAGCCGGTCGAACTCCTTCTCGTGCTCCTGCGTGACCCGGATCTCGCGGTCCAGCTCGGGAACCAGCATGGCGGTGCGCCAGCCCAGGGCCTTCTTCGAGAGCAGGATGTCCCCGTAGGTGTGATCTCCAAAGTAGAGGATCTCGTCTCCGGCGGCTCCCAGGGTGCGCTCGAGGTAAGCGCCGTTCGCGCCGCGGACGATCTGGATCGCGGTCGGGAGCGACGCGGCCTCGGCCACCGGCTCCGGCGGCTCGTTGGCCGCGAAGAAGGACGGTTTCCTCGCCTCCACGATGACGAGGTCGAAGATCTCGCTCCAGTGGGCCGGCGCGCCGCGCCCGCGCTCGAGCAGATGACGGAGCAGCGTGTCCGCGTACGACCAGTCGCTGTTCGTGAGCAGGAAGAGCTTCTTCCCTCCGCGCCGGAACTCATCGAGCACGGTTCGCATCTCGGTGTCGAGGCGGATGTAGCGGTCGAGGTTCGCGGTGATCACCGACTTGAGGCTCCCGTCCCGGTGCGCCTCGTCGATCATCTCCCGCACGTCGTCGTAAACCTGCGTGTAATCCGATTTCTTCTGGCCGGACTTCTCGATCAGCCCGACGACGCACAGGAAGAGATAGACCTCGGGCAGGTGGAAGAGCGTGTCCACGGAGGAGTAGTTCTCGTGGCTCAGCCGGATCTTCGAAGAGCGGTACGCACGCTCCCGTTCCTCCGCGCGCAGCTCGTTCAACCCGTGGTGCGCGCGCGAGACGAAATTGAAATAGTCCATCTTGAGGAGATTCCCGCGCTTCTTGTCCACGACCAGGCCGCGGATCACGAAGGTCGGATCGTACTTCAGCTCCAGGATCCCCTTGGGGTATTGCTTCGAGGCGACGAGCTTCTGTTTCGTCAGATCGAACGCCAGCTCCTCGACGGGAACGGGGTCGTAGTGGGCGAGGGTGTGGTCGAGATCGAATCCGATCGCGCGGATGTTCGACAATCTGAGGTTCCGGTTCACGAACACCCGGTGCCGTCTCGGAATCCGGTGCTCGCGATACCGCAGTGACTTTACCGAGGGGTCGTGCTCGGCGGCGGAGTTCTTCGTCACGGCCATGGCGGCATTGTAGGCGACTTGACGGCGCTTCGGCCACTCTCTACTGTGCGAGCATGAATCTCTGCATCTACGAGGACATCGAGGCCCAATCGTTCGGTCCGCTCACGCTCTTGAGGCCCGTTTTCTCGCTCCGGTGCGGCGTGTTCACGCTCGTCGAAAAACTGGCGCTCGCGTTCCCTGAGTCGCGGCTCTTCTTGCAGGTAAGGCCCCATCTCGAGGAGTGGACGAGGCAGCTCTACCCGGACGCCGAGGTCGCCGAGCCGCCGCCGGAGGAGACGATGTTCGTGAACGGCCGGCTCTGCATGACGGACGACGAAGTGCTTCACTTCATGGCGGCTTCGCCCCAGGAGGTCAGCTACGTCTCGCAGGGCGTTCTCTTCGCGGCGAAGGTGCGCGGAGAGCACGTGAAGCACGTGGTGCGGCACCTCCGCGAGGGAGATCCCGACCGGGCGTTCGAGGACGTCCGGCTTCCCGCCGAGGTTCAGGCGTTCCTCGCGCGCTCCGGGGCGGACCTCATCCGCTGGAGCCCCCGCCAGATCCTTCAAGATTCACGATATCTCTTCGAGGGGGGCGTGGTCCGCGGCGCCGTCGATACGGGAGCGCACCTCATCAAGCCCGAGGCGATCCATGTGGCCCGAGGGTCCCGCGTGATGGCGGGTGCTACGCTGAACGCGGAGGGCGGACCGATCGTCATTCGCGAGAACGCGACGGTGGAGCCGCTCGCCTACGTGGAGGGCCCGGCCGCGATCGGAGAGAGCACGATCGTCCGCGCCGGGGCGAAAATCCGCGGCGGCACCTCCATCGGACCCGTCTGTCGCGTCGGCGGGGAAGTGGCCGAGACCGTGTTCCAGGGCTACGCGAACAAGCAGCACGACGGATTCCTGGGGCACTCGTTCGTCGGTGAGTGGGTCAATCTGGGAGCGAACACGAACAACAGCGATCTCAAGAACACGTACACGCCGGTCCGCACGTTTCGATCGGCGCGCGATTTCCTCGAAAAGAAAGGGGAGGACTCCGGGCAGCTCATGCTCGGACTCCAGATCGGGGATTTCACGAAAACCGGGATCAGCACTTCGTTCACGACGGGCGCATCCGTCGGGGTCGGGTGCAATCTGTACGGCACCGACCTCATGCCGGCGTACGTGCCGTCCTTCGTCTGGGGCGCGCCGGGCGCCTTCCAGGAGCACCGCATCGACCCCATGGTCGCCACCGCGGCGCGCGCCATGGAGCGCCGGGAGGTTCCGCTCGCCACCGAGCTCGACGCGCTCCTCCGGCGCGCCTACGAGGAAACGCGCGACGACCGCGAGGCGTACCTGGGAGCGATGGCGAACGCGCGCCGGGAGCCCTCGCCGTGAGGTGGGATCGAGGGGGCTCCCGCCCCTTCGCGATCGGAGGGTCCGCCACACCGGCCGTCAAGGCCCTCCTCGTGATCAACGTGGTCGTCTTCCTGTTTCAGACGATCGCGCAGGCGCTGGTCGGCGTGCGGATCGAGCGGATCTTCGGGCTCGTGCCCTACGACGTCGTCCACCACCTGTTCCTGTGGCAGGCCGTCACGTACATGTTCCTGCACGGCGGCCTCTTCCACATCCTGTTCAACCTGCTCGCGCTCTGGATGTTCGGAACGGAGCTGGAATCGCTCTGGGGAACCCGGAAGTTCCTCCGCTTCTACCTCATCACCGGAATCGGGGCTGCGATCATGACCACGCTCGTGGCCCCCAACAGCTACACGGTCACGATCGGCGCCTCCGGAGCGATCTACGGATTGCTCGCCGCGTACGGGCTGCTCTTCCCGGACCGCGTGATCCTCCTCTACTTCGTGCTGCCCATCAAAGCGAAGTACCTCGTGCTGATCCTCGGGCTGATCACGTTCTGGTCGAGCGTGTCGGCATCCGGAGGCGGGATCGCGCACGTGGCGCACCTCGGCGGGATGATCTTCGGGTGGCTCTATCTGCGCGGACCGAAATGGCCGCGGGGAGGAAACCCGATGGGGGACGCCTACCAGAAGTGGAAACGGAATCGGCTGAAGAAGAAATTCCAGGTCTACTACTCGAAGACGAGAGGTGAGGAGGACGAGGAAGGGCGCGGGTAGCGCGGAATCGCTACGATCCGCCGGTCATCAGGTTGACCATCACCTCTTCGAGCACTTCCTTCGGGGGACGCACCCGTTCGAGCGGGAGGCTCGCGAGGGGAGACTCGACCAGGCGGAGATCCTGCTCGAATGACTCCTTGTCGGGATCCACGTAGAGGAGCCCGGTCACGAACCGGTCCTCCTGCCTGCCGTGGTGGATCGTCTCGAGCGCGCGCAGGGCGTCGCCGGGATCGTAATCCTCGCCCAGCTTCTTCAGCGTGATGCGCGAGCCGTCGTGGAGCGTGACCTCGCGGCTCTCCCCTGGCGCGTAATCCACCTCGATGTTCTCGTAGTGCGGAACGAACGTGATGTCGTGGAGGGGCGCGTCGTGCTCTTTCACGTTCAGGTAGCTCTTCGTCGAGCCCTCGTGGTTGTTGAAGGTGACGCACGGGCTGATGACGTCCACGACCGCGGTGCCGCGGTGGCTCAGGGCAGCTCTCAGGATCGGCCGAAGCTGCTTCGGGTCGCCCGAAAAGGACCGGGCGACGAAACCGCACCCCAGCTCGATCGCGAGCGCGCAAACGTCGATCGGCATGAGCTCGTTCACGCGCCCCGACTTCGCCTTGGTCCCGACGTCGGCGGTCGCGGAGAACTGCCCCTTCGTCAGGCCGTACACCCCGTTGTTCTCCACGATATAGACGAGCGGCACGTTCCGCCGCACCAGGTGGAGGAACTGCCCGAGGCCGATCGAGGCGGTGTCGCCGTCCCCCGAGACGCCGAGCAGGGTCAGCGAGCGGTTCGCGACCGAGACGCCGGTGGCGATCGAGGGCATGCGCCCGTGCACCGCGTTGAATCCGTGCGAACGGCTCAGGAAATACGCCGGAGTCTTGCTCGAGCAGCCGATTCCGGAGAGCTTCGCCACGTGGTGCGGCTGGAGGCCCGCCTCGAATGCCGCCTGGATGATGCTCCCGGTGATCGCGTCGTGGCCGCAGCCGGGACAGAGCGTGGACTTGGCGCCGCGGTAGTCCGCGATCGTGAGCCCGATCCGGTTCTTGTCGCCGTTCGTTTCGACCGGTGTCATCGGGCCAGCACCCCCTCGCGCTCCCGCTCCCGGACCTGCTCGACGATCGACTGCGAGTCGATCGGGAGCCCGTCGTAGTGAAGGATCGACCGGAGCTTCGTGGCCAGCTCCGGGTATTCCATCGTGAGGAGCGCTTTCATCTGGGCGTCGCGATTCTGCTCCACGACGTAGACCCGGTCGCACGACTCGATGAAACTCTTCACTTCGCTCGTGAATGGGATCGCCTTCAGGAGCAGGTAATTCGTCTGGATCCCGTCGGCGGCGAGCTGATCGCGCGCCTCCACGATCCCCCAGTGGCTGGAGCCGAAGCCGAGAATTCCCATCTCCGCTCCCTTCATCCGCTGCACGACGGGCGGCGGCACGAACGCCCGCGCGGTCTCGTATTTCGCCGCGAGGCGGTCCATCACGCGCTTGTAGGTGTCCGGGTTCTCCGTGTACGCGGCCTTCTCGTCGTGCCCCGATCCGCGGGTGAAGTAGCCGGCGAACGGGTGATCCGTACCCGGCAGCGTGCGGTAGGGAATCCCATCCTTGTCGACGTCTCGGTAGCGCTCGAACTTCGCGACCTTGGCGAGGTCCTCGGCCGCGAGCACCTTGCCCCGGTCCCAGGGCTTGTCCGGATAGCGGAAGGGGTCCGACATCCAGACGTTCATCCCGATGTCGAGATCCGAGAGCACGAAAACCGGCGTCTGGAACCGCTCGGCCAGATCGAATGCCTTCATTCCGAACAGATAGCAATCCTCCACCGTCGCAGGCAGGAGGATCAGGTGTTTCGTGTCGCCGTGCGAGAGGAAGGCCACCGAGAGCAGGTCCGCCTGCGACGTACGGGTCGGAAGACCGGTGCTCGGTCCCACGCGCTGGATGTCCCAGATCACGGCGGGCACCTCGGCGTAGTAACCGAAGCCGATGAACTCGGTCATGAGCGAGAGCCCTGGGCCCGAGGTCGTCGTCATCGCGCGCGCGCCGGTCCACGAGGCGCCCAGCACCATGCCGATCGCTGCGATCTCATCTTCCGCCTGGACGACGGCGAACGTGGCCTCGCCGGTCTTCGGGTCGCGGCGGTAGCGATCCAGGTAGGTCTGGAGCGACTCCGCGAGACTCGAGGAGGGGGTGATGGGATACCACGAGAGGAAGGTCACGCCGCCGAACATGGCGCCCAGCGCCGCGGCCTGATTTCCCTCGATCAGGATCTTGCCGTCCGTCTTGTCCCCGCGTTCCACGCGGAACCGCGCGGGTTTCAGATTCCGCGCGGCGTACGCTTCGCCCGCGTTCACCGCCGCGCGATTCATGTCGAGCGCCTTGGGCTTCTTGCCAAGCTGCGCGCTCAAGGCGCGGTCCACTTCCCCGGGATCGATTCCCAGCAGGTGGGCCACGACGCCCACGTAGATCATGTTCACGACGAGCTTCCGCAGCTTGGCGTCGGGGACCAGCGGCTCGACGAGCTTGTTGAACGGAATCTTGTAGACGACGCGATCCTCGGGGATCTTCGGCTGCGGAACGCCCTCGTTCAGGATCAGGATCGAGCCCGGCCCCATCGAGGAGATGTCCTCGACCGAGGTTTCCGGATTCATCGCCACGAGCACGTCGTTCCGCCGGGTGCGGCCCAGATAGCCGCGATCGCTCACGCGGATCGTGAACCAGGTCGGGAGCCCCGCGATGTTCGAGGGGAAGAGGTTCTTCCCGGAAACGGGGACGCCCATCTGGAAAATGGCGCGCATGAGCGTCGTATTCGCGGTCTGGCTGCCGGAGCCGTTCACCGTGGCCACGTGAATCGAGAAGTCGTTATTCGTCGCCTTCAACCTGATCTCCGCATCAAAATGGTTTGGGGTAGGGTGAGCGGCTCATTCTCACCCGCACCCGTGACAGGGTCAAGCTCCTTTCCCTTATCACGTTGTGGGATTATAATGATCGGCCATGGCCACTAGAACGGTACCCGAGTCGTATCTCGCTCTGGATGATGATGTTCTCGACTCGAGGATCCGCGCGGCCAAGGAGGCCCTCGGCGCCTCGGTCGTGATCCTCGGCCACCATTATCAGCGTGACGACGTGATCGCGCACGCGGATGTGACGGGCGACTCCTACAAGCTGGCGCGGCTCGGCGCGGAGCGGACGAAAGCGGATTTCATCGTTTTCTGTGGCGTCCACTTCATGGCGGAGAGCGCCGACATCTTGCGCGCCGGGCACCAGACCGTCATCCTGCCCGACCTCGCGGCCGGGTGCTCGATGGCCGACATGGCGTCGACCGAGGACGTGCTTCTCGCGGGCGAGACCCTGGACCGGCTCGGGATCCGAGCCGTTCCGATCACCTACATGAACTCCACCGCCGAGTTGAAGGCGTTCTGCGGCGAGCGAGGCGGGGCAGTCTGCACGTCGTCCAACGCGCGCCGCCTTTTCGAGTGGGCATTCCGGCTCGAGCCGAGAATCTTCTTCTTCCCGGACGAGCACCTCGGAAGAAACACGGGCGCCTCGCTGGGCATTCCGCTGGAGTCGATGGTCGTGTGGGATCCCTCGAAGGAATCGGGAGGTCTGACGCCGGAGGACCTCGAGCGTGCCCGGATCATTCTCTGGAAGGGGTGCTGCTCGGTGCACACGAAATTCCAGCTGCGCCACGTCCACGAGCGACGCGCGGAGGACCCGGATGTCCGGATCCTCGTGCATCCGGAGGTGCCGTACGAAGTCGTCCAGGCCGCCGACGACGCGGGCTCGACCGAGCACATCATCGGCGTGTTGCAAGGGGCCCCGGCGGGCAGCCGATGGGCGGTCGGGACCGAGTATCATCTCGTGAACCGGCTCGCGCGGCGCCACACGGACAAGAAGATCTCGATCCTCTCCAAGGACTTCTGTCTGTGCGCCACGATGTATCGGATCTCTCCCCAGAATCTCCTCTGGGTATTGGAGAATCTGCTCGAGGGGAACGTGGTGAACCCGATCCGCGTGCCTGAGGCCGTGAAACGCGGGGCGCGAGTCGCCCTGGACCGGATGCTCCAAGTCGCGTAACATCGTCCGAGTTTCGGACCATCGTCGGAGGCTTCGTGGCATACGTCATCGTCAAGGATATCTGCGAAGGGGAAAGCTCCTGCGTGGATGTCTGTCCCGTCGACTGCATCAAGAAGGGCGAGGGACAGAACACCAAGGGAACGAGCTGGTTTTTCGTCGTCGCGGAGGACTGCGTCAGCTGCAACGCCTGCCTCGAGGCCTGTCCGGTCGAGGGGGCGGTTCTCCCCGACTAGCGCGCGTCCCGGGCGCGTAACCCCTTCGATCCAAGCTCATTCGCCGCCCCAAAGGCTGTCACGGCCCGGCGGCGTTCCTCCGTTCCGCCGCCCGCCCCGTTCCGAGAGGCCGCTCAAGAATCAGCCGCGTCTTTCCGATACCCACTCCTATGGATTGCTCAGCGGTAAAACCGAGGATGGAAGCGCTCGTAAACGGCTCGCTTCCACCCGAGGAACGCATCCTCGCCGAGCAACATATCGCGACCTGCGAAGGGTGCCGCCTCGAGCTGGAGCTGGTGCGGAGCATCGGATCCCAGGAAAGGCCGCCGACCGCGGCCAAGGACGACTGGACCCTGGACCGAATTTTCGGATCCGACGGACAACAGGGACAGGGGGCGGAGCCCGGCCCGTCGCCTGAGGCCCCAGCACCCGCCAATCCCGCGTCGCCCTACCCGTCCACGGCTCCACCGTCCGCGTTCCCGACCGCCACCCCTCCGAGCTCGTTCGACAGCCCGTCGCAGGCTCCCGCGCAGGCGGGCTCCGGCGACGAGAAGGAGGAGAATTTCTTCGACGAGAAGGGGGCCACGGGGAGCACGACTTCCTGGGACTTCGAGCCTGCCGACGCGAAGTCCGGCGGCGGTCCGCCGGAGGAGAGTCTCTTCTTCGCGACGGAAGCGCTCGGTCGCCGGAATCCACGGTCGAAGAAGAAATCGGCCCTCCACCTTCTCCTCTGGGGAGGGGGCGGACTGGTGGGGTTGATCCTGCTCGGGTTCTCCTCTTGGTACCTGCTGCACATGTCCACGCCCGATTCCCAGGACTCGCGGACCGGTGTCGATTCTCCGGCGGATTCCGTCCCCGCGGGGAATCCACCGGCGACTCCCGATCCGTCTCCGGAGGCGCCCGACGATGGCGGCGGAGCGCAACCCGGTGGTCTCCCGGAGATTCCGGACCAAACTGCCCAGAGCGTCCCCCCACCGCAAGCGCCTCGCGTGTCCGCCTCATCCGCGGCGCCGCCCCAGCCGATTCCGGTCGCAACGCCGGCGCCAACGCCGGCGCCAAACCCGGCGCCGAGCCAGAGGCCGTCAAAGGTCCCGGCGACTTCGCGCGGAACGGCGCCGCCTCCAAAGCCGGCGCCGGGTTCGCAGCGTGCATCGGATTCCGCCGGGGCGCGGGTCACTCCGGAACCGGCGCAGCGTTCGACGCGCACGGTCGCCCGCCCGCCGGACGATGAAATTCCACTAGGGGAAGAGAGCCGCCCGAGGGAGACCAATCCGGCTCCAAGCGTCATCGTGACGGAATCGTTCGAGCCCGTCGTCGACGACCCGCCCGACACGCCCTCCAGGGCTACCGGAACAAGGACCCCGTCGCCGGGAACCCCCGCGCCCTCGCATCAGCGAGTCGGGGCGCCTCCAAGCAAGGAGCCCGAGCCGGAACCCGCGCCGCCGCCCGACAATTCACCGATCGGACGACTTCACCAGGCCACGGTCACCGCGGAAGCCGAGAGCGACCTGGTGACCTTGCGCAACCTTCGCTCGGAATGGAAAGTGTTCACGTCGAAAATCGTGGGACCTGACCGCGCCCGCGCGAGACGCGAGTACGCCGACTGTCTCTGGGCGATCCAGGTCCTGACCGGCAATCGCTCCGATCAGAAGGCCGCGCTCGCCGCCTTCCGCGAGTATCTCCTCAGCGCCCCCGCCGGAGGCGCCGATAGCCGCACCGTCTCGCGGCTCCGCCAGCTGGAAGACGCGCTCACCCCGGGTCGCTGACGCAGGTCCGAGCCGGCTTCGATCCGACGCCGGCCGCCCTCTACATTATTTGACGATCGCGGCGATGGGCCGTAGGCTGAGCCCCCGTGAATCCGAATCCGACCCCGTCAGGGAAGCGCCCCATGCCGGCGCTTCCTGAAGGGATACGCCGGAGGTTCGGGTCGTTCTCGAAGAGCCGGCTCGGCTGGGCGCTGGTCGTCCTCCTCTTCGTCCTGGGTTTTCTCGGGTACGACTGGTTCCGGCTCTCATCGCTCTCCTCCCTTCGCTATTCCGGACAGGGCTGGAAGTTCCCGACGCGGGTCTACGCGGACTGGCTCGAGCTGCGCGCCGGAATGCCGCTGGAAGAATCGGATCTCCGCGGGGCCCTCGACGCCGCGCGTTACCGGCGCGCGACCGGCAAGCCATACGCCCCCGGTCAGTATCGAAGGCGCGGGTCCATCTTCGAGATCTGGCTCCGCCCCTTCGTCTATCCCGACCGGTCCGAGCCGGGCGCTCCAACCCTGGTCGAGATCAGGGACGGCCAGGTCGCCTCGATCGGTAACGGATTCACGGAGACGACCCCGCGCGGCCTTCTGAGAGTCGACCCCCAGCTCCTGGCCGAGTTCTCCGACCAGGAGCGCGAGCGCCGCTCGTACCTGCCGCTGGCCAAGATCCCGCGCCATGTTGCCCTCGCGGCGGTCGCGAGCGAGGACCGGCGCTTCTTTCGCCACATGGGTCTCGATATCCTGGGGATCGGGCGCGCCACGGCGCGAAACGTCCGCGCCGGATCCCTGGTCGAAGGCGGAAGCACGATCAGCCAGCAGCTCGCCAAGAACGTCTTTCTCTCCCGGACGCGGACCTTCACGAGGAAGCTCCACGAGGCGCTCCTCGCGGTGATGATCGAGTTTCGCTATTCGAAGGAGGAGATCCTCGAGTTCTACCTGAACCAGATCTATCTCGGGCAGCGCGGAACGTGGAGCGTCTGCGGCGTCGAGGAGGGCGCGCTCTATTACTTCAACAAGCACGCAAGCGAGCTGACGCTCGGGGAGGGCGCGCTCCTTGCCGCGATCATTCCGGCCCCGAACCGGTTCTCTCCTTATCGCGACGCCGATGAGGCGATCTCGAGGCGAAACGAAGTGCTCGAGGACATGGTCGCCGCCGGCTTCATCTCGCGAGCCGAAGCACAGCGCGCGCGCAAGACACCGCTCCGGTTCGCACCCAATCCCGCGCCCCTGACACGCGCTCCCTACTTCGTGGACTACGTTCGCGAGGTTCTGTCGAAGGACATCTCCGAGGGGGACCTGAGCACGCGTGGGCTCCAGGTCTTCACGACGCTCGATCCCCGGATGGAGGACGCGGCCGAGCGATGCGTGCGCGAGGGGGCGCACGAGGCGGATTCGCGTTCGCCCATCGGAGGCGCGGGCCGCGACCCGGCGCAGGCGGCGCTCCTCGCCATCGAGCCGCAGAACGGCGCGATCCGCGCGATGGTCGGCGGGCGCGACTATCGCGAGAGCCCGTTCAATCGCGCCGTGGAGTCACGGCGCCAGCCGGGGTCCGCGTTCAAGCCGTTCGTGTACATCGCCGCGCTCGACACGCCGTTCTCCGGACGCCGCCCCCGCTCACCGCGGCCACCCTTCTCGACGACATGCCCGATTCGTTTCCGACTCCCTTCGGATTGTGGGGGCCGCGGAACTACGAGAACTCATACCTGGGGCGGGTGACCGCGGCGCGCGCGCTCGCCCGCTCGCTCAACGTGGCTACGGTCCGGCTCGAGTTCCTGGTCGGGATCCCCAAGGTGACGCAGATGGCGCACGCGCTGGGCGTGCAGAGCCGGTTGCGGGAGGTCGCCTCCCTCGCGCTCGGCACGAGCGAGGTGACTCCGATCGAGCTGACGACCGCATACGCGACGATCGCCAACGGCGGCGTGATGGTGAAACCGGTCGCCGTGCGCGCCGTTCTCGATCGCGGGGGAAACCTGGTCTGGACCCCGAGGCGCGAGTCCCGAAGGGTGATCCGTGCCGAAACCGCCTACATGGCGACGACACTCTTGCAGGGGCCGGTGATCTACGGGACGGCCGCCTCGATCCGGAGTCAATTCGGTTTCAATCGCCCCGCCGCGGGGAAGACAGGCACGACCGACGACGAGAACGACGCGTGGTTCGTCGGCTACACGCCCGACCTCGTGGCCGGCGTCTGGGTGGGATGCGACCGCAACCGCCGGCTCGGTCTGTCGGGCACCCAGGCCGCGGTTCCGATCTGGGCGCGCTTCATGGACCTCGCGCACCGCGGGAAGCCGGTGCGCGACTTCCAGGCGCCGCCGGGTGTCATCGACGTGTGGATCGACGCGGACACGGGATACCGGGCCGGCGCCGACTGTCCGCACGTCATGCGCGAGTCGTTCATTCCCACGACCGAGCCGCGGCTGATCTGCGGGGCGTCACACGAGCAGGCCTGGTTCGGGACCGAGCAGATGGACTCGACGGGGGTGCTGCCGTTCGGTGGACCGGACGATTACCCGGAGGAGGAGACCCCGGAATCGGACGTCCCGCCGGACTCCGGCAGTGCGACGCCGCGCGAACCGTAACGTGGTAAGCTGCCTTCGTGGTTCCCCGTCCGAATCTCCCCGGCTTGAAGAGCGCGCGAGGCGTCGCATGAGCGCTGGGTTCGTCCACCTCCACAATCACAGCGACTACTCGCTCCTGGACGGGGCATGCCGTCTCGACCGGCTGGTCGAGCGCGCGAAAGGCCTCGGCATGCCCGCGCTCGCCCTCACCGACCACGGCAATCTCTTCGGCGCGGTCGAATTCTACGAGAAGGCGAACGCCGCGGGGATCAAGCCCATCATCGGATGTGAGGTCTACGTCGCGCACGGATCGAGGCACGACCGGACCCGGAGCGCGGACGGCAAGGGCGCCTACAACCATCTCGTGCTCCTGGCCAGGAACCGCGAGGGCTACAAGAACCTGATGCGGCTCTCCTCGGCCGGGTACCTCGAGGGCTTCCACTACAAGCCGCGGATCGACAAGGAGCTTCTGGCGTCGCACGCGGAAGGGCTCCTGTGCCTGAGCGCCTGCCTCAGGGGCGAGCTGCCGCAGCTTCTGCTCGAGGGAAACCTCGACGGAGCCCGGAAAGCGGCCTCCTGGTACCGCGACCTCTTCGGCGCGGATTTCTATTACTTCGAGGTTCAGGACCACGGCATCCCCGACGAGCGAACCGTCGCCCAGGGGCTGATCGAGCTCGGAGCCGAGATGGGAATCCCGGTGGTCGCGACGAACGACTGTCACTATCTCGCGCGCGAGGACGCCGAGGCGCACGAAGTCCTGTTATGCATCCAGACGGGCAAGACCATGCAGGACCCCGATCGATTCCGGTTCGCGACCGACCAGGTCTACGTGAAGTCGACGAAGGAGATGGAGGAGCTCTTCCGCGGCGCCCCCCATGCGATCCGGAACTCGCTGGACGTGGCGGAGAAATGCGAGCTGACCCTCGACACGGAGCGCGTGCAGCTTCCTGAGTTTCCGCTTCCGCCCGAGTTCGAGAGCGCCGACGGATACCTCCGCGCGGTCGCGCGCGAAGGGCTCAGCCGCCGGTACGCGACGATCGACGACGTGATGGAAACGCGCCTGCAGTACGAGCTGGATACGATCTGCCAGGTGGGCTACGCGCGGTACTTCCTCATCGTGCGGGACTTCATCGAGTTCGCGCGCAACAATGGCGTGGGCGTGGGTCCGGGGCGCGGATCGGCGGCGGGGAGCCTCGTCTCCTACGTGCTCGGGATCACCGACATCGACCCGCTCAAGTTCGATCTCCTCTTCGAGCGGTTCCTGAATCCCGAGCGGATCAGCATGCCGGACATCGACATCGACTTCGACTACGAGAACCGGGGCCGCGTGATCGAGTACGTGCTGGAGAAATACGGGCGCGAGAGCGTGACGCAGATCATTACGTTCGGAACGATGGCCGCGCGCGCCGTGGTGCGCGACGTGGGCCGCGCGCTCGGGATGACCTACGCGGACCAGGATCGCGTCGCCAAGCTCATCCCCGGGGAGCTGGGGATGACCCTGACGCGCGCTCTCGAGACGGTGCCCGAGCTGAAGGCGCTGGCCAAGCAGGACGAGACGCACGCCAAGCTGATCCGCTGCTCGCTCGCGCTCGAGGGGCTCGCGCGGCACGCGTCCACGCACGCGGCGGGGGTGCTCATCGCGCCGGGGAAGCTCACCGACTACGTTCCGGTGTACCGCTCGAGCAAGGGGGACGTGACGACGCAGTTCGACATGAACTCGCTCGAGAAGGTCGGACTCCTGAAAATGGACTTCCTGGGTCTCAGGACCCTGACCGTGCTCGTGGACGCGGCGCGGCTTGCCGCCCGTGACAACGGCGGACCGATCGACTTGAAGGAGGTCCCGCTCGACGATCCGGCCACGTTCGCGCTCCTCTCCAAGGCGCAGACGACCGGCGTGTTCCAGCTCGAATCCTCGGGAATGCGGGAGCTCCTGCGCAAGGTGCTCCCGGATTCCTTCGAGGACATCATCGCGATCAACGCGCTCTTCCGGCCGGGGCCGATCCAGAGCGGCATGCTCGACGACTTCGCGAAGCGGAAGCACGGAAAGCAGAAGGTCACGTACATGCACCCGGCGCTCGAGCCCATCTTGAAGAAGACGCTCGGCGTGATCGCATACCAGGATCAGGTGATGCAGATCGCCAACCGGCTCGCGGGATTCACGCTGGCTCAGGGGGATCTGCTCCGGCGCGCGATGGGAAAGAAGAAGCCGGAAGAGATGGCGCGCATGAAGCAGACCTTCGTGGAGGGCTGCGCCAAGAACCAGGTGCCCCGGAAGAAGGCCGAGGAGATCTTCGATCTGGTCGAGAAATTCGCGGGCTACGGATTCCCGCGGGCGCACAGCGCGGCCTACGCCCTCCTCTCGTATCAATGCGCCTATCTCAAGGCGCACCACCCGGCGGCCTATCTCGCCGCGGCCCTGAGCAGCGAGGTCGGGGACACCGACCGCATCGTGACCCTGGTCGAGGAGGCGCGCCGGCTCGCGATTCCGGTGCTCTCCCCGGACGTGAACCGGAGCGAGGCGGCGTTCACGCTGGAAGGGAACGCGATCCGCTTCGGTCTCACCGCCGTGAAGAACGTGGGCAAGGGATCGGTCGAGGCGATCGTGGCGGCGCGCGCGCAGGGCGGCCCGTTCACGTCGATCTGGGATCTCTGCCGGCGCGTGGACTCGAAGGCGATCAACAAACGCGTCGTCGAATCGCTCGTGCTCGCCGGCGGCTGCGATTCGCTCGGCGGCGACCGCGCGCAGCTCTTCGAATCGGTGGCCGGCGCCCTGGGACGCGCGCAGGAAGTGGCCCGGGGCCGGAGCCGGGATCAGGTCACGCTCTTCGGCGCGGAACACTCGATCGAATTGCCGGAGCCGGGGCTTCCCGAAGCGGCGCCCTGGCCGCTGCAAGAAAGCCTGCGCAAGGAACGGGAAGTGCTCGGGTTCTATTTCTCCGACCATCCGCTCTCGCCCTACCGCAGCCACATCGAGTCGCGGGGCCTGGCGGACACCGTCCGGATCCGCGAAACGCGGGATGGCGCGGAGCTGGTCTTCATCGGCATGGTGTCCGCGATCAAGACGATCGCCGACCGGAACGGACGCCCCATGGCGTTCGTCACGCTCGAGGACTTCTCGGGGACGGTCGAGGGAGTCACCTTCGCGGATCTCTACGAGCGGAACCGGGCGGCCCTGGTCCAGGGCGCGATCGTCGAGACCCGGGCGCGCGTGAGCGTGCGCGAGGACCAGGATCCGAAGCTCGTGTTCCAGACCCTCCGGGCGATCACCCCCGGCGACGCGGGGCCGGACGGGGTGCTTCACATCGACCTTTCGCAGGCTCCGGAGGATGTCCCGCTCGAAATGATCAAGGACCTCCTGAGTCGCCACCCGGGACGCTGCCCGGTATACTTCCTCGTGCGCGCCCCGTCGGAGCCCTCGAAGACGCAGATCCGCGCGCGGCTGCTCGTGCGCGCGAGCGATGAGCTTCTCGCGGAGCTCAGGAACCGTCTCGGCGCGCGCGCGGTGTCGCTCGTCGCCAACGTGAACGAACCCGTCCCCTTCTAGTCGCGTTCGGAGGGCTGACCGATGAACGGAACCTGGCTCGATTTCGAGAAGCCGATCGTCGAGTTGGAGCGCCGCATCGAGGACCTGCGCGGCACGGCGGCGCCCGAGAACGCCGAGGTCGAGGAGGAGATCAAGCGCCTCGAACGGAAGGCCGAGAAGCTGCGCCGCGACATCTACTCCAAGCTCACGCGCTGGCAGCGCGTGAAGCTCGCGCGCCATCCGCGCCGCCCATACACGCTCGACTACCTCAAGGTGATAGCACCCGGTTTCCTCGAGCTCCACGGCGACCGGCGATTCGGGGACGATCCCGCCATCATCTCCGGCCTGACCATGCTCGAGAACATCCCGATCGTGCTGATCGGGCACCAGAAGGGGCGCGACACCAAGGAGAACATCCACCGCAATTTCGGAATGGCGAACCCGGAGGGGTATCGGAAGGCGCTCCGCCTGATGCATCTCGCCGCAAAGCTCGGCTGTCCTCTGGTGACCTTCGTGGACACGCCCGGCGCCTACCCCGGGCTCGGCGCGGAGGAGCGCGGACAGTCGGAGGCGATCGCGAGGAATCTGGTGGAGATGGCGCACCTTCCCGTTCCGATCGTCTCGGTCGTCATCGGGGAAGGCGGCTCCGGGGGCGCGCTCGCGATCGCGGTGGGGGACGTCGTGCTGATGCTCGAGAACTCGATCTACTCGGTCATCACGCCCGAGGGGTGCGCGGCGATCCTCTGGAAGGACGCGGGCAAGGCCGAACAGGCCGCCGAGGCGCTCAAGCTCACCGCCCAGGATCTCCTGGAGCTGAACGTGATCGACGAGGTGATCCCGGAGCCGCTCGGGGGCGCCCACCGCGATCCGGAGGAGACCGGGAGAAGGATCCAGTCCGCGGTGATCCGGCACGTGAAGGGGCTTCTGGGCCTCCCGGCCCAGGAACTTCTGGACCGGCGCCTGGAGAAGTTTCTGAAAATGGGGGTCTATCTGGAAGAGACCGCGCAACCGGCGCCGCTCGGGGAGGGATAAGCGAAATGCCGATCAGCCAAGAGCTCCGTTCGATTCTCGTCTGTCCTCAGTGCAAGGGGGATCTGCGCGACCAGAAGGATCCGGAGCGGCTCTGCTGCGACCGGTGCGGCCTCGCCTTTCCCATCGTCGACGACATTCCGGTGATGCTCATCGAGGAAGCCGAGCGGATCGCCAAGGCTTGAGCCTGCCCAAACGGCTGTTCGCGCTTCTCCTTCCGATCGTCCTCGCGTCCACCGTCGCCTCGGGCGCGGCCCCCGCTCCCGAGGTCTCGCCGGTGGAGGCGCCGGCGCCGCTCGAACCGCGCGTCGAGTCCGTGACCCGGTCGGGCTACCGGGTCGTCGTACCCATTCCAGCGCCCGGGATCCGGACGGGAGAGGTCTTCGGCGAACGCATCGACGAGATCACCCTCCCCGGAGGGGCGCTCGACGCTCCGGCCGGGACGCCCCAGGTTCCCTCGATCACGCTCCTCCTCCACGTGCCCTGGGGAGTCGATCCGCACGTGAGGGCCACGGCGAGCGCGGAGCGTTCCCTGGGAACGCTCCGTCCCGAGCCGCTCCCGCACCTCCTGTCGGATCGCGCGAGCTGGCCGGCGCTCGGCGCGGCCGATCTCGCCCGTTACCTGGATGGGGCAGGCTACGCGCGCGGGCCGGCGCGCGCCGGCGTTCCGGAACCGGAGCTTCTGAGCGTGGTGAAGTCCGCGGCGGGGGAGGAGCGCGTTTTACAGGTGACGCTCCATCCGGTGCGCTGGGATCCGCGCACGGGAGGGACGACGGTGGTCGATGAGATCACGCTCGAGGTCACGTGGAGCGGGAGTACTACTCCGCGCCTCGCGCGGCGCGCCGCCGGTTACGCGAGCGCCTACGCCGGCCCGCTTCGGGTCGAACCCACGCGTCCCTGGTTGCGCCTGGGAATCGTCCGTCCGGGTTTCTACGTCCTGAGCGCGGCCGACCTCGCGGCCGCGGGGTTCCCGGTCGCCGGGATCGATCCCGCTTCGTTCCGCCTCTTCCGCTCGACGCCGGGCGATCTGCCCGAGAGCGTGGCGGTCGATTCCGCACCCGATTCGCTGCGCGAGTGCTCGATCGCGGTGACCGGGGAAGGAGACGGCGTTTTCGACCCCGGGGACCGGCTGTACTTCTACGGGACCGGAAACACAGGCTTCGGTCACGACCTCAGGGCGGGCGGCTCGACCGGATACGAGGAGGCGCAGCGCTCCGACGACGCGCCGTTCTGGCTGACGTGGGGACCCCTCCCGTCGGCCCCGCCGCCAAGGCGCATGCCCCTTCGCGACGCGGCGCCCGTCACCCCGGCCCCCGCGGTGACCGCGGTGCCGCACCGGGTTCACTACGAGGAGAACCGGGTGCGCGATTTCAATTTCGTCGCCTCGAATCTGAGGTGGGAGCGCTGGTTCTACCGGGTGCTCACGCAGGGCTCGCGCAGCTCGTTCGCGCTCAGGCTCCCCGGCGCCCAGCCGGGCGGAACCGGCTCCGTCCTCGTGCGCCTGTGGGGAAGAGGAATCTCGGTGGGCGCCACCCTGGACGATCACTACGTGAACCTCTACTGGAACAGCGCCCTGGTGGGGAGCGGGTCCTGGAATTTCACCACGCCCAAAGACGTCGCCGCGTCGGGATTCACCGTGCACGCCACGGATACGCTCCAGATCGAGGTGCCTCGGCTCGTCGATCCCTCCGATCCGAACCGATCCGACCAGAGCGAGCTGGCGTGGTTCGAGATCTCCTACCCGAGAAGGCTCACGGCGCTGAACGACACGCTTCAGTTCGCGGCGGACACCACGCTCGCGGGCCCGGTGCACTACGTCGTGGACGGCGTCACCGACACGACCGCGGTCTGGTTCCTTGAACGGAGCGACCCGGAGAGCCCGGTTCGCTACGTGAACGGAGCGGTTTCGGGCGCCGCGCCGCCGTTCACGCTCACGCTCGAGGACTCGCTCGCTCCCGGCCCGCGCAAGCGCTACGCGGTCGTCTCCACGGCGCGCGCGGCCCGGCCGGCCACCATCGCGCGGTACGCGCCCGCGGCGAGCGCGCAGACGATCGACAACCTACTCGACCCCGGGATCGGGATCGATTACCTGATCGTGGCGCATCCGTCCCTGCTCGCCGCGGCCGAGTCGCTCGCGACGTTCCGGGCGGCGCGCATTTCCGGAATCGCGGCGCCGCGGGTCGGAATCGCGACCACGGATCGGGTCGCGGCCCAGCTCGGCGGAGGCTACCTCGACCCGGTCGCGATCCGGAATCTCCTCGCCTACGCGCGTCTCCACTGGACGCTCCCCGCGCCGACCTACCTCTGCCTGCTCGGGGACGCCTCGCTGGATCCCAAGAACTATCTCGGATTCGGCACGCCGGATCTCGTGCCGACGTACTCCAACTACTTCGATCCCTTTCTCCTCACCCAGTGGGTCTCGGACGACTTCTATGGATTCCTCGACGGTCCCGGCGACCAGATCCTGGACGTCGCGATCGGGAGGATCCCCGCCAAGTCGACGCTCGAGGCCGTGGCGATCGCGCCCGGGAAAGCCCGGGTGTACGAGACGGCGACCGAGTTCGACGCGTGGCGCGCGCGCGCGCTCCTCTGCGCGGACGACTCCTGGAAGCGGGAAGCGCGCGACGGGCTCGGCAACGCGCACGTGAAGCAGATGGAGCGGAAGGACCGTCTGCACATTCCCTATCCGGTCGAGCGCTCGAAGGTCTACCTGAACGACTATGCGTTCGCCGACACGCTGCACCAGAGCAAGCCGGCCGCCCGCGATGATTTCATCGCGCGCATCAACCAGGGCAACTGGCTCGTGGACTACATCGGCCACGGCAACGACGCGGTCCTCGCCGACGAGCAGGTCTTCCGTTCCTCCGACGCGGGCCGTCTCACGAACGACACGCGCCCGAGCCTGTTCGGGTTCTTCAGCTGCACGGTTGGAAAGTTCGACGCGTTGGGGCAGGAAGGTCTGGCGGAGATTCTGCTCAAGTCCCCGGCCGGCAGGGCGGCCGCGACCATCGCGTCGACGGAGCTGGTATTCGGCCTCGAGAGCACGCAGTTGAACGACGAGTTCGTGGACCGGCTCTTTCCGATCGCGCCGCGCGCCGATTCCACGGTCACGATCGGCCTGGCCTACCAGCGGGCGAAGAACGCCCACGTGAACCAGGTGGTGCGGAAGTACGCGCTCCTGGGAGATCCGGCGCTCACGCCCCCGATTCCGCGCGGCAGGGGGGTATGGGAGAAATCCCCGCTGGACTCGGTCCTCCGCGGCGACATCGCCGTCATCCGGGGACACGCCCTGGCCCCCGATTCGAGCGCCGACACCCTTTCCTCGGGCGTCGCCCGGATCCAGGTGCAGGGGAAGCCGTTCGACCGCGCGCAGGTCGGGCTCAGGGATATCGGCGGCCTCGAAACCACCCCGTACCAGGTGCCGGGCCCTGTGCTATTCCGTGGCGACGTCGCGCTCTCGGGCGGCGTCTTCGAGGCCCGGTTCGTGGTTCCGGTGGACGCGCGGATCGCTGGCGGGGCGGGGCAGCTCCGGGCGCTCCTCAGCGCGGCGAGCGGCCGGGGCGTCGGGCTCGCCGTCGATTCGATCCGGATCGGGCTGGGGATGTCCTCCCGCACCGACATCGTTCCCCCCACGATCACGCTCTTCTATCCCGCCGGATCCGACTCCAGCTTCCGGTCCGGGGACCAGCTCCACTTCGCGATCGAGGATTCGAGCGGGGTCGACCTGACGCGGCTCGACAACGCCCACAGCATCTTCGTCATCCTGGACGATCGCGGAACCCCCGTGGACCTGACGCCGGGATTCACCTTCGACACAGGGAGCTACACGCGCGGCACGGTCGCCTTCACGCTGCCGCAGCTGTCGGAAGGGCTGCACACGGTCGAGGTTCACGCCTCCGACGCTTTCGGAAATATCGGGGTCCGGAGCTTCGTGCTGGACATCCATTCCCAGGCGCAGCCGGGCGACCCCATGCAGCTTAGCCAGGTGTTCAACTACCCGAACCCGTTCGAAGGCACGACCTACGTCCACGCCCGGCTCAATCAGGCCGGGAGCATCCGGGTGGGCGTCTACACGATCTCGGGACGCCGTGTCCGCGACCTGACCGCGGACGGCCGAGCCGGGGAGAACTACATTCCCTGGGACGGAAGGGATTCCGAGGGAGAAAATGTGGCCATCGGAGTGTATCTGCTTAAAGTCACCGCCGAATCCCCGGAAGGCAAAAGGGCCTCGGCGGTTGGGCGAGCTCTCAGAAAGAGGTAGCCCGGGGGGAAGCTTGACCCGGCCCCGTAACTCCGCTAGAATTGTGTGCTAGGCCGGGGCGCACGCGCGTCCCTATCTTTTTCTGAAGGAGGTTGCAGATGAGTCGTTTTTTCGCCGGGTGCCTCGGACTTCTTTGCCTCTTGGGTGGCTACGCGGGGACCGCGAACGCCCAGGCTGAGGCAGGCGCCCAATCACTCCTGATTGCCCCCGGGGCCCGCGCCGACGGCATGGGACGCGCCTATGTCGCGGTAGCCAATGACGCGAACGCCATATGGTGGAACCCCGGCGCGCTCGCCTTCACGACCGGACACGATATCAGCACGATGTACACGAAGCTCGTGCCGGACCTGGCTGACGACGTCTTCTTCTCTTACACCTCCTATGCGCAGCACGTCGAGGGATGGGGCGGACTGGGCTTCAGCCTCGGCTATCTCAGCTACGGCAAGAGCGTCGCGACCGACGTGGATGGAAACGAGCTCGGCACGTTCACGAGCTACGAGCTGGCCCCCACCCTTGCCTACGGCACGGAACTGATGAAGGGCATGGGATTCGGGGTCGCGCTGAAGCTGGTGCGCGTGGACCTGGCGCCGGCGGACAAGACCCAGGATCGCGCCGAAGGGCGCGGCACCACCTTCGCGGCCGACATCGGCGGCCTCTACAAGCTCCCGCAGTGGAGAACCTCCGTCGGTCTCGTGCTCCAGAACCTCGGACCGAACATCGCATACATCGACCAGGACCAGTCCGATCCGCTCGGCCGCAACGTGAAGTTCGGGGTCGGCGTGACCCCGTTCGAGAACGAGATGTACCGCGTGCTCGTGACGGCCGATGTGAACCGGTCACTGCTCACGAACGGCGCCTGGATCGAAGATGGCGGCGCTGAGTTCGAGTTCAACCGGCTCCTGGCGCTCCGCGCGGGCTACATCTACGATCCGCGGGGAACCGTCAAGGACATGACGTACGGCCTGGGGCTCAACTATCACGGCATCCGGATCGACTACGCTTCGGTTCCGCAGTCCGAGTTCCTGGGACGCGTGAACCGGTTCTCGGCCAGCTACCACTTCTAATTTCGTGCGGATCGCCCGGACTTTCCTCCGTTCGGCGGCGGTCTTGATTTTCGGGAGCCAGGTCCTTCTCCTGCACCAGGGCCTGGCTCCTTCTGTTTGGGCCTCCACGGAACGCGCGCTGACGGTCTCGCGCCCTCCAGGCGGCGCGCCGGCCGAGCGATCGCCGGCAGCCCGCGCGCTCGCGGCCCGGCGGGCCGAACGGTGGCACGCCTTCCCGCACCGCGTCGGCGAAGCTTCCAGCCGCCCCTTCGTGACCGGACGCCGCCCCCCGCTCCTTTCCATGAAGGGAGGACGGCTCCAGCGCACCACGTTCTTCTCCGGGACTCCGGAGACGCTCCGGGTGCTCGGGCTGAAGATCGATTTCGCCACCGACTCGCTCGGTTCGTTGACGTCGACTCCGGACGGCAAGTTCGACCTTCGGGACGGCAAGTCGCTCGGGCTCATCATCGATCCGCCGCCCCACAATCGTCGCTTCGTCCTCTCACACCTCGAGGCGCTGCGGCGGTACTGGAAGTTCGCCTCGTACGGGCACCTCGTCATCGAATACGACGTCTGGCCCAAGGCGGAAACCGGCACCTACCGCCTGGCGGACACCGGGCGCTACGGTCCCTGGACCCTCGGGCAGGAGTCCTTCGACAGCGCGCAGCGGTTCTTCCACGACGCCGTGCGAGCAGCCGACCAGACCGATTCGATCCCGTTCGGGCAGTTCGACGTGGTCGCGCTCTTCCACGCGGGATCCGATTTCCAGACCGACCTGAACGGCGACAGCCCGCGCGATTTCCCGACGTTCCAGATCAACTTGAGCGATTCGGTACCGGTGAACGGCGGAGCGGTCTCGATCTTCGGCGGGCTCGTGATGCCCGAGACGGAATCGCAGGACGGCTATTTCGCCGCGATCAACGGAACGCTCGCCCACGAATTCGGGCACACGCAGGGGCTCTTCGATCTCTACGACATCGAAACACTCCTGCCCGGCGTCGGGATCTGGAGCAACATGGACTCGGGCTATCTGCTCGGCACGGCGGTCCAGGACGCGATTACCGGCGCCGTCGTGGACGCGACCGGCATCCTCCCGACGAGCCTGGATCCCTGGTCCAAGTTCCTCCTCTGGCCCGACCTGATCCAGTACGTCGATCCCGGCAGGTCGCTCACGACGTCGCTTCGCGCGACCGAGCTTACCGATTCCACGCTCTTCGTCCCCCTCGGGGGCGAGGAGTTCTACCTGATCGAGAACCGCCAGACCGACCTGAACGGGGACAACACCCTCCTCATCGACCGGGATTCCCTGGGGGTGTTCCTTGGGCCCGGCCTCGCCGACTCGACCGACACCCTCGGGGACAAGGAGTACGATTTCCTCCTGCCCGGGCAGGGAGTCCTCATCTGGCACGTCGACAACTCGGTGATCTACGGCCGGCACATTCCGCCCGACTACGGCATCAACACGAATCCCTTGCGGCGCGGCGTGCGCATCATGGAGGCGGACCGGATCCAGGACCTGGGCGACCCGACGTCGCCGTATCTCTTCGGAAGCCCCTTCGATCCCTGGTTCGTCGGAAACCACACGCACTTTGGCCCCGAGACGACGCCCAACACAAACACGAACGACGGGGGCCTGAGCCACATCACGATCGACGTGACGAGCCCGGCGGGCCTTGCGATGGACGTTCGGATCACCGGCGATTGGAGAGTCGAAGGCTTCCCGCTCGCGACCGGGGTGAGCCAGTTCGGCGCGAAGCCGACGTACGGGAGGCTCCGGCACGACGGGCTCGTCTCGGTCGTGACCGCGGTGGACAGCCTGATATTCGCGTACATGTCGAACGGCGAGCCCTACTACACGACGGGGAACGGCTCCGTGCTCGCGGCGCTTCCCGCGGGGAGCGTGGGTCCGGTGCTCTTCGCCGACAGCCTCTTCCACAGAAATCCGCTGGCGATCCACGATGCCGCGGTCGTGGCGACCGCGCAGGACGGCGGGGTCCATGCGTTCCGGGCCGCTGCGCGCGACTCGGGAGCGTCGATCCCGCTCTTCGGCTGGCCGCCGCCGCTCGATCCCCTGTCTCCGGCCGTCCTCGCGGTGACCGGGCCCGCGCTCGACCCGGGCGGCCAGGTCCTCGTCGGCGCCAGCGATGGGCGCACGTTCGCGATCGTCCCCTCCGACAGCATCACGGTGGCGCCTCGGACCGACCCGATCGCGGACACGCTGCGCGTGGGAGTTCTCGTCGTGACCTCGCCCGTCTCCGGAAACCTCGCATTGGGCCGCTTCACCGGGGCAGGCGGATACCAGGTCGCCTGGGCGCTCCAGAACGGATGGATCCGGATCGTCGATGCCACCACCAAGCTCCCTGGGCGCCTCGACGTGCACTTCCGTGTTCAGAACCCGGATTTCAAGCCGTACCTGATAGGTGTGGACGTGGACCGCGCGCCCAACCGCGACCTGGAGCTCGTGGTCTCCGATGCCGCCCAGGGATTAGTCCACTGCTTTCGCCTCGACGGGTCGGAGCTTCCGGGGTGGCCGGTCCAGGTGGCGGGCACCCTCTGGGGTCCGCTCGCGGCGGGGGATCTGGACGGCGACGGTTATCCCGAGGTTTTCGCCATGGACAAGGAAGGGCGGCTGCATCGCTACAACCGAAACGGCATCGAGCCGCGCGGCTGGCCCGTGTCGATGACCGGACGGTACGGCGTGGAGGCTCTGGGCGGACAGGGCTCGCCGCTGGTGGCCGACGTCGCAGGGGACTCACGGTCCGAAGCGATCGTGGCGCTGGACAACGGACTTCTGGTCGCGCTGGACCAGGACGGCAAGACGGTGCCCGGCTGGCCGCTCGCGATCCAGGGGGGAGCGTCCTCGACCCCCCTGCTACTCAGCCTGAACGACGCCCAGACGGCGCCGGATCCGCCGGGGCCCGCGTGGACCCACCTGGTCATCGGCGGGGATGATGACGGGGCTCTTCATGCGTTCCAGCTCCCGGCGAGGGCGGACAGCGCTCTCTTCTCGAGGGATGGGGTCTCGACGCGGACCCCGTGGGCTGAGTTCGGCGGGAATCGGAGGCGTACCTCGGTCCTCGAGGATGCTTTCCAGGGGGTCGTGGCTCAAGCCAGCCAGCTAGAGAGGGGGTCGGTCTACCTCTTCCCGAACCCAGCTCACGGGCAGGATATCGGCCTCGCCTACACGCTGGGACAAGGGGTTAGCGAGGTGATAATCCGGGTGCTCGACCCGATGGGAAACGAAGTGGGGCGGATGGACGGGCCGTCGAACCCGGCTCAAAACGTCGTGAGAATTCCGGTTCGAGACCTGGCTAGCGGGGTATATCTGGTGCGTCTGGAGGTCAAGGGCGCCGGGGCCAGCAACGTGTCGTTCAGCAAGTTCGCGGTTGTCAAGTAAGGTAGACGCTACTATAATTAGTTGTGATGTAAGCAGCTTCCGTCCGATTCAGGGGATCCGAATACTGACCACTTGGCGAATCACCCTCTTTCTCGCGGCATTTCTGGCCGTAAACGCCTTCCCCCGCATGAGCCTTGCCGCGTCCGCTCTCGATTTTGATCCCTCGATGCCCCAAGAGATTCTACTCGCGCAGCGGGCCATCGCCGATTCCGTGACCCCGCACACGCCGATCGATCTGCCTACGCAGGGCGTGTCCGTGGTGGACGAGATTAGCCCCAAGGCGCACAAGTCGGCCGGCAAGGCCTTCCTCATGAACCTGGCGATTCCTGGAGCGGGGCACCTCTACGCGGGGGAAAAACGGGGATTCGTTCATCTGGGGGCGGAAGGCATCGCCTGGGTCGCGTACGTCTACTACCACGATCGCGGCAAGTCGAAAGAGAAGGAATTCGAGTCCTATGCGGATGGGCACTGGGACTACAACCGCTGGATCCAGGCAAATCCACAGTACGTGGGTTCCCCGGAGGAAGCGCTGATCCTCAACTTTCGCGACAACAACCGCCAGCAGTACTATGAGGACATCGGAAAGATCTCGACCTATTGGGACGGGTGGGACAGCCAGGACAATCGAAACTTCTATCGTGGCATTCGCGCCCACAGTAATAACTTCTTGAAAAATTCGCACACCGCGGTGACAGGCGCGTTCGTGAACCGAATCGTGAGCGCGGTGGATGTGTTGCGTATCCTGAAATCCAGAAGTCACGCATCGCTGGGAAACCAAACGAAGATCCGGTTCAAGATGCGCACGAAACCCTTCTCGAGGGACAATGCGGTCGGTTTCGTCATCACCAAGCGTCTCGGCTAAAACCGTAGTCTTCTTCATTTTCGTTTTAGCGGCCACGCTCGCGGCCGTCCCTTCCGCTCAAGCTCAATCCGAAATCCATCGCGCGGAAATCGCGCGCCCCGACTGGATCGAGCTTGCGTGGAGTCCGCTCGCCGATCTCTACGCGGGGCGATCGTTCGATGCGGACGTCTCGCTCGCTGACTCCGGCGTGACTTCGGCACCGGCGCCAGGCGCCATCCAGCCGCCCGCCCGCCCGCGGGGCGCCGTGAATCCGCGGAAGGCGCTCATGCTCTCCCTGCTTCTTCCCGGCGCGGGGGAGCTTTATTCGGGCCACAAAGGGCGCGCGACGGGGTTCTTCCTGGCGGAAGGCGCGATTTGGGCGAACTTCGTGGCGTGGCAGATCTCCGGGCGTCTCCGGAGAGACAACTACATCGAGCAGGCGCAGCTGAACGCCGGCCTTCAGACGGACTCGGAGTCGGACGACTTTTGGAGACTGGTAGGCACGTACACGCGTTCGAGCGGATCGGGCACCGATTCCTACGAAGACGCCCTGCGGCGCGACGCGCGGAACGAGTTCCCGAGCGATCCCGCGGCGCAGGATGCCTGGGTGGCGGAGCGCCTTCCTGTCGGGAATCGCGCCTGGACCTGGTCGAGCGCCGAGGCGCGGGACCGCTACCTCGACACGCGGCACAACTCGACCCGCGCCTTCAGCCGGGCGAAATTCTCGTTTGCGCTCGCGATCCTGAACCGGATCGCCAGCGCGATCGATACGCAGAGGCTGCATCGCGCCGATTCGAAATCGGAGCAATCCGCGATCGACGGAAGCGAGCTGAGAATCCTCACGGACGTGACCGCCGACGGTGGGGGAAGGCTCCTGGTCCGCCGGACGTTCTAGCCGTACGTTTCCCCCAGGCCGCCGACCGCGACAGCGGGGCCTCCTCCCGATCACTCATGAGCGGTCCGACACGAGATAGAGCTCACATCATCCTCGCGGCGCTCCTACTGCTCGCGGGCATGGCTGGGGTCTGCCGCGGGGCGGCACCGCCCGACTCGGTCTCGGCCGCGCCTCTGCCCTCCGGGTCGAGTGGACGCTCGACCGGGACGCCCTCGACGCGGTCGGGATCCACCGCCCCTCGCGCCTCGCCTACGACCAGGACGGCAACCTGCACGTGCTCGACCTCGAGACCCGGCGCGTCACGAAGCTCGATCCACGCGGGCGCGTCCTCTACGAGGTCGGGGGCTACGGCTCGGACGAGACTTCCTTCGAGTTGCCCGTCGACATCACCGTGGACCGCGACCAGTCGCTCCTCGTCCTGGATCGCGGGCGCGGGGCGCTCGTCGCGTTCGACCGGGCGGGGCGGTTCGTGGGGCAGCGCCTGTTCCAGGGCGCGGCCGCGGAAGAATCGCGCGGACCGGGGGCGCGCATCTTCCTGGACCGATTCGGCAAGCTCTGGCTCGTCTCGCCGCATGCCCGCGATCTCGTCCCTCTCGACGACCGTCTCGCTCCCGCCCGAGCGACCCGCTACCTGATCCCCGAGGACTCCGTCGAAGCGCCGATGGCGGTGGCTTCCGCGCCGGGCGGCGATGTCTGGATCTACGACGCGGCCCGCGGGGCCTTGCGCCGGTTCGGCGCGAGCGGCCGGCTCAAGAGCACGGCGGTGCTGGATCCGAAGCCGGATCGTGTCTCGATCTCGGACCTGGCCGTGGACCGCGCGGGATTTCTCTACGCGGCGGACCCCATCGGGCAGCGCGTTCTCGTGTTCGACGCGGATGGGGCGCTCCTCCTGAGCCGCGCGCTCGGAGGGGACCGCGTGCGGTGGCGCCCGGCGGCGATGGCGCTCGGCCCGCGCGGGCAGCTCGCGCTCGCCGATCCGGAGCGCGGGGAGATCCAGGTTCTCTTGCCCGAAAGGACGGAAGGTCCGTGACCCGCGGGCGCGTCGCTTGGGCGCTCGCCGCGGCGTTGCTTGCCGCGCTCGCGGGCGGAGGCCCGCTCGTGAGCCTGGCCGCGGCCAAGCCCACCGGCGTGATCCATCCGGGCGGCGAGGGGGCGACGGCGGATACGCTCGTCCTCGAATACCCCGTGCTCCGATCGCCGTCGCTCTTGGGGCTCTCCGCCCGCTCCGCGCTCGCCGCGGCCGCGGCGGAGAATCCAGACGCGGCGGCCGATTCGGCGGGACGCGCCGCCGTTTCCCTGGTGCGCCGCGAAAACGCGGTCGGAATCGCGGCGGCCAGGCAGGCGCCGCCCGTGACGGACGCCGCCTCGTCCGCGTCGCTTCTCTTCTCGGGCTCCAAGTCGCTCAGCGTCGAGATGGGACGCGGACGCGACGCCTCGCTCCACCAGACGCTCGACCTCACCGTGCGCGGCCGCGTGGCCGGGGACGTCGAGCTGGCCGCGACGCTGAGCGATCAGGCGCTCCCCTTCGAGCCGGACGGGACCACGCGCGAGCTCCAAGATCTGGACCAGCTCTTCCTGTCGGTCCGCGCGCCGCAGGGAGAGGTCACGATGGGGGACTTCCGGCTCGACTCGGGGCCAGGCGAGTTCGCCCGGGTGAGCCGGCAGCTCCAGGGCGTGCGCGGCCAGGCGACCGTCGCCGGCTCCAAGTGGGACGTCGCCGCCGCGAGCGCCAAGGGGGCGCGCGGCTCGATCGAGGTTCGTGGGGAGGATGGAAAGCAGGGACCGTACGCGCTCGTGACCCGCGTTGCCGGCGAGATACCGCCCGGCGTCGTGGCCGGCTCGGAGACGGTCTGGCTCGACGGGATCAAGCTCAGGCGCGGCGCCGATCAGGACTACGTGATCGACTACGGCGCGGGCACGGTCACGTTCACGACCCGGCATCCGATCACGGCCGAGAGCCGCCTCGCTTTCGACTTCGAGCAGGCGAGCACGAATTTCCGGAGAAGCCTCTACGCCGCGTTCACGCAGGGAGCGATCCGGTCGGGAGGGCGCTGGTACGCGACCTACCTGAGAGACGCCGACGATCCCAAGAGCCCCATCGACGCGGCGCTCACGTCGGAGGATCTGCGCGCGCTCGGGAGCCTGGGAGACTCGGCGGCCGCGCCCTCCGGCGCGCGCTACGTGGGCGTGGGAAACGGAGACTACGCGTGGGATCAATCCGATCCCTTGAACCCGCGCTGGATCCACCTCGGCCAGGGACGCGGGGACTACCTGGTCGAGTTCGTCTCGGTGGGCGCCGGACGCGGCGCCTATGCCGACACCACGTCGGAAGAAGGCGCGCGCTTCTATCGCTTCATGGGAAAGAACCTGGGCTCGTTCACGCCGGGCCGGTCGCTTCCTTCCCCGGACGAGAGGAGGCTCATCGACCTCGGGGGATCGGCGCGGCTCTTCAACGCGATCGGCCTCGAGGCGGAAGCCGCCCGCTCGGGTTTCGACCGGAACGCCCTCTCGTCGCTCGACGACGGGGACAACGGCGGGAACGCCATGCGCTTCGGCGCGCACGTGGATCCGCGGCCGCTCACGGTCGCCGGGCGCTCGCTGGGCCTCGTGCGCGCGTCGGGCTCGTTCCGGTCGCGGGACGGCCGGTTCACCACGATGGAGCGCGTCGACCAGGTCTTCGAGAACGAGCGATGGAACCAGGCAGCGCAGGAAGGCGGCGAGAGGCGGGGAGAGCTGGCGCTGCAGTACGACCCGGTCCCCGCGCTTTCACTCCGCGGCGAGGTCGGGAAACGCGACCTGGACCAGGGCTCGCGCTCGGTGCGGCAGACGCTCGCGGCCGATTGGCGGGGAGCCCTCGTGGGCGCGCTCCGCTGGGAAGGCTCGCGGAACACGCTTGGCGGGGAGTCGGGATCGCGGGCGCGACTCCTATTCGACCTCGCGCGACAGAAGGGCCCGGTCACGCCCCGGGTGCGACTCGTGGACGAGCGGATCGCGGGGCAGGAAGGGGATTCGATCCCCGTACACCGGAGTCGCGAGTGGTCGATGGGGATGGGGGTCGCCCCGGTATCGAGGGTGAACCTCCGCGCCTCCTACGGCGAGCGCACGGACCGGAGAGGTGATCCGGCCATCGAGATGATCCCGACCCGCGCCGCGACCTGGGAAGCGGGTTTCTCCGCGCGCTCGCGCGCCTCCCTCTCGGTCGAGATGGGGTGGACGCGGCGGCGCGTGGTCACTGCGGCGAGCGTTTCCGCGACGGACCTGGCACAGGTTTCGATCCTTGCCGGCGCGCCGGGCTCTGCGTTCACGTCCGAGCTGCGCTACGACGCCACCCAGCTCCGCGAGCCGCAGACCATCCGCCGCGTGGTCGCCGTGGATTCGGCGACGGGCGCGTACGACGCGTTTGGGAATCCCAGATTCCGGGGGGACTACCAGGTCGTCACCGAAAACGGCGTTCCGGTTCCGAGGACCCGGGCCAACGTGCAGATCCGACTCGACGCCTACCCCGGGCGCTCCCTGGCTCCGGGGATCGTGCCTTCGTTCTGGCGCGCGTGGGGAGCGAGCACCAGCCTTCGTGTCGAGACGCTCTCCTCCCTCGCGCTCGGCAGTCCGGGTCACGCGTTCGACCCCGGTGATTACCTCGATCCCTCCTCGACGATCCGCGGCAACGTGAACGCGCGTCAAAGCCTCGAGTACGCGCCGCGCGGCGGCCGGTTCGACGTGCGCGCGGAGACGGGCATCCGGCGCGACCGCACCGGCGAGTTCGAGAATCTGCGCGTCGCGCGCGACGCCATGGACGCGACGCTTCGCGTCCGGAACCCGTTCTGGGGCGGGATGCGTCTCGTCACGTCCGTCACGACCGACGGCTCGACCGAGCGAGCCCTCCGGAGCGACACCGGCGAAAGCTACGGATCGAGGATCCGAGGACGCGGGCTCGATCTCGAGCTCTCCCGCCCGCTCGGGCCCGCGTGGTCCCTCTCGCTCCTCGCGCGGGGCAGGGAGGATCGCGACGTCACGCGGGGAGGATCACAGCAAATCCTGGCGACGGGACCCGCGGCGCGATGCGCCTCGGGCGGGAAGCTCCGCATCGATGGCCGTGCGCTCTGGGCCCGGACGAGCCGGAACGGCGAGTACCAGCCGGGGCTCTACTTCGGCCCGCCCCTGCTCGGGAACCACGTCGACTACGATCTTCTGGGGGACTACCGGCTCCGGGATCAGATTTCGCTGAGCCTTTCCTGGAACGGCCAGATCGCGGCCGGACGAAGCGGCGTCTACACGGGCCGGTTCGAATTGAAGAGCTACTTCTGATGCGCCGAGCACGCGTCATGCGTCGCCTCGTTCCCGCGGCCCTCGCGATCGCGCTCTTCACGTGCGCGGCTTCCGGCGCCCGCGCGGCGGAACGCTATCGCCTCACGATCCCTCCCGGCGCGGATTCGCTGATCCTCGCCTCCACCGCGGGCCACGACTCCTCCTCCCTCTGGACGCGCGCCGAGATCGAGAGGGTCGCGGCCGGAGCGCGGGACCGTCTCCTGGTCCAGGGCCGGCTCGCGGCCGGCGTGCGCCTGACCCTCACGTCGGGTTCCGCGGAAGACGGCGTGGGCGTGGCAACGATCTCGATCGTATGCGGCGCGACACCCGCGCATGTCGTGGCCGTCGTGCGCGGCGGCGAGGGTGTCGTGGCGGAGGGCGCTTCGATTTTCGACCGCGCCAGCGGAGGGAGCGGCGAGCCGCGCGCGATTCTGGCGGGGCTCGAAGCGCTCCGGTCCGAGGCGCAGTCCCGGGGCCGCTACGGCGCCGAGGCGTCCGTGGACTCCGTCGTGCTCGCGGACTCTGTCACCGCGCGCGTGTTCGTCGGTCTCAACCCTGGCCCCCCGGTCACGCTCGATTCGCTCGATCTGGGAGGCGCCTCGATGCGACCCGCGGTCGTGGGCTCGATCTCGGGCCTGACGAGGGGACGCGTCCTCACCCCCGCGGTCCTGGACGAGGCCAAGGACCGGCTTCAGGCGAGCGAGCTCTTCGCGTCGGTCGGAGATATCCGAGTCGCTCCGGGGCCGGAACCCGGACATGCGCGGGTCGTGGCGCCCATCGTGGAGAACAGGTTGAGTCGCTTCGACGGGGCGATCGGCGTTCAGAACGGCGGCGGGATCACAGGGCTCTTCGACCTGGCGCTCGGCAACATCGGGGGCAGCGGACGCTCCGCCGGCGCGCACTGGGCGGGCTACGGCGCGGGCCGGTCCGAGTACGCGGCGCGCTATCGCGAGCCTTCGCTCTTCGGGTCCCCGCTGGACGGCGCCGTGTCGCTCGAGGCACAGGTCGCGGATTCGCTGTTCACGCAGACGAAGTGGTCCCTGGAGATTTCGGGCCGTCCCACGGCGAAGGCGCGCGCGGGCGTGACGCTCCGGCACACCGGGAGCGCCTACACCGGAGCGGGCCGCGGGACGAGCGCGACGTGGTCGGTCGAGGGGCGTCTCTCGTGGCGCGCCCTTCTGCCGCTGGAAAATCCGGTCCGCGGCTTCTCGGCGTCGGTCGAGGCCGAGGCGGGGCGGCGCAACGAATCCTACCCGGGCTACGAGCGCTCCTCGCGAGGGATCCTGCGCGGCGCCCTGGCGTGGGAAGCGGCGCTCCCGACCGGGATGTCGCGGGCGCTCTACGCCGCGATGCGGGGGGAGCGCGTGAGCCTCGGCGGCGCCTCGCTTCCGGCGGAGGAGCTCCGGTTCGTGGGAGGGGGCGAAGGGCTCCGCGGACACCGCGACCGCGCGTTCGCGGGCGACCGGGTCCTCGCGGTGACGCTCGAGCACCGCTGGATCACGAGCACGCGCGGCGGACGCGTCTTTCTCTTCGTCGACGGCGCCCGCCACGACCTCGGGGTGCTACTCGAGGCGGGAAGCGCGATCGGGATTCCCAGTGCGGGCGCGTCGCTCGCCCGAACGGTGTTGAGCCCGGGCTGGGAGTTCGGATACGGTGCGGGCTTGAGGAGTCCGATCCGCGCGGGGACGGTGGGCATCGCGCTGGGGATGAAGCCCGGCGCCCCGTTGCGGGAGAGCAAACTCCACCTGCGCTACACGACCGACTGGTGAGCGAGAACGTGGAACGAAAAATCGAGAGCCTGCGCCGGAAGATCGAGCGCCACGACTACCTCTACTACTCCGTGGGGGAGCCCGAGATCTCCGACCGCGAGTACGACCGGCTCCTTCGCGAGCTGGGCGAGCTCGAGGAGCAATACCCGAAATACCGCGATCCCGATTCCCCCACGCAGCGGGTGGCTCACGGTCTCTTGCCCGGGTTCAAGACCGCCCGGCACTCCGTGCCGATGTTGAGTCTCGACAACACGTACTCGATCGAGGAGCTCGAGGAGTTCGACGCGCGACTCCGGCGTGACCTCGGGAAGGAGGAGGTGGAGTACGCGGTCGAGCCGAAGGTGGACGGCGTCGCGGTCGCCCTCCGCTACGCGAACGGCCGCCTCGCCCTGGGTCTCACCCGGGGGGATGGAACCGAAGGGGACGACATCACGGCGAATCTCAGGACCCTCCGCTCCATCCCGCTCCGGCTCAAGGGCGAAGATCCCCCGCGCGAGCTCGAGGCGCGCGGCGAGGTCTTCATGGAGAAGCGCGCGTTCGAGAAACTGAACGAGCGGCGGGTCGCGGCCGGACAGAACGCGTTCATGAATCCCAGGAACGCCACGACCGGGAGCCTGAAGACGCTCGACACGGTCGAGGTGGCCAAGCGCCCGCTCCAGATCTTCCTCTTCTCGGTGGTCCGGCCCGAGCGGCACGGTCTCAAGACGCAGCTCGAAGCGATCGAGTGGATGGAGGCGCTCGGGCTTCGGGTCAACCCGGACAACGCCCGGGCGAGGGGATTCGCCGCGGTGCGGCGGATCTGCGAGCGCTTCGAGGCGAAGCGGGAGAAGCTCGCCTACGGAACGGATGGGCTCGTGATCAAGGTGAACTCGTTCCGCGAGCAGGACGCCCTCGGGTTCACCTCGAAGAGCCCGCGCTGGGGGAGGGCGTACAAGTTCGGAGCGAACGAAGTCGAGACGGTGCTGCGCGGGATCGAGGTGCAGGTCGGCCGTACCGGCGTTGTCACTCCGGTCGCGATCTTGGAGCCGGTCACCCTGTTGGGCACGGTCGTGTCCCGTGCCACGCTCCACAACCAGGACGAGATCGAGCGCAAGGATTTCCGGGTGGGAGATCGCGTGGCCGTCGACAAGGGCGGGGAGGTGATCCCGAAAGTCGTGCGGGTCGTGCCCACCACGGGACGGCGCGGCCCCAAGTTCGTGATGCCTACGAAATGCCCGGAGTGCGGCTCTCCGCTCGTGCGTTTCCCGGAGGAGGCGGCGGTCCGCTGCGAGAACCTCTTCTGCCCCGCGCAGGTGAGGCGGCGCATCGTCCACTTCGCGAGCCGGGGGGCGCTCGACATCGAAGGGCTCGGCTGGAAGACGGTGGATTGGCTCGTGGACGCGGACCTCGTGAAGAACCCGGCCGACCTCTACCATCTGCGCGCCGAAGAGCTCGTGAAGCTCGAGGGCATGGGAGAGAAATCCGCGTCGAACCTCCTCGCGGGAATCGAGAGGAGCAAGTTAGCACCGCTCGACCGGCTCCTCCACGCGATCGGGATCCGCCACGTCGGCGCGACGGTCGCGCGGGTGCTCGCCGATCACTTCGGCACGCTCGAGGCGCTGGCCGAGGCGGACGAGGAATCGCTCATGCAGGTGGAGACGATCGGCCCCGAAATCGCGGCGAGCGTGGTCGCGTTCTTCTCGTCCAGGGCGGGCAAGGAGTTCTCCCGTCGATTGAGGGAGAGTGGCGTGAAACCCCCGGCCAGGGCGCCGCGGCGCGTGGCGGCCGAGGGGCCGTTCGCGGGGAAGACGTTCGTCCTGACCGGCGCGCTCGAAGAGATGACGCGGGAGGACGCGGCGCGCCTCATCCAGGAGGCGGGGGGCAAGGTCTCATCCTCCGTCAGCTCGAAGACCCACGCGGTCGTCGCCGGCTCGGATCCCGGATCGAAGCTCGACAAGGCCCGCTCGCTCGGCGTCGAGGTGTGGGACGAGTCGAGGCTCAATGCAGCGTTCAAGAAAGCCGGAGTCGCGCCCTCGGCGCGTTGACTTCTCCCCCCAAGTCCCGTAGCTTGGAATCGGACTTCTGTCCGAACCCATGCCCACTACCGAACGAAACTCCAACGAGTTGCTGGACTCAGCCCTCGAGCGGCTGAGCCGGCGCGAGCGTGGCTGGGAGGACCGTCCCGGGCAGCGCGAGATGGCCCGGCTCTGGTCCGAAACGCTGGAGCAGGGAGGCGTCCTGGTCGTCGAGGCGCCGACCGGAATCGGAAAATCGCTCGCCTACCTTCTTCCCGCCCTCATCCGCCGCGTCCGCGGATCCGGACCCGTGGTCGTGAGCACGTGCACGAAAGCGCTCCAAGAGCAGCTATTCCGCCGCGACGTGCCGCTCGCCTGTCGCGCGATCGTAGTACCGCTCCGCGTGGTGACCCTGAAGGGGAGGCAGAACTACCTGTGCCGGAGACGCGCGAATGCGCGGCTCGGCCAACGCTCGCTCTTCGCGCAGGCGGGGCTCACGGATGAAGCACTCGAGGAGCTGAGATCCTGGACGGAGCGGACCCTGACCGGCGAGCTCGACGAGCTGATCGAGCTGGGCATCAACCTGGCACCCGGGTTTCTCGCGGAGATCGCTTCCGATCCTCTTGTCTGCTCGGGGTTCGCTTGCGAGGCGGCGACGGGTTGTTTCGCGAAGCGCGCGCGCCGCGAGGCGCTTCGCGCCGACGTGGTGCTCTTGAATCACGCGCTTCTCCTTTCCGATCCGGGCCTGCGAGCGTCGCTCCTGGCGGACGCAGGGGCGCTGGTGCTGGACGAGGCCCACCATCTGGAGCGGGTCGCGCGGGACCAGCTCGGCGTATCGCTCGGGTACCATGACTTCCTCCGGCTCGCGGGCCGCACCGACGCGAGGACCGGCATCCTTCGAATCCTCAAGCGTTCCCTCCGGCGCGGACGTGGGGGAGCGGTCGCCGAGCGTCTCCAAGCGGCCGAGGCCTCGATCGCGCCGGTGCTCGCGAACGGGTCCGCCCTCGCGGGGGATCTCGAGCGGTTGCTCCCAGACGGAGCGCCGTCGAGGCGCATCACGCGCGACATGGATCTGGCGCGCCTCAGTCCCACGGCGCTCGACGGACTCCTTGCGGCGCTGGGATCGCTCTCCCGATCGCTGGAGGATCTCGCCGACACGGCCTCGGGAGAGGGAGAGGCGGCGATGAAGCCGGAGGGATGCGAGGCGGTCGAGGAGGTCCGTGCCCGCTCCTTGGCGTGGATCGAGATGGAGCGCGCGCTCCGGGCGGTGGTCGCGCTCGAGGAGAAGGGGTTCGCGTTCTACCTCGACCGGGACGACCGCGGCGTGCCCCGGCTGAACCGCCGCCCCGTGCGCGTGGGACCGGCGCTCCGCCACACGCTGTTCGCGGTCTGCGAGCGGGTGCTGTTGACCTCCGCGACGCTCGGCGCCGGGGAAGGCTTCGATCCGGTCCTCGACGCCCTGGGTCTCGATGCCGGTGAGGTCCGCACGGCCACGCTTCCGTCCCCGTTCCCGCTCGAGCGGCAGGTGCTCACGGCGATCTGGGACGGCAGCGGACCCAACGAGCCCGATTATTCCGGGCGCCTCGCGGAGCTGATCGTGTCGCTGGCGACGCGTCTTCGCCGGAACACGCTGGTGCTCCTGACGTCCTACCAGATGCTCGATCAGGTCGCGGCGCGCTGCGCGGGTCCGCTCCGGCGCGAGGGGATTGCGCTTCTGCGCCAGGTTCCCGGGGAATCGGCGGCGCCGCTCGCGGCCGAGTTCCGTTCGGGCGAGGGCGCGGTGCTCCTCGGAACGGCCTCCTTCTGGGAGGGCGTGGATTTTCCGGGAGCCTCGCTCGAGGTGCTCCTGATCGCGCGTCTCCCGTTCGCGGTGCCCACCGACCCCATGATGGAAGCCCGGTCGGAGGAGATCACGGCGCAGGGGGGCGATCCCTTCCGCGATCTGGCGCTTCCGGAGGCGATCCTCCGTTTCCGCCAGGGAGTGGGACGCCTGATCCGGACCGCGGAGGATCGCGGCACCGTCATCGTCGCGGATCCACGATTGCAGCGGGCCTCCTACGGGCGGCGCTTCCAGGCAACGCTTCCGTCCGCTCCGTTCGTGACCTCCTCGCGGGAGGAGCTGCTGAGCCGGATCGAAGGATGGTTCGCGCGCGGGAATCACGACGCCGCGGAGGCGGCGGTGCCGGCGGAGGCGGAGGCACCGTGCCGGGCGTGACCGCGAAGGCCGTGGCGAAGGCGCGGGTCTCGATCGGAGGATCCCCGCTCCGGTTCGAGGACCTGCGCGAGATCGCCGCAGGCGCCCGCGTGGCGCTCGCCCCCGACGTTCCCGCGCGGGTCGCGCCGTCCCGGGCCCTGATCGAGCGCGTGCTGAAGCAGGGAAGCACGGTGTACGGCGTGAATACCGGATTCGGCCAGCTCAAGACGGTCCGCATCCCCGACCAGGACGTCGAGCGGTTGCAGGTGAACCTGGTCCGGAGCCACGCCGCGGGCTCGGGCCCCGAGCTCGAGCCCAGGGCCGTGCGCCTCATGCTCGCGCTCCGCGCTCATTCGCTGGCGCTCGGCTATAGCGGCGTGCGCCTGACGCTGCTCGAGCACATCGTGCGCATGCTCGAGTTCGATATCCTGCCCGTCGTGCCGAGCCGGGGCTCGCTCGGGGCCAGCGGCGATCTCATTCCACTCGCGCACCTCGCCCTGGGGCTGATCGGGGAGGGAGAGGTGAGGGTCGATGGCCGCCTCGCGGGCGCGGCGGATCTGATGCGTGGAAACGGAATGGCCCCGCTGGCGCTCTCGGCGAAGGAAGGCCTTGCGTTGATCAACGGAACCCAGGCGATGACCTCGGTCGGAGCGCTCGCCCTGATCGAGGCAGCCGACGTGCTGCGCGCGGCCCACGTCGCGTGCGCTCTTTCGGTGGAAGCCGCGCGGGGGAGCATCAAGCCCTTCGACCCGCGCGTGCACGCGATCCGCCCGCATCCGGGGCAGCGGGATTCCGCCGCCGTGCTCTGGAGCCTGCTTCGCGAGAGCGGCATCGTCGCGTCGCACCGGGATTGCGGCAAGGTGCAGGATCCCTACTCGCTCCGCTGCGCGCCGCAGGTGCTGGGCGCCTCCATCGAGGCGTTCCGGCGCGCGCGCGAGACGCTCCTGACCGAAGTGAACAGCGTGAGCGACAACCCGCTCTGCTTCGCCGAGACCGGCGAGATCATCTCGGCGGGAAATTTCCACGGCGAGCCGGTGGCGTTGGCGCTCGACTACCTCGCGATCGGGATGGCCGAGGTCGGCTCGATCGCGGAGCGGCGCACGTTCCTCCTTCTCGACAGCCAGAAGAGCGGGCTGCCGCCGTTCCTGAGTTCGGGCGCGGGACTCCAGAGCGGGCTCATGATCGTGCAGTACCTCCAGGCGGCGCTGGTCACGGAAAACAAGATGCTCGCGCAGCCCGCGAGCGTCGATTCGATCCCGACCTCCGCGGGCCAGGAAGACCACGTGAGCATGGGCATGCACGCCGCGGTGAAGGCGCTCGCGCTCGTCCGCAACGTGCGCCGGATCGTGGCCGCGGAGCTTCTCTGTGCCGCGCAGGGAATCCACCTCCTGCGCCCGCTCCGTTCGGGCGAACGGCTGGAATCATCGCTCGCCGGCTTGCGCGAGATCGTGCCGCCGCTCGAGGAAGACCGCAGGCAGGACCAGGACCTCGCCCGCCTCGATGAATGGATCGCCTCCGGAGCCGCCGCGGACCTGGCCTTGGTGGAGCCGTTTTGAGCGCGCGCGCGGACGTGATCTCGGGAACGCCGCCGCGGGAGGCCGTCCGCGCCCCGCGTGGGACGAACCGATCGTGCAAGGGCTGGCATCAGGAGGCGGCGCTCCGGATGCTGATGAACAACCTCGATCCCGACGTCGCGGAGCGCCGGCAGGACCTCGTCGTGTACGGCGGCACCGGCAAGGCCGCGCGGAGCTGGGAGGCGTTCCACGCGATCGTACGCTCGCTCCGCGCGCTCGAATCGGACGAGACGCTTCTCGTCCAGTCGGGGAAGGCGGTCGGGATCGCCAAGACGCACCCGGACGCGCCGCGCGTGCTGATCGCGAACTCGCTTCTCGTGCCCGCGTGGGCGACGTGGGACGAGTTCCGGCGCCTCGAAGCCAAGGGACTCACGATGTACGGGCAGATGACGGCGGGCTCCTGGATCTACATCGGCACGCAGGGAATCCTGCAGGGCACCTACGAGACCTTCGGCGGAGGCCGCGCGGCAGCACTTCGGCGGCACGCTGCCGGGGCCGCTGGACGCTCACGGCGGGGCTCGGAGGCATGGGCGGCGCCCAGCCGCTCGCGGTCACGATGAACGAGGGCGTCTGCCTCGCCGTCGAGGTCGATCCCGAGCGGGTGCGCCGCCGCTGGAGACGCGCTACCTCGACAAGAGCACGAGCTCGCTCGAGGAGGCGCTCCGCTGGGTGGTGGAGGCGGTCTCGAAAGAACAGGCGATCTCGATCGGGCTCATCGCCAACGCGGCCGACGTGCTACCCGAGCTTGCGCGCCGGGGAGCCCGCCCCGACCTGGTCACGGACCAGACCTCGGCGCACGACGAGCTGAACGGCTACGTGCCCGCGGGGCTCCCGCTCGCCGATGCCGTGGCGCTCCGGCAGACCGATCCGAAAGAGTACGCGCGCCGCGCCGTGGAATCGATGGGCGTCCACGTGCGCGCCATGCTGGGATTCCAGGCCCGAGGGGCCGTGACCTTCGACTACGGAAACAACATCCGCGCCCAGGCGGTCCGGGCGGGCGTCCGCGACGCCTTCGACATCGTGGGGTTCGTCCCGCGTATCATCCGGCCTCTCTTCTGCGAGGGCAAAGGCCCGTTTCGCTGGGTCGCGCTCTCGGGCGACCCCGACGACATCGCGGCCACCGACCGCGCCGTGCTGGAGCTCTTTCCCGAGAACGAAGGCGCTCCGGCGCTGGATCGGCCTCGCCTCGGAGCGCGTCCGCTTCCAGGGACTTCCCGCGCGGATCTGCTGGCTCGGCACGGGAGAGCGGGAGCGCTTCGGCGAGGCGCTCAACCACCTCGTCGCGCGGGGCGAGGTGAAGGCGCCGATCGTGATCGGGCGCGACCATCTCGACTGCGGCTCGGTCGCCTCTCCCTATCGCGAGACCGAAGCCATGAAGGACGGGTCCGACGCGATCGCCGATTGGCCCATCCTGAACGCGCTCCTGAACGCCGTGTCCGGCGCCTCGTGGGTCTCCGTGCACCACGGCGGCGGCGTCGGGATCGGCAACTCGATCCACGCGGGGCTGGTCATCGTGGCCGACGGGACGCCCGCGGGGCTCGCCCGGCTGCGGCGCGTGCTCACGAACGATCCCGCGATGGGAATCTGGCGGCACGCCGATGCCGGGTATCCGGAGGCACGCGCGGTCGCGCGCAAGCACAAGCTTCCCATCCCCGACGAGACGTGACCGACTGCTCCCGATGAGGAACGGCCGCCCTTGAAGTGCGACCTCCTGGTCGTCTCGTGCGCGCAGCTCATCACCGCGCCCGAGGGTTCGAGTCCTCTCCTGGGACCGGACCTCGATCATCCGCTTCTCCTCGAGGACGCCGCGGTCGCCTGCATCGACGGCAGAATCGCCGCCGTGGGAAAGACGGTCGAGGTGCTCGCCCGCCATCCGGAGGCCGAGGCGGGCCGCGTGCTCGACGCGCGCGGACGTCTCCTCGCGCCGGGCTTCGTCGATTGCCACACGCACCTTCCCTTCGCGGGAACACGGGAGATGGAATTCGACGCGCGCTCCCGGGGCGAGAGCTATGCCGCGATCGCGGAGCGCGGCGGGGGGATCCGCGCGAGCGTGGGACACCTCCGCGCGGTCTCGGAGCAGGCGCTCGCCGATTCCGTGACGAAGCGCCTCGGCCGTCTGCTCGCGCAGGGAACGACCACGGTGGAGGCGAAGAGCGGCTACGGACTCTCTCTCGAGGAGGAGCGGAAGCAATTGCGCGCATTGAGACGCGCGGGGGAACTGTCTCCCGTCGAGATCGTTCCGACGTTCCTCGGGGCGCACGAGGTCCCCGACGAGCATCGCGCGCGGCGCGGGGAATACGTGAGGCTCCTGATCGAAGAGATGATTCCCGAGGTGGCGCGGGAGCATCTCGCCCGCTACTGCGATGTCTTCTGCGATCGGGGAGTGTTCACCGTGGAGGAATCACGCCGGATCCTCCTCAAGGGGCGCGAGTGTGGTCTCGGGGTCAAGCTCCACGCCGACGAGCTTGCGGACGTGGGCGCCGCGGCGCTCGCCGCCGAGTTGCGCGCGGTTTCGGCAGATCACCTCCTCCACGCCTCGCCGCAGGGCTTGCGGGCCATGGCCGAAGCCCATGTGATCGCGGTTCTGCTGCCCGGCACCGCCTTCACGCTGGGCCTGCCCTATGCCCGCGCGCGCGTCATGGTGGAGATGGGACTTCCGATCGCGCTCGCGACGGACTTCAACCCAGGGAGCACCATGTCCTCTTCGATGTCGATGGCCATGACCCTCGCGGTCACTCAGATGAAGCTCACGCCGGCCGAGGCGTGGATGGCCGCGACCGCCAACGCCGCCAGCGCGGTCGGAGAAGGGCAGGGGCTCGGCAGGATCCAGCCCGGCTGCCAGGCGGACTTCGTCCTCTTCGACACGTCCGACTACCGCCATGTGGCGTACCACTACGCCGAGGAGCACGTCCGCGCGGTGGTGAAGCGTGGCGCGATCGTGCTGGATCGCGCCGATCGCTCCTGTTTCGCATGATGCTTTCATCACAAGCAATTGTTAAATTGTTCGTTAGGTACATTAATGACGCCCGGTTCGTGTGTCACCGTCTCGGTAAGGAGATCGCATGAGCGAGCTTGTGGAGTGCGTCCCCAACTTCAGTGAGGGCCGAAATTTATCTGTAGTTCGGGCCATCGCTGCCGAAATTTCGAGCGATCGGTCCGTCCGGCTTTTGGACCAGGAAATGAACGCCGACCACAACCGGAGCGTGATCACGTTCGTAGGGGAGGCCGAAGCCGTGGTGGAGGCGGCGCTCAAGGGCGTCAGGAAGGCGACCGAGCTGATCGATCTGCGCCGGCACCGAGGCGAGCATCCCCGCATGGGCGCGACGGATGTGCTTCCCTTCGTTCCTGTCGGATCGACGCGTTTGGAGCGGTGTGTCGAGCTCGCCCGGATCGCGGGCGAACGGATCGGAGCCGAGCTCAAGATACCGGTATTTCTCTACGAGGCCGCGGCGGCGCGTCCGTCCCGGCAGAACCTCGCGGACGTCAGGCGCGGTGAATTCGAGGGATTGGCGCGCGAGATCGGGGCCAATCCCGAGCGGCTTCCCGATTTCGGCCCGCCGCATATCCACCCGAGCGCCGGCGCGATCGCGGTCGGCGCGCGGATGCCGTTGCTCGCGTTCAACGTGAATCTCGGCACCAAGGATGTCGAGATCGCGAAGAAGATCGCGAAGGCGATCCGGTTTCAGTCCGGAGGGCTTCGCCACGTCAAGGCCCTGGGGTTCGCTCTACAAGAAAGGGGCATCGTCCAGATCTCGATGAACCTCGTGAACACCTGGGGAACGCCGGTCCAGCGCGTCTTCGCGCTCATCAAGGACGAGGCGGACCGTTACGGCGTTCCCATCGTGGGCAGCGAGGTGGTCGGTCTGGTCAGCCAGGATGCCCTGATCGACGTGGCCGAGCACTACTTGAGGATCGAGAACTTCTCGCGTGATCAGATCCTCGAGAACCGGCTCGCGAGGCGCATCGGCGCGACCGAGCAGACTGTCGCCGAGTTTCTGGAGGACGTGGCGTCGGCCGCTCCCACGCCGGGCGGCGGCAGCGTCTCGGCGTTGGCCGGCGCGTTGGGCGCGGCGCTCGCGACGATGGTCGCGCGGCTCACGATCGGAAAGCAGAAATACGCCGAGCACGAGACCCGGATGCGGGACGCGGAGGCGCGCGCCGAGGCGCTGCGCCGCGAGCTCTTCGACCTCGTGCGGGAGGACGCGCGGGCGTACGAGGGGTTCCGGAGCGCGTCGAAGCAATCCCGAGCGCACGCCCGAAGAGGTGGCCTCACGCGGGCGGGCGCTCGTCGACGCGGCGCGGAGCGCGACGCGTGTGCCGCTGCATACCGCGGAGGCGTGCGTGCGCGCGCTCGAAGTGGCTCTCGAGGTCGCGACCTACGGGAACCCGAACGCGGTGAGCGACGCGGGGGTGGCCTCGTGGCTCGCCCGGAGCGGTGCGGAAGGAGCTGCGTTGAACGTGAGGATCAACCTGAGCGACCTGCCGGAGGCGGAGCGGGGAGATTTCCGGTCGCGGATCGACCAGTCCGTGGCGCGGGCCGCGGAGCTTCATCAGGCCTGCGTGGCACAGGTGGATCTGAAGATCAAGACGGCATGAGAATCGGTTCTTCTGCAATCGGAAACGAGGGCTGAGTGGGAGATCGGGGCGTCGCGGTCAAGCGGAAGGCGCAACAGCTCGTCCAGAAGGGCGACGTAGGCGGCGCGATTGCCGAGTACGAGAAGCTCTTCGAGGGCGGCGACAAGGATCCCTACGACTTCATCGTCGTGGCCGATCTCCTTGCCAAGCGCGGCTCGATGCAGGAAGCCGTTCGACGCTACCGCCAGGCCATCGAAGAGTACGCGAAGACCGAGCTCTACAAGAACGCGATCGCGGTCTGCAAGAAGATCCTCCGCATTTCGAAGGAAGATCTCGCGATCCACCGCACGCTCGGCGAGCTGTACGCCAAGGAGGGCCTGTACGGCGACGCGCAGATCCATTACCTCGAGTTCGCCGAAGGATCGATCCGGAGGCAGGACCACGACGCGGCGCTCGACGTGCTGGATGAGGTGCTCAAGCTCTCCGCCGACAACGTCGACCTGTCCGAGAAATACGTCGAGATCGCGCTCAGGGCCGATCAGCCGAAGCGAGGGGGGCTGGAGCTCCTGAGGCGCGCGGAGCGCGCGAAGCTCACCGGACGTCTGGATGAAGCGGAGGCGATTCGCGAGCGCATTTCCACGCTGGCGCCGTCGCTTCTCAACTCGTTCCACGCCGCGCCCGTAACGCACGCCGGTCCCGTCGCGGCCGCCGACGCCGCGGCAAGGGCCACGGTCGCGCCGATCGAGCCCGTCGTTCCAGAGGCGCTGATCCCTCCCGTCGAGGAGCCGGAAGCGGAGAGCGCCGACCTGGGCTTCGAGCCCGCCTCGCGGAGGATCGAGCGCGAGATCGCCGTGCCTCCTCCCGAGCCGGAAGCAGCCGCTCCGGAACCGCCGCCCGCTCGTTCCGCCCGGAAGCCGGAGCCGGAAGCAGCGGTCGTGGAACCGGCGCCCGCCCGCGCCGCCAGGAAGCCGGAGCCCGACGCCGAGACCAAACGGAATCCGGAGCAGGCAGCGCGCGAATACCTCCGGGCGGGGGAGAAGGAGCTTGCCGCCGCGGAGTTCTGGAAGGCGAGCGAAGAGGCGTTCTTGAGCGGGGAGGCGGACCGGGTCCATGAGAACCTGACGGCCCTCCTGAGCATCAACCCCACCCACAAGAAGGCCCTCCGCCGGCTGGTCGAGGTCACCGCGCAGGTCGGCGATCGCAGCGCGGAGGCGCAGGCGCGCTTCGCCCTGGCCGAGGTGTATCTCGCGCAAGAGGAGTGGGACTTATCCAGATCCGAGTACATCCGCTGCCTCGAGCTCGATCCCAGGAACGAGCGCGCGCGCAGCAGGGTGCAGCGCCTCGATACACTGATCGGAGGCGGAAGGGATGTGGGTCTCCCGGTCGATCTCGACGCGCTGCCGGGCGAGCGTCCGCCCTCGAGCGTGCGCGTGCGCGAGGACCCGCACAAGAGCGGCGACGACCTCATCGACCTCGAGGAGATCATCGATGAGTTCAAGGCGGGGGTCAGCGAGCGCATCTCGGGGGAGGACCACGAGAGCCACTACGATCTCGGCATGGCCTACATGGAGATGGGGCTCTACGAGGAGGCGATCGGCGAGTTCCAGGTGGCCTCGAAGGGCGGCCCCATGGAGGTGAAATGCCTTGAGATGATCGCGCTCTGCTTCCTGGAGAAGAACGAGCCCGCCTCCGCCGCGCGCGAGTTGAGCCGGGCGCTCGAGCTTCCCGGCTACGGTCCCGAGGAGACGATCAGCATCCGGTACAATCTGGCGGTCGCAAACGAGCGACTCGGCAATCTGGACCGGGCGCTTCAGCACTTCGAGGAGGTCTATCTCCTGAACGTCGACTTCCTGAAGGTGGCGACCAAGGTGAAGGAGCTGAAACAGCGCCTGGCCCGTACGGAAGAGCGAGGCTGAGGGTGGCCCGCATCGATCTCCACATGCACTCCAACGCTTCCGACGGGACCTTCACTCCGGACGAGGTCGCGCGGATGGTGGCGGGAAACGGCGTGGAGGTCTTCTCCCTGACCGATCACGACACGCTGGACGGGCTTCCCGCCGCGGCGTCCTGTGCGAGCCGTTTCGGCCTGCGCCTGATCACGGGGGTCGAGCTTTCGGTTTCCGAGGAGGGGATGGACGTCCATCTCCTGGCGTACGGCTTCGACGAGACCGACCCGGCGCTCGCCGCGGCCGTACGGCGATACCGGGACGGCCGGCGCGAGCGGGCGCGGAAGATCCTCTCGCGCCTGAAGGGGCTCGGGATCCGGATCTCGCTCGAGGAGGTCGAGGGGATCGCGAGCGGGGGAGCCCTCGGCCGCCCTCACGTGGCCGAAGCGCTCCTGCGCGGGGGACACGTGGAGAGCTTCAACGAAGCCTTCCAGCGCTATCTCGGGCACCACGGTCCCGCGTACGTGCCGAAGCCGAAGGTCACGCTCGAGGAGGCGTCCATGATCGTGCGCGAGGCGGGAGGCGTCACGATCCTCGCCCATCCGGGGACCCTGAATCGCGACCACCTGATTCCGTCCTGGGCGCGGCGCGGGCTCGACGGCATCGAGGTGTGGCATTCGAAGCACGACGCGATCGCCGTGGAGCGCTACCGCGGATACGCCCATCTCCACGGGCTGCTCATGACGGGCGGCACCGATTACCACGGGGAGCGCACGCCCGGCATCGTGATCGGAAGCGTGGCGGTGCCGGACGAGATCCTGCCGCCGCTGGACGCGACGCTTCGGGCGCGTCGCCCCGCCCGCTCGCGTTCGTAGCCGTTCCCGCCCGCGCGTGGCGGTCCGGGCTCGCCCCCGGAGCGACGTTGCGCCCCCTCGATTCATCTGGTAGCTTTGCTTCGCCTCCTCACGATGCGGACCATCGTTCTGAGCTCCTCCCTCATCGCGTTTTCCATCGCGTGCGGCTACGCGAAGCTGCTTCTGTTCCCGTACCTCTTCTTTGTGGAGCTGTTCACCGTGGCGGTTTTCTTGTCCGGCATGCTCGCGGGACCCGCGTGGGGAATCTGGATCGGCGCCGTGGCCCGTCTGGTCTTCAGCGTCGCGAATCCCTACGGGCCGCCCCACCCCTGGATCCTCGCGGCCCAGATCCTGGGCGGGGCGCTGGTCGGCTTCATCGGAGGCGTCGCGGGGCCCACGCTGTTCCGCCTTTCCGACTCGCCGCGCGCGCTCCGCGTCCGGCTCGCCATCCTGCTCGCGTGCGGAGCGGTGTGCACGCTCCTCTATGACGCGCTGACCAACATCGCGCAGGGAATCGCGTTCGGATCCCTGACGGTCGCGCTCGCGCTCGGCCTGCTTCCGGCGGTGCAACACCTCGCGTCCAATCTGGTGATCTTCGGCCTGGTGGGAAACCTCGCGATCCCGTGGCTGAGGCAGCATCCCATGGCGGCGCGGCATGCGAGCTGAGATCGCGCTGCGCGTCGTGGCGGCCGCGGCCGTGATCTCCGGTGCCCTCGTCGCGGGGCCGATGGGCGTGGCGCTGGCAGCGGGACCCGCGGCCGTGCCGCGCGTGGCGGCTCCGGCCGACAGCGTGCTCCCCGCGCCGCCCGCGGCGGACAGCGCGAGCGCCGGCGCTCCCGCCGTGCCGTCGATCGTCATGCACGCGGAGCGGAAGCTCGGTGCCGCGTCGCTCGCGGACGCTGTCCGCCTGAGGCGCGCCGCGATCGCGGTGGCGCTTCCGCTGTCCGGTCCGACCCAGGGGTCGCTGCTCGTGCCCGGCGGCGGAGGACCGCTCCGCCTCGACGGGGCGGGCCCTGGGTTCGAGGGCACCACCGACGAGCCTCTCATCGGTTCGGTCGCGCTCGGCTGGGGCGCGCCGTCGCTGGCGTTCGCACTGAACGACCCAGGAGGCGACCCCACAGACGCGCTCGACCTGGACGCGATCGAGTTTCCCGTCGAGCGCGCGTCGTTTCGCGGTCCCGGGGAGGCCTTGAGCCGTCCGATTCCGAAAGGGCCGGTTTTCGGCGCCGCGCGCATGGACACGGCCGGCGGCTCGAAAACGACCCTCCTCTATCAGAAGGGAACCGGAAACGGGCAGCTCACCGGGATTCGGTTCCAGACCACCGCATTCCACCGGCGGTTCTACGCTTCCTACGGCAGGAACCAGGCGAATGGATGGACGCCGCTCAAGGAAACCGAGTCGGCGCGCTACGAATTGCGCGCCGAGTTGGGGCGCGTGGGTGGGCATCGATTCGACCTGGAAGGATCCCTGTACGAACGCACCATCGAGGACTCGGCCGGAACGCCGCCGGAGCGCGGTGGGGAGAGCGAATGGGATCGCCGTCACCTGGCACTCAGCGCCGTGCGCGAGGCATCGCGGTCGAGTGATGCGTTGCGGATCCGGCTCTCCTCCGAGAAGGAGACCTGGATCCAGTCCTCCGACCTGAATCTCTCTCCGGAGGCAGGCTCGCGCGAGCGCTGGGAATTCCCCGCGGTCGGCGTGGACGGATCCGCGACCTGGCGTGCCACGTCCGCGCTCACCTGGGTCGCTTCGATCGAAGCCGCGTCCCGCAAGGTCCTCTTCCGCGCCGATTCGCTGCCCGCGTTCGAGCCTCGCCGCGGCCAGGCGCGCGTGCACGCGGGGAGCCGTTTCGCGCTCGGCTCCGGGGCGGGCGCCGGCCTCGACGCGGCGTACGACGTCCGCGAGGCGCAGCCGGGGTTCTGGGACGCGAGGGCTTCCGTCTGGGGCAAGACGCGCCACGTGCGCGGCCGCCTCGATCTGGAGTCGGCGAACGATCGCCCCTCCTATATGGATCTCTTCACGCCGCCGAGGCTCCGCGCCCTCTTTTCGAGTCCGGGATATCCCTTCCAGGCGAGCGAGATCTTCCGCTCGGGGAATCCTGGACTCAAGCCGCGCCGCCTCACCGGTGCGATCGGTTCGGCCGGCTTCGACCTCTTCGAAGGGTTCACGGTCGAGTGCTCCGGATCCTACCGCCGCGTGACCGACGATTTCGGGTGGAACGTGAGCGCGGACACGTCGGGAGGCGTCTATCGGGTCTCGTCGGTCGCGGGCGCGCGCGGGTCGGGCCGGCTCTCTCATGGCGCGATCGGCTGGGAATTCCGCCGAGGGGCGATCCGTTCCCGCGGCGTGGGGTGGATCCGTGGAGGGCCCGATTCCCTGTCTCCTCGGAGCGGCTCCCCTCCCCGGCGGGCGATCGACGCCGCGGTCGAGCTCAAGCTCGTCCTGTTCCAGGGGGACCTGCCCCTCCGGCTCGGGGTCGAATCGCACGCGCGGGGGCCCAGGCGCGGTCTCATTCGCGAGACGGGTGTGGTGACGTGGGACGGATCCCTTTCCGCCGACTTCGGCTCGGCGGGTGCGTACGTGCGGGTGCGCGACGCATTCGATCGAAGACCCGGAAGCGCGATGTGGGACCCGACGCTGCCGGACGGAGCCGCGATGCCGGGGAGAATCGTGCAGGCCGGCGTCACGTGGAATCTCTTGGACTGACCCCGGTGGGGTAACGGGACGTGTGGGGAAGGGAGATGCGCGCCGGTCTCGTGTTCGCGATCGCGGCGCTTCTGATCGGACAGGGGTTCCGCGAGTGGAGGCGGAGCCACGAGGAGCGGTTTCAGGACGTCGTGCGCGAGCTCACGACCCGCGACCCGAGGGGCTCCGGGGCCGAGGAGCATGGGAGCGCGTCGCAACCGGATTCCGCGCCCGGGCGCCGCGCGCCGGTTCCGCGCGGCGTGCCGGTGGGGAGGATCGACCCCAATCGAGCCAGCGAAGGCGAGCTGGAGCGCCTGCCGGGGATCGGGCCCGCGCTCGCCGCGCGTATCGTCGCCGATCGGGGTCGAACAGGGCTCTTTTCTTCGCCCGAGGCACTGCTTCGCGTCCCCGGCATCGGCCCGAGGACGCTCGAGCGGATCCGCGCGTATCTTTCCTTTCCGGCCGCGAACAGAGGTGACTCGCTGACCGGGTTTTGACCGATGCATTTTGCACCGCTGCGTGCCGCTCGCACGCCCCGCGCGACTCAAAACGCCGCGCCCGGTTCCCGCAATCCCTTGGATCTCCGCGCACTGACCCGCAAATCGCACCGCCCGCCTCTCCTGGCACCGGACTTGCGAAAGTCCTTCCCGCCCGACCCGCGCCCTCCAGGCACGGGGATCCCGCCACACCTCGACCGAACCAAAACATGTAGGGGAAATCGACCGATGCAGCAGGAAAACGTCGGCCTGAAACTGCTGGAAGCCAAGCTGATCGCCCCGGACGCGCTGCAGAAGGCGCAGCAGCAGATCAAGACCGGTGGCGGCAGCATCACTCAGGCGCTCGTCAAGCTGGGCGCGATCTCCGAAGAAAACCTCTCGAAGTTCCTCGCGACGCTCTACTCGGTCCCCAGCGTCGACCTCGTCAATTTCGTCCCGGACCCGAGCGTCACCAAGCTGATTCCCGGCGACGTGGCCAACAAGTTCCAGATCGTGCCCCTGTCCCGGAGCGGCCGGCGCCTCACCGTTGCCATGGCCAATCCGAGCAACATCTTCGCGATCGACGACATCAAGTTCATCACTGGATTCGAGGTGCAGCCGGTCGTGGCGCCCGAGGCGGCCATCAAGAAGGCCATCGACAAGGCCTACGACTCGGTGGCGTCGTTCGAGAACGTGATGAGGGGGATGGAAGACGACATCGAGGTCATCGAGGAGACGGAAGACGAGGCGCCCGACGTCACCCTCCTCGGCGAGGCGGAGCAGGCCCCGGTAGTCAAGCTCGTCAATTCGCTCATCACGGACGCCGTGCGCAAGGGCGCGAGCGACATTCACATCGAGCCCTACGAGAAGATGCTGCGCGTGCGCTTCCGGATCGACGGAACGCTCTACGAGATGATGGCCCCTCCCTTCCGCATGAAAGCGGCGATCATCTCCCGTCTCAAGATCATGGCCGAGTTGGACATCGCCGAGCGCCGCGTCCCACAGGACGGGCGCATCAAGTTGCGGCTCCTCGGACGCACGATCGACCTCCGCGTTTCGAGTCTCCCGACGATCTTCGGCGAGAAGGTCGTGATGCGTATCCTCGACAAGGGCAACCTGAACATCGACTTGAACAAGCTCGGGTTCCAGGAGCAGGCGCTCTCCGATTTCAACCGAGCCATCGCGCAGCCCTACGGCATGGTGCTCGTGACGGGACCGACCGGAAGCGGCAAGACGACGACGCTCTACTCCGCTCTCTCCAAGATCAACGTGCCCGAGACGAACATCATGACCGCCGAGGATCCGGTCGAGTACAACCTCGAAGGGGTCAACCAGGTATTGATCCACGAGGACGATGGGGCTCACGTTCGCGGCCGCGCTCAAAGCGTTCCTCCGCCAAGACCCCAACATCATCATGGTCGGTGAGATCCGCGACCTCGACACGGCTTCAATCGCCACGAAGGCGGCGCTTGACCGGCCACCTCGTGCTCTCGACGCTCCACACGAACGACGCGCCGAGCACCATCAATCGAATCATCGACATGGGGATCGAGCCCTTCCTCGTCGGCCTCCGCGGTGAACCTGATCTGCGCCCAGCGCCTCCTTCGAAAGGTCTGTCAGTCCTGCAAGGTCGACATTCGACTTCACCCCGAAGTCGTTCGCGAGCTGGGACTCACCGACGCCGATCTCCAGAAGGGGGGATTCGCCGAGGGGAAGGGCTGTGTCGACTGCAACAACACCGGATACAAGGGCCGGTGCGGCGTCTACGAGGTGTTCCCCATGTCGCCGACGATCCGGGATCAGGTCCTCGACCGCGCCTCGACGGCAGCCATCAAGAAGCAGGCGGTGGCCGACGGGATGCTGACCCTCCGTAAAGACGCCTTAATGAAGTTAAAGAAGGGGATTACGACGGCCGAAGAGGTTCTCAAAGAGACAGCGACCGACAATTGATAAGCCGCCCCACGGAGGGAACCCATGGTTTCGCTTCGCCAGCTGCTGGATGAAATGATCAAGCTCAGGGCATCGGATCTGCACATCTCGGCGGGAGTTCCTCCACAAGTACGAGTGGACGGCTCCATTATGCCGATGCAGCACCCTCCCCTGACACCCAACTTGACCCAGCAGCTTGCCTATAGCGTGCTGACGGAGGAACAGCGCAAGCGCTTCGAGACGACCCATGAGCTGGACCTCTCGTTCGGCGTCCCCGGCTCTGAGTCGCTTCCGCGCCAACGTCTACCTGCAGCGCGGCGTCACGTCGATGGCAATTCGGCAGATCCCGTACGAGATCCTCTCGTTCGAGCAGCTCGGACTCACAAAGATCGTCCGCGACTTCACGACCAAACAGAAGGGGCTCGTGCTCGTGACCGGGCCGACCGGAAGCGGCAAGTCCACGACGCTCGCGACCATGATCGACCTCATCAACACGACGCGGGCCGCCCACATCATCACGATCGAGGACCCGATCGAATACGTCCATCACCACAAGAAATGCATCGTGCACCAGCGTGAGATCAACTCCGACACGACGACGTTCGTCACCGCGCTCAAGTACGTGCTGCGCCAGGACCCGGACGTGATCCTCATCGGTGAAATGCGCGACCTCGAGACCATGGCGGCGGCCCTCACCATCGCCGAGACCGGTCACCTGGTGCTCGCGACGCTGCACACCAACTCGGCGTACGAGTCGATCAACCGCATCGTGGACGCATTCCCCAGCACGCAGCAGCAGCAGGTGCTCTCCCAGCTCGCGTTCGTGCTCGAGGGCGTCGTCACGCAGCAGCTCATCCCGAGGGCCAAAGGGCCCGGGCGGGTCATGGTCGCCGAGGTTCTGATCTGCACGCCGGCCGTGCGCGCCGTTGTCCGGGAGCGGAAGATCCATCAGATCTACAGCTTGATGCAGGCAGGCACGAAGCACGGGATGCAGACGATGAACCAGGCGTTGTTCCAGGCATACATCGGAAAGCAGATCGCGCTGGATGAGGCGCTCGGCCGCAGCTCCGACGTCAAGGAGCTGGAGGGGATGCTCGAAAAGGTCGGGGTTCACGTCGCCGCCTAGTCGGCGCTGAAGAAGGGGGAACGCGGTGCCAGTCTATGTATGGAAGGGCCGCACGGTCGGCGGAGAGATCCAGACCGGCGAGCTGACTCTGGAAAGCCAGGAGGAAGCGCTTTCGGCGCTTCGCAAGCGCCGGATCATCATCTCGTCCGTCCGCGAGAAGAAGGCGGACATGAAGTTCGCGATACCCAAGTTCGGGTCCGTCGTGTCGACGACGCGACCTCGCCATCTTCACGCGCCAATTCGCGACCATGATCAACGCCGGGCTTCCGCTCGTCCAGTGTCTGGACATTCTGCCAAGCAGACCGAGAAGCAGGCCTTCCGCAACGTCATCTCCCAGGTCATGCGGAACGTCGAGGCGGGCACCACGCTCGCCGAAGCGCTCGGCAACAAGGAACACAGCAAGGTCTTCGATGAGCTCTTCGTGAACATGGTCGAGGCGGGCGAAGCCGGGCGGTATTCTGGACAACATCCTCCAGCGCCTCGCGACGTACATCGAGAAGGCCGAGGCGCTCAAGCGGAAGATCAAGAGCGCGATGATCTATCCCGTCCGTCGTGCTCACGGTCGCATTGCTCGCCACGGCCTTCATGCTCATCTTCATCATTCCCACGTTCGCCAGGATGTTCACGGAGTTCGGCGGCGACCTGCCGCTCCCGACCAAGATCGTCATGGGGCTGAGCACGTTCCTTCGCACCTTCTGGTGGGTCCTCCTGGGCGTGATCGTCGGCGGCGCCGCGGGAGTGCAGCGCTACTACCTCACGGACGGCGGACGGCTGCTGATCGACACCTGGTTGCTGAAGATACCGGTGATGGGCGACGTCCTGCGCAAGGGCGCGGTCGCCCGGTTCACGCGCACGCTCGGCGACGCTCATCTCCTCCGGCGTCCCGATCCTCGAACGGCCTCGAGATCACCGCGCGCACGGCGGGAAACAAGGTGATCCAGAACGCGATCATGCCGCGCGCGCAAGCATCCGCGAGGGGGAGACGATCTCCGCCCCACTCCGCAACTCGACCGTATTCCCTCCCATGGTCGTGCAGATGATCTCGGTCGGCGAGGAGACGGGCGCGCTCGACGACATGCTCACGCGCATCGCGGACTTCTACGACGACGAAGTCGACACGGCCGTGGACTCGCTGACGTCGTTGATCGAGCCGATCATGATCGTGGTCATGGGAGGAATCGTCGGCGGGATGGTGATCGCCATGTACCTGCCGATGTTCAAGCTGATCAACGTCGTCGCCGGCGGTCACTAGAAGTCCGGGATGGCGGCATACCGCCCAGATTCCGGGGTCGAGCGGGATCCCCACCTCGGCCTCGCGGTCCGGGCGGTGATTCTGGGCCGCGTCGCGCTGCTCGTGCTGGTCACCCTGATGGCGGTGGCCTTCTCGGGAAGCGCGCTCGGCATCGATCGTCAGTTTCCGTTCGTGTTCTTGCTCCTCACGGTCGGGGTTCTCGCGCTCGCCTACCGGCGGGTCCTGAATAGCGGCGGTGATTCGAGAAATCTGTTGGCCACCCAGTTCCTGGTGGACGTGGCCACCACGTCGTATCTGGTCTTCTTCACGGGCGGGGCGGAGAGCCAGTTCGTGCCGCTCTATCTTCTGTCGCCGCTGCTCGGGGGCATTTTCCTCTCGGTCGGTGGCGGGGTGCTGCTGGCGGCTCTGTCGTCGCTGGCGTACGCGGGGTTTTACATAGCGGGTCTGCAGGGGTTGATGCCGACCACGCCCTACGGGCTGACGCAGGGGCTGGGGGACGCGGCGATGTTGCTGCGGATGCTGCTCTACGTGCCCCTGCTCTTCGTCGTGGGGGTCATCGGCGGGTACCTGGGCCGGCGTCTCAAGGAAGGGAACCGGGAGCTGGAGACCGCGCGGGAGGAGCTGAACCGCGCGCTCTTCGACACGGAGAGCATCTTGGAAAACATGTCGAGCGGGCTGGTCACGGTGGATGCCGACGGAATCGTGCGGCATTGGAACCGCGCCGCCTCGGAGATATCAGGCTGCGCCGTGGATGCGATCCGCGGGCGCGCGTATGTGGACGCCTTTGGTCCGCGGCTCAAGGACTTCACGGACCGCATGCGGGACGCGCTGGAGCACGGGACCCAATCGTCACGCGCGGAGGTCGACATCGAGAAGCCGGATGGCACGAAGGTCCCGCTCGGGATGTCGACGAGCCTCCTGCGTGATCCGGGCGGCCTGAGGCGAGGCGTGATCGGCCTCTTCCAGGACCTTTCGGAGGTGCGGGCCCTGGAGGATCGGATCCGCCGCCGCGAGACCCTGGCGGCGATCGGCGAGCTTTCGGCCGGAATCGCGCACGAGATCCGCAACTGCCTGAACCCGATCAGTGGGTCGGTCGAGGTGCTGCAGCGGGAGCTCAACGTGAAGGGAGAGAACGCGAGGCTCCTCGATCTGATCGTGAGGGAGTCGGAGCGTCTCGACAACTTCATCCGTGAGCTGCTGGATTACGCGCGCGAGCGTCCGCTGAAGTGCGAGACCGTGGAGCTTGTGGAGTGGATCAAGGACGTCGTCGAGGTCGCGCAGCGCCACCCGAGCGCCGAGGGCAAGGCCCTGCGTTTCATCGGCCGCGGGGAGGACACGCGCGTGCAGGTGGATTCCGATCAGATGCGTCAGGTGCTCATGAACCTGATCTTGAACGCGCTCGAGGCGGTGGAGACGGATGGAAAGGTGGACGTGCGGATCGTATCTCCGCGCGAGCGCCCGGCGGGCTCCTCGGCCCCACCGTCCTCCCCCTTCGCGTGCGTCGAAGTGCAGGACAACGGAATCGGGATTGCTGCTCCGGAGATCGAGATGATCTTCGAGCCGTTTTACTCCACGAAGCGGGGCGGGACCGGGCTCGGGCTCGCGATCGCCAACCGCATCGTGGAACGCCATGGAGGCGCCCTGGAGGTTGAGAGCCGTCTCGGAGCGGGAACCACAATGCGGTTATGGATCCCACGCGTCACGAGCACGGCGCGAACCGTCGCCCACGCGGCGTAAACCCCTTGTCGAGCGAGGTCAATCAGGTGAGCGGCGAAAAAATACTGATCGTCGATGACGAAGAGAGCATGGTCCAGTTTCTTTCGATCCTTCTTTCCAAGGAAGGATACGAAGTACACGTGGCCACCTCGGGTCGCGACGCCCTCCACAAGGCCGAGGAGGAGAACTTCGACGTCGTCGTGACAGACATCAAGATGCCGGGAGAGATCGACGGCCTGGGCGTGCTGTCGGGCATCAAGAAGCTCGACCCGAGCATTCCGGTGGTCATACGCACGGCGTTCGCCTCGCAGAAGTCCGCCATCGAGGCGCTCAACCGCGGGGCCTACCAGTACCTCGAAAAGAGCGCGAAGAACGACGAGATCCGCCTGGTGATCCGGAACGCGATCGCCATGCGCCGGGTCCAGTCGGAGAACGTGTATCTGAAGCGGCAGCTCAAGCGCACCGACGACACCAAGGAGATCATCGGGCACAGCGAGCAGATCCAGAAGGTGCTGCGGCTCGTCGAAAAGGTCGCCGATTCCGATTCCACGATCCTGATCGTCGGGGACAGCGGGACCGGCAAGGAGCTGATCGCGAAGCGCATCCACTACATGAGCAAACGCGCCGACGGTCCGTTCGTCTCGATCAACTGCGGCGCCCTTCCTAAAGATCTATTGGAATCCAACCTGTTCGGGCACGTGAAGGGCTCGTTCACAGGCGCCGTGCGCGACCAGGAAGGGCTCCTCGCGGTCGCGGGGGGCGGCTCGTTCTTTCTGGACGAGGTCGGAGAGACCCTGCCCGCGACGCAGGTGAAGCTCCTCCGGGCGTTACAGGAGAGGGAGATCATTCCGGTAGGCGGCACCAAGCCCCGGAAGATCGACGTCAGGCTCGTGGCGGCGACCAACGCGGACCTCGAGCGGGCGGTCGCCGAGGGTCGCTTCCGGGCCGATCTCTTCTACCGCCTGAACGTGATCCAGATCCGGCTTCCGTCCCTCCGGGAGCGCAAGGAGGACATCGAGGAGATGGTGGAGCACTTCCTGAAGAAGCTCGCCGGCCCGAAGGAGATGAAGACGATTTCAAAGGAGGCGCGCGACTGCCTCATGGCCTACGACTGGCCCGGCAACGTCCGAGAGCTCGAGAACGTCATCGAGCGGGCGGTCATCCTGACCGACGACGGCGTGATCTCCCCGGAGGATCTTCCCGAGCGCGTGGTCCAGGGCGGCAAGGGCCGGGGCAGCCTGGTCATCGACAATCCGAATTTGACGCTGGAAGAGCTGGAACGCGAGTACATCCTGAAGGTGTTACACCACACCGGCGGCCAGAAGAAGCGGGCGTCGGAGATCCTGGGCATCAATCCCTCGACCTTGTACCGGAAATTGATCTCCTACGGGCTGCTGAAAGAAAGCGCGGGAATGCTCACCGAGTAAACCGCGCCTCCTCTTCGGGCCCGCGTGCGGCCCTGATGCGAAAACGAGCGGTCGCAATTTGACCGGTGCGACGTTGGATCATGCAATATGCAGAATGGACGGGTTGCCCCGTGCATCCTGCGCGAAACCCCTACTTTCCGCTCCTAGTGCCCGCGACGTCACCCATGGAAGTACATGGAAGCACAACCCTTCCGACGCTTCGAGCTCCGTGGCATATCGGTTGCTCTGACTATCACGCGGTAGGTACGAAGGACGCTGAATCAGGTCAAGGAGGACTGGACCGAGAGGAGGTGCAGCACATGAACACCCCGAAGGGCTTCACTCTCATCGAGCTCATGATCGTAGTCGTGATCATCGGAATTCTTGCGGCCATCGCGATTCCGAACTTCGTCGCCATGCAGGCCCGAGCGCGCGAAGCCAGCGTCAAGGCGAACATGCACAGCTTCCAGCTGGCGGTGGAGGACTTCGCGGTAAAGAACACCGGGACGTACCCGGTGGCTGCGGACAACGCCGCGGTGCTGGCGAACTTCCCGGCCGGCACGTGGCCGAAGAATCCGTTCACAGGCGCGAACAGCGCCGCAACGTGGGCCGCGGATCCGGCTGCGCAAGGCGTTTTTGGCGCCAACCCGGTCTCGACCACGGGCTACACAATCAAGGGCTATGGCAAGTCGGCACTTCTGCCGCTGACTTTGACCAACGGCTAACCCGAAACGGAGGAGAACATGTTTCGCAATCAGAAAGGTTTCACGCTGATCGAGCTGATGATCGTGGTTGTGATCATCGGGATCCTGGCGGCGATCGCGATTCCGAACTTCATCGCGATGCAGGACAGAGCTCGCGAGGCCAGCGTGAAAGCCAACATGCATAGCTTCCAGCTCGCGGTGGAGGACTTCGCGGTAAAGAACACCGGTACGTACCCGGTGGCCGCGGACAACGCCGCCGTGCTGGCGAACTTCCCGGCCGGCACGTGGCCGAAGAACCCGTTCACGGGCGCGAACAGCGCCGCGACGTGGGGTGCGGATCCGGCGGCGCAGGGCATCTTCGGCGCCAACCCGGTATCGACCACGGGCTACACCATCAAGGGTTATGGCAAGACCGCGTTGGTTTCGTTGACGCTGACCAACGGCTAATTACAGGAAGCGTCATCCAACAAATGGAGGAGAACATGTTTCGCAATCAGAAAGGTTTCACCCTGATCGAGCTGATGATCGTGGTTGTGATCATCGGGATCCTGGCGGCGATCGCGATTCCGAACTTCATCGCGATGCAGGACAGAGCTCGCGAGGCGAGCGTGAAGGCCAACATGCACAGCTTCCAGCTGGCGTGCGAAGACTTCGCGGTGAAGAACACCGGTACGTACCCGGTGGCCGCGGACAACGCCGCCGTGCTTGCGAACTTCCCGGCCGGCACGTGGCCGAAGAACCCGTTCACGGGCGCGAACAGCGCCGCGACGTGGGGTGCGGATCCGGCGGCGCAGGGCATCTTCGGCGCCAACCCGGCCGCGACCACGGGCTACACCATCAAGGGTTATGGCAAGACGGCTCTCCTGACCCTGACGTTGACCAACGGCTAATCGCCGGTCAAGTACCTGGCGGCGGGTTCCGTTCCAAGGAGCCCGCCGTCTTCTTTTTTCTGAGGGGGTTGCGTCGTCGAGGCGGCGCCGGGAATGCACCGATTCGGGGTGGCACAGGACTTGCGGCCTCTAGGGCCGGACAGAGACACCACCTCAGGGGGAAGCGGCAATCATGAGCCAGGAGCGCGACAACTCGCGCGGCGGCCGGGCGCAGCGGACGGGCTTCGCTTCGCAAAGCACGCTGACCGAAATCGATCCGCTGTCCATCGTGCGACTCGATTCGGTCTCGAAAGTGTACCGGGATCCGATGACCTTGAAGCCGTTCACGGCGGTGGACGGGGTTACCCTCTCGCTCGAGCGCGGCGAGATCTTCGGCCTTCTGGGACCGAACGGAGCGGGGAAGACCTCGACCATCAAGATGATCCTCGGGCTGACGCGACCGACGCGCGGGACCGTGCGCATCGACGGGCGCGACCCCTGGGACACGAACGCGCGCAAGCGGCTCGGCTATCTCCCCGAGAATCCCTGCTTTTACGACCATCTCACCGCGACCGAATATCTGGAACTCGTGGGCGAGCTCTTCGGCATCAGGCCCGATGCGAGGCGCCGCCGCTCGATGGCCCTTCTGGACCGTCTCGGACTCTCGGCCCATTCCCGGAAACCGCTCCGCAAGTTCTCGAAGGGCATGACGCAGCGGGTCGGCGTCTGTCAGGCGCTCCTGAACGAGCCGACCCTCCTCGTGATGGATGAACCGATGTCGGGTCTCGACCCGATCGGACGGGCTGAGCTGAAACATCTCCTCCGCGAGGAGCGGGACCAGGGGACCACGATTCTCATGAGCTCGCACGTGCTCTCGGAGACGGAATCCCTGTGCGACCGCGTCGCGATCCTCCACCGCGGCCGCGTGCTCGAGGTCGGGTCGGTGAAGGGGCTTCTTTCGGACGGAATCATGGAATGGGAGATCGGGGTGGACGCCCTTGCCGGTCCGAGGGTCGCCGCGCTGAAATCGCAGGGGCACCGGGTCGATCACCTGGGGCAGCACTGGATCGTGCGCGTGTCCGAGGAATCCGCCCTGCAGCAAGTGTTGCGGGACCTCACGCACGAGGGAGCCAGGATCCGCTCGGTGGAGCCGCGCCGCGAGAGCCTCGAGGATCACTTCGTGCGCACGCTCGGGGCGGAAGGGGGCGCGCCTCGATGACCCGCGTCCTCGCGATCGCCCACAATACGCTCCGCGAAGTGGCCCGCGAGCGCGTGGTTCTGGTGCTGGTGCTCTTCGGAATGACGCTCCTGCTCGGGTCCCAGGTGCTCTCGCCGCTCGCATTGGGGGAGGGCCGGAAGGTGGTCATCGACTTCGGACTCGCGGGGTCCTCGCTCCTCGCCGCGGTCCTCTGCGTGTTTCTCGGCTCGAGCCTTCTCCACAAGGAGCTCGAGCGGAAGACCATCTACTCGATCCTCGCAAAGCCGATCCGGCGCGAGGAGTTCCTGCTCGGCAAGTTCATCGGGCTCTGGGTCACGACGGCGATGCTCCTCGCGGGCATGACCGGAATCCTCCTCGCCGTGGTGACGGTGGCGTACCGGGATACGCCGTGGCAGATCCTGGGAGCCGCCGCGCTCAACATCATGGAGCTTGGGATCATGACGGCGGTCGTCGTCTTCTTCTCGTCGTTCACGACTCCGGCGCTGACCGCCTTCTTCGCGATCGCGGCGACCGTCGCGGGCCACTTCGCCGAGGATCTGCACTATTTCGCGTCCCAGGGGGCGCCGGGCATGGTGAAGACGGTGACCGAGGCGGCGTACTGGCTCCTGCCACACCTCGATGTCTTCAACGTTCGGGGTCTCGTCGTGCACGGCTCGTCCGTGGGGCCGGAGCGGATGGGCTTCGGGATCGCCTACGCCCTGCTCTACATGATCGGGATGATGGTCCTTGCCGGGACCATCTTCCGGAGACGGGAGTTCCGGTGACGCCTCGTCTGGATCGCGGCGGAATCTTGGGTTTGGCGCTCGCGGCGCTCTTCCTGGCGGGCTCCGGCTTCCTTCACGCCGCCATGGGCTCCCGCGTCTCCGGCTCGCGGGACGAGGAGCTGCTCTTCTATCCGTCCGGGTTCATGGTCCGCCAGGCGGCGCTCGGGTACGAGACCGCCGCGGCCGACATCGCCTGGCTCCGCGGCGTGCAGTACTATGGTGAGCACAGGCTCACGGACCAGAAATTCGACATGATCGGCCACGTGGTCGAGATCGTGGCCGAGCTGGATCCTCAATTCATCGAGGCGTACGTTTTCGGCGCGTTCGTGCTCGCGCAGGAGATGAAGGAGCCGTCGCGCGGGCTTGAAATCCTGGAAATGGGCCTGCGCGAGAACCCGACGAGCTGGAGACTCACGTTCGAGACGGGATTTCTTCACTACGTCTGCCGCCGTGACTACGCCTCGGCGGCACGGTTCTTCACCTGGGCGAGCCGGATGCCCGGGAGACCCGACTACGTCGCACGCTTTGCGGCGTTCGCGAATCAGAAGGCGGGGAACGTGGGCATGGCGGTCCTCCTGTGGAAGCAGGTGCTCGCGACAGCCAATCCCTACATGCAGGAGGTCGCGAGGCGCGAGCTCCTGAGACTGGGAGCGATGTGATGGAATCGAATGTGTTCGTGCAGGCGGTAGCCTTCGCTTTCGGTTTGATCCTGGGCAGCTTCCTGAACGTCGTGATCGAGCGGCTCCCGCGCGGGGAGTCCATCGTGACCCCGCCGTCGCGCTGCCCTCGCTGCAAGGCGAAGATCCCGCCCTGGGACAACGTTCCGATTCTATCGTTCCTGATCCTGCGTGGCCGCTGCCGCCGCTGCAAGAAGGCGATCTCATGGCGCTATCCGGTGATCGAGCTTCTGTCCGGGGTACTGCTCTGGCTCCTCGTCCGACGCGTCGCGGATCCGCTCGTGCTCGTGCCGCAGGCGCTGTTCCTGCTCGCGCTCCTCGCCGTCGCGTGGATCGATCTCGACACCCGGACCATCCCCGACGCCGTCACGATTCCCGGCGTCGGCTTGGGTCTCGCCGCGAGCGTCTTCGCGCCGCCGGGGCTGGCGGGCGCGGCGCTCGGCGCGGTGTGCGGCAGCGTGAGCCTCTGGCTCGTGGGCGCGCTGTACGAGCGCGCCACCGGAGTGGCCGGCATGGGGGGAGGGGACGTGAAGCTGGCCGCCATGATGGGCGCTTTCCTCGGGGTCGGCGGCGTTTTCGGCGCGATCTTCCTTGCCTCCCTCGCGGGCTCGGTCTTCGGTGTGTTCCTCATCGCGCGCGGAAAGGGCGGGCGCCGGACCGCGATTCCCTTCGGGACGTTTCTCGCGCCCGCGGCCATCGCCCTCTGCCTCTTCGGCCAGCCGCTCCTCCGCTTCTACCAGTCATTCCTGCCTTGACCCGGCCGGCTCCGCGGCAAGTCGCGCGCGGGTTCACGCTGCCCGATCTGGTGGTCGTCCTCGTGATTGCGGGAATCTGCACGGCGATCGCGGTTCCCGGCGTCAACAAATTCCTGCGCGCGATGGATCTCAACGGTCGGATCCAGCAGACCGCCACGATGATCCGCGTGGTCCGGCAGCGCGCGATCAGCGAGAACAACAACTATGTGCTCACCTGGGACGAGACCGTGAAGGGGTGGTCCTGGTACGACGACGACAACGGGAACGGCGTGCGGGACGACGGCGAGAAGAAGCAGGACGCGGTGGCGCCCCCGGCCTGGATCACGATCACGAACTCGGGAACGAACCCGTTCGAATCGCTCGTGACGCTCTTTTTCCCGGACGGACGCGCGAGTCAGTCCGGGACACGGATCTACACGAACCCGGACGGCTTCAGCCGATCGCTTTCGATCGTGCGGCCGACCGGCATGGTGACGGTCCAGTAGCGGGCCGAAGGACATGGACCCTCGGAGCGCGCAGCCCGGCCGGACCTTCACCGTGGCCGAGATCATCGCGGCCCTGGCTTTGCTCGCGGTCGTGGCCGGGGTCGGCTACTCGATCTTCGTCCGCGGAGAAAAGTCCCGGCAAGTCGGCAACGAGCTGGCCGAGGCGACCCAGAACGCGCGCACCGGCGCGGACCTGATCTGCCGGGAGCTCCGTTCGGCGGGCTACGGTCTGGACCCCTCGGCGCACCCTTCGATCCTGACCGGATCCGAGTATCGCGTCACGTTCGTCCTCGACCTGAACGGCAATCACCGGCTCGACGTGGGGGAGACCGTGACCTACTTCCTCGACTCGAACCAGTCGGACCCGATCGTGGCATCCAGCCTGAATCCCAACGATCTCGTGCTGCGCCGGAAGGCGAGCGCTCCGGGAGACACGCTCGCGGACCCGGTGGCCGGAACCGGTGAGATCGTGGCGTACGGCCTCACGCAGCGGAGCGGCGACGGCGTGCGATTCAGGGACATCCCGCTCTTCTCGTACCGGAACGCCGCGGGCGCCAAGCTCGAGCTGGCGCCGGGGAACGGCGACGACCCGGCGGGCGGCTTCTACGGGAAGACGGTGGTGGCCTCGGACCTGGGCGTTCCTGCGTCGCCGGGAGCCTCGAGCCGCGTCGCGAGCGTGCACGTCACGATCGTCACCGAGACGAAGCAGAAGAACGTGAATCGCGGCACGTACGACCGCGTGAGCGTCGAGGCATCGGCCAAGCCGCGCGGGATGCCGTACCTGGCTCCGAACCACACCGTCTTCACCTCGAACATCGGAGCTCACTGGTACACCCAGTAGTGAAACGGCGCGTAGTCGCCGCCGTCCTTCGGGTCCTCGCGCCGGATCTCGATCGTGGGGAGCGGCTTGACGATCAGCCTCCCGGGGATGCGGAACGAGGGCTCGACCCACACGGATTCCGAGCGGGAGATCGTCCAGGTTCCGGCCGCCGCGCCATCCACCGTTACCGCGAGACGGTTCGCGTACCAGGCGTCCGTTCGCACGATCAGCACGGCGTCCCGGCCGGGCGTGAGCGGGAGCCGGAAACGTTCCCATCCGAAGACCTTTCTCCCCGTGTCGGCGACCTGCCGCGACGGGCGTTCCGCGTAGGCATGCTTGCGTAGGATGTCGCGTAGGAGCACCGACGGCCGGCTTTTCCACTCCGACCGCTTCTCGTCGTACTCGTAGCCGTACGCCTTCCACGCATGGCTCCGTTCGTCCTCGAGCCAGCCCGGGTCGAGCGTGTCGCGAATTCTCAAGTCGGCGATCTCCGGATGATCGAGCACAAGCGAGTCCGCCGCGCCGATCTCGCTCCACGTGGCCGGGAAGACCACCTTGTCTTCCTCTCCGCAGATCGTGTTGAACTCGAGGTGGGCGCGAAAGGCCTCGGGGCCCAGGATTCCGCTCGCCTTGAGAGAAGGAAACCATTCCTCGTAGATCGCGAAATCGGTCGGAAGGCGGCCCGGCGGCATCCGCCTCAGCCTCTCGTACATGCATCCGATCCCCGAGCGGTACGCCTTGGCGAATCCCGCCGAGGTGAGCCCGATCAGATCCACCGTCGACCGGTTTCCGTAGTAGGCGATCGCCCCCGCGTCGTTCATGGCGACGACCGCGTTCGGCGGCAAGGTCTTCGCGATCCACCGCCCCGTCCGGACCTGTTGATGAAGGATGTTCTCGCAGTTGTGTCCGTAGAATTCGATCACGCCGCCGTACAACTCGGTCGCGATGGGGGACCAGGCCACGAGGGGGGCCGCCACCACCAGTGCGGCCACGGGCGCTCCCAGGACTCGTGGGAGCCGGGTCCAGGCGAGCGTGGCCGTCCTGGCGACTCCCGCCGCGAGGCAGGCGAGCACGACTGGATAGAAACCCTGCTGGTACCGATAGAAATGGACGGGCCAGGCGACCGGAAGCGAGCCGACCAGGACGGCAGCGGGAAAGAGCAGCAGGAGGACGCGGCCGTCCACCCAGGGGCGGCGCCGCGGCACGAACGAGAACACGGAGAAGAGGAGGAGCGCCAGGGCGCTCGGAATCCAGTAGCGCGTGACCATGATCGCGCCGGGGTCGAGCTGGAGCCAGGAGAGGTATCCCTTCACGATCGAGAACCACACGTTCGGCGACCCGAGGATGAAGTGGCGGCGGATGTCGGGGTGCGGCTCGGAGAAGATGGACTTCGCCTGGGAGCTCGTGGATTCAAAGGATCCCGAGATCGCCAGATTGACCAGGAACGGGAAGGCGGCCGCGGCGAAGGGGAGGAGGAGTGCGGGGCTCAGGAAGCGGGGGAGCGACCCCGACCGCACGGCGCGCCACCGGTCGTACGCCATCGCGAGGCCGAAGACTCCGCTCAGGACGGCGCCCTCCGGGCGCGAGGCCGCGAGAACGAAGAGCGCCCAGCGGAGAAGCCTGAATCGCGCCTCCTCCCGCTCGCGCTCGTAGATGAGGAGCGTCGCGAGGAGCACCGTCGCGTAGAGCCCGATCTCCATCCCGCTCATGTACCCCCAGAGCAGGTGGGGGCTGCCCAGGAAGAGGCCCGCCGCGATCAGCATGCCCAAGCTCCCGGCGAGCGCGCGGCCGATTCGAGCCATGAGCAGCGCGCTCGCGAGCAGCGCGGCCGCTCCCAGCGCGAGCGACCAGGCGATCGCGGCCGCCGGTCCGAGCCTCAGGAGATGCGTCGGCGATAACAAGAATGGCCAGAGGAGGCTCGTCGCGCCGGTGGTCGGGGCGTTCCCGGGCGTGTACACGAACGGGTGCCCCGAGGCCAGGGCTCGTGCGTACTGCAGATAGATGAAGCTGTCGTCGAGCGGGAGGGAGATCTCGCCGCCCGTGATCATCCGCTCGACGTGGAGCAGCCTCAGAATCCGATACGAGAAATAGGCCGCGCTGAAGAGTCCGATGAGAAGCAGCGGATTTCTGCGGACGAAACGGAGGAAACCCTCGATCACCGGGGCGCTTCCCGCCGATCCAGCGTCAGCCCCCACGAAACGAAATCAGGCAAAAGAACGCGCCCCCGGTGCCGATCCACCTCGTACGACGAGACCCGCAACGTAGCAAGCGTCGAGGGATCGGGTCAACGCCGCGCCGAGGGAAGGATTGGCGAGCGCGAGACGAGCCGGCGGGGTTTGGGCCGGCGGTGGCTCGAAGGACGGCTCAGGGATGGCCGCTCGTGCGGGATGCAACGGTGCAGGCGGCGCGCATGGCAAAGCGCGTCGAGCGATGGCAGGTCGCGTAAGCTGTTATGTGTAAACGGCTTACGTTGCAAGTGTAGCGGTCCGTGGCATGGAACTTGCTCGATGTGGCCCACGCGAACCGCTGCGTCGAAGACGCGGAGCGCACCAACCTCTTCCAACATAGCGGAGCGGACATGTTCGGCAGGAAGAAGACAACCGTAGGGCTCGACATCGGGTCCAGCTCGATCAAGGTCGTCGAGATCGCGCACGACCGCTCCGGGGACCGTCTCGTGAACTTCGGCGTCTCGGAACCGCTGTCGGAAGCCATCGTGGACGGCGAGATCATGGATCGCCAGCTCGTGCAGGAGGCGATCGCCAATCTCATCGAGTCCCGCCAGATCCGGAACCGCGTCGTCACGACTGCCGTTTCGGGCCGCGCCGTGATCGTGAAGAAGATTCTCATGGACCGCCTGAGCGAGGAAGACGCGAAGGAAGCGATCCAGTGGGAAGCCGAGCAGCACGTCCCCTACGACATCAACGACGTTTCACTCGATTTCCAGATCATCAATCCCAACGTGGATCAGAAGAAGATGCAGGTGCTCCTGGTCGCGGCGAAGAAGGAGATGATCCAGAACCATGCGGAGATCATCCGCGAAGCGGGCCTGACGCCCGTGATCATCGACGTGGACTCCTTCGCCATCCAGAACGCCGTCGAGGCCAATTACGATCTGAGACCCGACGAGGTCATCGCGCTCGTGAACATCGGAGCCGAGATCACGAACGTGAACATCGTTCAGAATCAGGTGCCGCACTTCACGAAGGATCTCTCGGTCGGCAGCAACGCCTTCGTCGAGGGGATCCAGCGCCGGTACAACGTGAGCCAGGCGGACGCGATGAACGCGCTCCGCGGCCGCGGGGATCAGAACATCGACGTGGCCCCGATCATCCAGGCGGCGTGCGAGGACCTCTCCGTTCAGCTCGATCGCGCCATCGCGTACCTCAAATCCTCGGGCGAGACGGAGCACGTGGACCGGATCCTCCTGTCGGGCGGTTCGGCGCGCGTGCCGGGACTCAAGGAGTTCCTGAACAACCGGCACCACGTTCCCGTGGAGGTCGTGAACCCGTTGCAGAAGTTGAGCTACGACGAGTCCCTGTTCAACGGTGATTCGGTGGAGAACCTCGCTCCCGCGCTCACCGTCGCCATCGGCCTCGCGCTTCGATAGGGGGATCCATGATTCGCATCAATCTGCTGCCTCGGGACGAACGCCAGAGCAGGCGGTCTTTCGCGCTGCCGAAGATCGGCTCGCTCATGCCCGTCCTGGTGCTGCTTCTGGTCATGGCGCTCTTCGGGGCGGTCTCCGTATTCCAGACTCTGCAGATCGGGCGCCTGAAGTCGGATATCGCCCGCGCGGAGCAGGAGTCGGCGAAGCTCAGGCCGCAGATCCAGACGATCCAGGACCTGACCCAGAAACGCGAGGAGCTTCAGCGGCGCTTGAACGTGATCCAGGATCTGGACAAGACGCGCCTCCAGCGCGTGATGCTGGTGGACGAGCTCAGCCGGTGCGTGCCGGAGCACCTGTGGCTCACGAGCTATGAGGAATCCGGGAACAAGGTTCAGATCGAAGGCGTGACCTTCTCGAACCTGCTCGTGGCCGACTTCATGACCCGCCTCGAGGCGAGCCCGCTCTACGGAACCGTGGACCTGCTCATCGCCGAGAAGGGCGTCATTGACCAACGCAACGTGGTGCAGTTCAAGGTCACCGCGTTGATGACCTTGTAGCCAGAGCGGCACGGGGGAGGACGATGGACTTCAAGGATCCGAAAACCCAGAAGCTGATTCTCGCCGTGGCCGGCGTCGGCGTACTGGTCTACTTCTACCTGATCGCGGATTTCGTGCCCTTCAACTATCGGGCGCGCGCGGCGGAGATCGGCACGCTGAAAGGGGAGTACACCCAGAAGATGAGCGAGCTGACCAAGGCACAGCAGCTCGTGAACCGGCTTCCCGAGCTCAAGAAGGAGTTCGAGCTCCTGAACCAGCGCTGGGCGGTCGCGCAGGAGCTTCTGCCATCGCAGAAGGAGGTCGCGAGCCTCCTCCGCAAGGTGACGATCGCGGGACAGGAAGCGGGTGTGCATTTCCTGCTCTTCAAACCGGGCGATCCGAGGCCCTCCACCTACTTCACCGAGAACCCGGTCCAGGTCTCGGTGACCGGCGGGTTCCACCGTGCCGGCTCCTTCCTGGGCGAGATCTCGGATCTAAGTCGACTGGTGAACGTCTCGCAGCTCAGGTTAAAGGGATTTAACAAGGGCGACCTCGACGAAACCGTTCAGGCGGATTTCGTCGCGAGCGCGTACACGCTGGCCGAGGGGACTCCCAATGAATCTGCCAAGCAGTCTGGCGCTGTCACAAAGTAGATTCTTCCAGAGCCGTCTCGGGATCATCCTGATCGCTCTGGTCGGGCTCGCGATCGCTGCCGGCATCATGCTGCTCCGGCGTCAGGAGCCTCAGGCTCCGGTGATGCCGACGCCCGCGACGTCGCCGGCCGCTCAGGCGCTTCCCGCGCCGACGCAAGTTCTCTACGGCCCGCCGGCGCCCTCCTGGGCCCGGACCGATATCCAGTACGGTCCTCCCGCTCCTCCGGAATTCATGGCGAGCGCGGCTCCGGCCGCGAGTGCCGGCGCGCCCCAGACGGCCGCGACCGCGCCGGTCGCGACCGCGCCCAGCGATATTCCCGCCCCGGCGTCGATCGCAGCCGAGGCTCCCGGCTCGGCGGTGGCAATCGGTTCCGAGGCTCCGGGCTCCGCTGCGCCGATCAGCGCCCTCACGGGCGAGACGCCGAAGTCGGTCGACGCCAGCGTGCTCTTCGCCCGCGAGCACTACGAGTACATCGGGGGCGGCCGTCGCGATCCGTTCCTGTCGCTCATCGAGGGCAAGTTCGCGACCCAGAGCGCGGATGGCTCCCTGGTCGATGTCGGGGACATCCACCTCGTGGGCATCATGTGGGGTTCCTCGGACAAGTTCGCCCTGGTGGAAGACAGCCGGGGACATGGGTACGTGCTCCGTGTCGGAGACCCGGTTTTGAACGGGTACATCTCGGGGATCAGCAAGAGCGAGCTGCAGGTCGTGCAGAACGCGTTCGGCGAATCCCAGACGCTGTCGATCCGCCTGCAAACCAAAGAGGGTGACAAGAATGCGACTCGAAACTAGCTTCGCGCGCACGGGCCGCTGGAGCGGCAGCGTTGTGGCGCTGACGGCGGTGCTACTCCTGGCCGCGTCCACGACGTTCGCGGCAACCGTCAAGAGCGTCTCGATGAAGGAAGCGGGTTCCGCGACGCAGGTCGTCATCGAAGGCGACGCCCCGTTCAACTATCACGACTTCACCCTCGAGTCTCCGGACCGGATCGTCGTGGACTGCCCGGGAACGCAGCTCGCGTTCAGCGAGCGCCAGTGGTCGGGCCGCGACGGATCTTCGGTCAAGGCGGTCCGCGCGACCGAGACCGGCTGGGGCAAGGAGGCGGGCACCCGGATCGTCGTGGATCTCACGAAACCCTCCTCGTACGCGTTGAGCAGCGTCGGGAACAGCCTCGTCCTCGCGGTCGACACGCCCGTCGCTCCCGCGTCCAAGGAGCAGGAGGTCGAGGAATCCGACCGCACGGCGCCGTCCGACGGCCGGAGGATGTCGCTCGACGTCCAGGGCGCCGATATCCAGACGGTGCTCCGGAGCCTCGCCGAGTTCAGCGGCAAGAACATCGTCGCCAGCAAGGAGGTCAAGGGTGAGGTGACCCTGAGACTCCGCAACGTGCCGTGGCGGCACGCCCTCAACATCGTGCTCAAGGCGCAGGGGCTTGGAATGATCGAAACCGGCCAGACCATCGTCATCTCGAATCTGGACACGCTCCGCAAGGAAGAGATGGAGCGGCGCACGGCCGAGCGCTCGCAGGAGGAGCTCCTGCCGCTCGAGACCCGCATCATTCCGATCAACTACGCGACCGCGAAGGAGCTGACGAAGTCGGTCGAGAAGACCTTGACCAAGCGCGGCCACATCGAGATCGACGATCGCTCGAATTCGATGATCATCACCGATATCTCGGAGAAGCTCGACCAGGTCGACGCGATGGTGCGGAACCTCGACACCAGGACGCCCCAGGTCGAGATCGTCGCCCGCCTCGTGGACGTGGACGTCTCGGCGACGCGCGACCTCGGAATTCGGTGGGGAGTCCACAATCTGGATGTCTTCGACGCGGGCGTGACCGAGCACCTCGATGTCAACGCGGCCGACGTGAGCGGACCGGCCGGCGTGGTCCAGCTCGGGACGATCAAGTCGTTCGGATCGATCGACGCGACGCTCCAGGCGCTCGAGAGCCAGAACAAGGCGAACATCATCTCGAATCCGCGCATCACGACGGTCAACAACCGCGAGGCTTCGGTCGTGGTGGGCAAGCAGATCCCCCTGATCGTCCAGGACTTCGCTGGGAACGCGGTCACGCAGCTCACGACCATCGGGATCAAGCTCAACGTGACCCCGCACATCAACACCGGGAACCGGATCACGATGGACGTCCACCCGGAGGTCTCGGATCTCGCATCCCAGTCGACGGTGGCGGGAGGCATCATCATCAACACGACCATGGCGGATACGCGCGTCATGGTGAACGACGGCGAGACGGCCGTCATCGGCGGGCTGATCCGGAGCAACGAGAGCTCGACGAAGCGCGGCATCCCGGTCCTGATGGACCTGCCGCTTCTGGGCAATCTGTTCCGCTCGAGCTCGACCACCAAGCAGAAGCGTGAGCTCCTGATCTTCGTGACGCCCAAGATCCTCGGAGACACTCCCCGGGGCTAGGAGCGGGCGGCGCCGCTTTCGCGGGCGCGAAACACAGGTTATACTGCGGGGTCCTTCGTCGAAGGGCCCCGTTTTCATTGGCCGCCGAGGAGAGCCCCTGGTCACACGCATTGCCCTGATCGGTCTGCCGGGAGCGGGAAAGAGCGCGGTGGCGAGACTGCTGGCGCGTCGATTGGGATGCGCGAGCGTGGATCTGGACTCGGAGATCGAACGGCTGGCCGGCCGGTCCGTCCCCGCGATCCTCGACGAGGAAGGGGAGAAGCGCTTCCGAGATCTGGAATCGCGGGCCCTGGCCTCGGCCCTCGAAGGGAGCGGCTCGCTCGTCCTGGCGTGCGGCGGCGGGGTCCTGGGCCGGGCCGGAAACCGGGAGCTATTGAAGGCGCGCACGCGGGTCGTGTGGCTCACCGTCGATCCGTCGATCGCGGCGGAGCGGCTTCGCTCGCCGGGGGAGGCGGAGCGCCCGCTCCTGCGCGGCGGTCCGCCCGCGGAGCGGCTTGCGGCGCTCCTCGAGGCGCGCCGCGAGGGATACGCCGGCGCGGCGGATGCCGTGGTGGACACGGGCGGATGCGCGCCCGAGCAGGTGGCCGATCGGGTCGCGGCGGCCCTGGCGGGCGCCGGATAGATGGGATCGATCCGGATCGTGGGCGGCGAGCTCCGTGGGCGGAGGATCGAGGTTCCCGCGCGCGGCGTGCGCCCGACCTCGGACCGGACCCGCGAGGCGGTCTTCGACGTGCTGGGGCCGAGCGCGGTGGCCGACGCGAGGGTGCTCGACGTGTACGCGGGCACGGGCGCGCTCGGGATCGAGGCGCTGAGCCGGGGTGCCAGGCGCGCCGTGTTCCTCGAAGGAAGCCGCTCCGTGGCGCGGGCGCTGCGGGAGAATCTGACCCGGCTCGGGCTGGCGGGGCGGGGCACCGTGCACGAGGCGGACCTGAGCTCGATCGACCTGCCGTCCGGCGTCCTGGGGCCGTTCGACCTCGTGTTCCTCGATCCGCCCTACGCCGGGGACGCGGGACGCCTGTGGCTCGAGCGCCTGGAAAGTCTCCCCTGGCCCGAGGGGGGCGGGTTCGTGGTATACGAACGCCGGAAGGGAACCGACGTGGTCGTTCCGGCGGGGTTCACGATCGCCACCGAACGCACGTACTCCGAGACAACGGTTTCGTTCTATCGCGCCGTCGCGTCGGAACGGCGCGGGGCGGAAGGAGGGGCATGAAACGCGCGGTGTTCGCCGGGACGTTCGACCCTGTGACGAACGGACATCTGGACCTGATGCAGCGGGCGCTCCGGATGTTCGACCATCTGACCGTCGCCGTCGCCGAGCGCATGGAGAAGGGAGTCGTCTTCACGCAGGAGGAGCGTGTCGCGATGATCCGCGACGCGGTCTCCTCGCTCGACCGCATCTCGGTGGAGCCCTTCGCCGGTCTCCTCGTCAATTTCGCGCTCGAGCGGAAGATCCCGGTGCTCGTGCGCGGGCTTCGATTCATCTCGGACTTCGAGTACGAGTTCCAGATGGCGCTCATGAACCGGCGCCTCTCCGCCGAGATCGAGACCGTCTTTCTCATGCCCAGCGAGACGTACACCTACGTGAACGCCTCGCTCGTGAAGGAGATCGCCCGCTACGGCGGCGAGATCGAGGGGCTCGTGCCGCCCAACGTGGCGAGAGTGCTGGGAGAACGTCTGAGGACGAAACCGTGAAGGAGCGCCTGTCCGCGCGCGTGCGGGCCCTGAAACCCTCCGAGACCCTCGCCCTCGGCGCCCGCGCGCGGGAGCTCCGCGGGCAGGGGCATTCGGTCATCTCCTTCGCGGCGGGGGAGCCGGACTTCGACACGCCGGAGGACGTGCGGGAGGCGGGCATTCAGGCGATCCGCGCGGGACACACCCGGTACACCGCGGTCGGCGGCGTGCCGGAGCTGCGCGCCGCGATCGCCGAGAGCTTGAAGCGCGAGAACGGGCTCGAATACGCGCCCGGCCAGATCGTCGTCAGCAACGGCGCCAAGCACGCGATCTGGAACGCCTTCCTCACCATCCTGGAACCGGGGGACGAGGTGCTGTGCCCGGTCCCCTACTGGGTCACGTTCCCGGAGCTGGTGCGCCTCACCGGGGGGGAGCCGGTCTTCGTGCACCCGAAGCGGGGGAGCATGAAGATCGGGCCCGAGGAGCTGGAGCGCGCGATCACGAAGCGCTCGAAGGTTCTCGTCCTGAACAGCCCCAACAATCCCTCCGGAGCGGTGTACACCCGCGAGGAGCTGGGCGCGATCGGAGAGATCGTCCGGAAGCACCAGCTCTACGTTCTGTCGGACGAGATCTACGAGCAGCTCGTCTTCGGGACGGCGCGCCACGTGAGCATCGCATCGCTTCACCCCGAGCTTCGGGACCGGACGATCGTGATCGGGGGCGTCTCGAAGACGTGGGCAATGACCGGATGGCGGATCGGATTCGCGGCGGCGCCGGCGGATCTCGCCGAAGGAATGGAACGGCTGCAGGGCCAGTCCACCTCGAATCCGGCCTCCGTCTCCCAGTTCGCGGCGCTGCGGGCGTTCACGGGTCCGAGGGAGTCGGTGCGGTCCATGCGCGAGTGCTTCGCGCGCCGCCGCGACTTCATCGTGAGCCGGCTGGGCGCGATGAAGGGGATCAAGCTCGTGCCGCCGGAGGGGGCGTTCTACGCTTTTCCGGACCTGAGCGAGAGGATCCGCGCGGCCCGAAACGGCGTGTCCGATTCGGCGGGCCTGAGCGATTTTCTGATCGACGAAGCGAGGATCGTCTGCGTTCCGGGATCGGCTTTCGGAATGGAAGGGCATCTGCGACTCTCCTACGCCATCGCGGATCGCGACATCGAGGAAGGGTTGAACCGGCTCGAAGCCGCGCTGGATCGGATGTGAGAGGAATTCGCTAGATGCCGACCTACGAATACGAATGCGACAAGTGCGGTCATCGATTCGAGGTGTTCCAGTCGATGACCGAGCCGCCCCGAAAGCGCTGCCCGAAGTGCCGCGGGAAGGTCCGCCGCCTCGTCGGCGGAGGGGCTGGAATCGTATTCAAGGGCAGCGGTTTCTACACCACCGACTACCGGTCCTCCTCCTATAAGGAACAAAAGCGCAAAGAGTCCGGGGAGCCCGCTAAACCAAAAGGTGAATCCAAGGACAGCGGCAAGAAGAAGGAGCGGGACTCGGGGTCCTAACGCTTTTTCTTTGACTCACTTGCTCCCCCTTGTTAGTTTGCGCGAAATCAACATGTTATGGTGGAAAGCTAAGCCGAGATCGAAAGGGGATCGATGTCGCATCTGGTCACGCTGATTCCGGGCGACGGGACCGGGCCCGAGATCACGCGTGCCACACGCCGTGTCCTCGAAGGAACCGGGGTCTCGTTCGAGTGGGACATCCAGGATGCGGGTATCGACGTGTTCCAGAAGGAAGGGACTCCGCTTCCCGCCCGCGTGCTCGATTCACTCCGCCGCACGAAGGTCGGCCTGAAGGGCCCGATCACGACGCCCGTCGGAACGGGATTCCGCAGCGTGAACGTGGCGCTCAGGAAGGAACTGGATCTCTTCGCGTGCGTCCGCCCGTGCAAGACCTACCCCGGAGTGCGCTCGCGCTACGAGAACATCGATCTCGTGATCGTGCGCGAGAACACGGAGGACCTCTACGCGGGGATCGAGTTCGAGCGCGGGAGCAAGGGAGCGTTGGCGCTCCGGGACCTGATCCGCACGGAATCGAAGCGCGAGATCCCCGAGGACGCCGGCATTTCCATCAAGCCGATCAGCGTCGCGGCCACGGAGCGGATCTCGCGGCACGCGTTCACCTATGCCAGGGCAAATCGGCGCAGGAAGGTAACCGCGGTGCACAAGGCCAACATCATGAAGTTCTCCGACGGGCTGTTCCTCGAGGTCGCGCGCAGGACCGCGAAGGAATTTTCCGATATCGAGTTCGAGGATCGCATTGTCGATAACATGTGCATGCAGCTGGTGCAGAACCCCGAGAGCTACGACGTGCTCGTGCTCCCGAATCTCTACGGAGACATCATCTCCGACCTGGCGGCGGGGCTGATCGGAGGGCTGGGCGTGGCTCCCGGGGCGAACATCGGCGATGAGGTCGCGCTCTTCGAGCCGACGCACGGGAGCGCCCCGCGGTACGCCGGGCAGGACAAGGTGAACCCCTTCGGGATGATCTTGAGCGGGATGCTCCTGCTCCGCCACATCGGGGAGGTGGCGGCGGCCGATCGTCTGGAGCGCGCGGTCGCGAAGGTGGTTCGTGAGGGGAAGCACGTCACGTACGATATGAAGCAGCGGCGCGATGATCCCACGGCGGTCGGAACGCAGGCCGCCGCGGACGCCGTGGTCGAAGCGCTCCGCTGAGGAGCGCATAGCCGATGTTCGCCGATCGGGCGTCGATCGACGTCGTGGCAGGCGGTGGAGGCTCGGGATCGGTGAGCTTCCGCCGCGAGAAGTACGTGCCGAAGGGCGGCCCCGACGGAGGGGACGGAGGAGACGGCGGCAGCGTGATTCTGGTCGTGAACGAGCACCTGCGCACGCTGCTCGACTTTCAGTTCCGCGCGCGTTTCAGGGCGCGATCGGGCGCGCACGGGTCGGGCAACAGGAAGAGCGGCCGTTCGGGGCAGGACCTGGAGGTCAAGGTGCCGCCGGGCACGCTGGTGATGGACGCGGAATCGGGCTCCCTTCTCGTCGATCTCGTGGAGCCGGGAGCGCGATTCGTGGCCGCCCAGGGTGGACGCGGGGGGCGGGGCAACGCGCGCTTCGCGACGTCGACCCGGCAGGCGCCGCGAACGTCGGAGCCGGGCCGCCCGGGGGAAGAGCGGAAGCTCCTCCTCGAGCTTCGCCTCATCGCGGACGTGGGCATCGTCGGCTTTCCGAACGTCGGCAAGTCCACGCTCCTCGCGCGCGTGAGCGCGGCGCGGCCGAAGATCGCGGACTATCCGTTCACGACGCTCGAGCCCCATCTCGGCCTCGTGCGCGTGCGCGAAGAGCAGAGTTTCGTCATGGCGGATCTGCCCGGACTCATCGAGGGCGCGCATGAGGGCAAGGGTTTGGGTCACGAGTTCCTGCGCCACATCCAGCGGACGCGGACCCTCTTGCTGTTGATCGACAGCGCGTCCACGGACCCGGCCGGAGACGTGGAGAAGCTGAATCGGGAACTAAGGGAGTACAGCGAGGATTTAACGAGGAAACCCACGGTCATCGCGATGAGCCGCTCGGACCTCAAGGGCGACGAGGCGCGCGGGGGGCCGCCGTTCCAACTCGAGGGCACCCATTGGGGGGGCTGGATCTCGGGTGTGACGGGGGCGGGTGTGGAGCACCTCCTGGCAGTCGTCTGGGATGTGCTGACAGGCGCCGACGCTCGAGCGTCGGGAGGGAGTCGGGTCGCCGGCGACCGCGGGGTCGCCGGAGCGAAGGAGCGAGAGTCATGGTAGCGAAGGACGTCGCGAGGCTCTGGGAAGAGCTGAGGCACAGGGATCCGGAAGAGAAGCTGGGGTGGATCACGCAACTCGCGCAGAATCCGACCGAGGATTCGATCGAGGTGCTCCTCGACGTGCTGCAACAGGAGAGTTGGTTCCTTCGGGATCAGGCGGCCCGCGTGCTGGCCACGATGGGCGAGCCGGTCTTCGAACCGCTCCTGCGATACCTGGGGTCCGGTCTTTGGTACACGCGGGCGTCGGCCGTCGCGGCGCTCGGACGGATGGGGAACCCACGCGCCGCGGGACCGCTCGTGGGGATGCTCAACGATCCCAACCGCACCGTCCGCGACGCGGTCTGGGACGCGTTGATCCTCCTGTGCCGGAACGAGCTGGCCACGACGCAGCTGGCGACGGCGTTCGACGCGCTCCCCGAGCGCGCGCGGCGCTTCGCGCTCGACGGTCTGGTCGAACGAGACCCGGAGGCCGCGGGGCTCGTCCTGCGCCAGATGGAGGACGCGTCACCGCAAACCAAGACCGCCGGAGAAACCTCCGGGGACGATCCGCTCACGTGGAAGGACGTCGTCGCCGGAGAGGGCGAAGCGAAACAGGCGGCACGCTGAGCGCGCCGCGCGACGCGGGGGTCGTGTGGAGGGGTGGGGGAACGCCGAAGCGGAGTGCCGATGCCGCGCGGTCCGTGCATCGGACGCGGGATATCCCGAGCGACTCAGGCATCTCGCGCATCCTCCGGAGCCGTTGTTTCTGGCGGGGCCGTGGGATCACGCCGGCCCTCATGCCGCGATCGTGGGGTCGCGGAACGCGACGGAGGACGGTCTCGACGTCGCGCGGGACCTAGCTCGTGCGCTGGCCGAGCGTGGCGTTGCCGTGGTGAGCGGGCTCGCGCGGGGAATCGACGCGGCGGCCCATGGGGGAGCGCTCCAGGCCGGCGGCCCGACCGGCGCCGTGCTGGGCACCTCGCTCGGCGAAACCTACCCGCGCCATCACGCCGATCTGCAGATGAAGGTCGCCCGCTCGCTCGGGCTCATGAGCGAGATCCCCCCCGGAGACTCCGCGACCAAGGGCACCTTCGCGAGCCGCAATCGTCTGCTCGCGGCGATCGCGGATGTGGTCGTGGTCGTGCAGGGCCGCGAAGGGAGCGGCGCGTTGATCACCGCGCGGGACGCGGCGCGGCTGGGACGCCCGGTGGGCGCGATTCCCTGGGACTCGCGGGAGCCCCTCGGCGAAGCCCCGCACGGGCTGATCCGGAGCGGCGCGGCGACGCTGGTGCGGAACGCGGACGACGTGATGGAGCTGCTCGGGGCCGGCGGAGCGACGAGACCCGCCGCGAGGCGCATGTCGCGCGTCGCCCCCATCAACCTCGAAGATCTCCCGCCACACGAGGCCGCGCTCCATCGCGCGCTCCGCGAGCGACCGCTGCCCCTGGATCATCTCGCGGACGCGGCGCGACTCTCCCCCTCCGAGCTGGCTGTCGCGCTGCTGGCGCTCGAGCTCGCGGGACTCGCCCGGCGCATGCCCGGCGGGCTCGCGCGCAGGACCCGCGGCACGCGCTGAGATGGGCCACTCGCGACTCCGTCCCCTGCGCCAGAAACTCGAGGTCTTGGCGCTCCGCGCGCTCGGCCTCATCGCGCGCCTTCTGCCGTTCACGTGGACGAGCGCGCTCGGCGGGTGCCTCGGCATCGTCGCCTTTCACGCGATGGGCCGCCGCCGGGGCATCGCGATCGAGAACATCACGAGGGCGCTCGGACCGGAGGTCGACGGGGTGCCCGCGCGCGAGCTGGCGCGCCGGACCTTCATCCAGATCGGGCGCTCCTTTCTCGAATTCCTCGCGCTCCCGCGCCTTGGCCCGCGAGGGATCCTCGGCCGGGTCGAGCTGATCGGCTACGAGCAGGTGTTCCAGTGGGCCCGCGGCGGGAAGGCGGCCGTCGTGCTCACCGCGCACTATGGAAACTGGGAGATCCTGGGGGCCGCGATGCGCGCCGCGGGCGCGCCGATGCGGTATCTCCTGCCGCCCCAATCGAACGAGGGAAGCGACGCCTACTTCGATCGAATCCGTCATCAGCTGGGGATCGACTCGATCAAGATCGGATTCGGGATGCGAGGGGCGCTCAAGGCGCTTCGGTCGGGCGTCTTCCTCGGGATGCTGCCCGACCAGGACGCAAGAAGGGTCGGGGTCCACGTTCCGTTCTTCGGCAGGCCCGCGTCCACCCACACCGGTCCGGCGCGGCTCGCGTACCGGGCCCGTTGCCCCATCGCGATCGGACTGATCGAGCGGGAGCCGGGAGCCCGCTTTCGCTCGCGTCTGCTCGCGATCCTCGAAGCGGATCCCGCCGAAGAGGAGTCGCGCGAGGTGGAGCGGCTCACCCGCGCGATCAACGACACGATCGAAGCGGGGGTGCGCCGCCGCCCCGATCACTGGTACTGGCTGCACCGGCGGTGGAAGACGCCCCCTCCTCCGTACACGCCCCCGGCCACGCGCACGCCCCCTTCGCGGGAGGCGACGCCTACGTCGTGAAGCCGATGTCCTTGGCGGGTGTATCGAACGACTTGATCTTCCCGAACTGCTCCTCGTACTTCTTGATGTTCGTCTCGAGCGCCGTGAGGAGCGAGCGCACGTTGGGCGGGGTCATCACCACGCGCGCGAACACCTTGCTCTTCGGATTGCCCGGCAGTAGACGCGCGAAATCGAGCACGAACTCGGACAGGGAGTGGCTGATGACCACGAAGTTCGAGTAGATCCCCTCCGCCTCCTTCTCGCCCAACTCCATATTGATGGAGGTGGGCTGGCCCTGCTGCTCCTTGGCCTGCATCCGTAATCCTCCTCTTGGCAGAGATTTACACCGGAAATGCAGTCTCAAGATATCGCCTTTCGTGCCGCTAAATCAACCTGATAGGGCAGGTGTGCCCGTGGGGGGCCGGTCCAGGACACTTCCGGGAAGGGGATGCGATGGGTGCAAAGCGGGCGCCGGGATCGGCGCGGGTCGAGGAACAAATCGTCGTCGCCTGGAAGCGTTACGCGGAGCGAAAGGTCCAGGGGCTCGCGCGCATCGCCGATGGCGCCTGTTACATGGACCCGCGTCCGTGCCCGTTCGATCCCAAGCCTGATTTCGAGACCCGGTTCAGCCAGGACTGCGTCCACTGCTCGCGGCTCCAGGGGGCCGCCGAAGCGCTGCATCCCCTGCCCGAGGGACCGCCGGGCATCATCCCCACGCTCGCCCTCCTCTTCCATCTTCTCGAAGAGGAAGCGAAGGCGGTGCGCCTCGAGCACGAGGACGGGCTCGAAGACGAGGCGGAGCGCTACCGGAGCGCGGGCTTCCTCTTCCGATCGATCCCGCTCATGCACGTCGCGCTCACCCACGAGCGCATCGCGCGGCTCCTCCTGGGCGCGGTCGGCGGGGCGTTCGCCCACCAGGTGGACACGATCCTCCTGTTCCGGATCGTCCCGGACGGAACCTCGCTCGAGCTCGCGAGCGCGTTCCGCCGCGCGGACCGGAACGACCCCGACGAACCGGCGTGCACACCCCCGGACCTCGACTCCTTCGAGTCCGAGGGAGGTTTCGACGGCGACATCTTCTCACGGCTGCGCGAAGAGCGGCATCCGCTCCAGCCGGATCAGGATCTCCTCGCGGACGCGGTCTTCGACGGCAGAACCTCGGTGGTCCCGAGCCCCGAGCGGGAGATGAGGCTTCCGGAGCGCGTCGCCGAATCGCTCCCCGACGGGCCCGCCGTGATCCTGCCGGTCTTCGGCCGCGAGAAGGTGCTCGGTATTCTCATCGTCTCACAGGCCGCGGGGTACTCGGGGTGGACGGCGGATCAGATCGAGCTCCTCGGCGCGATCGTGGCCCAGGCGGGGATCGCGTTCGAAGGGAACACCAGCCTGGACGTTCTGCGCCGGCGCGGAACGGCGGTGCGGGCCGCGATCGATTTCAGCCGCCTGGCGGCCAATCCCTCGCGCCCCGACGCCCGCGCCGAGCAGGCCTTGAAGGCGCTCCTCGCCGCGACGCAGTCGGCTGGAGGCGTCGCGTGGGTGCGCGGCGACGACGGGTCCCTAGACCTGGCGCACGTGCACGCGGTCGATCCCGGTGCGACTCAGGATCTCTCGAGTCTCGGGAAGTGGTTCGTGCAGTGGTTCGAGGCGGACGCGAAGGCGGTCGCGGCCGACAAGGTGGCGGAGGACCCCCGCTTCTCGGGACTCCTTCCGGAGGATTGGCGATGCCTGCTCGCCGCCCCGGTCCACGAACGGGACCGCGTCTCGGGCGTGCTTCTCGTCTTCAACAAGACGGGTGGAACACAGGACGAACCGCTGGCCTTCGACCCCGAGGACGCGCGTGTCGCCGAGCTCATCTCGGCGATCGCGTCGCTCGCCGACTCCCGATTCTCGCAGGAGGAAACGCTCCGCGTGAAAGACCGCCGTCTCCACGAGGTGGAGGCGCAGCTCCGCCATGCTGAGAAGCTCGCCGTCGTGGGCGAGCGCGGGGTGCAGGTCGCGCAAGACGTCCGCAATCCCGTCGCCGCGATCACCGGATTCGCGAAGCGCGTGCTGAAATCCCTGCCCGCGAAGGATCCGAATCGCGAGTACCTCGAGATCATCCTGCGCGAGACCGAACGCCTGGAACGGGTTCTGAGCGAGCAGGTCGCTCTGGCGCAAATGACGAAGCCTCGTCTCAAGCTCGAGAACCTGAACGCGCTCGTCCAGGACGTGCTTCAGTCGCAGGCGGAGGATCTCGTGCACCGGCGCGTCCGGCTCCTGAAACGGCTCTCGCCGGAGGTCCCGACGCTCCTCCTCGACAACGAGAAGATGCGCCAGGTGCTCGTGAACGTGCTGAGCTATGCGCTCCACTCGGTGCCGAGCGGGGGCCGCGTCCGAGTCGAGACGCGCGCGGCGCAGGGCGCCGTGCAGGCCGAGATCGCGCACGACGGCCCCAAGGTCGCGGGCGAGGTTCTCGAGCGCCTCTTCGTTCCGTTCACGACGTCGCGCCGTTACGGAGCGGGGGTCGGGCTCGCGATGGCCTACCAGATCGTCCGCGAGCACGGCGGCGAGATCCGGGCGCGCAGCGAAGGGGACTGGAGCAGCATCGTCACGATCTATCTTCCGACACGCGAGAACGACGACCGCCGCAGGCGTCCGGACCGGCGCGATACGCGCTCCGACCGGCGCCGCCGCCTCGCCTGACCGTTGACCCCCGCGGGGGCGCCATGCTAAAGTTGCCGTCCGGCGCGACCCTAGCTCAGTTGGTAGAGCACCACGCTGAAAACGTGGGTGTCCGCAGTTCGATTCTGCGGGGTCGCACCATTCATTTTCGCGAGGACTCCCTCCGACGGCACTTCGCGACTCTCGTATTCCAAGCTGGTGTAGCTCAGCTGGTAGAGCACGTCACTCGTAATGACGGGGTCACCGGTTCGATTCCGGTCACCAGCTCCATTCTCCCGAGGTCGTTCCCTTGATGGAGGAAGTCTCAGGCAAGGATCCGCTACGGGGCCTCATGGTCAGCCCCTCCGGGGTGCGCGGGATCGTGGGCCAGACCTTCACGCCCGAGGTCGTCCTCCGGGTCGCGGGAGCGCACGCCTCCTTTCTCGAGCCGGGACCGGTCGTCGTCGGGCGTGACACCCGTCCGAGCGGGGAATGGGTATCGCGGCTCACGCAGGCCGTGCTCCTCGCCTCCGGGCACGACGTCATCGACGTCGGGATCGCTCCCACACCGACCATCCTCTACGCGATCCGCCATCACAGCGCTTCCGGCGGAATCGCGATCACGGCGAGCCACAATCCGGCCCCGTGGAACGCGCTCAAACTCTTCGGGCCGGGCGGGACCTTTCTGGCGCCCGCGCAATCAGAAGAGGTGGCCCGGCGCGCGAGGCAGGGCCGGCCCGCATGGGTCCCCAACACCGGGGTCGGCTCCTTCCGTGAGGACAAAGACGCGATCCGCCGGCACCGCGAGGCGATCCTCGCGCTGCCCACGCTCGACAAGGAGAGGATCCGCAAGCGCCGTTTCCGCGTCGTGGTCGACGCGACGAACGGCGCGGGATCGGAGGCCACGCCCGCGCTTCTCGAAGCGCTGGGGTGCGAGGTGGATCGGATCTTCTGCTTGCCCGACGGCCGATTCCCCCGGGTCCCGGAGCCCCTTCCCGAGAACCTCGGCGCGCTGGGGGAGCGCGTGCGCGCGACCGGCGCCGCCATCGGGTTCGCGAACGATCCGGACGCCGACCGGCTCGCGATCGTGGACGAGCGCGGCGATCCGATCGGCGAGGAGCGCACGCTCCAGATCGCGGTCGACTGGGCGCTCGCGAATCGCCCCGGCCCCGTCGCGGCCAATTCCTCCACCTCGATGGCCATCGACGTCATCGCGCGCCGCTACGGAGTGCAGGTCCACCGCACGAAGGTGGGCGAGGCGCACGTCGCGCAGAAGCTCATCGAGATCGGCGGGGCGATCGGCGGGGAAGGGAACGGAGGCGTGATCTACCCCGCGCTCCACGCCACCCGCGACGGACTCCTCGCGGCGGCGATCGCGCTCGATTGGCTTTCGCGCGACGAACGGAGCCTGAGCGCGAGGGTCGCGGAGCTCCCTGAGTTCGCGGTGGTCAAACGCAAGCTGGACGTGAGACTTGCGGACCTGGACGCCCTCGCGGAGGAGCTGAAGCGCGCGTTCCCGGACGGGGAGCGCAATGTTCTGGACGGGGAAAAGTACCTCTGGGAAGATAGGTGGGTACAGGTGCGCGCTTCGGGCACGGAGCCCATTGTCCGGATCCTGGCGGAAGCCCGGAACGAGCCGGCAGCAACGAAGTTGGCGCATCTTGCGAGCGAGGCGGTCGAGCGCTCCCAGGCGCACGCCCAGCCGAGGTAGGGGGAAACCGAACATGTGCGGCATCGTCGGGTACGTCGGCTCGCAAGAGTCGCTGCCAATCCTGCTCGAAGGACTCAGGCGGCTCGAATACAGGGGATACGACTCCGCGGGCGTCGCCATCCTGAATGGACGGGGCCTCTCCGTGCAGAAGGCGGCGGGAAAGATCGCCGTCTTGGAAAGCCTCCTCGAGGGCGCGCGACCCAAGGGAACGCTCGGCATCGCGCACACCCGCTGGGCCACGCACGGCGAGCCGACCACCGTCAATGCGCACCCTCACGTCGACTGCAAGCAGAACATCGCCGTCGTCCACAACGGCATCATCGAGAACTACGCCACCATCAAGACGAAGCTCGAGCAGGAAGGCCATCGCTTCACGACGGACACCGACACGGAGGTCATCGCCCACCTGATCGAGAAGTACTTCGAGGGAAACCTCGAGCGCGCCGTCGCGGCGGCGCTCCAGCACCTCACCGGCACGTACGGGATCGCGGTCATCGCCCGGGACGATCCCGGCAAGATCGTCGGCGCCCGTCATGGTAGCCCGCTCGTCGTCGGGATCTGCGACGCCGAGTACGTGCTCGCGTCCGACGTTTCCGCGATCATCCGGCACACGAACCAGGTGGTGTATCTCGACGACGGCGAGATGGTGACGCTCACGCCCGCCGGGATCCACACGACCACGATCAAGGAAGAGAAGATCTCGAAGCGCATCGAGACGGTCGACTGGGATCTCGACATGATCGAGAAGGCGGGATTCCCGCATTTCATGCTCAAGGAGATTTTCGAGCAGCCTCAGTCGCTCCGGAACACGCTCCGCGGCCGCCTCATGCCCGAGGAGGGAACCGCCCGCCTCGGCGGACTCAACATGTCCCCCGCGGAGCTCCGCGCGATCACGCGCGTGGTCATCACCGCCTGCGGCACCTCCTGGCACGCCGGGATGATCGGCGAGTACCTGATCGAGGAGCTGGCGCGCATCCCCGTCGAGGTGGAGTACGCCTCCGAGTTCCGCTACCGGAATCCGATACTGGAACCGGGGACGCTGGTGATCGCGATCAGCCAGTCCGGCGAGACGGCCGACACGCTGGCCGCGATGCGCGAGGCCAAGAGACGCGGCGCGCGGGTGCTCGGCTTCTGCAACGTGGTCGGGAGCACGATCGCGCGGGAGTCGGACGGCGGCGTCTACATCCACGCCGGCCCCGAGATCGGCGTGGCCTCGACGAAGGCGTTCACCTCGCAGGTCGCGTCCCTGGCGCTCCTCACGCTCTACCTTGGCCGCCTGGGCGAGCTTTCCTCCGAGATGGGGGCGGATCTCGCGCGCGAGCTGGGGGAGATTCCCGGGAAGATCGAGCGCATTTTGGCCGGCGCCGACAAGGTGAAGGCGATCGCGAAGGCGTACTCGCATCAGAACAACTTCCTCTACCTGGGGCGCGGGTACAATTTCCCGGTGGCGCTCGAAGGGGCCCTCAAGCTGAAGGAGATCTCCTACATCCATGCCGAGGGCTATCCGGCCGCGGAGATGAAACACGGCCCGATCGCCCTGATCGACGAGAACATGCCCGTCGTGTTCATCTGCACCCAGGATTCCGCGTACGAGAAGGTCCTGAACAATATCGAGGAGGTTCGCGCGCGCCGCGGGAAGATCATCGCCATCGCCTCGGAGGGGGACACCCACGTCGCCACCAAGGCGGATCACGTGATCTACATCCCGCGCACGCTCGGTCCGCTCACGCCGCTCCTCGCGGTCGTGCCGCTCCAGCTCCTCGCGTACCACATCGCGGTCGAGCGCGGTTGCGACGTGGATCAGCCGCGGAACCTCGCCAAGAGCGTCACCGTCGAGTGAGCAAACAACCCGAGACGGCCATCCAGACACCGAACGCGCCGGCGGCGATCGGTCCGTACGCGCAGGGCCGGATCGTCCCCCTCTCGGGGCGCTGGCTCGTCTCTTCCGGGCAGGTGGGCCTGGACCCCGCGACGGGCGCGCTCGTTTCCGGGGGTGTCGGGCCGGAGACCGAGCGCGCGATCCGGAATCTCGAAGCGGTACTGGAGGCGGGGAACGCGCGCCTCACGGACGTGGTCAAGACGACCGTCTTCCTGGCGGACATGGCGGATTTCACCGCGATGAACGAGGTCTACGGGCGCTTCTTCCGGGATCCCAAGCCCGCGCGGAGCACGGTCGCCGTGCGGGGGCTGCCCCGCGACGCGAGAGTCGAAATCGAGGTGTGGGCGATCGTGCCATGAGTCGCGCGGGATCCGAAACGGTCCGGCTGACCGAGCAGGTCTCCTGCGCCGGCTGCGCGGCCAAGTTGAGCCCGCTGGATCTGAAGGACGTGCTCTCCGTGCTTGCGGGACCCAGGCCGAAGGGGGTCCTCGTCGGACCGGACACCTGGGACGACGCGGGTGTGTTCCGGATCTCTCCGACCCGGGCGCTCGTGCAGACGGTGGATTTCTTCACGCCCATGGTGAACGACCCGTTCGAGTTCGGGCGGATCGCGGCGACCAACGCCCTGAGCGACGTCTACGCCATGGGCGGAACCCCCATGACCGCCCTCTCGATCGTCTGCTATCCCGAGACCGGAGACATGGAGATCCTCCGCGAGATCCTTCGCGGGGGCGCTGAGACATTGAAGCGGGCCCGCGTGGCGCTCATGGGCGGGCACTCGGTGCGCGACAAGGAGATCAAGTTCGGTTTCGCGGTCACGGGCGAGGTCCATCCGAAGCGGATCGTCTCGAACGCCGGCGCCAAGAGCGGCGACCTCCTGGTGCTCACGAAGCCCCTCGGGGTCGGCATACTGGCCACCGCGCTCAAGCAGCGGCTCCTCCCGGAGGCCACGGTCCGGCTCATGACCGAGCAGATGACCACGCTGAACCGAGCGGCGGGCGAGGCCATGCAGGCGGTCGGCGTGAGCGCGGCGACGGACGTGACGGGATTCGGGCTCCTGGGACACGCGCTGAACGTGGCGCGGGCCAGCAGGAAGACGATCCGCATCTGGAGCAAGGCGGTGCCGGTTCTGCCGGGCGTGCTCGCGTTCGCCGATCGCGGAATCGTCCCCGGGGGGCTGATCACGAACGCCGCGTACGCGGCGCCGCACGTCGCGTTCGACGAGGACGTGCCCGGGGCCCTCCGCAAGGTGTTCGCCGATCCGCAGACTTCGGGGGGGCTCCTGATCGCGGTCCGGCCGTCGCGTGGAAAGGACCTTCTGCGCCGGCTCGCCCGCGCGAAGGTGACCGCCGCGGTGATCGGGGAGGTGGAGCCGCGAGGACGCCGCCCGCTCGAGGTAGACGCTTGAGATTCGGGGACGGATGGGTTCTGGTGGACTCCGAGGACTTCAAATCCTTCCGTCGGGCGCTAATCACGTCCGAGGTGGGTTCGATTCCCACACGTTCCCGCCAAAGTCCAGGGAGGGGAGCATGCACGGGTTCTTCCAAGCCCTCGTAGGGCTCGAATGGGGCGATCCCCGGGTCATTGGATTCCTGGCCGCCGTCGTCATCATCGCGCTGGCCCGGAAGTGGTCGTTCGTGATCCTCGTGGTGTTGGTGGTCACGCTGGCGGAAGGGCTCCAGTACCTGCTGCGGAATTCGACGTTGGGGCATGACTTCACCCACGGGGTCGTGATCGGAGTCTATGGATTCGGTGCATTGCTGCTCCTCTTCCTCGCGATCGCCCACGCCTTCACGAAGGAATAGCGCGGCGGTGGCACTGGCCGCGGTTCTTCTCGCGGCGGCGGTCCCCGTCGCCCACGCGCAGGCTCCGGCCGCGGGCACGCGGCCCGCCCGAGCGGATTCGACGCCGCACCGCCCGAGGCCCTTCTTCGTCATGCTGCGCTCGGCCGCGGTGCCGGGCTGGGGACAGCTGTACAACCGGAAATACATCAAGGCGGCGGCAGTGGTCGCCGGAGAGGGATTTCTCGCCCTGAAGGCCTGGAACGAATACCAGAAGGAGAACGACGCCGTGGACCGCCAGGTCGCGATTCTCGAGAGCGGGGGCGACGTGACCGACCCTGCGTACGTCGTCGCCGATCTGGACCGCGAGACGCACCGGAACCAAAAGGTCAGCTGGATCTGGTGGGGCGTCGCCGCGCACCTCGTTTCCATGCTGGACGCCTATGTCGACGCGCACCTGACCGACTTCGATGCCGACTTCGGCCCCCCGGAGTCGGCGCGGGACTTCGGGGAGAAACCCCGCCTGACGCTCGCCATCCGGACCCGGTTCTAGACCCCCGCTCATGATCCCGCGATCGCTCGTCCGGAACTTCTGCATCATCGCGCACATCGATCATGGGAAGTCCACGCTGGCCGACCGGCTCCTCGAGATCACCGATACGATTCCGCGGGGAAAGATGATGGCCCAGGTTCTGGACAACATGGATTTGGAGCGCGAGAAGGGGATCACGATCAAGTCGCACGCGATCGCGATGCGGTACCGCGCGCGGGACGGCGAGACCTACCAGCTCAACCTGATCGACACCCCGGGGCACGTCGATTTCACGTACGAAGTCTCCCGGAGCCTCGCCGCTTGCGAGGGCGCGATCCTGGTCGTGGACGCTTCCCAGGGCATCGAAGCCCAGACCCTCTCGAATCTGTTTCTGGCCCTGGACCAGAAGCTCGCGATCGTCCCCGTGCTGAACAAGATCGACCTGCCGGCCGCGCACCCCGACGACGTCTCGCTCGAGATGGCGCACCTCCTCCACATGGAGCCCGAGGACGTGATCCGCGTCTCGGCGAAGGAGGGGCGCAACATCGAGGAGCTTCTCGAAGCGGTGATCCGGATCGTGCCGCCGCCCAAGGACGCAAGCGGAGCGCCGCTCCAGGCCCTGATCTTCGACTCGGTCTTCGACCAGTTCCGGGGCGTGATCGTCTACGTGCGGATCATGGGCGGAACAATCCGCGCCGGGCATTCGATCCGGTTCCATGCCACGGGCAAGACCCACGAGGTCCTCGAGGTCGGCGTGCTCCGCCTGGGGCTCGAGCCGCGGGAGGAGCTGTCGGCGGGGGACGTCGGTTACGTGATCGCGAACGTGAAGGTGGTTGCCGATGCCAAGGTGGGGGACACGATCACCGACGCCTCGGATGACCGGGAGGTCGAAGCGCTGCCCGGATACCGCCCCGTGAAGCCGATGGTCTTCTCGGGCCTCTATCCGATCGACGCGGAGAGCTACGAATCGTTGAAGGAGTCGCTCGCCAAGCTCCAGCTGAACGACGCCTCGCTCACCTTCGAGCCGGAGACCTCGCTCGCGCTCGGGTTCGGGTTCCGCTGCGGGTTCCTCGGGCTGCTCCACATGGAGATCATCCAGGAGCGGCTCACCCGCGAGTACGGGGTCAATCTGATCGCGACCGTCCCGAGCGTGGAGTATCGGGTGACGAAGACGAACGGCGATGTGGTGCTCGTGGAGAACCCGGCGCTCCTGCCGCCCGCGAACCAGATCGAGCAGATCGAGGAGCCGTTCGTGCGCGCCCAGGTGGTCGTTCCGGCGGACTACGTGGGGAACATCATGAAGCTCGCGCAGGACCGGCGCGGGGTCTTCATCGGCATGGAGTTTCCGGACGAGGCGCGCGCGCACATCACCTACGAGCTTCCGCTCGGGGAGATCGTGCTCGACTTCTACGACCGGCTGAAGTCGATCAGCCGCGGCTACGCCTCGCTGGACTACGAGTTCTCGGGGATGAAGCCCGCGGAGCTGGTGCGCATGGATCTGCTCCTGAACGGCGAGTCGGTGGACGCGCTCTCGGTCATCGTGCATCGCGAAAAGGCCTACGAATGGGGGCGCGACGTCGCGGCGAAGCTGAAGGAGTTGATCCCCCGGCAGATGTTTCCGATCGCGGTGCAGGCCACGATCGGGAATCAGGTCATCGCGCGCGAGACGATCTCCGCGCTGCGCAAGAACGTCATCGCCAAGTGCTACGGAGGCGACATCACGCGCAAGCGGAAGCTGCTCGAGAAACAGCGCGAGGGAAAGAAGCGTATGAAACAGGTTGGGACCGTTCGGATTCCACAAGAGGCGTTTCTCGCGGTGCTCCGCGTGGAACGATGACCGCCTTGGGAGGTGATGACATGGAGAGCGCAAGGGTGGCGGCCAAGCCCACGTCCAGACGCGGCGCCCGCACCAAATCCACGGTCCGGGAGTACGCCGAGGCGATCGTCCTCGCGATCCTCCTCACCGTGGTCATCCGGGGCCTGGTCGTTCAGGCGTTCCGGATCCCGACCGGATCGATGGAGAATACGCTCCTGGTCGGGGACTTTCTCTTCGTGAACAAGCTCGTGTACGGGTCGGAGATCGACATCGGCGCGGCAGGGCACCGCCTCATCTACTTCCGCTTCCCCGCGATCCGGGAGCCCCACCGCGGCGACGTGATCGTGTTCCGCTACCCGGACGATCCCAGCCGCGACTTCATCAAGCGCTGCGTGGCGGTGGAGGGGCAGACGATCGAGATCCGGGACAAGGTCCTCTACGTGGAGGGCAAGGCGCAGAGCGAGCCCTATATCGTCCACACCGACGACAGAATCCTGCCCAAGGAGATCAGCGCGCGCGACAACTTCGGTCCCACCGTCGTCCCGAAGGGGCACATCTTCATGATGGGGGACAATCGCGACAACAGCCACGACAGCCGTTTCTGGGGGCCGCTGGCGCTCAGCCTCGTGAAGGGGAAGGCGATGATCATCTACTGGTCGTGGGACGCCGAGAAGCACATGCCCCGCGTGAACCGGCTCTTCCACCCGGTGCGCTGATGGAATACGGGCTCTACATCCACCTTCCGTATTGCCGGAGCATCTGTCCGTACTGCGACTTCGTGAAGTCGCCGCTCCACCGCGCGGAGCCGGAGCGCCTGCTTCGAGCGCTCGCCCGGGAATGGGAGCTGGCGCGGGCGGCCGACGCGTGGGGGCGGCCCCGCACGATCTACGTGGGGGGCGGGACGCCGACCGCGCTCGACGCGGACACGCTCGCGCGATTCCTCGGGTGGATCGGGCGCGCGTGGGATCTCGGACGCGTGCGCGAATTCACCGCGGAGGCGAATCCCGAAGGGCTGGACGAGGAGAAGCTCGCGATCCTGCTTCGAGGAGGTGTGAACCGGCTGAGCCTCGGCGTCCAGTCGCTCGAGCCCGCGGCGCTCAAGGCGCTCGGCCGCATCCACACGGCCGAGACGGCGCTGCGCGCGGTCGCGCTGGCGCGCGGCGCGGGATTCCGGAACATCTCCGTCGATCTCATGTACGGCGTTCCCGGCGAGACGCGGGAGGGATTCCGCGATGCCGTGGAGCGCCTCGTGTCGCTCCGCGTGCCGCACGTGTCGGCGTACCCGCTCCAGCTCGAAGAGGGCACGCCGCTCCACGCCAAGGCGGGTCGCGGGGCCGTGACCGTTCCCGGCGAGGAAGACGTGCTCGAGCGGTACACGCATCTGGTCCGCTCACTCGCCGACGCCGGATACGGCCACTACGAGGTCTCCAATTTCGCGCTGCCCGGGTATCGCTCGCGGCACAACGAGGGGTACTGGACCCGTCGCCCCTACCTCGGGCTCGGGCCCGGGTCGCATTCCTTCGACGGGCGGGCCCGCTGGTCCAACGACGACTCGATCGCGCGGTACTTCGAGCGCCTCGAAGCCGGTGCGCTTCCGCGCGAAGGCGGTCACGAGATCACGGCGACGGAGGCCGCGGAGGAGGCGATCTTCCTCGGACTTCGCCGCTCCCGAGGGCTCCGATCGACCCGGCACCTCGCGCGGTTCGGCGCGGAAGAGATCGCGGCATGGAGGAACTGGGCCGCGACTGGAGAGGCGGTCCTGGCATCCCCTCCCGGCAGGTTCCGGCCGAACGACCGTGGGCTCTTCCTGGCGCACGACCTCGCGAGCGAGCTTTTCGCGCGCACCGATCCCAAAGGCAGGACGCTTCTCGGTCCCGCCGCTTGACACCCGCCGCGAGAGGCTGATAGCGTCCGCGGTGGTTAGCACTTGGCCCTGGTGAGTGCCAACCGCCCGAACCTATGCCCCGACTCAACCTCAACGAGCGACATCGCCGGATCCTCAAGATCGTGGTGGAAAGCCACGTCATGAGGGCGGAGCCGGTCGGCTCGCAGTACGTCCGCGTGGCCTACCATCTGAGCATCTCGCCCGCGACCATCCGCGGCGCCATGAAGCGGCTCGAGGAGGAGGGCCTCCTGGACCATCCGCACACTTCGGCGGGCCGCGTCCCGACGGAGGCGGGCTACCGCTTCTACGTCGACAGCTTGATGGAGGCGGAGCCGATCCCGCCCGGGACCCGCCGTGCTCTCGACCGGAAGCTCGGAGAGAGATCCCAGGGGCTCGAGCACCTCCAGAAGTCCGCGGCCGACGCGCTCGCGGAGGTTTCCGGCCAGCTCGCGATGGTGTCCATGCGCGCGCTCTCGGAAACACCGATCCCCCCGATGCGCATCGGCGGAGTGCGGAACATCGCCGCGATGCCCGAGTTTCAGACCGCGGACCGCCTGAGGGCCCTGGTGGCGCTCTTCGCCGAGCCCGAGCCGCTGACGAGGGCGCTGGACGCGTTCGCAGACTCGTGGGGCGCCCGGGTCACGATCGGGCGCGAGCTGGGGGAGGGGGCCATGCGCTCCTGCTCGCTCGTGGGCATGGGGATCGCATCGTCCAGCTTCCGCGGTTCCCTCGGCGTGCTCGGACCCGTCCGCATGCCCTATCCCAGGCTTCTTTCGCTCGTGTCCTATGTGGGGGAGCGACTGACGGAGTTCTCATGATGCGCAAGAAGGACCTGAAGCACGAACATCCGGAGGCAGGGGTCGTGTCGGAGGAGCGCGAACACGATCGCGACGCCGAGAAGTCCGAGCTCGACCGCGCGCGCGCGCGCGAGGACGAGCTGCTGCGCGCGGTCGCCGAGCTGACGAACGTGAACCGGCGCCGGAAGCAGGACATGGAGACGATCGCCCAGGTCTCGCAGGAATCGCTGGTGCGAAACATCCTCCCGGTCCTCGACGACATCGATCGCGCGCTCGCGGCCTCCCAGGAGCGCGGGGCAGACCCGTTCCGTTCCGGACTTCTCATGATCCGGGACCGTCTCTGGCAGACGCTGGAGAGGGAGGGCCTCGAAGCGGTCGAGGCGCTCGGAGCGCCGTTCGATCCGGAGCTGCACGAGGCCGTGGCGACGCGGCCCGGCGAGGACCGCCCGCCCGGCACGATCCTCGAGGTGATCGTTCCCGGATACCGCTTCAGGGGGCGCGTGCTGCGGCACGCGCAGGTCGTCGTGACGGGGCAGGGGAACGCGGCGCCGGGCGCCGAGGAGTCCGACTTCTGACCACGACGCGGGACTACTACGAGATTCTCGGCATATCGAAATCGGCAACCGATGACGAGATCAAGAAGGCCTACCGGCAGCTCGCGATGAAATACCATCCGGACCGAAATCCGGGAGACAAGAAGGCGGAGGAGAGCTTCAAGGAGGTCGCCGAGGCCTACGAGGTCCTCCACGATCCCGAGAAACGCGCGCGGTACGACCGGTTCGGGCATGCGCCCGCCGGCGCGCCCGGTGGCGGCGGTGGCGGCGGGTTCACCGGGGCCGCGGGGTTCGATCTCGCGGACGCGCTTCGAGCCTTCATGCGCGATTTCGGCGGCATGGGCGGCGGCGGGGGCTTCGAGGAAATGTTCGAGACGCGCGGCGGACGACGCGGGGCGCGAGGCGAGCGTCGCGGCCGGAATCTCGAGATTCGTCTGCCCCTGACGCTCGAGGAGATCGCCACCGGCGCCGAGAAGGTCATCAAGATCCGGCGCATGGTTCCGTGCTCGGAATGCAACGGCGCCGGAGCCAAACCCGGCAGCTCCACGAAGACGTGCTCCATCTGCGGCGGATCGGGCCAGGTCCGCTCGGTTCAGCGATCGGTCTTCGGCCAGCTCATCAACGTCACGACGTGCGACCGGTGTCAAGGCGAGGGGACCATCATCGAGCAACCCTGCCCGAAGTGCTCGGGGGAGGGGCGCGTGCGGATGCAGGAAGAGATCACGATCCGGGTGCCACCCGGCGTCATGACCGGGAATTACATCCCGCTTCGCGGGTTGGGCGACGCCGGCGTTCGCGGGGGTCCGCCCGGGGATCTCATCGCCCACATCGAGGAGATCGAGCACCCGCTCTTCGCTCGGGACGGAGAGGACCTGATCCTCGAGCTCCCGATCAGCATGTCGCGCGCGGCGCTCGGTGGGAAAGTCGAGGCCCCGACCCTGGGCGGCCGGGCAAAGGTGGTGATCCCCCAGGGAATCCAGTCGGGGCAGGTGCTCCGCCTCCGAGGCAAGGGACTCAAGAGCCTCCAGCGCTCCGGCACCGGGGACTTGCTCGTGAGGGTCACCATTCACACGCCGACCAAGCTCGGGGAACGTGCGAAGAAGCTCCTCACGGAGCTGGAGGAGCTGCCCGAGTCGCGCGTGCCTCCGCCGCATCGTCCGGATCGCAGGGGTTGATTTGGAGAAACACAGGCTTCCGGACACCCCTTTCTGGGTGGACCCGGAGTCGGTGGCGCCGGACCATCTCACGCTGGGTCCCGAAGAGTCGCACCATCTCCTCCATGTCCATCGCGCTCACGAGGGGACGCCTTTCCAGGCCATCGACGGGGAAGGGAATTTCTACCTGTGCGCGCTTCAATCGGTCGAACGCCGCGCCGCGGTGGGACGGATTCTGGACCGGGCCCGCGACGTCGGCGAGCTGAAGCGCCCGATCGAGATCCTGGTCGGTATGCCGGACTGGGGCGCCATCGAACAGGTCGTGGCTCATGGCGTGCCCCTCGGCGTGAGCGCCTTCGACTTCGTCCGCTGCGAGCGGAGCGGCCCCGAGCGGCTCGGTTCCAAGCGGCTGGGCCGCCTCGGCCGCATCGCGAGGGCCAGCCTAAAGCAGTCGCGCCGCAGCCGCCTGCCCGTGATCCGCTCCTCAGGCTCTCTCACGGAGGCCGTAGGTCTGGCTTTCACCGGGGGCCGGTTCGTGGCTCATCCCGACGCGCCGGCGGGGGGCGGATTTGGGGCCGGGAGCCCCGAAGCCTCTCTCACGCTTGCGGTTGGCCCCCCCGGGGGATTCTCGGCGGAAGAGCACGGGCTGCTCCTGACCGAGGGATTTGCACCTATTTCATTGGGCCCGAGCAGGTTAACGACGGAGACCGCGGCCATGGCGCTGCTTAGCCTCGCTCGAAACCTCTTGCTGTCCATCTAGTTACCTTTGGATTGACAAAACCGGTGGATCGGGGTATCTTGATTAGTGTTAGGCGTATGCTGCCCACCAGAGGCGGTAGACGGAGGAATGGAATCGGGACCCAAACCAGGGTTAGGAGGCGATTCATAGGATGCCCGGCATCAGGGTGAAGGAAGGAGAATCCTTCGAGAGTGCCCTTCGCCGGTTCAAGAAGAAGTGTGAAAAGGCAGGAGTTCTCGCCGATCTACGACGTCACCAGCACTTCGAGAAACCGAGCGAGCGGCGCAAGCGAAAGCTGAACGCCGCGAAGAGAAAGATGATGGCCCGGATGAAGGCGGAATAGGGGAGTCACTCCGGACATCGGTACCAAAGCGGGAAATTGGCCCTTCATTCGAGCGTGGGGCCGGTTTCCCGCTCGCCCGCTTGGGCCGACGCATCATCATCCGTACCATCGAGACCCTCACCTCCGAGAAGAAAAGCCATTACGACCACACGAACGCGCGAGCCGCAGGGGTGTCCGATTTTTCCTGAAACCTCAGGCGCTCCAAGTCACGCGCACCAAGTCCTGGAATTCCCCGCCGTCATCGAGACGATTGCGGGGCGGACCCGTTCCGTGCCCGGAAGGGATCGCGTGCTCGCGATCCGCTGCCACGCGCGGCTCGACGACGCCCGCGCGGCTCAGGAGCTTTACGGAGACGTGATCGCGCTTGCGGGAACATCCGAAGAGCCTCCCGCGAGCGCTCCGCCGGACGTGAGACCGCTTCTGGCTCAGCTCGAAACGGAGGGGGCGGTTTTCTCGGGCGAAGAGCTGTGGCAGATCCGCCTGCTGCTCGACCAGGCGGCGATCGCGTACGCCTGGACCCGGAAGAATCGGAGCGAGACCCCGGGCCTCTCGCGTCTCCTCGCCGACGTGGAGCCTCTGCCCGCGCTCCATCGCGAGCTTGGCCGGTCGCTCGAACCCTCCGGCGAAGTCAGAGACGAGGCGAGCCCCGATCTGACGAGGATCCGGCGCTCCATCCAGACGCTCCGCGAGCGTCTGGCTCAGAAGCTCGAGTCGATCGCGCGTGGGCTGGGCATCGCGGAGAGCTTCGTCACGCTGCGCGAAGGCCGGTACGCGATCGCGGTGCCCGCTTCGGCGCGGCGTCAAGTCCCCGGCGTGGCGCTGGGATACTCCGGCAGCGGCGCGACGGTGTTCCTGGAGCCTCGCGAGGTGGCGGAGGCGAACAGCCAGCTCGCGGATCTCTTCATGGACGAGCTCCGCGAGGTGAGCCGGATCCTGCGCGAGCTGACCTCGCTCGCGGGGCGTGATCGCGGCGCGCTCGCGCGGAACCTCGAATGCCTCGCCCGGCTCGACGCGGCGGAGGCGGTCGCGAGCTGGGCCAAGGCGATCGGCGGCTCGCTGCCGGCGCTCACCGAGGAGCGCTCGCTCCTGCTCCGCGGCGCCCGCCACCCGATCCTGGTCGGCCGCCACGCGCGCGGAGAGATGAAGACCTCGCCCGTGCCGCTCGACCTGGAGCTGGACCGCGATACCCCGCTCCTCCTCGTGACCGGACCGAACATGGGGGGAAAGACGGTCGCGCTCAAGACCGTGGGGTTGGTGACGCTTCTGGCGATGGCGGGGCTGCCGGTCCCCGCGGCGGAGGGCACGCGAGTCCCCTGGTTCGATCACGTGGTGTGCGACATCGGCGACGAGCAGTCCTTGATGGAGGACGTGAGCACGTTCCTCTCGCATCTGCGCAGGGTCTCGGAGGCGATCTCGGTGGCCACCCCGATGAGCCTCGTGCTCCTCGATGAGATGGGATCGGGAACCGACCCGACCGAAGGCGCGGCACTCGGGCAGGCGATCCTCGAGCGGCTCCTCGAGCGCCGCACGCTCTGCCTGGCCACCACGCACCACGGCGCCCTCAAGTCCTTCGCGTCGGAAGCTTCCGGAGCGCGCAACGCTTCGATGGCCTTCGACGAGGAAACCTTGCGGCCACGGTTCACGCTGCTGGTGGGCGTGCCGGGAAGGAGCCGCGCGATCCAGGTGGCGGAGCGCTTCGGCATGGACGACTCGGTGCTGGCCCGCGCGCGGGAGCTTCTGCCGCGCGGCGAGCGGGACCTGGGCGCCCTGATCGAGGAGCTGGGGACGCTCAAGAATCAAGTCGCCCGCGAGCGCGAGGCGCTCACCGAAACCCGCATGCGCCTCGCGGAGCGCGAGGGTGAATTGAAGACCGCGCTCTCGCGTCTCGAGTCGGAGAAGCGGGAGCGGAAGCAGGCGGAGCTTTCGGCGCGTCGCGATCTCCTGAGACAGCTCGAGAGCCAGATCGATGAGTACCGAAAGAAGCTCCGCGCCGACAAGAAGGCATCCGCCGAGACGCTGGAGGAAGCGCGAGGGCTCGCGCGCCGTGTCTCCGAGTCGATCGACGCCGAGACCGAGTGGGCGCCCGCGGCTGACCGCGGCGTTCCGGTCGAGCGGGTCCGCGAAGGGGACAAGGTGTACGTGCCCGCGCTCCAGGCGGAGGGTGTGGCGCTTTCCGCACCCGACCACGATGGGCGCGTCCGCGTGAGGATCGGAGCGGCAACCACGATGCTCCCGATCGGCAACCTGCGCCGGGACGCCGGCGAGGCGGGGCAAACCAAAACCTCGGCGCGGCCGTCCAAGCGTGAGGCAGGGGGGGCGCTACGGCGCGAGGTCGAAATCCCGGACGTGCCGCGCGAGATCGACGTGCGCGGCTTCGAGCCGGACGACGCGATTCGGGCGGTGGAGACGTTTCTCGAGAACGCCGTCATGGGCGGCGTGGATCGCGCCACGGATCATCCACGGCAAGGGGAAGGGGATCCTCCGCGAGCGGCTGAAGCGCTGGCTCAAGGACCAGCCGGTCGTGAAGGAGTTCCAGCTGGGAGAGCTTCGCGAGGGAGGAACGGGCGTCACGATCGTGACCCTCGAATAGGAATTTCATGAACGAGCCGATCAGGGAAGAGGCGCGCGAGCGGGTCAGGGACGCGACCGACATCGTACAGCTCATCGGCGAGAAGGTCGCGCTGCGACGGGCGGGGCGGTCCTACAAGGGGCTCTGTCCGTTCCACACGGAGAAGACGCCCTCTTTCACCGTGACGCCGGACCGGCAGATCTGGCACTGCTTCGGGTGCAGCAAGGGAGGCGATGTCTTCGCCTTCGTGATGGAGGCGGAGAAGGTCACGTTCCCGGAGGCGCTCCGCGCGCTGGCGGATCGCGCCGGCATCGAGCTGCCGAAGCAGGAGCGGGGCCCCGGGGACGAGGTCTTCGACAAGCTCTATCAGGCGAACGCGCTCGCGCGGGATTTCTTCCGGGCGAGCCTGGGGGCTTCGGGCGGCTCGGCCGGCGCCGGGGGCGGCGCGGCGAAGGCGCGGGCGTACCTGGCGGGGCGAGGATTCGAAGAGCCGTGGCTCTCGCGGTTCGATGTCGGTTATGCGCCGGAGGGATGGGACGGGCTCTTGACCGCGCTCGCGAAACTTCTCCCGGCCGACGTGATGGAACGAGCGGGGCTGATCGTTCGCCGCGCCGAGGGCACCGGGCACTACGACCGCTTCCGGAATCGGGTGCTCTTTCCGGTCGCGACGGCCTCCGGGAAGATCGCGGGTTTCGGAGCGAGGGCGATCGCCGAGGGGGACGAGCCCAAGTACCTGAACTCTCCCGAGACGCCGGTCTTCCGGAAGGGGAGGCTCCTCTACGGGCTTGCCATCGCGCGGCCCGAGATGCGCGAGCGCGGGGAGGCGATCGTGTCGGAGGGATATCTCGACGTGATGCGGCTCCACGCGTGCGGCTTCACGAACGCGGTCTCGACGTGCGGCACGGCGCTCACGCCGGATCAGGCGCGGCTTCTTTCGCGGCTGCAGACGCGGGTGCTCCTCCTCTACGACGGAGACGACGCGGGGGTGAGGGCGGCGGACCGGGCGCTCGACCCGCTGCTCGAGGCGGGCGTGGAGGTGCGCGTCCTCCTGCTCCCCGTGGGGGAGGACCCGGATTCCTTCCTCCGCAAGGAGGGGGCGGGAGCGCTTCGCGAGCGGCTGGAAACGGCCCTCGACGTGCCGAGCTTTCTGGCGGGGTCCGGCACGACCGACGCGAACCCCGGCGTGGAAGCGCGGGTACGGAGATGGGTGGGGCTCCTCCGCAAGATCGAGGATCCGATCAGACGAAGGCTGCTCCTTCGCCGGGGAGCGGACGTGTTCGGACTCGAGGAAGCGGTGTTTCTGGAAGCGGTCCGGGGACGAGGGGTGAAGTCGGCAAGGCCACGCGCGGGCGCGCCGGCCCGTGAGGGAAGCGCCGATTCCGGAACGGGGGGTAGCACGGGAAGCGCAAGCGCCGGAACCGCTGTCGCCGCATCTCAAGTAGATGCAGCGCGTTTGGACCCGGTCGAGAGGGAGCTGGCCGGGCGGGCCCTCACCGAGGAGGGAGCGCTCGCGGAAGTCGTTGCCCAGGGAGGAGCTATCTGTTTCCGGGAAGAACCGTTACAACTCCTGTTATCCCCATGGCTCGGCGAAGGGCGGGGGCTGCGGGAGGACGAGCTCCGCGATCTCATGTCAGAAAACCCGCTCGCGAGGGCGATTCTGGCCGAGCTGCCTCCCGAGCCGGGGAGGACGGTCGAGGCATCCCACCGCGAGGCCCGGGACCTGATCCGGCGTCTGGAAGAACGCCGGCTGAAAGCATCCATCCAGACGCTCGACCAGGCCATCCGCGAGGCCGAGCGGAGCCGTGACGAGGGATCGCTGGGCAGGCTCATCGCGGAGCGCCGCGATCTTGCATCGAAGCTGCATTTGACGAGCAGTCATCACGCGATTCACTAGGGGCCAGGGTAGACCGGAAAAGGAGAAATGAACGAATGAAGCGGGTGAAGACGGACCGTCTCCAGGAGCTCAAGGGGCTGGCTGGCAAGCAGCAGTACCTGCTCCACGACCAGATCGAGGCGTTTCTGGACGAGAGCGCCTCGGTAGAGGACATGGACGAAGTCTACATCGCGCTCAACGACCTCAAGGTCGACGTGTTCGACAGCCACGAGGAGGCGCAGCAGAAGCTCAAGCTGAAGCGCCGCGAGGAGAAGAAACCTCAAGAGAAGCAGCTCCTCCAGCATCCGATGCGGTACGACGATCCGGTGCGCATGTACCTGCGCGAGATGGGCCGCGTGCCCCTCCTCGACCGCGAGGGCGAAGTCGAGATCGCCAAGCGGATCAAGGCCGGAGAACGCCAGATCTGCACCGCGCTCTTCCGCTCGACCCCGATCATCAAAGAGCTTCTCGCGATGGGGATCCGGCTGAAGCAGAGCAAGATGCGGGTCGAGGACTTCCTCCAGATCGATTTCGGGAACTGGAACCCCGAGTACTCCCCGAAGCGCGAGCGGGCGCGAGCGCTGAAGGCGATGGAGCGCGTGCGTCAGCTCCACGTGAAGCTCGTCAAGCTGCAGGAAAAATCGACCGCCCGGACCTCCGAGGACAAGCGCCGGGCGCACGCGGAAAAGGTGCGCACGGCGGAAGAGGATCTCCTGCGCGACCTCTACGCGCTCAATTTCAACGCGCGGCTGATCGAGAAGCTCGCGACGCGCATGAAGCAGCTCTCGCTGGACGTGCGCGAGGCGGAATCCGAAGTCCGTATCATGGAGCGGCGCCACGTCAAGAGCGCCGAGGAATTCACCGCCCTCCTGAAGCGCTCGCGGAAGGGCCGGAAGGACGCGAAGCAGGTCGAGAAGGAAACCCGTCTCACGCTGGACCTCCTGCTCGAATTCGAGCGGGCGCAGAAGAACAGCCGCCGCAAGGTCCGCAAGGTCGAGGTGGACGGCAAGATGACCCGCGAGCAGATCCGCGAGGTCAACACCGAGATCCGGTCGGGCGAGATCGCGCGCGACAAGGCGAAGCGCGAGATGATCGAGGCGAACGTGCGGCTCGTCATCTCGATCGCGAAGCGCTACACGAACCGGGGGCTCGAATTCCTGGACCTCATCCAGGAGGGGAACTCGGGTCTGATGCGCGCGGTGGACAAGTTCGACTATCGGAAGGGCTACAAGTTCTCGACCTACGCCACGTGGTGGATCCGTCAGGCCATCACGCGCGCCATCGCCGACCAGGCGCGCACGATCCGCGTGCCGGTGCACATGATCGAGGCCATCAACAAGGTGGTGCGCACGTCGCGGCGGTTGGTACAAGAATTGGGACGCGAGCCCACGCCCGAAGAGGTGGCCGACAAGCTCCAGCTTCCGGTGGACAAGATCAAGAGCGTGCTCAAGGCGGCGCAGGAGCCGATCTCGCTCGACCGGCCGATCGGGGAGGACGACGACTCGAACCTCGGCGATTTCATCGAGGACACGAGCGTCGTGTCCCCCGCGCAGGCGGCCGCCTTCTCGATGCTGAAGGACGAGGTCAACGAGGTGCTGGAAACGTTGAGCAAGCGCGAGGCCAAGGTGATCCGGCTTCGGTTCGGGCTCACGGACGACGGTTGTCCGCGCACCCTCGAAGAGGTGGGCGCCACCTTCAACGTCACGCGCGAGCGGATTCGACAGATCGAAGCCAAGGCGCTCCGTAAACTGCGTCATCCGACGCGGAGCCGGAGACTCAAGGGCTACGTGGAGATGATGTGATATCCTTACGGGCCCATAGCTCAGCTGGTGAGAGCGCCCGGCTCATAACCGGGTGGTCCTTGGTTCAAGTCCAAGTGGGCCCATTAGCCCTCTGTTCGCTTCATCACGCAGGGAAGGGATCTTCATACACGATGTTGAACGCTCGGGCGGTTAGCTCAGCTGGGAGAGCACTGGTATCACAAGCCAGGGGTCACAGGTTCAATCCCTGTACCGCCCACCATTCCTGCACGGACGGAGGTCCGACGCCTCGGCAGGGCCGAACCGGCGACGGCCGAGCCCCGGGAAATCCAACGGGGAGCACGCTCCGGCGTGCTCCCCGTTTTTTATTGGTGACCGGGCATCGCGGCGCGCATCTGAGATTGAAGGGGGCAGCGCGTGCTTCCTGAGCTCGAGGCGCTCCTCCAGCTCCAGCGCTACGACGCGAAGCTGATGGAGATCCAGCGCACGCGGGACGAGATCCCACGCAAGCGGGATGCGCTCAAGGCCGCGCTCGATCAGGCGAAGCACGCGCACGAGCAAGCCAAGAAGGATCTGGAGCGCGTGCGGCTCGATCGCCGGACGCAGGAAAAGGAGATCGAGGTCGTCCAGGCCGAGAGCGCCAAGCTCGAACGCCAGCTCCTCGACGTGAAAACCAACAAGGAATACCAGGCCATGCTCCATGAGATCGAGGCGCTGAAGTCGAAGCGATCGGATCGTGAGACCGTGGTCCTCGAGCACTTCGAGCGCGAAGAGGCGCTCGTGGCGCAGATGAAGCAGGCCGAGCAGCGGATCTCCGAGGAAGAGCGCAGGCTCAAATCCGGCGAAGCGGAGCTGGAGCGCGAGGGGGCGGCACTCGACCAGTCGATTCACTCGATCAAGGTGGACCGGGATCAGGTCCGTCCCAGAGTCCCCGCGACGCTTCTCGCCCGCTACGATCGTCTGGCCGGCACACGCGACGGGATCGCGGTGGCCGAGGTGCGCAAGGGCTCGTGCGGGGCCTGCTTCAAGGCGCTGACCCTTCAAATGGTCCAGGAGGCGCGCCGGACCGACGTCGTGCTCCACTGCGAGTCGTGCGGCCGAATCCTCATCTGGGCCGAGGGGAGCGCCGTCTAGCGGAGGTCATGAAGCCATCAAAGTCTTCGGAGCCTTAAGACACCTCTTCCCCTACCTCAAGCGCCACCGTCTCACCCTCATCCTGGGCGGCATTGCGGTCCTCGCCACGAATGCGTTCCAGGTGTGGTCTCCCTGGATCGTTCGCGGGGCGATCAATCACCTCCAGAAGGGCACGACGCGCGCGGCGCTCCTGCATGACGCGGGGCTGATCCTGCTCGCGGTCGCATTGCAGGGGGTGTTCCTCTTCCTCATGCGAATGACCCTGATCCGATCCTCGCGCCGGATGGAATACGAGCTGCGGAACGATCTGTACGATCACATGCAGCGGCTCCACGCCTCGTACTACCGCAGAACGCGCGTCGGCGATCTGCTCGCGCGCACCACGAACGATCTCGACGCGGTCCGGAACTTCCTCGGTCCCGGCATCATGTACTTCGCGAACACGGTCGTCACCTTCTGCTTCGCCGTGGCCCTGATGCTCCGGATCGACGTGGGACTGACCCTGGTGGCGCTCATCCCGCTTCCGGTGCTGTCGCTGGCGGTCGCCAGGCTCGGGGGGCGCATCCATCACTTCTACGAGGCGATCCAGGACCGGTTCGGGAAGATGACCGCCAAGGCGCAGGAGACCCTGGCGGGCATTCGCGTCGTGAAGGCCTACGTCGAGGAAGAGGGAGAGTACCAGGCGTTTCGCGCGATCCACGAGGATTACACCGAGCAGAACCGGAAGATGATCCAGTTGTGGTCGGCGATGATGCCGTTGATGGGGCTCCTGGGCGGGATCGCGAACGCGGTCGTGCTCTGGGTCGGCGGCGCCGCGGTCATCCAGGGGCGGATCTCGCTCGGCGATCTGGTGGCGTTCCAGATCTATCTGATGATGCTGATCTGGCCGATGATCTCGCTGGGGTGGGTCTCGAACCTGTTCCAGCGGGGCGAGGCGTCGATGGCGCGGATCCGGGCCGTCATGGACGAGCCCATCGAGGAGGATCTCGACGGGCCGAAGGTGCGATCCACGGAGCGGCGCCAGGTCCCGATCGAGCTACGGCGCCTCGGATTCAAGTATCCGGGTTCCGACCGATACGTCCTGCGCGACCTGAGCCTGAACGTGAGTCCAGGCGAGCGGGTCGCGATCGTGGGACGGACCGGCTCGGGGAAGACGACGATCCTGGCGCTGCTCGCGCGGCTGTACGACCCCACCGAAGGCGCGGTGGTCGTGGGAGGGCGGGACGCGCGCGAGTGGACGCGTTCCGATTTGAGGCGGGTGTTCGGGATCGTGCCCCAGGAGAGCTTTCTCTTCTCGGACTCGATCCGCGCGAACGTGGCGTTCGGGTTCGAGGATCCGGGTGCCGCTCCCGCGCCCGACGGTCCGGTCGCTCGCGCGGGGCTGGCGAGCGATCTGGAAGGCTTCTCACGCGGGCTCGACACCATGATCGGCGAGCGTGGGATCACCTTGTCCGGCGGCCAGAAGCAGCGCGTGGCGCTGGCCCGCGCTCTGGCGCTGGAGCGGCCCGTGCTCCTGCTCGATGACGCGTTCGCCAGCGTGGACCCGGGCACCGAAGAGGAGATCTTGCAGGCGCTGTTCGAGCACCCGTCGCGGCCCACGTTGCTGCTTGCGACCCACCGGCGTTCGGCATTGCTGCGCGTGGATCGGATCGTCGTGCTCGACGACGGCCGGATCGTCGATACCGGCACCCACGCCGAGCTGATCCGCCGGGGCGGGCTGTACGCCGATCTCTACCATCGCGAAGAGATGGTGGAAGAGCTGGAGGCACTGTGAGCGCGCCCTGGGAGCCCTTCGGACACGAGGAAGAAAAGGTCGGGGCGGTCTACGACCACGGCCTCGCGAAACGCCTCATCCGATATCTCAAGCCGTACTGGAAAGAGATCATCCTCTCCGTGGGGATGCTGCTCGCGATCTCCTTGCTGGAAGTGGCGGGGCCGTACATCACCAAGGTCGCGATCGACAACTACGTGAGACCCCTCCACGGCGCGGGCCCGGTCCCGGAGGTCGCGATCCGGGGGCTCATCACGCTCTCGATCCTGTACGTGATCGTCCTGATCGTCGCATTCGGGATCCGATACTGGCAGACCTACACGATGTCGATGGTGGGCCAGCGCGCGATGCAGGACTTGCGATTCGAGATCTTCCGCCACGTCCAGACGCTGACGCCCGGGTTCTTCGACACGCGGCCGGTGGGACGCATCCTCACGCGCGTCACGCAGGACGTCTCCACGCTGAACGAGTTGTTCGCTCAGGGCGTGGTCGCGGTGATCGGCGACATCTTCCTGCTCGCGGGAATCGTCGGCGCCATGCTCTTGATGAACTGGAAGCTCGCGCTCGTCGTCTTCGCGACCGTTCCGCTGCTCGCCATCGCGACCGCGATCTTCCGGGCGAAGGTCCGGGTGAGCTACCGGAAGGTCCGCACGCGGCTGGCGCGGATCAACGCGTACTTGCAGGAGCATCTCCAGGGCGTGGAGGTCGTGAAGCTCTTCAACGTCGAGGCGAAGGAGTTCCGCGGCTTCGACCGGGCCAACAAGGACCATTTCGAGGCGCATCTGCAAAACTTGTTCTATTACGCCGTCTTCTTCCCCGCGGTGGAGTTCATCGGCGCGATCGCCTTGGCGCTGATCGTCTGGTACGGCGGGCTCGGGATCCTGGAAGGGACCGTGACCTTCGGCGTGGTCGTCGCGTTCTTGCAGTACTCCGAGCGCTTCTACCAGCCGATCCGGGACCTGAGCGAGAAGTACAACGTGTTCCAGGCCGCGATGGTGTCGTCGGAGCGGATCTTCGACCTCTTGGACACGAAGCCGGCGGTGCCGGAGCCTGCGTCGGCAGGCGGCGGGATCGGGCGGCTGCGCGGCGCGGTGGAGTTCGATCACGTCTGGTTCGCCTACAAGGACGAGGACTTCGTCCTGCGCGACATCTCGTTCAAGATCGCGCCGGGGGAGAAGGTGGCGCTGGTGGGCGCGACCGGGGCGGGGAAGAGCTCGATCGCTAACTTGGTAACGAGGTTCTACGAATTCCAGCGCGGCTCGATCCGGATCGACGGGCGCGACATCCGCGAGATCGAGGGACGCGCGCTGAGGCGCCAGATCGGACTCGTGTTACAGGACGTGTTCTTGTTCGGCGGGACGGTTCGGGAGAATTTGAGATTCGGCGCGCGGGAACGCGCGCCCGAGGAGGCGGACCGCGCGCTGGAAGAGGTGGGCGGCGCGCGCATGGTGGAGCGTCTTCCGCACGGGCTCGAGGAGGAAGTGGGCGAGCGCGGGGTCTATTTCTCGATGGGCGAGCGACAGCTGCTCGCGTTCGCGCGGGCGTTGCATTACGACCCGAGCTTGCTGATCTTGGATGAGGCGACGTCCAGCGTGGACGTCGAGACCGAGCGAGTCATCCAGGCCGCGTTGCGGCGGCTGCTGGAGGGGCGCACGTCGCTGGTGATCGCCCACCGGCTGAGCACGATACTGGACGCCGATCGCATCCTGGTCATGCACCGCGGCGAGCTGCGCGAGCAGGGCACGCACGAGGAACTGCTGGCCCGCGGCGGGATCTACGCGCGGTTGTACGAGCTGCAGTATCGCGACCAGCGGGAGGCGGCGGGGGCGGTGGCCGCTTCCCACGCCGGCGCCCCCGCAGTCCAAAGAGCCGCCACCTCCGAATGACCGCAGGCTTCGAGCGCGAGCTCGACGTGGCCGTCCGGGTCGCGCGCGAAGCGGGCGCCCTCCTCAAAGAGAATTTCGGCCGGACCCAGGAAGTCCAATACAAGGGGCGGATCGATCTCGTGACCGAGATGGATCGGCGGTCCGAGGAGCTGATTGTCGGACGTTTGCGCGCCGCGTTCCCGGGGGATGGCGTGTGGGCCGAGGAAGGCGGGAAGGATCGCGCGGGCGCCGAGCGCGTCTGGATCATCGATCCGCTGGACGGGACGACCAACTACGCGCACGAGTACCCGGTGTTCGCGGTCTCGATCGCGTTACAGGAGTCCGGCGAGTTGGTGGTCGGGGCCGTTTACAATCCATTGTTGGATGAGATGTATGCGGCTCGGCGCGGTGGCGGCGCGATGCTGAACGGGAAGCAACGCCGCGTCTCGGAGGTCGATTCGCTCGAGCGCGCGCTGCTGGCCACCGGCTTCGCCTACGACGTCTCGACCGAGGACGATCCCGAGAAGAACAACCTCGGCCCCTTTTCGCGCTTCATCCGCCGCGCGCAGGCCGTGAGGCGCGCCGGCTCCGCCGCGCTCGCGATCGCCAAGGTCGGCGTCGGCCGCACGGATGGATTTTGGGAGGGCGGGCTCCATCCCTGGGATATGGCGGCGGCGATGGTGGTGGTGGAGGAGGGGGGAGGGCGGCTCGCGAACTACGCGGGTGGTGTGCCGGATCTGGAGGGTCGCCAACTCGTGGCGACGAACGCTTCGCTCATTTCCGCAATGCTCGATGTTCTCGAACCGGGGGTACCGGGCGGAAGCGATTCAAGATAACGGTCTGCAAAGCCGGCCTATAGGTTTGTGACCTCACAGGAATAGAGCGTCCATTCCACCGGGCTGCTTGTCAGGCCGTTGAAATGGCCGGGGGCTCCGATCCCGGAAATCTGGAATGACACCCAGTTGGTTGTCAGTTGCATCGAGAACGAAGGTCAGATGCTGGCCCGCGGGTATCGCCTCTACCTTCATCGGAGCGGTTCCTGCGGGTCCCGTCACTGCAAACCTCGCTTGGGACTGTCGCTCCGCACCGCGCAGTCGATCAGGTATTTCTTTCCTGCTGAGGGCCGAAGCCACAGCCAAAGAGAGCCCTTCGACCCGCCGAACGGGGCCACCTGTGCCCCCCAGATGGCATAGTTCTGTCCCCCTTCGACGAGTTTTCGGGGAGTCGAACACCACTCGCGCCCCTATTGCTTACCGAAGGCGACTGTGGTGTCAGCTTGACGAAGACCGTCCCCGGTGTCGACCCCACCTGCCCGGCGAGAACCTGCAGAGCCGCCGCGTTCAACATCCCCGGCCCTGGATTGGGGGTCGTCGAACGAACGCCGCCACCGCCTCTGAAGACATGGATCGCGTCCGGCCCCTTGCCTCGAGCGAATGTGTCTGCGAACAGCTGCTGCGACGGCGTGATCAGCAGAACCCCTTGAAGCGCGAACAGCGCGATGATGATGCGAGATACGTTGCGATGCCACATGAGCACGGCCTCCTTCCTGGGACCATCCTAACTCCGGGGTCTTCGGGGACGGGAGCATGGCCGGGCAGTCTAGACGACGGAGATGTGCGTGTCAGCAGCCAACGCTGGCCATTTCCGAGATTGAACGCCTGCGAAGACGGGGCAGACGGCTACTGCCGATCAGCCCCCGATGGTCGTGAACGGCATCTCGGGATTCAAGGCCTTCGCCAGGTACTCGTCGCGGATCTGCTCCATCCGCGTCTCTGAGGCCTCGGGCGACAGGTGATTCTTCATGCGGAGCCAGGAGGTCAGCAGCTTGACCTCCTGTTTCGTGCGTCCGGAAATCAACACGGGAGTGGACCTGCGCTTGGCTTCCCATGCGGCGGCGCACGCGAGGAGGAGGAGATTGTCGGCTTCCCCGGCATTTCGCTCGCGGATGGACTTCGAAAGGACCCGAAGCGCGGAAGCGAGCACCGTGTAGTTCTCCGGCGCCACCGGCTCCTTCTTGATCGCTTCCTGGGCGCGGCACGCGGCCGCGGCGCACTCCCTGGCGGCTTCGGCGGCCTGGTCCGCGGGCTTGCGTGACTGGGTTGCCTTCATGACCGGGATCTCCCGACTCGCGAACTGGCTCCAGGCGATTTGCAAAGAGCACGTTCGTCGCGTTTCATACTCTGCTAACTGCTTTCATGCGCTATGGATGGGAAGACTTCTTCGGTATGTACGCAAACCGCGTGCCGGGCAAGGGGACCGGCTATACTGGGCCCATGCGATCGTGCCTGCGTTTCGCGTCCTTCGGCTCGGCGAGCCTGTTCGCTCTCGCACTCCTTCTCGGTCCCGCTTTGCGCCCCTCGCTCGCGTGGGAGACCTCGAGGCTCCCCGCTTCGATCCGGAACCAGGTCCATCTGACCACGGCAAGCGTGCCGGCCTTTCCGATGAACGACCCGCGGCTCTCGAAGCCGAAGCACTGGCCCGAGACGATGACGATCGGCGGCGTGCTCTGCGCGCGCAGGATTCACGCGAGAGAGGATGACGATGCGTTCGCGCTGGAATCGTTGAAGCACGTCAAACCCGGCCTGCAGCTCACCCTCTTCTACGACCACGATGGCTCGAAGTGGGACACCGGAAATGCCGGGTGGGGACCGCAGTATTCCTGGGACGCGAACAGGCGCCTGGCGCAGCGGATCTGGTACGAGCCGGACAGCACCTCCATCGCGAGGCAGGATTACACGTACTACAAGAACGGGCGTCTGCTCGGGTACTCCTGGAGGAACGAACCCAGAAACCGCCGCGACTGGGATCGGAACCACGAGTTCCTATCGCAGTTCTTCGACAAGGACGGGCGCCTGATCGCGGTCTGCTACGAGAAGATGCGCCCCGGCTCGCGGGATTCGGTATACGTCTGGATGGGATCCGAGGTCCCTTACGACAACTTCCGGATGAAGACGCATGCCTTCTACTATGCCGCGCACCCAGGGGAGCGGTAGCCTGAATTCGAAATTCCTGATCATGGTCGGGCTCACGGTCGGCTCCACGCTTGGAAGCTCCGTTCCGATGCTGTGGGGTGGGGGCTGGCTATCGATGAGTTCCGTCTTGCTGGGAATGATCGGCGGGCTGATCGGAATCTGGGCAGGCTACAAGATATCGAGGCTCTGAATCCGGGCTTTGGCCCTTTCAAATTCAAGGACGAACCGGGCAACGACTTCAGACGCCGAGAGAATCTCCCGCACCAGCCCGCTGGACTGACCCATTTCGAGCTCGCCCTCCTCCAGATCCCCCTCGAGAATTCCCCGGCGAGAGTGGGAGCGGCCGTAAACCTCTTCCAGCTGTTCGCGCGTGGCGCCGAGCGATTCCGCGACGCGCACTTCCTCCACCCAGCGGTTCTTGAGCGCTCGGACCGGAGCGATCTTCTTCGCGAAGAGCACGGTGCCGGAATCGGGCGCCCCCACGATCGCATCCTTGTAGCGCTCGTGAGCGGAGGACTCGACGGTGGCCGCGAAGCGGGTGCCCACCGAGATGCCCTCGGCGCCGAGCGCCATCGCCGCCAGGAAGCCGCGTCCGTCCGCGATCCCTCCCGCGGCCGCGACGGGGACGCTCAACGCGTCCGCCAGCTGGGGGATCAGGGCGAGCGTCGTGATCTCGTCGACGCCGTTATGGCCTCCGGCCTCGAAGCCCTCGCCGACCACGATCTGCGCGCCGGCGCCCTGGGCTTTCAAGCCGTGCTTCACGCTCGGCACGACGTGGATCCAGATGACGTCCGGGGCCTTCTTGATCCGCGGGCCGAGCACGGCGGGATTCCCGGCGCTCGTGATGATGACGTCGATTCCCTCGCCGAGCGCGATCTCGAGCAACTCCGCGGCGTCGCCGCGCAAGAGGGGAATATTCACCGCGATCCGCTTCTTCGTGAGCGCCTTGGCCTTCTTGATCTGCGACCGCAACAGCTCCTGGTTCATTCCCGCGGACCCGATGGTCCCGAGAATGTCGGCCTCGGCGCACGCCACGGCGAGCTTGTAGCCCGAAGCCCAGATCATGCCCGCCTGCATGATGGGATATCGGATGCCGAGGATGTCGGTGATGCGGGTGCGGATGCGCTCGATCAAGCGCGGACCTTGTGCAGCGGATCCTCGAGCTTCGCCCGCCACGGCTCGATCGCGCGTTGGCGCAGGAGCGCGTCGGCGAGGGCGAGGCATACCATCGCTTCCGCAACAGGCACGACGCGCGGGCAGAGGCAGGGATCGTGGCGCCCGGAGATGGCGAAATCTCGCTCCTCGCCGCGCACGTCCACCGTCTTCTGGGGGATCGCGATCGACGAGGGAGGTTTGACCGCGATGCGGCAGACGATGGGCTCGCCGGTCGAGATCCCGCCGAGGATCCCGCCCGCGTAGTTCGAAGCGAATCCGGAGCGCGTCATGCGGTCGTTCATCTCGGAGCCGCGACGGCGCGCGGCCGCGAAGCCTTCGCCGACCTCGAATCCTTTCACGGCGCCGATCGACATGAGCCCCCACGCGAGCGTCGCGTCCAACTTGTCCATGACGGGATCGCCGAGACCGGCGGGCACATCGGTCGCGCGGATCTCGACCACGCCGCCGAGTGAATCTCCCGCCTCGCGCGCCTGCAAGATCGCGCGCTCCATGAGGGGCGCCGACTTGCGGTCGGGGCAGCGCACGGGATTCTCCTCGGCGAAATCGAGATCCCGCTCCTCGGCCACGATATCGCCCACCTGGACCGTGCACGCCTGCACGCGCGCGCCGATCCCGCCCAGGATCAGCCGCGCGATCGCGCCCGCGGCGACGCGTCCCACGGTCTCCCGCCCCGACGACCTCCCGCTCCCGCGATAATCGCGCACGCCGTATTTCACCCAGTACGTGTAGTCGGCGTGGCCGGGGCGGAAGAGATCCTTGAGGTTGGAGTAGTCGGAAGGCCGCGCGTCCACGCTGCGCACGAGCATCGCGATCGAGGCGCCCGTGGTGACGGCTTCGAAAACGCCGGACAGGATCTCCACGCGGTCCAGCTCCTGCCGCTGCGTGGTGATCGCGCTCTGCCCGGGGCGCCTGCGGTCCAGGTCCCGCTGGACCACCTCCGCGGTGACGGGGATTCCCGGAGGGCAGTTGTCCAGGATCACGCCGACGGCCGGACCGTGGCTCTCCCCGAAGGTCGTGATCGTGAGGAGTTTTCCGAACGTGCTGCTCACTTGGAGCGCGACTTCTTGGACTTGAGCTTCGACTCCGCCTTGATCAGCCTCTCGGCGATCAGATAGGTCCGCTCGCGCCACGTCTGATGGCGGCGGGCCATGCGCTCGAGATTCCAGAGCCATGTGGGCCGGATCTGCTTCCGCGCATCCTTCACGATCGGCTCGATCTTCTTCCAGAGCACGATGTCCTCGCCGTGCGTGTCGAAGAAAAGCTCCTCGTTCAGGAGGCCGCGGTTCACGAAGGCCGCGACCATCTCCCAGTACGACGTGGCCATGCGGAAGTGGCGGTCCTGCTCGTCGCCGGTCAGATAGTGGTGCCGGACCTCTTCCCAGGTCTTCGGCTTGAACTCGGACAGCATGAACCCGCGCGCGCGCCGCAGCTCGGGGTCGCGTCTCAATTCGTAGAGCCTCAAGATCAGGTGGACGTCTTCGGCGCTCGGGCGCGGCATCGATCGAATCCTTTCCTGAGCGGGACATGGCACATCGGGGCTAGTCTGCCATTCTGGCCCGCGCGAGCGGCGTTGTCAAACCGCGCTCGAACCAGTACGCTCGCTCGATGAAATACATCGCGCACACGGATGGAGCCGCCCGCGGGAATCCGGGACCCGCCGCGATCGGGGTCGTGATCGAAGACGAGCAGGGGCGGACGGTCTACGAGGCGAGCCGCGCGATCGGCGTCCGCACGAACAACGACGCGGAATACCAGGCCCTCATCACCGCGCTGGAGTACATCAAGGACGTGAGGCCCGCCGAGGTGGAATTCCGGCTGGACAGCGAGCTGGTCGTCCGGCAGCTCACCGGGCAGTACAAGGTGAAGGAGCCGCGTCTCCAGGCGCTCCACGCGCGCGTCACGATGCTGCTGAACGCCGTGCCCAAGTACCGGATCGTCCACGTGCCGCGCGAGCAGAACGCGCGGGCGGACGAGCTGGCGAACGAGGCGCTCGACGCGGTGGGGCGGGACGGCCGCCCGCCCGTGGCTTGAATCCTCGGCCTTCTCCCCGTACTCTAACCTCAGCGTAACAGGCAGGAACGGCTTGCCGGAGTGCCACAGGCGGCCGCGGGCCGCTCTAGCTGCGGCCTGAGGAAAGTCCGAGCTCCACAGGGCAGGGTGCTGGGTAACCCCCAGCGGGAGTGATCCCAGGGAAAGTGCCACAGAAAACAAACCGCCTCGGGCGAAAGCCCGCGGCAAGGGTGAAACGGTGCGGTAAGAGCGCACCAGCGGAGGCGGTGACGCCTTCGGCTCGGTAAACCCCACCCGGAGAAAGACCAAATAGGGGAGGAGAGGTGGCCCGCCTCGCTTGACTCCCGGGTAGGTTGCTTGAGGCGTCCGGTAACGGACGTCCCAGAGAAATGGTCGCCACGGAGAAATCCGACAGAACTCGGCTTATGGGGCACTCCGGCATCGCTTCTACCCCGCACGTCGTCATCGGGCCGTACAAAGTCCACTTCCTCTCCGGCGGCCGCTTCCGCCTGGACGGCGGCGCCATGTTCGGCGTCGTCCCCAAGGTGCTCTGGAGCCGGGTCGCCCCCGCCGACGAGAAAAACCGGATCCGCATGGGGATGAACTGTCTCTTCATCGAGGGGAACGGGCAGCGCGTGCTCGTCGATTCGGGGGTCGGCACGAAGGTCGATCCGAAGTTCCGCGACATCTTCGCCGTGGAGCGACCGGAGGCGCTGATCGAGGACCTCGCGGCGCTTGGCGTGAAGCCCGCGGACGTCACGACCGTGGCGTGCACGCACCTCCACTTCGATCACTGCGGCGGGGGAACGACCCGCGGCGAGGACGGCGTGGTCCGCACCACGTTCCCGCGCGCCCACTACCTCGTGAGGCGGCAGGAGTGGGAGGACGCGCACAACGCGAACGAGCGGAACCGTGCGTCGTATCTATCCGAGAACTACGATCCGATCGAGAAGGCGGGCCAGCTCGTCCTGCACGACGAGGACGTGGAATTCCTGCCCGGCGTGACGTTGCGAAACCTGCCTGGGCACACGCGCGGGCACCAGGGGGTCTTCTTCGACATACCCGACTCGCGCGCGCTCTACACGGTGGATCTGTTTCCCACGGTGGCCCACCTGCCGCTGCCCTACATCATGGCGTACGACCTCTATCCGATGACGACTCTCGAGACCAAACGAGCGATCCTCCGCGACGCGACGCGCGAGGAGTGGCTCCTTCTTTTCGAGCACGATCCCGATCACCTCGCGGTCCGCCTCTCGGGCAGCGTGGAGAGGCCCCATTTCGAGAAAGTGGCTTGACAGCGCAGCCCCCAAGTTTTTATCCTGCCGTACTTAGCACCTTTTTTCACGAACTCGGGATGGTTTGAGCCCCGGAGAACCACGTGGACCCCAACTCAACCGCGGCCTTCATCCCGATCCTCATGATGCTGGTCGTTGGGATCGGCTTCGCGGTGTTCACGCTTGTTGCCTCGCACTTCCTCGGGAAGCGGGTGAACGATCCGGCTAAGCTCGCCCCCTATGAGTGCGGGATCACCCCGGTCGGTACGGCCCGCGAGCGCTTCCACACCCGGTTCTACCTCGTCGCGATGCTCTTCATCGTGTTCGATATCGAGACGGTGTTCCTCTATCCCTGGGCGATCGTCTTCAAGCAGCTCCGCATTTTCGGCCTGATCGAGATGGCGGTGTTCGTCGGCATCCTGCTCCTCGGCCTCGCCTACGTGTGGGGGAAGGGAGCGCTCGAATGGGACTGACGCCGAATCCGGAAGATCTCCAGCCGCTCACGCCCGCCGAGGAGGCGATCATCGCGAAGATCAAGTCGCGCTTCGGCGACGCCTACCAGGCGGAGCAGCGGTTTCGGAACGAGCTTTCGATCTGGCTGGACCGCCGCGCGTTTCCCGACGCGCTGCGCTTTCTGAAGACCGACCCCGATCTCCACTATGAGTTCCTGACCGACATCACCGCGGTGGACCGCCACACGCATCGGGCGCCCGGGGAGCCGCGGTTCGAGGTGGTCTACATCCTCTACTCTCCGACCTTCAACCGCCGCATCCTGGTCAAGGTGCGGATCGACGAGGAGCAGAAGATCCCGACCGCCACGACCGTCTGGCGCGGCGCGAATTTCATGGAGCGGGAAGTCTTCGACATGTTCGGCGTGATCTTCGACGGACATCCCAACCTCGAGCGGCTCCTGACGCCGGACGGATGGCTGGGCCACCCGCTTCGCAAGGACTTTCCGACCCAGTCTGCTCAGTTCCCGAACGTGGAGAACTGATTCCGTGCTCTCGACGGAAACGCGTCAGAAGATCCAGTCGCTCACGCAGGTCTACGAGACCAACCAATCCGCGCTCATCCCGGCGCTCCATCTTGCGCAGGCGGACCAGGGCTGGCTGAGCGAGGAAACGCAAAGAGAGGTCGCGCGGATCCTCGGGATCACGGCGCAGTCGGTGCGGCAGGTCGTGACCTTTTACACCATGTTCAACCAGAAGCCGGTGGGACGGCACATGATCCAGGTGTGCCGGAACCTCTCCTGCTCCCTGCTCGGCGGGCAGCGCCTGCAGAAGCAGATCCAGGAGAAGCTGGGCCTGGCCGACGGCGAGACCACCCAGGACGGCCGCTTCACCTACGTGTCGGTCGAATGTCTGGGCTCGTGCGGCACCGCGCCGGTGCTCATGGTCAACGATCGCTACTACGAAAATGTCACGTCCCAGCAAATCGAGCGCCTCCTGGAAGAGTTGAAGTAGCCGCGTGGACGCCTGGTTTCTGATCGAATCGGCGATCAAGGTCATGATCGTCTTCGGATTCGTCCTGGTCGGCGTTCCGCTCATCGTATGGATGGAGCGGAAGGTGATCGGCCACATGCAGGACCGCATCGGGCCGCAGCGCGTGGGGCCCTTCGGCCTTCTTCAGACGATCGCCGACGGCATGAAGCTCTTCTTCAAGGAAGACATCATTCCCTCGCAGGCGGACCGCGTCGTCTTCATCATCGCCCCGGCCCTGCCGGTCATCACGGCGTTCCTGGCTCTGGCCGTCGTGCCGTTCGGCGACACGATCCAGATCGCGGGGCGCTCGGTGCACCTGCAAGTAACCGACATCAACATCGCGGTCCTCTGGATCCTGGGCACGACGTCGATGGGCGTATATGGGATCGTGCTCGGGGGCTGGGCCAGCAACTCCAAGTACCCGCTCCTCGGAGGACTCCGCTCCTCGGCGCAGATGATCTCCTACGAGCTGGCGCAGGGCATCTCGCTCGTGAGCGTCATCCTCATGACGGGGACCCTGAGCCTGGCGGGCATCGTGCGGCAGCAGGAGCACCTGTGGTTCATCGTGCCGCAGTTCTTCGCCTTCGTGATCTACATCCTGTGCGGCATCGCGGAGACGAACCGCGCGCCCTTCGACCTCGCCGAGGCGGAGACCGAGCTGGTCGCGGGATTTCACACGGAGTACTCGTCGATGAAGTTCGCCCTCTACTTCCTCGCCGAGTACGCGAACATGATGGTCGTCTCCGCGATCGCGATCTCGGTCTTCTTCGGCGGCTGGCGGGGGCCCTTTCTGCCGCCGGTGGTCTGGTTCCTCATCAAGCTCTCGCTCTTCCTCTTCTTCTACGTCTGGCTGCGGGCCACGTTCCCGCGCCTTCGCTACGACCAGCTCATGGCGTTCGGGTGGAAGGTGCTCCTGCCCGCTTCGCTCCTGAATCTCACCATCACGGCGCTCGTCGTGGGGCTCTGGGGCTGACATGATCGAAGCGATCCTGTTCACCCTCTTCTCGATCTCGGCGGTGGTCTTCGCCCTGAACGTGATCTTCCGGAGAAACCCCGTCCATTGCGCGCTTCACCTGGTGGGTGTGCTGATCTCGATCTCGGGAATGTTCGTCCTCCTGAATGCCCAGTTCATCGCGGCGATCCAGATCCTGGTCTACGCGGGCGCGATCATGGTGCTCTTCCTCTTCGTGGTCATGCTCCTGAACGTCCGCGGAGAAACCCCGCTCCTGACGCCCGGCGCCGCGAAGGGCTTCGGATTCTTCTTCGCGGTGATCGTCTTCGTGGAGGTCCTCTGGGTCGTGCTCACGCCCGGTGGTCCCGAGGGCGCTCGAGAGCCGGCCGTGACGCTTCCGCCGGGATTCGGATCGCCCGCGGAGATCGGCCGGATCCTCTACACCACGTGGCTCTTTCCCTTCGAGGTGACCTCGATCCTGCTTCTGATCGCCGTGATCGGCGCCGTCGTGCTCGCCAAGCGGAAGTTCGCCTGATGGAGACGCTCGTGCTTCCCCTCGAGGCCTACCAGATCGTCGCGGCGATCCTCTTCACGATCGGGCTCATCGGCGTGCTCGTGCGCCGGAGCGCGCTCATCATCTTCATGTCGATCGAGCTGATGCTGAATGCCGTGAACCTGAGCTTCGTCGCCTTCTCGAAGCTGCACGCTCAGATGGACGGCCAGATCTTCGTGTTCTTCGTGATGTCGGTCGCGGCCGCGGAAGTGGCAGTGGGTCTCGCGATCCTCGTGGCTATCTTCCGGAGCCGCGAGACCGCGAACGTGGACGACGTGCACCTCCTGAAAGGATAGGCGTGGGACTCTCGCTACTCTGGCTCGTGCCGGTCCTTCCGCTGATCGGCGCGATCGTGAACGGGATCGGGGCCGGGAAGCTGTCGCGCAGGGTGGTGAGCGCGATCGGCACGGGCTCGGTGGGGCTGTCGTTCCTCATCGCGGTGGGGTGCTTCGCGGACCTTCTCGCCCTTCCGCCGGAGGCGCGACGCGTCACGCAGGGGCTCTTCACGTGGCTCCAGTCGGGGGACTTCCAGGCCGAGGTCCGGTTCATGCTCGACCCGCTCGGGGCCGTGATGATGCTGATCGTGACCGGGGTGGGCTTCCTGATCCACGTCTACTCGACCGGATACATGGGGCATGAGAAGGCGTACGGCCGCTACTTCGCCTACCTCAACCTCTTCATGTTCTCGATGCTGACGCTCGTCCTGGCGAACAACTTCCTGCTGATGTTCGTGGGCTGGGAGGCGGTCGGGCTCTGTTCCTACCTCCTGATCGGGTTCTGGTACCAGCGCCCGCGGCGGCGGAGGCGGGGAAGAAGGCTTTCATCGTGAACCGGATCGGCGACTTGGGATTCCTGCTCGGCATCTTCCTCATCTTCGTGACGTTCGGCACCGCTGGATTTCGGGACCGTGTTCGCGCAGGCGCCGGAGCGTCTCGCGGTGGGGAGCGCCGTCGCGACGACGATCGCGCTGCTGCTCTTCTTCGGGGCGACGGGGAAGAGCGCGCAGATTCCGCTCTACGTGTGGCTGCCCGACGCCATGGAAGGCCCGACGCCGGTGAGCGCGCTGATCCACGCGGCGACGATGGTCACCGCGGGCGTGTACATGGTCGCGCGCTGCCACGCGCTGTATCTCGCTGTCCCCGGCGGCGCTCTTGGTGGTCGCGTGCGTCGGCGTGCTGACCGCGCTCTTCGCGGCCACCATCGCGCTCGTGCAGAACGACATCAAGCGCGTGCTCGCGTATTCCACCGTCAGCCAGCTCGGCTACATGTTCCTCGGCTGCGGCGTGGGGGCATTCACGGCCGGTATCTTCCACCTGATGACGCACGCCTTCTTCAAGGCGCTCCTCTTCCTCGGCGCCGGCAGCGTGATCCACGCGCTCTGCGCGGAGAGCAGAACGTCTGGAAGATGGGCGGGCTCAAGTCCCACCTGCCGAGGACGTACCTCGACGTTCCTGATCGGCACCGCTCGCGATCGCGGGCGTGTTCCCGCTCGCGGGCTTCTTCAGCAAGGACGAGATCCTGTTCCAGACGTGGCTCCGGGGCGGGCCGGTGCTCTGGATGGCCGGCGTGGTCGGCGCCTTCCTGACCGCGTTCTACATGTTCCGGCTCTACTTCCTCACGTTCCACGGGCCCCCGCGCGTGTCCGAAGAGGTGAAGCATCACATCCACGAATCCCCGAACAGCATGACCGTTCCGCTCATCGCCCTCGCGGTCCTGAGCGTTGTCGGGGGTTTCGTCCAGGTGCCGCTCCTCGCCGGGGCGCAGCGCCTCGACCGGTTCCTCGAGCCGGTGTTCGCGGACGCCGCCGGGCTCCTGCCCGCGGGGCACGCCGTCCACTCGGAGGGGGCCGAGATCGGGCTCATGCTGATTTCGCTCGCGGTCGCGCTCGTGGGGATCTTCGTCGCGTACCGGTTCTACGTCGCCGATCCCGCGATTCCGAAGCGAATCGCGGAGCAAGCGCGCGGGATCTACCGGTTGCTCTCCGACAAGTACCGGGTGGATGAGCTGTACGATTCGCTGGTCGTGCAGCCGATCTACCGGGCTTCGGTGCGCCTCTGGGAGCAGTTCGACGTCGCCGTCATCGATGGCACGGTGAACGGAATCGGCAGGCAGATCGAGCGCGGCTCCATGCTCCTGAGACGGGCTCAGGTGGGCTACGTGCAGGTCTACGCGCTCATCCTCACGCTGGGGGCGGTGGTCGTGATCGGCTACCTGGCGCTCCGATGAACACGACCCTCACGATCCTCGGCGTGCCGATCCTCACGTTCCTGACCTTCTTCCCGACGATCGGGGCGATGCTCCTCTTGTTGTTGCCGGCCTCGAAGCCCCGCACGGTCCGGATCGCGGCGTTCGTCGTCTCGCTCATCACGTTCGCGGTCTCGATCCCACTCTTCACCGAGTTCGACTCCACGCACCGTGGGATGCAGTTCGTGGAACAGGCGCCGTGGGTGCCGGAGCTGGGGATCAGCTACCACATGGGTGTGGACGGGATCAGCATGCTCCTGATCTTGCTCACGACCCTGCTCACGGCGGTCTCCATTCTCTCCTCGTTCTCGTCGATCACGAACCGGGTGAGGGCCTACATGGTCACCTTCCTCCTGCTCGAGACGGGAATGATCGGCGTGTTCACCTCCCTCGATCTCTTCCTCTTCTACATCTTCTGGGAGGTCATGCTCATCCCGATGTACCTCCTGATCGGCGTCTGGGGCGGCCCGCGCCGGGTCTACGCGGCGGTGAAGTTCATCCTGTACACGGTGGCGGGAAGCCTGCTGATGCTGGTGGGGATCCTCTACCTCTACTTCGCGCACCACAACGCGACGGGCGCCTACACGTTCGATCTCCTCCAGCTCTACGACACGCCGCTCAGCTCCCAGGCGGGGCTCTGGCTCTTCGGCGCGTTCGCGCTCGCCTTCGCGATCAAGGTGCCGATGTTCCCGTTCCACACGTGGCTCCCCGACGCGCACGTCGAGGCGCCGACGGCGGGGAGCGTGATCCTCGCGGGGGTCCTCCTCAAGATGGGCGTCTATGGATTCCTGCGCTTCGCGATACCGCTCTTCCCGGAGGCGGCGATGAGCTTCACGCCGTGGATCGTGGCGCTCGCCGTGATCGGGATCGTGTACGGGGCGCTGGTCGCGATGGTGCAGCGCGACGTGAAGAAGCTCGTGGCGTATTCCTCGGTCAGCCACCTGGGGTTCGTCATGCTGGGGCTCTTCGTGTGGAACACGCAGGGACTCGCGGGAGGGATCTTGCAGTCGATCAACCACGGGCTCTCGACGGGGGCGCTGTTCCTGGCGGTCGGAATCCTGTACGAGCGGCGCCACACGCGGGAGATCTCGGAGTTCGGGGGGCTCTCCGAGGTGCTGCCCTGGTTCGCCGCGCTCTTCCTGATCGTATGCCTCTCGAGCATCGGTCTGCCGGGACTGAACGGGTTCATCGGTGAATTCCTCGTGCTCCTGGGCGCGTTCCGCGCGTCGCCCGTCGTGAGCGCGATCGCCGCGACCGGCGTCATCCTGGCCGCGATCTACCTTCTCTGGATGTACCAGCGCGTGATGTTCGGTCCGGTCACGAACGAGAAGAACCGCGGCCTTCCGGACCTCACGAAGCGCGAGTTCTGGACGCTGGCCCCCGTGATCATCCTGATCATCTGGATCGGCGTCTACCCGAATACATTCCTGCGCAAGCTGGACATGTCGGTCTCGGAGCTTCTGGCGAGGGTTCAGTCACGCACGGTCACGATGCGCATGGCGCCGCCGCCGGAAATCACGAACGCGATCGTCGAGGAGACGAAGTGACGCCGTTCCAGATCGACGCCCCTCTCGGGATGATCGAGCCGCTCTTGATCGTGTGCTGCGTGGCGTTCCTGATCCTGATCGCGGACCTGGTGCTGCCGCACACGAAGAAGCACTGGACCGCCTACATCGCGCTCGCGGGCGTGGCGTGGGCTTTCGTGATCGCGCTGGGGCAGTGGGGAGAAGAGCAGCGCGGCTACGCGAACATGGTGGTGCTCGACGACCTCTCCACGCTGTTCAACCTTCTCTTCCTGGGGAGCACCTTTATCACGATCCTCCTGTCCGAGCCGTTCCTCCGCTCGGAGCGGGTGGAGCAGGGGGAGTACTACGCGCTCATCCTGTTCTGCACCGCGGGCATGATGCTCCTCGCCTCCGCGCTCGATCTGATCACGCTCTTCCTGGGCATCGAGGTGCTCTCGATCTCGCTCTACATCCTGGCCGGTTACCGCCGCGATTCCGACACCTCCAACGAGGCGGCGATGAAGTACTTCCTGCTCGGGGCATTTGCGTCGGCGATCTTGTTGTACGGGATCGCGCTCACCTACGGCGCGACCGCCACGACGAATCTGACGAAAATCGCCGACGCGCTCACGAACGCGGACGGGCCGTTGCCCGCGGGACTCCTCCTGGCCGGGATGGCGATGATCCTGATCGGCTTCGCGTTCAAGGTGGCGCTGGTTCCGTTCCACATGTGGACCCCGGACGTGTACGAGGGAGCACCCACGCCGATCACCGCCTTCATGTCGGCGGGACCCAAGGCCGCGGCCTTCGCCGCGTTCCTGCGCACGTTCTTCGTCGCGTTCGGGCCCATCCACGCCGACTGGAACATGCTCCTGTCGGTGATCGCGGCGCTCACGATGACGGTGGGGAACATCGCCGCGATCGCGCAGACGAACGTGAAGCGGATGCTCGCCTATTCGAGCATCGCGCACTCGGGCTACGTGCTGATCGGCCTCGTCGCGGGAGGAAACACCGGGACCACGGGGGCTGTCTTCTATCTGATCGCCTACACGGTCATGAACCTGGGCGCCTTCGCGGTGGTGGTGCTGCTCGAGCACCGGAAGGGAGGAGGGGTCGAGCTCAAGGACTACGCGGGCGTGGGGTTCCGGTATCCCTTGATCGGAGCCGCGCTCTCGTTATTCATGATCTCGCTCTCGGGGATCCCGCCCACGGTGGGGTTCGTGGGGAAGCTCTACCTCTTCGGCTCTGCGGTGCAGACGGGGCACATCTGGCTCGCGGTCATCGGCGTGCTGAACAGCGCGATCTCGATCTTCTACTACCTGCGGCTGCTCGTGCTCATGTACATGAAGGAGCCCGGGGAAGTGCTCCCGCCGGTCCGGGTGCCCATGGCGATCGGCGTGGCGCTGGTCGTGACCGCCGCCGCGACTCTGGGCTTCGGGCTCTTCCCGGGGCACTGGATCGAGGCGGCGCGCCTGGGAGTTCGGGCCCTGTTCTCGTAGGGTTTGGCGCTTCGGATCCCTACCGCCCCACCTTCACCGGATACGCCTCGAGGGCGCCCTTCAATATGTCCATCGACTTCCGCAGCGCATCGGTCTCGAGCACGTAGGCGAACCGGATCTCGTTTTTTCCCCGGCCCGGCGTGGCGTAGAAGCCGTCCCCGGGCGCGACCAGGACCGTGGCGTTTCCCTTCCGGTACTCCTTGAGCATCCAGATCACGAATTCCTCGGCGTCCGCGACGGGGAGCTCCGCCATCAGATAGAACGCCCCCTCGGGTTTCCGGGCGAAAGCGCCCGGGATCGAGGCGAGCCCGTCGAGCACGAGATCCCGCCGTTTCCGGTACTCCGAGACCACGTCGCGCGTGTAGGAGGCGGGCACCTGATCGAGGACCGCGCCGGCCCACTGGCCGATCGTGGGCGGGCTCAGGCGCGCCTGCGCGAACTTCAACGCGGCATCGCGGACGCCCGCGTTCTTCGACACCAGGGTTCCCACGCGCGCGCCGCACAGATTCAGACGCTTCGAGATCGAGTCCACGAGAACCACGCGTTCGGCGACCGCGGGTCGCGTCATCGGGCTCTCGTGCTTCATGCCGTCGTAGATGAACTCGCGGTAGGCCTCGTCGGTGATGATCCAGAGGTCGAGGCGCTTCGCGAGATCGCAGATCGCGTCCACCTCGGCGGCCGTGTAGGCGGTCCCCGTAGGATTCGAGGGCGCGCACAATAGGATCCCCTTCGTGCGGGGACCGGCTGCCCGTTCGATCGCCTCGATCGGAGGGAGGTGGTATCCGGTCTTCGAGTCGCACGGGACCGGCTTCACCTCCACGCCCGCCAGCAACGCCATCGTGGCGTAGTTGGTGTAGAAGGGCTCGAAGAAGATCACCTCGTCGCCTGGATTGAACAGCGCCCAGAAGGCGAACTGGAGCGCCTCGCTTCCGCCGACCGTGGTGATCATCTCGGAGGGCTTCACCTCGAGGCCGTGCTGCGCGTAGTAGCGCGACATGCCCTCGAGGAATTCCGGAATCCCCGCCGAAGGGCTGTACGGGACGTATTTGCCCGGATAGGTCCGGATCCGCTCCATCACGATCTCGGGCGTGGGGACGTCGGGCTGCCCGATGTTCAGGTAGTAGACCTTGGCGCCGCTTCGCACCGCGGCGTCGGCGTACGGCGCGAGACGCCGGATCGGCGATGCTTGTGCCTTCACACCTCGCGTGGAGACGTTCATCTCGAACCTATCCTTCCGGTGTAGGGAGTCGTCACGATTTGCCGCACGAGCTTCGCCGTCTGCTCGAGATCCGAATGGCTGATCAGCACGCGGGGGCCGCCCGTCTTACGCGCCGGGATCGCCAGGAGCGCCGTCGGAACGCCGGCGCGCACCGCCCGAATGGAGCGGGCATCGCTGCCGCCGGATTCGCGGATCAGCCACTGATGGGGCACCCGCGCCGCCTTGGCCGCTCGCTTCACGTGGTCGAGGGCGGCCGGATGCGGCAGATAGCCCTCTTCCTTGAGGCCGAGACACGGCCCCTTGCCGAGTGCGATGTCGCCCGTTCCTTTCGATTCTCCCACGAACGCCACATCCAAGACCACGGCCACGTCCGGCTCGATCCCGAAGGCGCTCGTCGCGGCCCCGCGCGCGCCGAGGTCGGACTGCGCGCTGAACACGACGTTGAGATCGTTCCGGAGGCCGCGGGCTCCCTTCAACGCGGCGATGATCGCCGCGCACCCTGCCCGATTGTCGAGGTTCCCGCCGCACCAGAGCTCGCCCAACCGCTCGGCGCGGTCGAGGAGGGCCCCCACGGAGCCGACCGCGATCTTCTTCGGCGCCTCGCGCGTGCCGAGGCCGGTCTCGAGGTAGAGCGCCTCGGGCTCGATCTCGCGGCTGTCCTTCGCGTCCTTGGGCCGGTCCCAGCCGACCACCCCGTGCGTCATTCCCTGGCCTCGCGAGCCGCCCCCGTCCCGCCCGCTGCCGTCCAAGGCCACGACCGCGCCGATCCAATCCGCCGCCGACATCGGGCCCAGGATGGAGAGCCGTGCCAGCCCCGTGGAATCCACCCGCGTCACGATGACCCCGGGCGCGTCCATGTGCGCGGTGAGCAGGAGCCGCGCGCCCTTTCCCGGGACGTGGAGGTGCACGTTGCCGAGCGCGTCCTCGCGCACGGCGCCCAGGCCCTTGAGGGCTCGCTTGATCGCGGAGCGGATCCCCGCCTCGCGCCCCGGAGGTCCGTATGCTTCGCTCAACGCGGGAAGCAGCGAATCGAGTTGCGAGGTGCGCGGGCTCACGGCCACTCCTTTCGCAGGGTTTCGAGGGTATGCCAGATCAAGGCCACCGTCCGCTGCGCGTCGCGCACGTCGAGGTAGGCGGCGGGAGCGTGGATGTAGCGGCAGACGACCGAGACGACCGCGGAGGGCACACCCGAGCCCGAGATCGCGATGCGCCCCGCGTCGGTCCCGCCCACCCCGGGGCGTTTCCACTGGGTCGGGATCCTGTGGCGTTTCGCCGTGTCCTCGATCGCGTCGAGGAGCCGCGCGTGAGCCATGAGCGAGCGATCCTGGACGGTGAGCGCGGGGCCCCGTCCCATGAGGGGATATTGCTCGTCCGGCGGGGAGCCCGGCGATTCTCCGGAAGCCGTTCCCTCGAGGACGATCGCTAGATCGGGCTGGACGCGCCGCGCGGCGGCTGCCGCCCCGCGCAGCCCGACTTCTTCCTGGACGCTCCAGACCGCGGTCACGGGTACCGGAGGCCGCCGCTCGATCAGACTCGCGAGCACCGCGCATCCGGCCCGGTCGTCGAACGCCTTACCCTTGCGCGTGGTGCCCCACGCCTCGTAGGTCGTATCGAATACGGCGTACGAACCGACCGGGACCCGCTCTTCGGCCTCCTCCTGAGAGCGCGCGCCGATGTCGAGATAGAGATCCTCCACGGGCGTCACCTTGTCGCGGTCCGCGCGCGGCACGAGATGGGGCGGAAGCGCCCCGACCACGGCGCGGATGCCTTCGGCCCCGATCCGGAACACCTGCCCCGGGAGGATCCGGGGGTCGATACCGCCGACCCGGCGGAATCGAAGCCGGCCCTCCTTCTCGACCGCGATCACCATGAGCCCCACCTCATCCATGTGGGCGCAGAGCATCACGTGCGGGCCCTTCTTGCCGCCCGCGCTCTTCCGGCCACCGCGCGCGGGCCACGAAGCCGGCGAGATCCGGGCGACGAGGCTTCCCATGGGATCGACCTCGAGCGAATCCACCTTGTCCCGCGCGTACTCGGCGAGGATCGCGCGGATCGCCTCCTCGCCGCCGCTCACGCCGGGGGCGTTGGAGATTGTCTCGAGAAGGCCCTCCTGGAACTTCGGAGGCGCGCCGTTCCCGCTCACTTGAGCACCTCGACCGCGCGCCACGAGGGGGAGAGCTGCGAGAGATAGTGGGCGAGCAGGTGCGCGCAACGGTCCACGTCGCGCGGCTCCACCGTCTCGACGCCGGTGTGCATGTAGCGGCAGGGGATCCCGATCACGGCGGTCGGCACGCCCGAGCTCGCGATCTGGATGTCCATGGCGTCGGTGCCGGAGCTGGTGGGGCATGCCTCCATGCGGTAGGGCATCGAGAGCGCTTTCGCGGACCGCTTGAGGCCCTCGAGGACCGCGGGGTGGATGTTCGCCCCGATCGACAGCGCGGGCCCGCTTCCGAGTGGAACCGTCTCTCCCTCGCGCGCGCCGGGCATGTCTCCGTGGCTCACGTCGATCGCGATGCCGAGATCGGGAGCCAGGTTCTCCGCGGCGGTCCGCGCGCCGAGACACACGACTCCGAATTCCTCCTCGACGGTGGCGACCGCGACCACGTCCCAGGCCGGCCGTTTCGATCGCAGAAGCTCGAGCGTGCGGAGCATCACGACGACCCCGGCTCGGTCGTCCATGCCCGGCGCCGCCAGGCGGTCGCCCAGAAGCTCGACGGGAGCCTGGCGCAGGGTCACCATCGTTCCGACCGCCACCTTGCGCTTCACCTCGGCCTCGGGACGCCCGGCGTCGAGGTACAGATCCTCGAGCGGGATCGGCCGCTCCGACTCGCCGCGCTTCTGCAGATGAGGCGGCCGCGTGGCGAAGACCGCGGTCATCGGTGGTTTGGAGTGCACGGTGACCTCCTTGCCGGGAAGCGTGCGGCTGTCGAATCCACCGACCTCGGTCAGTCGCAGATACCCGCCCGGCTCGATCGCCCGCACCAGGAATCCGATCTTGTCCATGTGCGCGGCGAGGAGCGCGCGAGCGCGGGGCGCCTTCGCGGTCCCGTCGATCCAGGCGTACACGCTGCCCATCCGGTCCCGCTCGACCCGGTCGGCCACCTCGCGGAACGCCTTCATGAGCTCGCGCGCCGTGGCTTCCTCCTGGCCGGGCACTCCGGGAAGCGACGTGATGTGACGCAGCCGTTCGGCACAACTTCGATCGCCGTTCGTGACCATAGCTCCCTAATTTAGTGCACCCGGCGCGCGCAGGGCAAATGTAAACTCCGCGATCCGATGACCCGGCTTCGCATCGCTTTGGCGCTTCCGCACCTCGGCGTGTTCGGAGGCATCCGCCGCTTCCTCGAGCTGGGGGAGGTCTGGACCCGGCGCGGGCACGAGGTCGCGGTCCTCGTTCCCGACCGCGCGGGGGCGCGCCCGTGGGTGCCCTATTCGGGAGCGATCCTCGCCCTCGCGGAGCTGCCGTTGGGCGCATGGGACGCGATTCTCTCGCCCGATCCCGAGCTCTTTCTCACGAGCCGCTCTCCCGGCGCGCTTCGCGTCTACTACTCCGTGCTGGAGGGGGCGCCGCTGGAGGACCGTGCGTTGCGCGGCGCGGACCTCGTGCTCGCGAACTCGGCGGGGATGCGCCGCTACCTCGCGCGGAAGGGAGTGCGGGCCGAGGACGCGGCGGGAGGCGTGAATGTCGCGTGGTTCCGCCCACCCGCCCCCGATCCCAGGGCCGGGAAGGAGCCGGTCGAGGCGCTCGTCTACGGCCGGCTCTCCCGGCGGCGGAAGGGAACGTGGGCCGCCGCGCGCGCGATCGAGCGGGCCTCGATGGCCACGGGGGTCAAGGTAACGCTCACGCTGTTCGATTCGCCTCCATCCGGGGACGAGCGGCCGTCCCTTCCGCGGCCGCTCCGCATTCCGCACCGGTGGGTGCTGAACCCAACGCAGGAAGCGCTGGCGGAACTCTACCGCGCCTCCGATCTCTTCGTGAGCGCCGAGCGGCGCGCGGGCTGGTGCAACACGGCGGCCGAGGCCATGGCGTGCGGAGCCGCGGTCGTGTGCACGAGGAGCGGGACCGAGGATTTCGCGATCGACCGGGCCACCGCGGCGGTGGCCCGCTGGCGATGGACCTGGGCTCTTTCCTCGGCGATTTCGCCGCTGCTCCGAGATCCCAGCCGCCGCGCGGCACTCGCAGCGAGGGGGGTCGCGAAGATCCAGGAGTTCTCGTGGGAGCGCACGGCCGATCGGATCGAGCGGGCGCTCACGGCGCGCATGGGAGGGCGGATTCATGGCGAAGAAGCAGCGCGGGCGGCCAGGTAAGGCCAAGCGGCCCCGGGTCGCCAAGGCGCGGCGCGCGCGCGCGGCCAAGGCGCAACGCGCCGAGGGAGCTCCGGTCGCGGTCCTCATCCTGGCCGCCTACCCGAGCCTCGAGGTCGCGGAGGCAGCCGCCCAGGCGCTCGTGCGGGAGCGGGTGCTCGCCTGCGCGACCGTCACGACGGGGAAGGCCTTCTACGCGTGGGAAGGGCGCGAGGTCGCCGAGCCGAGCGCGGTGCTCCAGGGGAAGACGACCGCGGCGCGCGCGGACGAGGCGAGGAAGCGGATCCGCGCGTCCCACCCGGACAAAGTCCCCGAGATCCTCGTGCTCGAGATCGCCGACGGGCATCCGGATTACCTCGCGTGGATCGCGGAGCAGGTGGCGCCGAAATGAAGCCCGGAGGCTGGCTCTTCCACGGCGGGCGCATCCTCGACGCGCGGCGCGCGGTCTCCCCGCCTGGGGCCGGGCGCGGCCGCGGGATCCGCGACCGATACCCCGACGCCGTCCTCGTCCGCGGGGAGCGGATCGAAGCGGTGGGGAAGCTCGACCGGCTCCGCCGCGCCGCCGGCCCCGGCGTCCGCCCGGTGAACCTACAGGGCGGAACGCTCACGCCTGGGTTCGTGGACTCGCACATCCACTTCCTGACCTGGATTCGCGCCGCGAGCGAAGTGTGGTTGAAGACGCAGTCGCCCGAAGGCCTCGAGGAGGCCGTCCGCGGCGCGCTGAAGCAAACCGCCGAGGGGGATTGGATCGCGATCCGGGGCTGGGTGCCGCGCGAGTGGCCGCGAGATCTCAAGCGGCGCGCCGCGCTGGACCGCGCATCCGCGGACCGTCCGCTTCTGCTCTACGCGGTCGACGGGCATTCGGTCTGGGGGAACACGCCGGCCCTTAGGGCCGCCGGCATCGACTCGCGCACCCCCGATCCGCCCGGCGGGACCGTGGACCGAGATGCCGCCGGAGAGCCGACGGGAATCCTGATCGAGGACGCGGCGGCCCTGATCCGGCCTGCCGTGCCGCGGCTCCGGGATCCGGCCGATGACCTGGCCCGCGCGATCCGGAAAGCGCACTCGCTCGGGATCACGGGCGGCCACGATTTCGACCGCACCGAAATATGGAGCGCCGCCCAGCGGCTCGACGATCGGGGCGGCCTCCCGTTCCGGATCCTCCTCTCCGTCCCTTCCTCGAAACTCGAGGCTGCGGACGCGCTGGAGCTCCGAAGCGGATGGGGAAGCGATCGCCTGCGGGTCGGTCCCGTCAAGATTCTCGCGGACGGGACGCTCGGATCGGGAACCGCACTCCTTGAAGACGAGTATGAGGACGCAACGAGCAGGGGTGCGGAAGTCATCTCCCGCACCGAGCTCCAGGATCGATGCGCACGTGCCCGGAAGGCCGGCCTCACCGTCGCGATCCACGCGATCGGCGATAGAGCCGTCAGGAACGCGCTCGATGCGATCGAAGGCGCGATCCGAAGCGGGGGTCCCTTTCCGCTCCCACCCCGGATCGAGCACATCCAACTCGCACGGGAAGATGACTTCCCCCGGTTCAAGGCGCTTGACGTTCTCGCATCGGTTCAGCCCATCCACCAGATCACGGACCGCGCCGTCGCCAGGCGCAAATGGGGCGCACGCACGTCCCGGTCCTACGCCTACCGGTCCCTGCTCAGGGCCGGCGCAAAGCTCCTCTTCGGATCGGACGCCCCCTACGACCGCCCCGGACCGCTCCTCGCCATTCAGGCCGCGCTCCTTCGCCGGGCGGGGGATGAGCCCGAGGAAGAGACATTCCACCCCGAGCAGCGGATCGGGCTCGTTCCGGCGCTCCGGGCGCACCTCGAGGAGCCCAATCGAGCGGCGGCATGGCGTCTGCCGCTTGGTAGAATCGACGCCGGATGGGGCGCTGATCTGGTCCAATTCGACCAGGATTTGCTTCAAACGGCGCCGGAGGAGCTGCATCGCGCGCGCGTTCGGGGAGTCTGGGTCGCCGGATCGAAGGTTTTCGGCAAGTCCCTATAAATTCGTCATTTTCGAGCGGATCCTGCTCGCTTCCGGGCGTCCGCACTGGTATAATCGACGCAGTTCCCCACCAAGTGTCGTCTCGCCGAGCGGGTCTTATCCCGAGGCCACGCCCGAATGAAGAAGATGAAGCTCCTCGTTGGTCTGCTCGCGGTCGCGTCCGCCATTGGGCTCGCCTCGTCCGTCTCGCACGCCCAGTCCTTTGCGTTCGGGAAGAACAAGGTGCATTACAACACATTCGAGTGGCTGACCCTCCGCGGTGATCACGTCGAGATCTTCTACTATCCCGAGGAAGAAACACTCGCCCGGCTGGCCCTTTCGCTCGCTGAAGACAGCTACCAGGACCTCAAGGGTAAATTCCAGCACGAGGTCGTCCGCTCCATTCCCCTGATCGTCTACTCCTCGCATCAGCACTTCGAGCAGACCAACGTGAGCCCGTATTTCCTGCCGGAGGGCGTGCAGGGGTTCACCGAGTTCGCGAAGGGACGCGTGGTGCTTCCGTATACCGGGTCGTTCGCCGAGTTCCGCCACGTGATCCACCACGAGCTGGTGCACGTGTTCCAGCTCTCGATCCTGGAAGACGTCTACAAGAAACACCGCAAGGCCACCTATGTCGTCCCCCCTCTCTGGTTCTCCGAGGGGCTCGCCGAATACTGGTCCACGCCGTGGGATGCGCAGGGGACGATGGTCGTGAGCGACATGGTGCTCGAGGATCGCCTGCCCCCGATTCAGGATCTGTGGCGCTACAACGGCACCTTCGCGATCTACAAGCTCGGCCAGAGCCTCTGCGAGCACATCGGAAAGACGTACGGCGATGACGCCCTGCGCCGGCTCTACACCGAGCTGTACAAGGACGACCGGTTCGAGAGAGCGCTGCAGCGTGTGACCGGCGTTCCCGTTCGCCGCATCTCGGAAGACTGGATCTACGGCCTCAAGCGGAAGTATTTCCCGGAGGTGAAGGACCGGATGACGCTCGCGCTCGCAGGGGAAGAGCGGGCCGCGTCCCAGGGAGTGAATCTGAAACCGGTCGCGTCGCCGGACACGGCGCTGTTCGGGGGGGCCCGCTACTTCTTCATCTCGGCGCGGAGCGGCTACACGAACATCTACAGCGCGTCCTGGCGCGGGCGCGAACAGGACGTGCGCTCCGTCGTGCGCGGGCAGCGAGCAGCGCAGTTCGAGTCCTTCCATCCGTTCCAGAGCCGCATCGACGTCTCGCGCAAGGGCGAGCTCGTCTTCGTGTCGAAGTGGAACGAGCGCGACGCGCTCTTCATCTACGACGTCGCCGCGAAGAAGGTGCTCGTCCGCGAGTACCTGGACGATCTGATCGCGCTGTCCTCGCCCGCGTGGAACCGCCAGGGCACGAAGGTCGCCCTCGCGGGTCTCAAACCCTCGGGACAGATGGACCTCTACATCTTCGATCGGGAAACGAAGGAGCTGACCCGGCTCACGAACGACTTCTACACGGATCTCGATCCGACATGGTCTCCGGACGGCGCGCAGATCGCGTTCGCGTCGGACCGGACGCGCTTCGGCGCCGACGGCCATCAGAACCTCTTCTTGATCGACACCCAGACGCTGGGCATCCGATATCTGACGTGCGGCGCCTGGACGGACCAGACACCGACGTGGTCCCCGGACGGAAGCCGGATCGCGTTCGCCTCGAGCCGCAGCGGGTCATTCGACCTCTACGCGGTGGACGTGAACGGAAACGGCGGCCGGTTCAAGCGCCTGCTCGGCTCGGCCATGGATCCTTCGTGGCTGCCCGACGGCAAGGCGGTCCTGTTCACCGGGTATCGCCGCGGAGGGTTCGGGATCTACCAGATGCCGGTCCCCGAGCAGGTGGTGGATTCGTTCGCGCTCGCGACCGAGGCCCTTCCGGTGGCCGTTCCCGTGGCCGTCCCCGGCGCCGCGCCCCAGGCCCCGGACTCCTTCTCCCTCTCCATGGCGGGAACGCCCGCCTCCTGGCGGTGGGAGGACACGATCGCCCGTTCCACGCAGCGCCCGGTCCCGTACGAGCCGCGCTACGGCCTGGATCTCATCCAGGGCGGAATCGCGGTCGAGCCTACCGAGAATCTCGGTGAGGGCCTCCAGGGAGCGGTGAGCGATCTGCTCGGAAACCGGCTTTTCTACTTCCAGCTCGGCAACACGGCCCAGACGACCTCGGAGATCTTGTCCCGTATGAACGGGGGCGCGTGGTTCATCAATCTTCAGCACCGCTGGAACTACGGCGTCGGCGCGTTCCACACGGCGGGAGACTACCAGGACGCGATCGGGTCGCAGTATTTCGAGCGGAGGGCCGGCGCCTCGATCCTCGCGAGCTATCCCTTCTCGCGCTTCAGCCGGATCGAGGGCACGGCCCAGGGCTACTACGACGAGAAGGATCGCGGCGCGGGCGAGGTCCGGCATGGATTCCTCACGACTCACTCGATCTCGCTGGTGCGCGACAACGCCCTCTGGTTCCCGACGGGGCCGCGCGACGGCGCGCGCTACAACCTGACGGCCGCGCTGACGACCAACTGGAACAACGGGCGCACCGAGAACGTGATGGCGAGCGCGGATCTCAGACGCTACCTCCGCATGAGCCAGTGGACCACGGTCGCGTTGAGACTCCAGTCGCGCGTCAGCTCGGGAGCGGATCCGCAGCGGTTCGCGATGGGCGGCTCCTACTCGCTCCGCGGTTATGGGAGGCGGAGCATCTACGGAACGCGCATGTATCTCTTCAACGCCGAGTATCGCTTCCCGCTCTTCGACCGGCTGGTTCTGGGCGTGCCGCTTCAGTCGCTCGAGCTGCCTGGGATCGAGGGAGCCGTGTTCGCCGACGCCGGGAACGCGTGGGAGAAGTTCGAGAAGTTCCCGCGCCCGAAGGGGAGCTTCGGTCTCGGGCTGAGGATGAGCCTGGGAGGATTCTTCGTATTGCGCTACGATCTGGCACGGCAAACGGATTTCCAGAAAGTCAGGCCGGGCTGGGAGCGCGAATTCTACGTGGGTTTCGACTACTAATTCCCGATTTGGCGGCGGGGAGGGCAAGGCTCGCTATGCGGCCGCTCTGGCGGCCGCACTCCTGTTCGCGTCCCCGTCCCAACTCCATGCCGGATCGTACCTCCAGCGCGATCTAGCGCCCCCCGATTCCTCGGCCGGGGCGCTCGTCGTCGAGACCTTGCCTCCAGGGCTTCTCATTCTCATCGACGAGGTCCAGGCCGGCCGCTCGCCGCTGGGTCCGGTCTGGGTTCCCGCGAAGACGGTGCGCGTTCGCGCGCTCCCCGACGATCCGCGTTCCTTCGACACCGCGTCGGACGAAGCCCAGGTCGTGATCCGCCAGGGGGCGACCTCGCGCGTCTTCCTCGATCTCAGGCCCCGGATCATGGTCCGAAGCCTGCCCGAGCCCGCCCGCGTGTTCCGGATGACGGGCGCGGGGCGGGACTCGCTCCTCGGGGAAACGCCACTCCCGCTCGGCCCCGCGTTCCTCGAGGGGGGACGGTTCCTGTTCCGGGCCCGCGACCATGCCGACACCACGCTCTCGGGGGAGTCGCTGCTCGATCTCGAACAGACACCGGGGCTGGCCGCCGTCTCGCTGCGCCGCATCGCGGAGACCCTTCCGCCCAGAATTCCGGGAACGCCGGTCTATCGCCGCCGGTGGGTCCAATGGGGGCTCGTGGGCGTCGGTGCGGCGCTCACGGGCGCGGCGGCGCTCCTTCGCCGGGAAGGAGATCATTGGTACGACCGCTATCTCGGCTCCTCCGACCGCAACCTGCTCGACTCCTACTTCGACCGCGCGGTGCACTACGACCACCTCTCCCTCGCCTCGCTCGGCGTCGGGCAGGTGCTCTTCACCGGGGGGCTGGTGCTCCTCGTGAACGGCGCTGGCAGGTGATCCGTGGAGCGCGCCTTCTCCTCCTCGCCGCACTGCTCATCGCCGGCTGCGCGACCCGCGAGCGGCTGAATCCGCTAGACCCCAAGAACTCCAGGACCCAGGGCGGGCTCATCGGCTTCAACGCCATCGCGGCCGACGACATCGTCGAGTTCCGGTGGTCCGGGCTCCTGGTCGAAGGTGTCACGGGATTCCGGGTGCAGCGATGGAGGCCCGGCGGCCTTCCTCGAGACCTGGGTGCCGCGGATTACCATCCCGGAGCGACCGCGGGAGAGGACAGCGCCACGGCGAACGATTCGACCTACGTCTACCGGCTGATCGCGCATCTGGCGAACGGGGACAGCGCCGTGAGCCCTCCGGACACCGCCACGCCGGGCATCCGGAAGATCTACGCGCTCGAGGCCGATGCCCCCGCGTTCTTGCGCTTGAGCCCCGACGGCCGCGACGTTCTCTACGAGCGGGCGGCGAACGAGAGCTACCTGGACATGGACCTCGACCGGAAGAGCGGACTGGTCTGGCTCTCGTCGGAGGGGGACGGCTTCGTACTCAGAAAAGCGCCGGACGGCGCCACAGTCGGCGCCGTGATCCACGTCGGCGCTCCGGGGGATCTCTCCGTGTCGAGCAACCGCGGTGTCGGCTGGGTCGTCTCGCTCTCGGATAGCACGGTCTTCTCCTACGGACCGGACATCAACGACGGCACGCCCCAGCGGTCGATCAGCGGCGTCGGCCATCCTCGTGTCGTGGAGGCGGGCACCATCGATCCGTCCGTGTGGGTGGGGAACGAGGAGGGGACGGCGTTTCGCTTCAGGGCGCAGGATGTCGTCGAGACGCACGAGTGGACGCTTGGCGCCGGATCGATTCGCGCCATCGCCATCGACGAGACGTCGGGAGCCGCGTGGGTCGCGACGCGGACCGGCGAAATCGGAAGCCTCTACTATCTGGACCCGGGCGACAGCTCCTCCACGCTCATCAAGTCGGGCCTTCTGAATCCCGCCGACCTCGCGGTCGATCCGGTGGGCGGCGATCTCTGGATCAGCGAGCGGGGCATCGCCAACCACGGCGACGGGCAATTGAGCCTCATCTCGCGATCGGGAACGACCCTCGCGCGGATCCAGGCGATCGAGCCCTACGGCATCGACGTCGACCCCATCGACCGGTCGTGCTGGGTCTCCGAGCTCCGGTCCGCCCGCGTCATCAAGGTCGATCGCGCGGGCGCCATTCTTCAACGCTCCCCCGTCCTCCTCGCTCCCTACGCCGTGCGGATCTCGGTCCCCTGATCGCGGCGCATTCCGCCGTGGCATGGGAGTTGCGGACTCCGTTCGATGGCTCCCGAGATCGCGGCGCCCCAAGGAGGGCCCGCGGAAACGGGATCCGGCACCGTAGGAAGCAGATACCACCGCTCCCGAGGTCGCTTGCGCCGGCAGCGCGAATCGAACCGTTTGAAGAATGCGCAATCGAGATTCGGCTCGCAGGGATTGCAGTCTGCAATCGGAGGAGGACAACCGGATGCCACGCACGCGGCAGGCCAAGCTCGCTACCGTCGAAGTCGTCGAGGACGTTTCACGTCACGTTCCGGGCTACCGCGGCTATGCCGAGCCCTCCCTGCGTCGCGAGGATGACCGGCGCTTCCGTTTGAGCATCGCCGAGCTCCTGAAAGGGGAAGCCCATCGCCTCGAGCGGATCGAGAGCAAGCAGTTCCGGGACGACTTCTCGGATCTCCTCGAGGAGCTGGACGGGGACGCGCGCAAGCTCGAATTCCTCGCCGAGTCGGTCGTCCTCGTGGAGCAGAATCATCGCGTGTACGACGACAAGGTCGTGAGCCCGGTCGGCCGACTGGATCACGACATCGTGGAGAAGATCGAGCGGCTGCACTGCCTGGTGCACGAGCTCGAGAAGGCGTACGAGCACGACGAGCAGTTCGAGATGAACCTCGCCGAGCTGCGCGAGCTCACCGAGTCGATCGCGGATCTGATCGAGCAGCGAAACGTCGCGCTGACCCGCTAGCGTCGGTCGGTAGATAGCACGCCCGGCGTTGCGTATCCCCCCGCGTAGCGGGTATCATCCCCTCGTTTTCTTCCGGCCGCCAACGTCCCGAGGCGTTCCCTTGACCCGGCTCCTCTATTACGAAGATTCCGCGATTCGCGAATTCGAAGGCACGGTGCTCCAGATCCACGAGCGGGACGGCGCGACGTGGGCGGAGCTGGACCGCACCGCGTTCTATCCCGGAGGAGGCGGACAGCCCGCGGACCGCGGCCGCCTCGGCGAGCGTGTGGTGACCGACGTGCGCGAGGAGGAGGGACGCGTCCTGCACCGGATCGAGGGCGCGCTGGCGCCCCAGGCGCACGTGCAGGGGGTCCTCGACTGGGCGCGCCGCTTCGACCACATGCAGCAGCACACGGGCCAGCACATCCTCTCCCAGGCCTTCATCGAGGTCGCGAAGGCCGAGACCCGCTCCTTCCATCTCGGAGAGGAGGAGGTGTCGATCGACATCGCCCATCCGGATCCGGACGCGGCACTCCTCCGCCGCGTCGAGGAGCGGGCAAACGAGGTGATCTGGGAGGACCGCGAGGTCCTCATCCACCAGGTGCCGCGCGCCGAGGTGGGCCGCTTTCCGCTCCGGAAGCTCCCGACGGTGGATGGCATCGTTCGGATCGTCGAGGTGACCGGCTTCGACTGGTCCGCGTGCGGCGGGACCCACGTGAGCCGGAGCGGGCAGGTTGGGATCGTGACGATTCTCTCCAGGGAGAAATACAAGGGCGGCACGCGCGTGGCGTTCCTCTGCGGCGGGCGCGCGCTTCGGAAGCAGCGCGAGCGCGCGGAGCTTCTGCGCGATCTCTCGCTCGCGTTCACGGCCGGAGAGGGGGACCTCCCGAAGGCCGTTGCCCGACTCAGGGAAGAGCGGGAGCGGCTGGATCGCAGGATGAAGACCTTGCTCAAGGCCGAGCTCGAGCGCGAGGCCTTGGCGCTGATCGAGTCGGCGCCGCGCGGGGCACGCGGGCCGGTGGTGGCGAGGCATTTCCCGGATCGCGACGCCGCCGAGGTCGGTACCCTGGCGGGACTGGTTTCGGGGCGGGGGGGAATTGCCCTGCTGGTGGCGGGGATCGAGACGCCGAGGGCGCACTTTTCCGCTCCAGCGGGTACAATGTCGGTGGGAGATCTACTGGGCAGGCTCTGCCGCGAGTTCGGCGGAAAAGGGGGCGGCCGGCCGGAGTCGGCCCAGGGAGCGATTCCCGCGCAGGCGGTGGCGGGGGCGCTCCAGGCCGCCGAAGCGGCCGCGCTCGCCGGAGCGGAGGAAGGGAACTCGGGATGAACTCTCGCACCTTGCTTGAACTCACGCGCGCGCGATGCGCCCTCTTCTGCCGGCATCGGACCCTCCCGGCACTCCTGCTGGCGGCGGCCCTGGCGGCCGCTCCCGCGAACGCTCAGTACTTCGGGCAGAACAAGGTCCAGTACAAGAATTTCCAATGGAAAGTGCTCAAGACCGAGCACTTCGACGTGCACTACTACAGCGGCGAAGAAGAAGCGGTCCAGGACGCGGCCGTCATGGCCGAGCGCGGCTACCGCCGGCTGAGCCGCGTGCTCGACCACCAGATCAAGGCGAAGATCCCGCTCGTCCTCTACGCTTCACACACCGACTTCGAGCAGACGAACATCACCCCCGAGCTGATCGGGGTCGGGACGGGGGGCGTGACCGAGTTCCTGAAACGCCGGGTCTTCCTACCGTTCACGGGTTCCTACGCCGAGCTGGACCACGTCCTGACCCACGAGCTGGTCCACGCGTTCCAGGTCGACATCCTGTTCGGCGACCGGCAGGGCCTCGTCGGAAATCCGTTCGCCTCCTCTCCGCCGATCTGGTTCATGGAGGGGATGGCCGAGTACCTTTCGATCGCTGAGATCGACAACAACACGGCCATGTGGCTGCGCGACGCCTCGCTCGAAGGATACCTGACGCCGCTCCGGGTCCTCGAATACGTCGGCGACATCCGGGTCTACCGCTTCGGCCAGTCGATCTTCCAGTTCATCGCGGACACGTACGGCGTCCAGAGGGTCGGCGAAGTATTGAAGAGGACGCGCCGCATGGGGAGCCTCGACAGGGCGCTCGAATCCTCCACGGGGCTCTCGGTCGAGGTGCTCTCGAAGAAGTGGATGGAGGCCGTCCGCAAGGAATACCTGCCCCAGATCGCCGAGTACGACAAGCCCGACAAGATCGCGGGGCGGCTCACGGAGGCGGAACGGGATCAGTCGAATTTCAACGTCGCCCCCTCTGTATCGCCCAGCGGCACGCAGATGGTCTTCATCTCCGACCGCAGCATGTACAACGACGTGTACCTCGCCTCCGCGATCGACGGGCGGGTGTCCAAGAAGCTCGTCGAGGGCGAGCGGACCGGGAGCTTCGAGACGCTCCGCTTCTTCAACACCTCGATCGCCTGGTCTCCCGACGAGAGCCGGATCGCGCTGCCGGCGAAGGTCGGAGGCCAGGACGCCATCTACCTGATCGAGATTCCCTCCGGGAAAGTGGACAAGAGGCTGAAATTCGGACTCGACGCCATCTACTCGCCGAGCTGGTCGCCCGACGGGCGCAAGCTGGCGTTCGTCGGTCTGAAGGGCGGGCACTCGAAGCTCTACATCTGCGACACGGATGGGAGGAACCTGCGCGAGGCGCTGGGCGGACAGTACGCGGTGCGTGATCCCGCCTGGTCTCCCGATGGCGGCCGGGTCGTTTTCGCGACCGATCAGGGTCCCGACACCGACTTGAAGCGCCTCATCTTCGGAAAGCTCGGCCTCGCCATTCTCGACGTGGAGACCGGGAAGGTGACGGTGTTGCCGAACCAGCGGGGGATGAACCTCTCGCCGCAATGGGGGCCGGGAGGCTCTTCGATCGTGTTCGTGTCCGACCGGAGCGGCATCCCGAACATCTACCGTCAGGATCTGGCGAGCGGTGAGGCGGTCCGGCTTTCGAACCTGCTCACCGGCGTCTCGGGAATCGTGCCCGAGAGCCCCTGCGTCTCGCTTTCGCGAAACGGCAAGCGCCTCGTGTTCTCGGCGTTCACGCGCGGCGGCTGGGACATCTACTCCATCCGGGACGTGCCGAAATTCCTGGCCACGCCTCCGGTCGTCGCCTCGCCGTCGATTCCGGTGTCGGAGGGGCCGCTTCTCGCCCAGATCGGCGTGTCCGAGGGCGTGTCCGATCCGGACCGCGCGGCGCACGATCCGCCCGCCGAGGGTCCCGAGCCGAGGAGCGCCGAGCGCGACACCCTGACTGCGGGTCGCGCCAACATCGCCGGACCCGCCGGACCCGCCGCGGTCGCCGTTGCCGGCGCCGATACGTCCCGCGCCGCCGTCCTCGACACGACCCTCGCGCTCTACGTGCGCCAGGTCTACCGGGAGCCGCTCGTGGACAGCACCACGTTCCGGCATGCTCCGTACAAGCCGAAGTTCTCGCGCGACTACGTCTCGGGCGGTGCGTTCTTCGCCTCGAACATCGGGTTTGCCGGCTCGACCGTCATGTCCTTCAGCGACGTGCTCGGAAACCACAACATCCTGGTCGCGCTCAGCCTCTTCGGAGATCTCTCGAATTCCGACGTCTATCTGGCGTACTCGAACCTCGCGCGCCGCACCAACTATACAATCGCGGCGTTCCAGTACCGGACCGACCTCCTCCTCTTTGCCTCGCCGAGCAGCGACGAGGTCGAGAGCCGCGTCTACCGGGGCGGCGGGTTCCTCCTCTCGCACCCGTTCAGCCGGTTCCGGCGGGTGGAGTACGGCGCTGAGGCCGCGGCCCTGAGCAAGGGCGTGTTCCTCTACAACTACGATCAGGGCACCGTGTCCCAGCAAGCGCAGGACAAGACCTACCTCTACGTCGCGCCGAGAGTCGGGCTGGTCGCCGACAACGCGCTCTATGGATCCACGGGGCCGATCAACGGGGGACGCTCGAGCTACACCGCGGAGCAGGCGTTCGGCGACGTGTCCTACACCACGCTCATGATGGACTGGCGGCGCTACAGCAACATCCACCACAGCTACGCGTTCGCGCAGCGGTTCATCGGCGGTTCCAGCTTCGGTCGCGATCCGCGGCTATTCCGCTTCGGCGGCGCGTTCACGTTCCGCGGCGTGGACTACGGAGACCTCAGGGGCTCGAACGCGCTCCTCGGAAACCTCGAGTTCCGCTTCCCGTTGATCGAGCAGCTCCGGTTTGGCTGGCCCGGGCGCTTCAGCCTGGGAGGAATCAACGGCGTCCTCTTCATGGACGCGGCGAGCGCCTGGCAGAAAGGCGTGAAGCCTCGATTCTTCTCGAGCCAGGGTGGATTTCATTCCGACGCCCTTCGCTTCGCCTACGGCGCCGGCGCGCGCATCAACCTCGGATACTTCATCCTCCGATACGACTTCGGACAGGCCACCAACTTCCAGCATCAGACCGCGGCTTCGCAGCATTTCGTGACACTCGGCGCCGACTTCTAGCCGCGGCGATCGATGCTGTTCGACTGGGACGTCGCGATCTTCCGGGCGATCCACCATGGGATGCGGCATCCCTGGCTCGACCCGATCATGGTCTGGCTCACGGATCCCCGGCCGCTGAAATACCCGCTCCTCTGCCTCGTGGCGCTGCTCTTCTTGTTGAAGGGACGCCGGGGGGCGATTGGGGTGGTCGTGCTCGCGCTTACGATCGCGGCCGGGGACCAGCTGAGCAGTCATGTTCTGAAACCCCTCATCAGGCGTCCCCGCCCCAGCGCCGTGCTTCCCGACACGGCGCCGCTGTTCGGAGGGCGAAGCTCCCGCTCCTTCCCGTCGACCCACGCGACGAACTTCTTCGCGGCGGCGCCCGTCGTGTCCGCCGTCTTTCCCCAGGCCGCCGTCTTCGCGTACGGGTACGCGGCCGCCGTGTCCTTCTCGAGGATCTACGTCGGAGATCACTACCCCTTGGACGTGCTGGGGGGAGCGATCCTCGGCCTGACCCTGGGGTTCCTCGGGAGAAAAACGTACCGGCGCGCGGTGCGCACGCTCCTGGAGCGAGGGGGCACGCCGGCGGCATCCGTTCCCGCCGTCCCTGGGGACGAATCTATTCCGATGTCGGCCCGAGGCGAAAGAGCGCCCAGTGGCGGCCCGTGACTCCACGGTCGCGCCGGTGGGAATAGAAGCTCGCGGCATCGCACGAGGTGCACTCGGGCGCCGAGAGAATCGCGCCCCGGCCGACCCCCGCCTCCTCGAGGGTCCGGGCGATCGCGAGCGGGAGGTCGAGCGCGATTCCGTCCGGGTGCGGCTTGAGAACCTCCTCCGAAAACTCGCGCGCCACCTCCGACCCGACGGGATAGCAACAGGCATGGATGCACGGACCGATCGAGGCGAGGATCTCCGAGGCGGCGATGCCTCGCGCTTCCAGCATGCGGACCGCATGGCCCGCGATGCCGTCGCGGGTGCCGCGCCACCCCGAGTGGAGGAGGGCGCCGTGCTCGCCGTTCTTCGCGACGAGCGCGACCGGCGCGCAATCGGCTGCGGAGACCGCGGTCCATGGATCTCCCAGCCCGACGAGGAACCCGTCCGCCTCGGTCTCCGCGCCCTCCGGGGGCACGACACGCGTCCCATGGACCTGCCGGACGCGAAGCGGGCCCGCCTCCGGAATGCCGAGGGCGCCGAAAGCGATCGAGCGGTTTCGCAGGACGTTCTCCCGCTCGTCCCCGACGCCCATCCCCAGATTGAGGGACGCGAAGGGGCCGATGCTCACGCCTCCCCGCCTCTTTGGAAAGACGAAGCGGACCCCCGGCGGGAAGTGCCCGGCCGCGGGGCGCCAGAGCGCAAGCTCTCCATGAACCGCTTCGTTCGCCACGCTTCCGAGCGTGCCCACTTTCGGGTCGCAGCGCAAGCCGGATGGGCGGGCGCCTGTGTCGTAGCGCTCGCCCTGACCTTGCTTCATGCCGGCTGCGCGCGCCTTCCGAAGGCGAGCTCGGGAACGGCCGCGCGCGATCGGCTCCTCGCGGAGTACGCCGCGCCTCACGGGCCCGTGCGCGGCGTGGGCTCGATTTCGGTCCGCCGGGCAGACAAGGGAAGCGGGAGCGCGCGGGTCCGATGGGCGGCGAACGCCGAGAGCGTCGCGGTCGTGGGCTACGTCGGGCCGTCGCGGGCGCTCGACGCTTCACTCCGGGGGGACTCCCTCTACCTCGCCATCCGGCATTACGACTTGGGCGTCGCCGGCTCCCTCCGCCCGGAGGAGGGGATCGACGCACCGCTCCTGCGATTCCTCGCGATGCCGTGGGATTTCAGCGCGGGGTGGGTGCGCGGCGCGCTCGAGCACGCGGCCATCGACGAATCGGGGAGGGGGTGGCGCCTTCAGGGCACCCTCGGCGCGGGATTCGCCCTCGAGCTCACCGAGCGCGGCGAGCCTCTGGATCTCGCGATCCGGCGCGCCGGAGAGGGCGGGGACCTGATCCGTGTGCGGTATGGTCCCGGACGAAGCTACGAGGCGGGGCGCATTCCAAGCTGGATCGAATGGTCGTTCTCTGGCAGCGTGGTGACGCTCAAGATCGAGGACTACGCCCCGGTCGATGCGTCCAAGATCCGCTACGCGACGACGCCCGAAGAGGAATGGACGATCTTGACGCTCGATTCACCGAACGGGAAGGCACTCGTTCGCTGGCTGCTCGGAATCTCGGAGGGGAGCGCGGAGCCATGAGATGGGAACATGTGATCCGCCTCGCGGCGGTTGCCCTGTCGAGCGTGCTCCTGATCGCCCCGACGGGGCAGGGCGAACGCTCTCCGGAGGAGGCGGTCGAGCGGATGCTCGCGCGCGTGGTCCGCGCCCCGGAGGTCCGTTCGCGCGTCGTCATCACGCGGAGCGACCCCTTCGGTGGGCCCGCGGAGCGTTCCACCGGCCTCCTCTGGTTTCTGCCGGGACGGGGTCTTCGGTTCAAGTCCGAAGATCGAAACGGCGGCGAGGACATCGTCGTGGACCGCGAGCAGGGATCATTCCTCGTCTACCGCCCCTCGGAGCGGGTTCTCTACCGGGGCGATTGGGACCGGGCGCCGGCGCGGATGAGGCGGTTCATCCTGGAGCCCGGGAAGGTCCTGGACACGCATTTCGGCGCGGTGAGGGAGCTGAGGCTCGCGGGAGGAGCGCGGCGCGCGGGATACCGCGTCCGTCGCGCCGCCGTCGACGATTCGCTCCGGAACGTCTCGGTCTGGATCGCGGCCGACCCCGCGACCGGACTTCCACGATGGGTGAGCGCGGCCGGAGAAGAGGATTCGGTCGAAGTGGAATTCCGCTCCATGGAGATCCTGCCCAGGGCCAATCCGCGCCACCTGGCAATGCCTCTTCCACGAAACGTCCGCACCGAGCCGCTCGACCCTCGGGATCTTCTCCCGGGCGGTGAATCCCGTTGATTCCCCCCTGATCGGGGCGTAGGGTTCGACGCGAGGCCACGGACGGCGCCGTCGGTCTGAGTCGTCGATCCATCCGCCGGCGGCCGGTTCCCACCCGGGGGATTCTCCTGAGTCGCGGGCTCGTCCTCTACATCAGCTTGATCATCGTCGCGGGCGCGGCGGTCCTCGCGTCCGCCTTCCCCGAATTCCGCACCATCGGCCCGGTCCACGTCGCGGCCTGGATTCTCGTCAGCCTGCTCGCCGAGAGCCTCTGGCTCTCCACGATCACCGGAAAGGCCATGGAGAGCATGGCCTCCACCGTGGACCTGAGCCTTCTGGTGCTGCTCGGGTACCGCCCGGCCGTCTGGATCGTCGCGATCGCGTTCGCGATCGCGAATGTCGCCTTCTCGCGGCGCGCGTGGTACAAGGCGCTCTTCAACACCGGCCAGAACGTGCTCGCGCTCTCGGCCGCCGGAATCGTGTACGCGGGGCTCGGCGGTTTGCCGCTGGCCGGTCTCGGCGAGGCTCCCTCGGGGGCATTCAGCATCTCGCTCATTCTTCCCTGGGTGGCTGCCTCGGCCGTCTATTTCCTCGTGAACACGATGCTGGTCGCGGGCGCCGTGGCGTTGAGCGCGAGGCGGAATTTCCTCCGGACGTGGCGAGAGGAGTACCTGTACTACCATTCCCTCATCTCCTCGGTAGCCTTGTTCTTCCTCTCGCCGCTGGTCGTCGTCTCCTACGTGGCCATCGGGTACTACGGGCTCGATCTTCCTGTTCGTGCCCCTCGCTCCTCATCAAGGAGGCGAGCGCCAAGTACATCGCGCTGGAGAAGGCGAAGGACGAGCTCATCAGCTCGGAGCGGCTCGCGGCCAAGGGAGAAATGGCGGCCGAGATCGCCCACGAGCTGAACAACTCGCTCGCCGCGATCTCCGCGCGGGCGCAGTTCTTCCTCATGGGCGTCGGAACCATGACCCCGGAGCGGACCCAGGAGAGCGCCAAGATCATCTTCGAGCAGGCGAGCGCGATGACCGTGCTCACGAAGGGCCTCCTCGATTTCTCGCACAAGGAAGTGCGCAAGCAGCCGACGCGGCTGAACGATGTGATCCGGAGGACCGTCGAGTTCATCACGCCGCAGAACAAGTTCGAGCGGATCGAGTTCAGCCTGGATCTGTCGGACGAGCTGCCGGACATGAACCTGGATCCGGGGCAGGTTCAGCAGGTGTTCATGAACCTCTTCAGCAACGCGGCCGACGCCGTGGGCGGCGCGAAGACGGCGATGCCGCGGATCGTGATCCGGTCCCGGTACAAGGCCACGCAGGGGCAGGTCGAGCTCGCGGTCGAAGACAACGGGCCGGGTCTACCGCCCGAAGCGATGCGGCGGCTCTTCGAGCCGTCCTTCACGACCAAGCCCGAGGGGCACGGCTTCGGCCTCTCCACGTGCTACCGGATCATCCAGAACCACGGCGGGAAGATCGTGGCGGACAACGTCCCGGGTTCGGGGGCGCGGTTCACGATCACCCTCCCGATCGCCGGCGCGGAGAACGTGCTCCGGCTCGTACGGGGCGCGCACTCCTAGCGGTCCAGCGCGCCCAATATCGCGACCCCCGCGATCGCGCCGGCCAGGTCCGCGGCGAGGTCCTTCCAGCTCGCCCCGCGGCGCATGCGGCGCGGCTTCAGGGCGACATCGTAGGTCTCCTTGAGCAGTCCGAGCCCGAACGTGGCCGCGATCGCCGTCTTTCGCGACTCCCCCTCGACGCGCAGGGAAGCGGCGATCGCGAGCGAGCCGGCGAAGTGGAGCTCCTTGTCCGCCGCGAGCCAGGGACCCTGCTCGGCCGCGGAGAGAAAGACGGCGAGCGCTGCCGCACCCGCCAGAAGACGATTCGGCCGCATGCGGCGGATGCTATACCATCGCCTGTCATGACACAGCCGACTCTTTCCGCGGCGCAGGTCCCCGAGCCCATCCTGGACGTGCTGCGCCGGATCCAGGGAGCGGACCACCGCGCGTACGTGGTCGGGGGAGCCGTGCGGGATCTCTTGCGCGGCGAGGCGCCGACCCCGCCAGCCAAGCTGGAGTGGGACATCGGCGCGAGCGCGACTCCCGACGAGGTTCTGAAGCTCTATCCCAGGGCCATCGCGACCGGAGCGCGCTACGGAACCGTCACGATTCCAACCGAGGCAGGCCCCTGCGAGGTCACGACCTTCCGCGTCGAGTCGGAGTATCGGGACGCGCGCCATCCCGAGCGCGTGACGTTCGTCCGCGAGCTGGAAGAGGACCTGAAACGCCGCGACTTCACGGTGAACGCGATCGCGTGGGATCCGATCTCGGGCCGGCTCGTCGATCCCACGGGGGGAATTCCGGATCTGAAGGCGCGGCTCCTTCGGGCGGTGGGGGAGCCGGTGGAGCGCTTCCGCGAGGACGGCCTGCGTCCCATCCGCGCGGCGCGGTTCGCGGCGACTCTGGGTTTCGAAATCGAGGAGCGGACCGCTCGCGCGCTTCCCCACGCGCGCGCGGAGGTCGAGCGGGTGGCCGCCGAGCGCGTCCAGGACGAGCTCATGAAGATGCTGCGCGCTCCCGCTCCCTCGCGCGGCTTCGAGGTGCTGCGGCGCGCGGGACTCCTCGATGTCTGGTTCCCGGAGCTGCAGAACACCGTCGCGGTTCCCCAGAACCGATATCACGCCTACGACGTCTACTACCACACGCTCCACACGTGCGACGCGGCGCCGGCCGAGAAGCCGGTGGTGCGGCTCGCCGCGCTGTTCCACGACATCGGGAAGCCCGCGACGCGCGAGGAGCGCGAGGACGGCGAGGCCACGTTCTACAACCATCAGGTCGTCGGAGCCGCGCTCACCGAAACGGCCTTGGAACGGCTCCGGTTCAGCCGCTACGTGACCGAGCGCGTGGCGCACCTCGTGCGCCAGCACATGTTCGATTACCGGCCCGAGTGGACCGACGCCGCCGTTCGCCGCTTCATCCGGTCCGTCGGCGTGGAGGAGATCGCGGACCTTTTCGATCTCCGGATCGCGGACAACATCGGGAACGGGCTCAAGACCGGATTCCCGCACTACCTCGAGGAGCTGAGGAGCCGGGTGGAGGCGATCCTCGAAGCCGAGGAGGCCCTCTCGGTGCGGGATCTCGCGGTGGACGGAGCGGACGTGATGGAGGTCCTGAACCTCTCGCCGGGTCCCAAGGTGGGCGAGATCCTGGATCAGCTGCTCGAGGAAGTGCTGGAGAACCCCAAGCGGAACACTCGGGAGAGGCTTTTGGAGCGGCTCCGAGCCGGGTTTTCGGTTGACACCCAAGGCTCCGGGACCTAGGCTGAGCTTCGACTTACACATAACCTTGCGCTAGGGAGCCCATTGACCGCTCGAAGACAAGCGCCAGAAGTGCTTCCGGCGGAGGCACCGACGCTGGAGGCTATCCGGAGCCCGATCGCCGAGCCGTTCGAGCGGTTTCAAACCGAGCTCGACGACGCGTTTCTCTGTGACGTGGGCCTGGTCGGCACGGTCGGCGCCCACCTGCATCGCGCCTACGGAAAACGTTTTCGCCCCACGCTCGTGCTCCTCGCCGCGAGGGGCTTCGGCCGTGTCACCGACGAGGCGATCTTCGGCGCGGTGGTGGTCGAGCTGATCCACACGGCCACCCTGATCCACGACGACAGCGTGGACAAGAGCCTCCTCCGCCGCGGTCTTCCCACCGTGAACAGCGCCTTCAATAACGATACTGCCATTCTCATGGGCGACTATCTCTACTCGAAGGCGTTCTCCATTCTCGTGACCCGGCGCATGTACGAGGCCATGGATCTCCTGGCCGACGCGACGCACCGGATGAGCCAGGGAGAGCTGCGCCAGATCGAGCAGAAGAACCGGCTCGATCTGACCGAGATGGAATACATGCGCGTGATCGAGGAAAAGACCGCGTGCCTCATGTCCGCGGGCTGCGAGCTCGGAGCGAATGCGGGAGGCGCCACCGGAAAGAGCCGGGCGGCGCTGAACCGGTTCGGACGCGCCCTGGGGCTCGCGTTCCAGATCACGGACGACCTCTTCGATTACCTGGGCGCCGAGAAGGTCACCGGGAAGGCGATGGGGAACGATCTGGACGGCGGGAAGATCACCCTCCCCTTGATCAACGCCCTGCGCGACGCCCCCGAGGGCGAGCGGCGCGACATGGAAGACCTCATCCGGTCGCGCGACTTTCGAAACGGCCACTGGGCCGATGTGGTCCGTTTCGTGACCGTCCACGGCGGCGTTGCGTACAGCCAGAAGCGGAGCACGGAGCTTGCCGACCGAGCCGAGGAAGAGCTCGATTCGGTCCCGGATGTGGAGATCCGCGAATCACTGCAGAGCGCCGTCCGCTACGCGGTGACGCGCGAGCGTTGAGCCAGCTTCCCGCCCTGAACATTCCCGCCCAAGACCTCGCGCGCGATGCCGCGCGTTTGACGCTGACCAAGCGGGCCGAGGACGTCGTGATCCTGGATCTCCGCGATCTGGCCGTGGTCTGCGATTACTTCGTGCTCGCGACCGGTCAATCCGAGGTTCAGACCCGCGCGATCGCGGATGCGGTCGACGAGGGGATGCGCGCCCGCGGCATCCGACCGTGGCACGTGGAGGGCTACGAGGCCCGGCGCTGGATCCTTCTCGACTACGTCGACTTCGTCGTGCACGTGTTCCACACGCGGGCCCGCGAGTACTACCTCCTCGACAAACTCTGGGGCGATGCCCACCGAGAAACCGTGGCCGATTGAGGCCTACCTCGCCGAGCGATTGGCAGCGGCGATCGCGATGGCGGGATTCACGCTTCCCGAAGGCGCACGAATCGACGTCGAGGTCCCGCGCGAGCCGGAGCACGGCGACTGGGCCACGCCCGTCGCGCTGACGCTCGCGAAGACGGCGCGCCGTCCGCCGCGTCAGGTCGCCGAGGCGCTCCGCGGCGCGCTCGAAATCGAGCCCGACGTCGTGAGCGGCGTCGAGATCGCGGGCGCGGGATTCATCAACTTTCGCCTGGCGCCCGCCTGGCTCGCGGCGAACGTCCGGCGCATCCTCCAGAATCCCGACGTCTACGGCAGCTCCCCGGCGGGCCGCGGCGAGAAGGTCCTCGTCGAGTACGTGAGCGCCAATCCCACGGGGCCGCTCAACGTGGTCAACGCGCGCGCCGCCTCCTTCGGAGACGCGCTGATCCGCATCCTGAACGCGGCGGGCTACGCTGCCGACGGCGAGTTCTACGTGAACGACTGGGGCCTGCAAGCCGAGCTCTTCGGCGCGTCCGTGCGCACCCGCTTCGCGGAGTCGCTCGGCCTCCCGGCCCCCCCGATTCCCGAAGAGGGATACGGCGGCGAGTACGTCGCCGAGGCCGCGTCCAAGTTGGATCAGGAGGAGGGGAAGCGCTGGCTCGCGCTCCCGGAGAAGGAGCAGCGCCAGGCGTTCGGACGCGCGGCGATCGACCTCATGGTGGAGCGCCAGCGCGCCCAGCTCGGGGGCTTCGGCGTCCACATGAAGCGCTGGTACCGGGAGAGCGAGCTGCATCGCGCCGGCAAGGTCGAGCGGGCGCTCGCGCGCCTCCGCGAGCGCGGGCACGTCTACGAAAAGGACGGCGCCGTCTGGTTCCGATCAACCCAGTTCGGCGACCAAGAGGACCGGGTCGCGGTCCGCTCGAATGGCGTGCCGACGTACGTCCTTCCAGATGCCGCATACCACGATGACAAGTTCGCCCGCGGATACGAGCGCCTCGTCGATATCCTGGGTCCGGACCATCACGGCCACATCGTGCGGGTGAAGGGAGTGATCGAAGCACTGGGCCACGATCCCGCCAGGTTCGACGTGATCACGCTCCAGTGGGTGAAGCTCCTCCGCGGCGGCGACGTGGTGAAGATGTCGAAGCGCTCCGGCGACTTCATCAGCATGGAGGAGCTCGTCGAGGAAGTCGGCGTGGACGCAGCCCGGTTCTTCTTCCTGATGCGCCGCGCGGAGAGCCCGCTCGACTTCGACCTCGAGCTCGCGGTGAAGCGAAGCGAGGACAACCCTGTGTACTACGTCCAGTACGCCCACGCGCGGATCGCGCACGTGCTCGACTACGCGCGCCAGCAGGGGGTGCCCGAGCCGGGGCTGGAATCCGCGCGGTCGGACCTCCTCGAAGAGGCCGAGACACTCACCCTGCTCCGCGGACTCGCCGGATTTCCGTCCCTCGTGGCGGCGGCCGCGAGGCACCGGGAGCCGCACCGCATCCCGATGTATCTCAATGAATTGGCGGCCAAGTTTCATTCATTTTATCACCATCACCGCGTCGTCGGGCCGGACGTCCAGGTGACCGCCGCGAGGCTCCTCCTGACGCGGGCCACCGGGGTCGTCTTCCGGCGCGGGCTCGCCCTTCTCGGCGTGAGCGCGCCGGAGTCGATGTAGCCATGGCGATCGCCGTCGTCGGCTCGCTCGGACTGGACACGATCGAGACCCCCGCGGGGCGCGTGGAGGAAGTGCTCGGCGGGTCCGCGGCCTACTTCGCGCTCGCGGCGAGACACTTCCTGCCCGTGTCGCTCGTCGCGGTGGTGGGCACCGATTTCCCCGCGGACGCGCGGCTGGCGCTCGAGCATCCGGATCTGGATCTCTCGGGGCTCGAGGTGAAGCCGGGGAAGACCTTCCGGTGGGAGGGGGTCTACAGCAAGGACATGAACACGAGGCAGACCCGGCGCACGGAGCTCAACGTATTCGAGCACTTCCGCCCGAAACTCCATGAACGGCTCCGTTCCTTCACGAACGTCTTCCTGGCGAACATCGATCCCGCGCTGCAGCGTGAGGTGCTCGATCAGCTCGCGAATCCCCGCCTCGTGCTCGCCGACACGATGAACTACTGGATCCACGGCAAGCGGGATGAGCTGCTCGCGATCATGAAGCGCGTCCGGATCCTCCTCATCAACGAGGAGGAAGCCCGCGAGCTGACCGGAGAGTCGCTCACGCACAAGGCGGCGCGGGCGATCCTGGCCCTGGGTCCGGAGACCGTCGTGATCAAGCAGGGGGAGCACGGCGCCTTCTTGCAGTCGAGCGATCTCTACTTCACGTGCCCCGCGGTCCCGATCGAGAGCGTGATCGATCCCACGGGCGCCGGCGACACGTTCGCCGGCGGATTCTTCGGCGCGCTCGCCCGCATGGGACGCGTCACCGACCGCACCCTCCGCGCGGCGGTCGTCTACGGATGCGTGATGGCCTCCTTCACGGTGGAAGCCTTCGGCGTGGCCGGGCTCTTACGCGTCCAGCGCTCCGAAATTCTGAAAAGAGCCGACTCGGTCATGGAGATGACGCGCTTCAGCCTGGACGACACGGCGCGACTCCTTCGTTGACGGCGTCGGCGGACCGACGCGTATCGGCGGCGCGAGCGCAGGGAGTTGTGTTGTGGCGCGTGGGGGGGCTCCCTGGCACACTCCGTGCGAGAGGGGGACCTATTCGCAAGGGGAGGGGGCTTGGGTAGGAGACTGGAAGCCGAGCTTGTGACGCCGCTCGCGCAGAGAACGGAGGCGCGCGCGCGCGCGGCGGCGAGGCCGCGGATGGCGTGGCTCCTGCTGCCGTCCTTCATGGCGGCGCTCCCGGTGCTCCTGGCGCTCTTCGGCGGACCCGAGGTGAAGCAGGCGCGCTGGGACCTCTGGGGAGTGGGCGTCTGGGTGGTGCTCCTCGTCGTGGCGGAGGCGCTCCCCGTCACGATGATCCGCGGCGGGACCATGACCATCGCGTCGATCCTGGACGTCGGCGCGATCTTGCTGTTCGGCCCCTGGATCGCGGGCACGCTCGATCTCGTCACGACTCTCGCCGCGCAGATGCTCATCCTGCGTCGCTCGCCGGGCGAGGCGGCGCTCAACGCGGGGCTCTACGCCTCGACCACGATCCTCGCCGGAGCCGCTTTTCTGGCCGCGGGAGGCCGCCTCGGCGCTCCCGATCTTCCGGGCGATCTCTTTCCGGTGCTGCTCGCGGGTTCCCTCTACTTCATGCTGAACACAGGCGCCGTCAGCCTCGTCATGGGAATCCGCAGCGGAGAGGATCCCGGCCGCATCTGGCGCCAGCAGTTCCGGGACGGCGTCCCGCAGTACGCGCTCTCGATCGGGTTCGGGCTTCTTTTCGCGCAAGTGCGGACCGCGGCAGGCATCCCGGGGGTGCTGCTCCTCGTGCTCCCGCTCCTCTTCGCGCGGTACGCGCTCCAGCTCTACGCGGACCTCAAAGGGGACCTCGTGAGCTTCGTGCGCGCGCTGAGCGTCGTGCTCGACGCGGTCGACCCCTACACGCACGAGCATTCCGTCCGGGTGGCCGAGTACTCGGTGCGCGTCGCCCGCCGCCTCGGGCTCCGCGAGGACGAGGTGGAGACGATCCACTACGCGGCGCTTTGCCACGACATCGGAAAGATCGTGCAGCGCCCCGAGGTGATCCGGAAGCCGGACGCGCTCGACGCCGACGAGCGGCGGGTCATGATGCGCCACCCCGAGGCGGGAGCCCGGATCGTGGGGCAGATCCGCGCGCTTCGCTACGCGGCCGCGATGGTGCGCACGCACCACTGGCGGCCCGACGGGCGCGGATATCCGGCCGGACTCGAGGATTCGGACGTGCCGCTGGGCGCGCGGATCATCCATGTGTGCGACGCGTTCGATGCCATGACCTCGAACCGTCCCTATCGCCGGGGCCTTCCGATCGGCCGCGCGCTCACGGAGCTGAAGCGCCACGCGGGCTCGCAGTTCGATCCGAGGGCCGTAGCGGCGATCGCGGAGCTGCACGAATCGGGCGGCCTCTCGCTCACGCCCCCGGATGCGGACCTCATCGTGGACGCCGTCCGATGAGCCGATACCGCGAAGCAGGCGTGAACATCCGGAAAGGGGAAGAAGCCGTGGACCGGATTCGCGAGCTGTGCCGGTCCACGTTCAACGCGAACGTGGCCGCGGATCTCGGCTCCTTCGCGGGGGCGTACCGGATTCCGGGCGCGCCCGGGAAGCTCCTCGCCGCGAGCATGGACGGCGTGGGCACGAAGCTCAAGGTCGCGGTCCTCGCGGGCAAGCACGACACGATCGGCGAGGATCTCGTGTGCCACTGCGGGAACGACATCCTGGTCCATGGCGCGAACCCCCTCTTCTTCCTCGACTACATCGCGATGGGAACCCTCGACCCCAGGCGCGTCGAGGAAGTGGTCACGGGAGTGGCGGCAGGATGCCGGCAGGTCGGCTGCGCCCTGATCGGCGGGGAGACGGCGGAGATGCCCGGGCTTTACGCGCCGGGCGACTACGATCTCGCCGGCGCCATCGTCGGGCTCGCGTCGGAGGCGGACTGGATCGACGGCTCGAAAATCGCCGCGGGGGACCAGCTCCTGGGTCTCCCCTCGGTGGGACTTCACACCAACGGGTACTCGCTCGCGCGGAAGATCATCTTCGACTCCTTGAAGCTCGTCGTGAACGACCGGTTGCCGTTCGGAGGCACCGTGGGTGAGGCGCTCCTGAAGCCGCATCCCTACTACGGCCCGCCGGTCAACGTCGCGCGCGCGGCCGGATCGGTGCACGGGATGGCGCACATCACCGGCGGAGGGATCCCGGGAAACCTCGTGCGCGTGCTCCCGCCCGGGCTCTCGGCGGCGGTGAAGCTCGAGAGCTGGCCCGTCCCCGAGATCTTCGGCTTTCTGTGCGGGGCGGGGAAGGTGAGCGAGTCGGAGGCCTATGAAGTCTGGAACATGGGCCTCGGCATGATCCTCGTGGTGGCGCGCGAGGAGGCGGCCGCGGTCGAGCGCGCCCTCGCAGAGGCGGGGCACGTGTGTCACCGCGTGGGACAGGTCGAGCCGGGATCGCGCGAGGTGCGTTTGACGGCGTAACGGATCGAAAGGGGCGGGAACGTGGGATGGGAGGTGGTACCTCCCGAGGCGGCCGAGCGCCGGACGCTCGAGCATCTGGCCCGGGAGGGATATGGTCCCTGCGCCGAGACGCTCGGGCTCGTCGGGCGGAGCCCCGGGGTCCGGGAGCTGGGCGAGCGCATTCGCGCCCTGGCCAGGAGCCAGGCAACGGTCCTCATCCTGGGCGAAACCGGCACGGGGAAGGAGCTCGTCGCGCGCGCGCTCCACGCGCTCTCCCCCAGAGCGGCGGGGCCGTTCATTCCACACAATTTCGGGGCGATCGCCGACACCCTTGTGGAGAGCGAGCTCTTCGGCCACGCGCGCGGCTCCTTCACCGGCGCGCATGCCGACCGCGTCGGCCTGTTCGAAGCCGCGCACCAGGGCACCCTGTTCCTGGACGAGATCGGAGACGCGAGCCCCTCCGTGCAGAGCCGCCTCCTGCGCGTGATCCAGGAAGGCGAGCTTCGCCGCGTCGGAGATTCCCGCTCGCGGCGGGTGGACGTCCGCATTCTCGCCGCGACCCACCGCGATCTCGCGGCCGAGGTCTCCGCGGGCCGCTTCCGCGCCGACCTCTTCTACCGGCTCCACGTGCTGACGCTCGCCGTGCCTCCATTGCGGGACCGTCTCGAGGACATCCCGCTTCTCTCCGCGTATTTTCTGACCCGGCTCTCGCGGCGCGACCGGGTCCCCGTGCGCGGCATCCACGAGGAGGCGCTCGGCGCCTTGATGGAGTATTCCTGGCCCGGGAACATCCGTGAGTTGATGGGTGCCCTCGAACGGGCCTGCCACGCCCTCGATGACGAAGGATGGGTGACCCTCCTGTCGCTAGGAGAGAATCCCGGATCGGCGGCGCCCGCGCTCGTGCGCGATCGCGCGGCGGGCTTGAAGGGAAGGACCCGCGCGTACGAGGCGGAGCTGATCAAGAGCGCGCTCGAGTCGCACGGGGGAAACAAGGCGCACGCCGCTCGCTCGCTCGGCCTGACGAGACAAGGCCTGTGGAAGAAAATGCGGAGGCTGAGAGCGTTCGATCCCGATTCGCCTTGATTTCGCCGTCCGTATTTCTATACTCGCGCGACGATTAGCCCAATTCCCCCTCACGTACGATCAGGAGCGCCCGCCTTTGGCACAGGAAGTGACCCGCATCGGATTGATCGGGGTTGGAGCCATCGCCCAGGTCAATCACCTTCCCGCGCTCGCGCGCATGAAGGACGTGGAGATCTTCGCGGTCTGCGACGACGACCCGGAGAAGGCGCGCGTGGTGGCGGAGCGGTTCCGCGTTCCCCATGCGCACTCCGATTACGAGAAGCTGCTGCGGCTCAAGGAGCTCGATGCCGTGATCGTCGCGACCCCCAACCATCTTCATGCTCCGATGACGCTCGCCGCCCTGGACTACGGCAAGCACGTGCTCTGCGAGAAGCCTCCCGCCCGGAACGCGTCCGAGGCCCAGATGATGGCGGAGGCCGCCAAGCGCTCGGGGAAGACCCTGATGTACGCGATGAACAACCGCTTCCGCGCCGAGGCGCAGGTCTTGCGCCGATTCATCGAGCGGCGCGAGCTGGGGAACATCTTCTACGCGAAAACCGGCTGGCTCCGCTATCGCACGGAGCGCGGAGGTCCCGAGTGGTACACGAACAAGCGGAGCGCGGGCGGCGGCGTGCTCATGGACCTCGGCGTGCAGATGCTCGATCTCTCCATGTGGCTCCTCGGGAATCCCCAGGTCGTATCGGTGACCGCCACGAAGTACGTGCGCGACCCGCGGCAGGACGTCGAGGACACGCTCGCGGCGATGCTGATCCTCGAGTCCGGAGCCTCGCTCATGCTCGAGGTGAGCTGGGCGCTTCTGCTCGAGAAGAACTTCTCGTACCTGAATCTCTACGGAACCGAAGGGGCGGCGCTCCTGCATCCCTTCCGGCTCCACAAGGAGATGGGCGGGAGGCTCAAGGACGTCACACCCTCGCTCGACTCGGTCCGCAATCTCTATAAGCAGTCCTACGAGCTCGAGCTGGAGCACTTCCTCCGCTGCATCACGCAGGGGGAAGTCCCCCAGGCATCGCCCGAGGAAGGGTTGCAGATAATGAGGATCATCGACGCGATCTACCAGTCCGCAGAGGCTCGCCGCGAAGTCAGACTTCGTTAATCGTTTCCGGGGACCGCTCTCCGGGGCGGCGTCCGGCGTCCTCCTCAGCCTTTCATTCCCGAATGTGGGGCTCATGCCCCTGGCGTTCGTCGCGCTCGTTCCGCTCCTCGTCTGGATCCAGCGCGAGCCGGGCGGGCCAGCCGCCTCCGCGACGCTCGCGCCGGCCGCGCGGGGCGGCGGCTGGGTGCCGTGGATCACGGGAATCGTCTTCAACGCGATCCTCTTCGGATGGCTCGTGCGGCTCCCGGCCGCCGCGATGACGCATCCGTGGATCATCTATCCCGCGCTCCTGGCGCTCGCGCTCTATCTCGGATTCTACGTGGCGGTCTTCGGCTGGATCACGCGGTTCATCCGCCGGCGCGTCGGCTGGTCTCCACTCGCCGTCGCGCCCGCCGTGTGGGGCGTCGCCGAGTGGCTCAAGTCGTCGGGACCTCTCGGGTGCACGTGGGGGAACGTGTGCTACGCGCTCGCGGAGCACCCCGCCTGGATCCAGGGGGCGGCGCTCGTGGGAGCTCCGGGGCTCAGCATCTGGATCGTCAGCGTGAACGCGCTCTTCGCGGGAGCGTTCATCGTGCGCCGCTGGCCGGCGCGGGTCGCGCTATCCGTGATGGCGGTGGCGCTCGTCGTGCTGCCGGTCGTGTGGGGGAGTGGGCGGGTCCGGTCCTACCGACCCGCCGAAACCGTCCACGTGGCGCTGGTGCAGCCGAACATCGGGAGCGACGAGAAGTGGGACACGGTGCACCAGGAACGCACCGTGCGCACGCTCTTCCGGCTCTCGAGCGAGGCCATGGCGCGCGAGCGGAAGCCGGATCTCGTCATCTGGCCGGAGACCGCGCTGCCGTTCTACGTCAGGCTCGAGACGGCGAAGCTCGCCAGGATCTTCGACTTCGCGAAGGAGCTGAACGTGCCGCTCCTGATCGGTTATCCGGACGCGACGCTCAGCCTGAGCGGGGGCGTGATCACGCACAACGCGGCGGGGCTCTTCCTGCCCTCGGGGACGATCGTGGCGCAGTACGAGAAGATCCACCTCGTGCCCTTCGGCGAGCGGATCCCGTTCCAGGGGATTCTCCCCTTCCTGGGCAAGCTCGACCTGGGCCAGGCCGAGTGGACCCCTGGGTCGAAGCCCGTCATCTTCCCGTTCCGGCGCGGGCCGTTCGGGGTCCTGATCTGCTTCGAGTCCATCTTCCCCGAGCTCGCGCGCGACGATGGGATCGACGGAGCCCGATGGCTCGTGAACATCACGAACGACGAGTGGTTCGGCCCCACGGCAGCGCCGCGCCAGCACGCGGACATGGCGATCTTGAGATGCGTGGAGCAGGAGCTGGGCATGGCACGCTGCGCGAACACCGGGATCTCCATGATCATCGATCCGGTGGGGCGCGTGACGCATCGAAGCCCCCTCTTCCAGGAGGCGCTCGTCACCGGGGACGTCGTCCTCGGGGGAACGGCCACGCTGTACCGCCTCTGGGGGGACTGGCTCACCGGCCTCTGCCTCGGGCTCGTGATCGTGCTCACGCTGCTGGGCTGGTATCGCCCCCTGCGCCGCCATGTTTGACGGCGCCATGAACTCCGTGTAGAGTGACGCCTCAGGCGGATCGGCGAAGGCCGCCTCCGCCTCCGAAGGCACGGAGGACTCGCAGCAAGTGCCCGGCTCGCCCCAATCCGACGACGTGCATCCCGAATCCGGAAGTACCCGTGCGCTCCATCCTCTGGCGTGGTTTCTGTCGATCGCCCTGGTGGGGTGCGGGCTCGCGCTGGCGCGCTCCTGGATCGATCTGTTGACCGCGGCGGCCCTGCTCGGAGCGGCGGCGCTCCACGCCGAGGGTCGCGGGGTCCGGAACGAGGCGCCCCTGGTGGGCCTCGCGCTCATCGTGTTCCTCGCGCACGTAGTCGCGGCCGGCAGGGACTTCCGGTCCGCCCTCGCCCCGGCGGCGCTCATCGCCGCGAGGCTTCTGGCCCTTCTCTACCTGCTTCGATGGGCGGCGCGCACGGCCCTCGGCCCGTTCGCGCGATGGCTCATGGGGAAGAAGCCTCCGGCGCGACCGCGGTTCCTGCTTCTTCTCGCCGAGAGCGCCCGGCTCACGGCCGGTCTCCTCCCGCTCGCCCTCCGCGAGGCCGAACAGCACGTGGTCGCCCTGCGCGGCCGCGGCATCCGGCCGGGCCGGGGACTGCGCGGGCTCGCGCGTTACCTCCTTGCCTGGTTCCTGCCCTTTCTGGGGACGATGCTCCGGATCGGCGATGCTTACGCGGATGCCCTGACCGCGCGCGGCTACGTTCCCGGGCGTTTGCGCCGGACCGGGCTTGCGCTGGGCTGGGGCTTCCGGGAGTGGGGTGTGATCGCGGGAGGCGCGCTCACGGCCGCCTGGTTCGTACGTGGCCTCTGAGACGCGCAGGATCACCGTGCGGCTGGGAATCGAATACGACGGAACCGAGTTTCACGGCTGGCAGATCCAGCCGCGGGACCGCACGGTGCAGGGGGAAATTGAGCAAGCCCTGTGGAAGGTCACCGGGACGAGGGTGCGGATCGCGGGAGCAGGGAGGACCGACTCGGGGTGTCACGCGGCAGGACAGGTGGCCAGCGCGACCCTGAGCACACGCCTCATGCCCGAGAAGCTCCGCTCCGCGCTGAACGCGCACCTGCCCCGCGACATCCGGATCGTCGAAGCGGCGGAAGCAACGCCCGCGTTCCACGCGCGCTTCCGCGCGATGCGGCGCGCGTATCGCTACCTGATCGCGCCGCGGCCGACGGCGCTGCTGCGGCGACGCGTGTGGGCGCGTCCGATCCGCGCGGATCTGGACGCGCTTCGCCGCGCGTCCGGTCCGCTTCTCGGCTCGCACGATTTCACCTCCTTCTCGAAGCAGGGAGGGGACGAGGCGGAAACCGTGTGCGTGGTGGCGGAAGTCCGGTGGTCGCGTCGCGGGGGAATCACGCGGTTCGACATCGTGGCGGACCGGTTCCTGTACACTATGGTACGCCGCATTGTTTCCACGGTGATTCGCGCGGCCGAGGATGGAGGCGGCGCGAGGACCATTCGCGCGGCGCTCGCGGCCCGCGATCGAAGACTCGCGGCGCCCCCGGCGCCCGCGCACGGCTTGTACCTCATGAGGGTCCGCTATCCCGGGCTGGGATGGCTCCCCAAGGAGCGATTGGATGTCGTCGGCTAGAGAGCCCGGCCCGGGCTCGGCCCCGCGTCGAAACGAGGCAGGTGGAACGTGGTTCTGGGGTGTCGTGTGCGGATGCCTGCTGCTGGGGGCGATCGTGCTCGGAGCGACCACGCTCCAGCCCGCGCCGCAGGGAGCGTCCCCGGCCCCCGCGGCGGCGGCCGGGAACCAGCCGCAAGCACAGAAGGAGCGCGACCCGGGCGCCTCTCGCAAGACGGCGATCGTGGAGGCGGCCCAGCGCGTCGGCCCATCCGTGGTCACGATCAGCGTCGTGCAGACCCGCATGGTCCAGTCGGTCCCCTTCGGAACCGAGTTCTTCGAGCCTTTCTTTCGGGACATGATCCCGTCCTACCGGTACCGCGAGCAGATCCCCAGCATGGGGTCGGGGTTCATCATCTCCTCGAAGGGATACGTGCTCACCAACGAGCACGTGGTGCGCGGAGCCGAGAAGATCACGGTCATCCTCGCGGACGGCCGCTCCTTCACCGGGAAAGTGCTTGGATCCCATCCCCAGTACGACCTGGCGATCGTGAAGATCGAAGGGGAGCGCCTGCCGGTGGCGCCGCTCGGGACCTCGGAAGACCTCATGATCGGAGAATGGGCGATCGCGATCGGCAATCCGTTCGGATTCCTGCTCAACGACACGCAGCCCACGGTGACGGCGGGGGTGATCAGCGCGACCCGCCGCGACATCAAGGCGGGGTCCACGAGCGGCGGGATCTACAAGAACATGATCCAGACCGACGCCGCCATCAATCCCGGGAACTCGGGCGGTCCTCTCGTGAACGCGAGCGGCGAGGTCATCGGCGTGAACACCTTCATCTTCACGAAAAGCGGAGGATCGGAGGGAATCGGCTTCGCGATCCCGATCGACGCGACCAAACGCGTCGTCGACGAGCTGATCCGCTACGGGAAGGTGCGGAACGTCTGGATCGGAGTCGGAACGTGGGACATCACGCCCTATCTGGCGGAACGTCTCGGCACGAAGGATCCGAACGGGCTCTACATCGCTTCGGTCGAGAAGGGAAGCCCGGCCGACAAGGCGGGCGCCAAGGTGGGCGACATCATCCGCAAGGTGAACGGGGTTCCGATCAGCGACGTGAACGAGGCCTATCGCGCGCTCTTCGGCGCGAACGTGGGGGATACCATCACGCTCACTTGCGAGCGCGACGGGAAGCTCGCGGCGTTCCGGCTGGTGCTGGAGGAGGCGCAGGAGTGAGACGATGATCGCGCGCTACAGCCGTCCCGAAATGGCGGCCCTCTTCGAGGACGCCGCGCGGTACCGGACCTGGCTCGAGGTGGAGCTCGCCGTCTGCGCCGCGATGGAGCGGCACGGCGAGGTCCCCGCGGGAGCGACGGCGAGGATCCGCTCCAGGGCGAAGGTCGATTCCAAACGTGTGGACGAGCTGGAGGCGACGCTTCGCCACGACGTGATCGCGTTTCTGACCGCGGTGGGAGAATCGGTCGGGGAGGACGCGCGATTCCTTCACAAGGGGATGACCTCCTCCGATCTCGTGGACACCGCCCTCGCGTTGACGCTGACCCGGGCGTGCGACCTCCTCGCCGCGGAGGCGAAGCGCCTGCGAGAGACCACCCGCGCGCTCGCGCTCCGGCACAAGGAGACCATCATGGTGGGGCGCACCCACGGCGTGCACGCCGAGCCGATCACCTTCGGGCTGAAGGTGCTGGTCTGGTACGAGGAGCTGGGCCGCGCGCTCGAGCGGCTGAAGCACGCCCGCGCCGCGGTCGCCGTGGGGAAGCTCTCCGGCGCGGTGGGAACCCACGCGCACCTGAGCCCCGAGCTCGAGGAGGAGGTGCTGACCGCCCTCGGACTCAGGCCCGAGCCCGCGGCCACGCAGGTGGTGCAGCGGGACCGCCACGCGGAGCTCTTGCAGTCGATCGCGCTCCTGGGCGCCTCGCTCGAGAAGATCGCGCTCGAGATCCGAAATCTCCAGCGAACCGAGGTGCTCGAGGTGGAGGAGCCCTTCCGGGAAGGGCAGAAGGGCTCCTCCTCGATGCCGCACAAGAGAAATCCCGTGAACTGCGAGCGCATCTGCGGTCTCGCTCGGATCCTCCGCGCCAACGCCCACGCGGGGCTCGAGAACGTGGCGCTCTGGCACGAGCGCGACATCAGCCACTCGAGCGCGGAGCGCGTGATCCTTCCCGACTCCTTCCTCGCGAGCGACTTCATGACCGCCCAGCTACGGGAAGTGCTCGAGGGGCTGAACGTGTATCCCGAGCGCATGCGAGCCAACCTCGAGCTCACCCGCGGGCTCATCTATTCCCAGCGGGTGCTCCTGGCGCTCGTCGAGAAGGGGATGTCGCGCGAGGACGCCTACGCCTTGGTCCAGCGCCACGCGATGGCGGCCTGGAGCGGCGGACCCGACCTCGCCTCGAGAATGAAGGAAGACCCGGAAGTAACCCGCGTGCTCGGCAAGGAGAAGCTTCTCGCCTGCTTCGATCCGTCGCACTTCACGCGTCACGTGAATAAAATCTTCGAACGTAGTCTGGGAGAGCCAGTTGCAGCAAGCCGTTAGTACGACGGCCCTTCCCCTCGGCGGGGCCGACGACCGGGCGCTCGCCTCGCTCCTGAAGCGGGAGGGGCTCAAGCTCACGACCGGGGAGGCGCGCCGGATGCTGGAGCTTCTCGGCCGGGATCCCACGCGCGTGGAAGCCACGATCTTCGACACGATGTGGAGCGAGCACTGCTCCTACAAGAGCAGCCGCTGGGTCTTGAAGGCGCACCTTCCGGTCGAGAGCCCGCGCGTCATCCTCGGGCCCGGGGAGGACGCGGGAGTGGTCAAGCTCGGCACCCACGAGGGCGTGGAGTACGCGCTCGTGATCGCGCACGAGAGCCACAACCACCCGTCCCAGGTGGTGCCGACGGAAGGGGCCGCGACCGGGATCGGCGGGATCGTGCGCGACGTGGCCTGCATGGGGGCGGAGGTGATCGGCGTCATGGACTCCCTCCGCTTCGGCGACCCGGACGGACCGCGCGCGGCGTCCGTCCGGGAGATCGTGCGCGGCGTGATCGACGGGATCTGGCAATACGGCGACGCGCTCGGCGTGCCCAATCTGGGGGGCGACGTCTTCTTCTCCTCGCGCTACGACGAGAACTGCCTCGTGAACGTGGTCTCGCTCGGCCTCGTGCGCGCGGACCGCGTGGTCCGGAGCCGTGTGCCGGAAGCGGCGCGGCGCGAGCCCTACGTTCTGATCCTGCTCGGCAAGCCCACCGACGAGACGGGGTTCGGCGGCGCCTCCTTCGCCTCGGCGGTGCTCGACGAGAACGCCGAGGATCAGCGCGGGCACGTGCAGGTTCCGGATCCGTTCCTGAAGCGGGTGCTCCTCGAGGCGAACCGCGCCGTGCTGGAGTGGCTCCACCAGGAACGCGTCGTGTTCGGGTTCAAGGATCTGGGCGCCGGCGGCATCGCCTGCGCCTCCTCCGAGCTGGCCGCGGCGGGGGGCTTCGGCATGGATGTGGATCTGGACCTGGTGCCCGCGTCGCGCGGGGACCTGCCGCCGGAAGTGCTCGCGTGCTCCGAAACCCAGGAGCGCTTCGCGATGGTGGTTCCGGAGCGCGTCGCGACCCGCGTGCTCGAGATGTACAACGCGGCCTATGCGCTCCCCGAGGTCTACCACGGCGCGCGCGCGGCGATCGTCGGGCGCGTCCGGACCGACGGACGCTATCGCCTTCTCAAGGCGGGCCAGGCGGTCTGCGATTCTCCGGTGGAGGTGATCACCGCCGGGATCGAGCACCGGCGGGCGGAGCGCCCCCGGCCCGCGGCGCCGGAGGCCCCACCGCTCCCACTTGTTAGCGATCACGAGGCCCTCTTCACCCGCCTGGCGCAGAGCCCGAATCTCGCCTCGCGCGAGCCCATCATCCGCTACTACGACACCGAGGTTCAGGGGAGGATGGTGATCCGCGCGGGAGAGGCGGACGCTTCCGTGCTCGCGCCCGTGCCGGGCTCGAAGCTCGGCTGCGCCGTCACGGTGGACGGGAACCCGTGGTGGGTCGCCGCCGACCCGTACTGGGGCACGGCGCACGTGGTCTGCGAGGCGCTTCGGAATCTGGTCGCGGTGGGCTCGGAGCCGATCGCGCTCACCGACTGTCTCAACTTCGGCAACCCGGAGGATCCGGAGGTCTTCGCGGATTTCGTCCGGAGCGTGCGCGGTCTGGGCGACGCCGCCCGCGCCCTCGGGCCATCCGGATTGTCGGGGCCCCCGGTCGCGATCGTATCGGGAAACGTCTCCTTCTATAATGAAGGGCATTCGGGCCGTTCCATCGAGCCCTCGCCGATCGTCGCCGGACTCGGCGCCCTCGAGGACTGGAGCCTCGCCACAACCAGCGCGATCAAACGTCCAGGGAGCGTCCTGGTCCTGAGCGGTCCGAGGCAGGATCGGCTGGGCGCCTCGCAGGCGCGTTTCGCGCTCCTCGGCCGAACGGACGGCCCGCTGCCCGAGCTCGACTTCGATCGTGAGCGCCGCCGCATCTATGCCACGCTCGAAGCCGTGCGGAGCGGACACGTGCTCGCGTGCCACGACATCGCCGAGGGAGGGCTCGCGATCACCGCGCTGGAGATGGCGCTCGGCGGCTACGAAGCTCAGGGCATCGGGCTCCAGATTCCGATCTCGGGACTCGGAAGCACGCCTCCGGAGTCGCGGCTCTATTCGGAGGCCCCGGGATTTCTCTTCGAGGTGTCAAAGGAGCGTCTCACCGATCTCCTGAACCTGTTCGGGCGCTGGGGCGTGGACGCGACCATGATCGGACGGACGCTCGCCGAGCCCCGGTTCCGGATTCTCGACGGAGGGCACACCCTGGTGGACCTGGATCTCGAGAGCTTGCAGCGCCTCAACGGCGACGCGCTCAAGGCGATCGCGGAGTGACCATGGCGCGTGTCGCGGTGGTGCAGATTCCCGGAGTGAATTGCGAGTACGAGTCCGCGCGCGCCCTCGAGGCTGTGGGGCTCACGGCGCGGATCGTCCGCTGGAACGAGCCGGCCTCGGTCTGGAGCGAGTTCGACGCGTTCGTGATTCCCGGAGGGTTCGCATTTCAAGATCGGATCCGCGCCGGGGCCATCGCCGCGAAGCTTCCCGCGGTGGACCGGATCGCGGCCCAAGCGGAGGCGGGGAAGCCGGTGCTCGGAATCTGCAACGGAGCCCAGGTGCTCGTGGAAGCGGGGCTCGTTCCGGGATTCCGTACGGGGAAAGTCGAGATGGCGCTCGCGCCGAATCGGGCCCCGAGACGCGAGGGATACCTCTGCCGCTGGGCGTGGCTTCGCGTCTCGCCGGGGCCGGGGAGCCCCTGGTACGCGGCCTCGTCGCGCCCCGGAGAAGTGATCCCGATGCCGATCGCGCACGGGGAGGGGCGCTTCATATCCGCGGACCCGGAGGTCCGCCAGCGCATCGAAAGAGATGGGCTGGTCCTCTACCGTTTCGTCGCTCCGTCCGGGGAGCCTGCGGACCGCTATCCGTACGATCCGAACGGAGCCATGTTCCAGGCCGCCGGCATCACCAACAAGGCCGGGAACATCCTGGCCTTCATGCCGCACCCCGAGCGCGCCGCATGGTTGAGACAAGTGCCGCTCGAGCTGAAGGGCGAGTGGGGAGAGAAGCGCCGGGCCGGGGTGGGCAGCTTCGAAGCGCTCGAGGGGCCCGGTCCGGGGCGGATCCTCTTCGAATCGCTCGCGTCGAGACTCCTCTCGAGCGCGACGCCGGCGGCCAGGTCGTGAGCGCCGTGCTCCTGGTCCGCCTCAAGATCACCGACCTCTCCGCGTGGACCGCGCTCGAGACGGGGCGGCGACTGCTCGATCCCGGTCACACGCTGGTCCGGATCGCGCGCGAGCAACTGCTGCTGTTCGAGCCTGAGGAAGGCGTCAAGGCCGGCTCGTTCGAGAGCGCTCTGGGAGAAGCAGTGCGTCAGTCCAATTTCTTCGTGAATCCGAACAAGGAGAGCTATCGATTCCTCACAGCCGCGGAGCGCGGGGACTCCTGGTCGCCGCCCGAGGGCGCCTGGGGAATCCTGAGCCGTGCGCGCGAGGACACGCGCGACGATCGCTTGCGAGAAAGCCTCCTGCGCGAGCATCCGATGCCGGGTCTCCGCGCGATCCGCCGCGCAAAGGTGTGGTGGCTCTGGTCGCGAGGACCGGACGGAAGCAGCGCGGTCTCCTATTTCAGCGGCGTGCTCGGCGACCTTCGCGACCAGAGACACGGTCTTCTCGTGAACCCGCACGCCGAGGCGGCGCTCGTGATGGCAGGTGCGACTCCATGGAGCCATGTCGAACGATTCCTGACCGATCCCGCGCCCGCGATCCGGGCGGCGGCGTGAACGGAGACCCCTTGAGCGAGAGACTGGATCCAGCCGGCGCCCTGCCGGAGCGGAGCGGCGACCGCCTTCACGAGGAGTGCGGAGTATTCGGTATTTGGGGCGCGGAAAACGCGGCCCGGCTCACGTACGCGGGTCTCTATGCCCTGCAGCACCGCGGTCAGGAGAGCGCGGGGATCGTCGCGACCGACGGGATCGAATTCCGGCACCACAAGGCGGTCGGGCTCGTCTCGGACGTTTTCGCCGGGAACGTGCTCGACACGCTGCAGGGACATATCGCGATCGGGCACAACCGCTACTCGACCCAGGGCAGCACGCTCCTGCGCAATGCGCAGCCCCTCGTCGTCGACTTCCGCGAGGGGATGCTCGCGCTCGGCCACAACGGGAATCTCGTGAACGCGCTCGCCCTGCGCAACGAGCTGGAAGCGCAGGGCTCGATCTTCCAGACCACGAGCGACACCGAGGTGATCCTGCATCTGATCGCGCGGTCCAGGGCGACCGAGATCGAGCGGATGATCCCGGAGGCGCTCGCGCGCTGCCAGGGCGCGTTCACGCTCGTGATCCTGGCCGGAGACAAGCTCATCGGCCTCCGCGATCCCCGCGGCTTCCGCCCCCTCTGCCTCGGGAAGCGAGGCGACGCCCACGTGCTCGCGAGCGAGACCTGCGCTCTGGACATGGTCGGCGCGGAATTCGTGCGGGAGATCAATCCGGGGGAGATGGTCGTGATCGATGCGTCAGGCGTGAAATCCTATCCCGCGCTCACGCCCAAGGCCGGGCGGGCCTGCGTATTCGAGCTGATCTACTTCTCGCGTCCCGACAGCGAGGTTTTCGGCGAGAGCGTGGATCAGATCCGCCGCCGGCTGGGGCGGACGCTCGCCGCGGAACATCCCGCCGAAGCCGACATCGTGATCTCGGTTCCGGACTCGAGCAACTCCGCGGCGCTCGGCTTCTCGGAGGCTTCGGGGATTCCCTTCGAGCTTGGCTTGATCCGGAATCACTATGTGGGGAGGACGTTCATCGCCCCGCAGCAGGTGAAGCGCGATTTCGGCGTGAACCTCAAGTTCAACCCGGTGCGACGGATCCTGGACGGGAAACGCGTCGTCGTCGTGGACGATTCGATCGTCCGGGGCACCACGAGCCGGAGCCTCGTGGCGATGCTCCGCGGCGCGGGCGCGAGCGAGATCCACCTTCGGGTCTCGAGCCCGCCGATCGGGTGGTCCTGCTACTACGGCATCGACACGCCGAATCGGAAGGAGCTGATCGCCTCCTCCCACACGGTGGAGGAGATCCGCAAGTACCTGCACGTGGACTCGCTGGGGTACCTCTCGATGGAGGGGCTGCGCTCCTGCGTCTCGCGGCCCGACGAGCACTGCTACGCGTGCTTCGACGGCAAGTATTCCGAGTGGTACGGCGAGCCCCTCGACAAGCTCGCGATGGAGCGCCCCGCCAGCCGCCTCGAGGGCCGCCGTTGAGCCCCGGGACGGCTCTCGGGTTCCTCGGACTCAAAGCCTCTAAGCGCCAGGCCCCAAGCCGGTAAGCCGGGGTCGCCCCTCCCCGCGCGCTCTCAAGTTCGCTCCCCGCGATGCCGATCAATCCCTCGACCTACCACCCATCACCAAGGGGAGCCGATCCGTGCCCGATCCCAACGTCACCCGGAAAAAACTGGGGGAGTACCTTCTCGACGCGGGTCTCATCACGGACCAGCAGCTCAAGGAGGCTCTGAGGCGGCAGCGGCAGACGAAGGAGCCGCTCGGGCACATCCTCGCCCGCCAGGGGATGGTGAGCGAAGCGGACATCTGCCTCGTGTTGCACCAGCAGCTCGGCCTCCCGATCGTCGAGCTGGAGACCATCGCGATCGACGAGCAGGTCATCGCGCTCGTCCGCGAGGACCTCGCCAAGAAGTACACCGCCATTCCGATCGAGCTCGAGAACCGCAGCACGATCCGCGTGGCGCTGGCCGATCCCCTGAACGCGCAGGCGCTCGAGGACATCAAGTTCCAGAGCGGCTATTTCGTGCGCCCCGTCCTGGCGCCTCCCTCCGAGATCTCCGAAGCGATCGCGAAGTACTACCACATCGACGCCTCGGTCGTGGAAATCCTCGAGAACATCATCAAGAACGACCCCATCCAGGAGATCCGCGAGATCGTCCCGACCGAAGGGGAAGAGAACCTGGACGAGCTGATGAAGATCAGCGCCGGTCCTCCGATCGTGCGGCTCGCGAACTGGGTGATCACGCGGGCGGTCGAGATGAGGGCGAGCGATATCCACGTGGAACCGCAAGAAAAGTGGGTCGGGGTGCGATGCCGCGTGGACGGCCTTCTGCAAGACCTGGAGCGGCTCCCCAAGTGGACCCAGGGAGCGCTCGTCTCGCGAATCAAGATCCTGGCCAGCCTGGACATCGCGGAGAAGCGGCTGCCGCAAGACGGCAGCTTCCGTGTGGAAATCGAATCCAGGCGGATCGACCTTCGGGTCTCGACCCTCCCCACGGCTCACGGGGAGAAGGTCGTGATCCGCATCGTGGACCAGGAGCGTTCCGCGCTCCATCTCGATACGCTCGGCCTCTCCCAACCCGCGCTGACGCGGATCCGCGCGTACGGCCAGCGGCCTCAGGGGATCGTGGCGGTCACGGGTCCGACCGGAAGCGGCAAGAGCACCCTGCTCTACTCGCTCTTGCAGCATGTGCACAGCGTGACGAAGAACATCATGACCGTGGAAGATCCCATCGAGTACCAGATCGCGGGCATCAACCAGGTGCAGGTGGACGAGAAGAGCAAGAAGACCTTCGCGGCGATCCTGCGCGCCATGCTCCGCCAGGACCCTGATGTCATGATGATCGGGGAGGTCCGGGATCTGGAGACCGCGCAGATCGCCTTCCGCGCCTCGATCACCGGGCACCTGGTGCTGTCGACGGTGCACACCAACGACGCGGCCTCGGCCGTGACCCGTCTCGTGGACCTGGGGCTTCAGCCCTACATGGTCGCCTCGAGCCTGATCAGCGTCATCTCGATGAGGTTGGTCCGCCTCCTCTGTCCGAAGTGCAAGGACCAGTACGCGCCGGTCGGCGACGAGCTCCGGGTGCTCGGGCTCACGCAGCGCGAGGCGGAAGGAGTCGGACTCTACCGGCCGGTCGGCTGCGACCACTGCAACCAGACGGGCTACCGAGGGAGGACCGGCATCTTCGAAATCCTGGAATTGGACGATCCGCTGCGGAGGCTGATCGCCGCCGGCGGCGCCGAGTCGATGATCCGGGCCGCCGCCGTGGAGAGCGGCATGACGCCGATCGGCGAGGACGGGCTCGTGAAGGTGATGGCCGGTGAGACGAGCCTGGAAGAGCTTCGCCGGGTGATCTTCTACGAAGAAGAGGCGGCCCGCCTCTGTCCTTCCTGCCGCCAGACGGCGGCGGCGGAGTACCACTTTTGTCCGCACTGCGGGCACACGATCGCCGCCGCGTGCCTCAAGTGCGAGCGGCGCGTGGATTCCACCTGGGCGTTCTGTCCCGGCTGCGGCACGCGGCGGGTTCCGAGCGTGGTCGCCGAGATTCCGCAAGAAAGCCTGATTCCGCCCGTGGAGCCCTCGCGGCCCCTCCGATCGCGCAAGCTGAATCCCACGACTTCCCCCTGAATTCCGGGGGACGCCCGGGCGTCCCTCGCGCCACGAGCCTTGACCCGGCGTTTCCGCCTTCTCTAGAATCGCGCGCTGTCCGCCACGTTGCGTCCTTTCCCGCGCGCCTCCGCGCGGCGGGACCTCCTTCCTTCCGGAGAATCGTGTCCGTCCAAGACTCGCGCCGCGAGAAGCTGGACGCGCTGGTCCAGCGCGGGATCCCGCCCTACGCCTATCGCTTCGACGCCACGCACGGCTCCGCGGCGATCCAGGAGGGCCATCAGGCTCTGGAGCAGTCGGGCGAGCGGGTGCGCTACGCGGGGCGCCTCATGACGAAGCGCGGGCACGGCAAGGCCGCGTTCGCGCACGTGAAGGACCGGTCGGGGTTGATGCAGGTCTACCTTCGCGAGGACGTCCTCGGGCCGGAGGCCTTCGCCGGGGCGATCGAGCTGGACCTGGGAGACTGGGTCGGGGTGGAGGGAACCGTGTTCGTCACGAAGACCGGTGAGATCACGGTCCGGGCCGAGCGCGTGGAGCTTCTCGCGAAATCCCTCCGGCCCCTTCCGGAGAAGTGGCATGGGCTGACCGACGTCGAGGTCCGCTACCGCCAGCGCTACACCGACCTCATCGTGAACGACGACGTCCGCCGCGTGTTCCGCGAACGCGCGGCCATCGTGCGGTCGCTGCGCGCGTTCCTGGACGCTCGAGGGTTCCTGGAGGTCGAGACACCGGTGCTCCAGCCTCTGTACGGGGGCGCCTCGGCGCGGCCTTTCGTCACGCAGCACCACGCCCTCGACATGAAGCTCTATCTCCGGATCGCGGACGAGCTCTATCTGAAACGCCTGATCGTGGGTGGGCTCGAGCGCGTCTACGAGATCTCGAAGGACTTCCGCAACGAGGGCATGGATCGGACCCACAATCCGGAATTCACGATGCTCGAGTTCTACCAGGCGTACGCGGATTACGAGGAGATGCTCGAGATGACGCAGGCGATGCTCCTCGAGACCGTGAAGGCCGTGCGGGGTGAGGCCCGGATCTCCTTCGAGGGAGGCGCGGTCGATTTCACGCCTCCCTGGCGCCGCCTGACGATCCGGGAGGCCGCCGCGGAGGGGCTCGGCATCGGCGCGGCCGATCTCCCGTCGGAAGAGGGGGCGCTCCGCGAGCTGGCGAAGCGCGCGGGGGTCCCGCTCGATCCCGCGTTCGGGTACGGCCGCATCCTGGACGAGATCGTTTCCGTGAAGGTGCAGCCGGAGCTCCGGGATCCCACCTTCCTCGTGGACCATCCGCGCGAGATCTCGCCCCTGGCGAAGGTGAAGCGAGGAAACCCCGACGTCGTGGAGCGGTTCGAGCTGATCGTCGCGGGCATGGAGGTGGCCAACGCCTTCTCCGAGCAGAACGACCCGCTCGAGCAGAGGCGTGCCTTCGAGCAGCAGGCGCGCCTTCGGGAGCGCGGCGACGAGGAGGCCCAGATGCTCGACACGGACTACCTGCGCGCGCTCGAGATGGGAATGCCTCCCACCGGCGGCGTCGGCGTCGGCGTGGACCGCCTGGTCATGCTGCTCACCGACTCGCGTTCGATCCGGGACGTGATCCTCTTCCCGCACATGCGCCCCGAGGACGGGAATGACGAATAGCGGGGCGGCCGCGCGCGGCTGAGCGCCGCGCCCGGGCCATCCATGGGATTCGTCTGGATCATCGCGTCGCGCTACCTGCGCTCCAAGCGCCGGCTCAGCTTCATCACGCTCGTCAGCCTTCTCGCCTCGGGCGGCGTCTTCGTCGGCGTGGCCGCGCTCACGATCGTTCTCTCGGTGATGAACGGCTTCGAGGATCAGGTGCAAAGCCGTATCGCGGGGACGAACGCGCACGTCGCGGTGCTCTCCGCGGACGACCGCCCGATCCTCCCATCCGACTCGCTGGTGTCGGCGATCACCGCAGCGGCGCCCGGCGCGGCCGTCGCGCCGTTCGTGTACGGAAAGGTCATGGTCGCCTCGCGCGCGAGCGTGGACGGGATGGTCCTGAAGGGAGTGGATCCCGCCGGTGAGGCCCGCGTCACCGACATCATGGCGCACCTGGCGCCCCCGGAGCACCCGCTCGACGGGGGGGATCTGCCCGGAATCGGGCTCGGCGAGGAGCTGGCGGTGAGGCTCCGCGTATCGGTCGGGGACGTCATCCTGATCAGCCTGCCGACGGAAGAGCCCGGCGGGATCTTCGGCGGACCGCCGCGCGTGAAACGGCTCCGCGTGAGCTCGATCTTCCGCTCCGGCCTCTACGAGTACGATTCTTCCTTCGGCATCGTCCGGATCGAGACGGCGCGCGAGTTCTTCGTCCTGGACGGCGGCGTGACCGGCTTCGAGCTTCGCATTCCCGATATGTTCCGCGCGCGGGAGACGGCGCAGGCGCTGGAGGCCAAGCTCGGTCCCGCGCACCGGGTGACGAACTGGATCGACCTCAACCGGAATCTCTTCGCGTGGATGAAAATCGAGAAGGCGGTGATGTTCACGATCCTGATCCTCATCGTCCTCGTGGCGACCGTGAACATCGTCTCGAGCCTGGTCATGCTCGTGATGGAGAAGCGGCGCGACATCGGGGTACTACGCACGATGGGAGTGACCCCCCGCGGGATCATGAGGATCTTCCTCCTGCAAGGGACCCTGGTCGGACTCGCCGGCACGGGGCTCGGGCTCCTGGTAGGTTGGGCCGTCTCATTCGTGCTGGGGCGCTACAAACTCCTCCACCTGCCCGGCGAGATCTACTTCATCGACACCCTGCCCGTGAAAATCGAGTGGACCGACTTCGCGCTGGTCGCAATCGCGGCCACCGCGCTCTGCTTCGTGGCAAGCCTGTATCCCGCGTGGAGAGCCGGGAGGCTTGCTCCGGTGGAGTCGATCCGTTATGAATGAGGCAGCGTCCCGCACCCCCGCGGTCCTGGCCAGGGGGCTGGCCAAGGTCTATCGCGACGCGGGGGCGCCGATCGAGGTGCTTCGGGACGTGAATCTCTCCGTGGATCCGGGGGAGGTGGTGGCGGTCGTGGGCGCGTCCGGATCCGGAAAATCCACGCTGCTGCATCTGCTCGGGGGCCTCGACCATCCGACGGCAGGGTCCGTGAGGGTCGGAGGCGAGGAGCTTTCGGCGCTGGACGAAGCGGGGCGCTCCCGACTTCGCGCCCGCGCGGTCGGGTTCGTCTTCCAGTTTCATCAGCTCTTGCCCGAATTCACCGCTCTGGAAAATGTCATGATGCCGGGGTGGGTCGCGGGAGCTTCACGCTCGGCCGCGCGGGCGCGCGCGGAAAGCCTCCTCGAGGACCTGGGCCTGATGGGACGGGCGGAGCACAAGCCGGGGGAGCTTTCGGGGGGCGAGCAGCAGCGGGTCGCGGTGGCTCGCGCCTTGCACATGAAGCCCGCGGTCCTTCTGGCGGACGAGCCGACGGGCAATCTGGACCGGCGATCCTCGGCGATCCTGCTCGAAATCTTCGAGAGATACCGGTCCCTGGAGCAGCAAGCCATTGTCATTGCTACACATAATCCGGATGTCGCACAGGCGGCCGGCCGGGTGGTAGCCCTTGAGGATGGCTATCTCAGGCCGATTAGTATTGAGTCGGGTCGCATCTAAAGTAGTCGGGAGCACATTCGGCCAACGGAAGGAACGACCATGCAGTGTCAAATTTGCGGCAAACGACCGGCGGTCGTCCACTTCACCGAGATCGTCAACAACAAGAAATCCGAGTACCACGTCTGCGAGAAGTGCGCGGAGGAGAAGGGTTACCACGTACCGCTCGTGAAGACGAAGTTCTCGGTGGGGGACCTTCTGGCAGGCATGGTCGAGCAGCCCGGCTCCGCGGAGGAGGCCCGTGTCGGCCGGGTCCAGTGCCCCAAGTGCGGCCTCGTCTACTCCAACTTCAAGGAGACGGGCCGGCTCGGCTGCTCGGAGTGCTACCCGACGTTTCGGTCACAGCTTCGCCCGCTCTTGCGCCGGGTGCACGGCAGCACGAAGCACGTGGGGAAAACCCCCGTGCGCGATGCCGCGCGCGTGGCCCTGAGGCGGGAAGTGCAGCGGCTGCACGAAGAGCTGCAGAAGGCGATCGAGCGCGAGGAATTCGAAACGGCCGCGGATCTCAGGGATCGGATCAAGAAACTGGAAGAGAACGACGTCCGGACCGTCGGAGGGGGTGCCGCGTGAAGCTGACGGGTTTGTCCACGTCGCTCGGCCGCTGGCTGGATGGATCGGGGCCCGCCTCGGACGTGGTCCTGAGCACGCGCGTCCGCCTGGCCCGAAACCTCTCGGGCGTGCCGTTCACCCATCGCGCGCGGGAAGAGCAGCTCGTCATGGTCTATTCGAGCATCCTCTCCGCCGTGCGGAAAACCCCGGCGCTCACGCAGTCGCTCGCGCTCGAGATGCGCGAGCTGACTCCTCTGGACCGGCAATTCCTGGTGGAGCGGCATCTCATCAGCAACGACCTGGCGGACAACGGCAAGCTCCGCGGCCTCCTGGTCCTTCCCGACGAGAGCATTTCGGCGATGGTGAACGAAGAGGACCATCTGAGGCTCCAGGCCCTGGCGTCGGGGTTCCAGCTTCGGTCCGCGTGGGAATCGGTGAACGCCATCGATGATGAATTGGCTCAGGACCTGGACTATGCTTTCAGCGATGAGCTGGGATACCTGACCGCGTGCCCCACCAACGTCGGCACGGGGATGAGAGCGTCGGTGCTCATCCACCTGCCTTCGCTCGTGCTCACGAAGCAGATCGGACGCGTGCTCCAGGGAATCACCCAGGTCGGACTGGCGGTTCGTGGATTCTACGGAGAAGGCTCCCAGATCATGGGAAACTTCTTCCAGATCTCGAACCAGACCACGCTGGGGCAGAACGAGCGCGAGACGATCGACAGCCTGGAGCGGGTCACCAAGCAGATCATCGATTCGGAGCAGCGGGCGCGGGAAGAGCTCTTGAAGGATGCGCGGGTCCAGATCGAGGACAAGATCTGGCGCGCCTATGGCACGCTCCGGCACAGCCGCGTGATCTCCTCGCAGGAGGTGGTCAATCTCTCATCGGCAGTGCGTTTCGGCGTGGCCCTTCGGATCGAGGGGCTCGCGAGCGTGCAGACGTTGAACGAGCTCCTGGTCCGGTCGCAGCCGGCTCATCTCCAAGTCAAGGCGGGCCGCGAGCTCGAGCAGCGCGAGCGGAACATCATGAGAGCGGATTATATCCGGAGGCTTCTCGGTGAGGGAGGCTCGGTTCCGGTTACGAGCAATTAGCCGAACGGTCTGGAGGCCCTGACCCATGCATGACAAATTCACGGAACGCGTGCGGAAGGTGATGTACCTCGCCCGCGAGGAAGCCGCGCGGCTCCAGCACGACTACATCGGCACCGAGCACCTGCTTCTCGGCGTCATTCGCGAGGGGGAGGGAATCGCCGCCACGGTGCTGAACAATTTGGGATTGGATCTCGACGCCATACGCCAGGCGGTCGAGAGCATGGTCTCCTCGACGGGGGGGACGCTCACGATCGGGGAGATCCCGTTCACGCCGCGCGCGAAGCGCGTGCTGGAATTGAGCGTCGACGAGGCGCGCCAGCTCGGCCACAACTACGTCGGCACCGAGCATCTCCTCCTGGGATTGATCCGCGAGGGCGAAGGGGTCGCCGCGCGCGTGCTGCTCGAGCTCGGCGTGGACCGGAAGAAGGTTCGCGAGGAGACGCTCAAGCTTCTCGGCGGGACGCCTTCCGTGTCGCAGCCCGAGCGCGAGGGCAAGGTCGAGACACCCGCGCTGAACCAGTTCGGCCGCGATCTCACGACCCTCGCCCGGGAAGGGAAGCTGGATCCGATCATCGGGCGCGAGCCCGAGATCGATCGCGTCATCCAGGTCCTCTCGCGGCGCAAGAAGAACAACCCGATCCTGATCGGCGAGCCGGGCGTGGGCAAGACCGCCATCGCCGAGGGGCTGGCCGAGCGGATCGTGGAGAACAAGGTCCCCGAGACGCTCAAGGACAAGCGCATCGTCACGCTGGATCTCGCCGCGGTGGTCGCGGGCACCAAGTACCGCGGGCAATTCGAGGAACGTCTCAAGGCGGTGATGAACGAGATCCGCGAGTCCAAGGACACCATCATCTTCATCGACGAGCTGCACACGATCGTCGGCGCGGGCGGCGCGGAGGGGGCGATCGACGCCTCCAACAATGGGTCGGTCGCCGTTGCCTATTCCGGCGGCGTCGACAGCTCATTCCTGCTCAAAGTCGCCCACGACACCCTGGGCGACTCAGCCATCGGCCTGACCGCCGACTCGGTCAGCCTGCCGCGTTCCGAGCTCGCAACGCCGAGGCGCTGGCCGCCAACCTGGGCGTCAAGCACGTGCTGCTGCCAATTCACGAAATGGCCGACGAGCGCTACCTGGCCAACGCCCCCGACCGCTGCTACTTCTGCAAGTCCTACACCTACGACGAGCTGATCATCTATGCGCGACAAAACGGCTACAACTACATCGTCGACGGCAACAACGCGGACGACGTGGGTGACTATCGCCCGGGCCAGAAGGCGGCCGCGCGAGCACGGCGTGCGCAGCCCGCTACAGGAAATCGGCCTGACCAAGGCCGAGATCACGCTCCTTCCAGGGAGCTTGGCCTGCCGACCTGGGACAAGCCGGCCGCCGCCTGCCTCTCCTCGCGCATTCCCTACGGTACAGTGATCACTGTCGAGGCGCTGACGCAGGTCGAGCGTGCCGAGGCCTACCTCCGCCAGACAGGCTTCCGCCAATTGCGCGTGCGCCATCACGGCGACGTCGCCCGGCTCGAGCTTGCGCCGGACGATTTCGAGCGTGCTTTGGCGCTGCGGCAAGAAATCGTGACCACGCTCAAAGAGCTCGGCTTCACCTACGTGGCGTTGGACCTGACCGGATTCCGCTCCGGCAGCATGAACGAGACTCTGGCGGGTACATCGGCCGCAACGGGCGGTGGAGCAATGGACGAAAATCAGCTCACTGAGCTACTGGCAGGAGTACAAGACGGCCAGGTGTCCGTCGAGCAGGCGGTAGCGCAATTGCAGCTCAAGCCGAGCGACGACCTGGCCTTTGCCAACCTCGACCACAATCGGGCGCTGCGCACCGGTGTGCCGGAAGTCATCTTCTGCCAGGGCAAAACGTCCGGCCAGGTCGTCGAGATCGTCGGCAGGATGATGCAACGCGAAGGCCGCGTATTGGCGACGCGCGCCGCCCCTGAGGTCGCCGAGGCAGTGCTGCCGGCTTATCCCGAGGCGCATTACGCGGCGCTGGCGCGGCGTCCTCAGCATGGGTCGCTTATCTGAGCCGAAGAGCGATGCCTACGTGGTGGTGGCCTGCGCCGGCACGAGCGACATCCCCGTGGCAGAGGAGGCGGCGCTAACTCTGGAATTCCTTGGCCATAACGTGCACGTACCTACGACGTCGGCGTGGCCGGTCTGCACCGCCTGCTCAGCAAGCGTGACCTCCTGAGTCATGCCTCGGCGATCATTGCCATTGCCGGCATGGAAGGGGCGCTGGCCAGCGTCATCGGCGGGCTCGTGGCCTGCCCGGTCGTAGCCGTACCGACCAGCATCGGCTACGGCGCCAGCTACGGCGGCCTGGCGGCGCTGCTGGCGATGCTCAATTCCTGCGCGCCGGGCGTGGCTGTCGTCAACATCGACAACGGGTTCGGCGCCGCCGTTCACGTGCACAAGATCATGCGGCAGCGGCCAGGGCTCTGACAACGGGGACCACTGAATACACGGAAAGAAAGAACGAGAAGTGATCTAGGTGCGGTTTTCCGTGTATTCCGTGTATTCAGTGGTCAGTTGGTCATCCAACGTCTCAATCAGACGCTTACCGGCATCCCTGTTCCGCGGACTCGAGCGCGGCGCAAATCGTCGCGGTGTTGCGCAAGCCGTCCTCGCCGGTGGGCGAACGGCTGGCGGTCGTTGATCACGCAGTCAGCGAAGTAATGGATGCTCTCCAATGCGAAGCCCCGCTTCTGCCCGAACACATCGACCATCCCGAGCACGTCGCGATAGCCGTGGCGCTGTTCGCCGTACATTTCAAGCGTGCGGTTGTGCGTCGTATCCACGCCGGCTGACCCCTTGCTGCCCACGCAGCGCAGCTTGAAGTCCACGATGCTCGGCTCGCTGTTCGGCAGAATCCAGCAGTTCTCGACCACGGCGACGGCGCCGCTGGCGAATTCCAGCGTCGTCTCGAAGAAGTCCGGCGTGGGGATGCCGCGGGCGGCCAGGACGGTAGAGCGGGACACGCTGTAGACGCGCGTTACCTCGCTGCCGATCAGCCAGGTCACGATGTCAATCAAGTGGCTGCCTGTGAACCAGATGGTGGCCGACTGGCCGGCCCAACGCAGCATTTCCGTGGGTACGAAGATGGTGTTGTTCAGTCGGGCGTTGATGAGCAACGGATCGCCCAGGTCGCCTGCCTCAATGCCCTGTTTCATGGTGTTGAATGGCGGGCTCCAGCGGTTGTGGAAGTCGACCATCAGCTTGACGCCGGCCGCTCTGGTGGCGGCAATGACCGCCTTGCAGTCGGCGACGGTCAGCGCCAGCGGCTTCTCCATCAGGACGTGCTTGCCCGCCTGCGCAGCAGCGACGCCGATCTCGCGGTGCAGGTGATCGGGAGTGGCAACAGTCACCGCGTCAACCTGAGAGTCTGACAGCAAATCAGCATAGTTCGTGTACCAGCGCCGGGCGCCGTACTTGCGAGCGATTTCCTGGGCACGCTCGCCGTCCACATCGCAGACGGCGCCAGCTCGGCGCCCGGATGCCCGGCGTAGACCATGGCGTGAAACTCCCCCCAGAGTCCGGTGCCGATGACCCCGAATCCTGTGCTCATGATGCAGCCTCCTTACGATAGCAGCATATTCCGTTCAGCGCTGGCCGAGATTGTAGCACCTTGTCGGGCGGCGCGCAACCGGTTGCGAAGTCCTTGACATGCCGAGCAAGGCCGATGATATACTATCAAGCGTATAATATTAGCGAAGGCGCTGCGCCTCGGTGCTGGACGCCAGTCTGAGCCGCTCACCCGCATCCGGCGGAGTTTCGCGGGCGAGACTGGCCCGTGAAGTTCCGTCGAAGGGCGGACGGAGGATCAATGGAGCAAACAACAAAGCCGGTAGATTTCTACGAAAGAACCTACAGCAATTTCGCCAACGATGTCCTGACTGCCGTTCGCAAAGAGACGTTCGGCGAGGACATCGGCCAGAATAGCTGGTTGACCGTCACGGAGCTAAAGACGTTCGTCGGCTGGCTGGGTCTCAAGCCCGGCCAGCAGATCCTCGATGTCGGAAGTGGGTCGGGCGGGCCGTCTCTCTATCTTGCCAATCTGGTGGGATGCAAGGTCATAGGAATCGACAGCAACGACAGCGCCGTGGCGACGGCCAACGAGGCCGCTAAGGCCAGGTCGCTCAGCTCGCAGGTCCAGTTCCGCACCGCCGACGCCAATCAACCCCTTCCGTTTTCGTCGAACTCGTTTGATGCCGTGACATGCCTGGATGCGATCAATCACTTGACTGACCGGTCAGTGATGCTGCGCGAGTGGTTCCGACGTCGTCAAACCCGGCGGGCGTGTGCTCTTCACGGATCCGATTGTCATCACCGGGCCGATCTCGAACGATGAGATTGCCACGCGCTCCTCCATAGGCTTCATGCTCTTCGTTCCACCGGGTGAGAACGAGCGCTTGTTGCAACAGGCGCGTTTCTTCCTCGTCCGGCGCGAAGACGTCAGCGAGAACGAGTCGGTCGTCTCCAATCGATGGCACGCGGCGCGCGACCGGCGACGCAACGACCTCATGCGCATCGAAGGCGCAGACAGATACGAGGCGTTCCAGAAATTCTTCTCTGTGACACACCGGCTGGCCAGCCAGGGCCGGCTTTCGCGCTTCGCGTACGTGGCTGAAAAGCTGGGCGCGGACCAGCAGGTGCCGACCACGCCTATGGGCAGTACGCGGCCATACCGTGGCCTTTCGATGGTCGTTTGACCAGCCGCGGCCGCTGCGCTATAATGGCGGCACGCTCCTGATTCGCACGACGCGTTCTCATCTGGAAAGGTAAACATTGTCCATTCGCTTTCATATCACGACCATGGGCTGCCCAAAGAACATTGTCGATTCCGAGGGCATGGCTCTCTCTGCTCAAAGAGGCCGGACACCGGGAATCGCGCCGAGCAACAGGCCGACATCGTCATCGTGAACACGTGCGGTTTTCTTGACGCCGCCAAGCGTGAATCGCTGGGCGAGATCAACGACGTCTTGCGCCGCAAGCGGCCCAACCAGGCGCTGATTGCCGCCGGTTGCCTCGTGCAGCGCTACGAGGACGAGCTGGTCGCCGAAGTGCCCGGGCTGGATGCCGTCCTCGGCACCCGGCGCTGGAGCGAAATCACTGGCGTCGTCGATAGAGTCGTCGCCACGCGCGGGCTGGACCACGCCGCCTTCGCTGAGGTCGGCATCGCCGGAGCAGGTGCGGCGGACCAGCGCCTACGTCAAGATCGCCGACGGCTGCGACCGTCCCTGCGCCTTCTGCGCCATCCCGCTGATCAAGGGCGGCTTCGCCAGCCGTCCGGTCGAGACAATCCTGGCCGATGCCCGGCGCCTGGCGAACGAGGGCGTGCGCGAGATCGTGATGGTGGCGCAGGAGAGCTCGGCCTACGGCTCGGATCACGGCGAACGCGAGGGCCTGGCTGCTCTGCTGCCGCAGATTGCCGCCGCCGTGCCGGAGGTGCCGTGGCTGCGCGTCATGTATGCCTATCCGAGCACGGTGACGCCCAAACTGATCGAGACGCTGGGCTTCGTTGCCGCAAATGGTGCGCTACATCGACATGCCGTTGCAGCATGCCCATCCCGACGTCCTGCGTCGCATGCGCCGGCCGCACGACACGGAGCGTACCCTGCGCACTGCTGGCCGACCTGCGGGCGGCGCTGCCGGGGCTGGCGCTGCGCACGACCTTCATCGTCGGCTATCCCGGCGAGACCGAGGTTGAGTTCCAGGCGCTGCTTGATTTCATGAGCGAGGTGCGCTTCGACAACGTCGGCATGTTCACCTATTCAGCCGAGAAGGGCACGCCGGCCGCCGACTTGCCGGGCCAGGTATCCGCACCGCGTGCAGCGCCATCGCTACGATCGGGCCATGCTGCATCAGCAGCGCATCTCGTTGCAGAAGAACAAAGAGCTGGTGGGAACGACGCTCTCGGTCTTGATCGAAGGGCAGGCTGAAGAGCAGAAGGCAAACGGCAATAAGCGCACGCAAGGGCCGCGCCGCTGCTGGTTGGCCGCTCCTACCGTCACGCGCCGGAGATTGATGGGCTGGTCTTCGCCCGTGGCCGGGCGGCTCCCGGCGACCTGGTTCCCGTGCACATCACCGAGGCCACCGAATACGATCTGTGGGGGATAGTAGCGTAGATGGGAGGAACTAGTGGACGTCGCACACGACAGGCAGAAGGCGCTGGCCTTGCTGCACGAGTACACCAAGAACGAAAACCTGGTCAAGCATGGCCTGGCCGTGGCGGCAGCCCTACGATTCTACGCAGCGAAGTTCGGCGAGGACGCCGACAAGTGGGAAGTCGTCGGCATCCTGCACGACTTCGACTACGAGATCCATCCCACGCTGGATGAGCATCCGCTGCTGGGCGAGCCGATCCTTCGCCAGCAGGGCTACCCCGACGACGTGATCTACGCCATCTTGTCGCACGGTATGCAGCCGGGCTACCCGCGCCTCAGCCTGCTGGATCGCACACTATGGGCGGTGGACGAATTGACAGGCTTCATCACGGCGTCCGCACTAGTGCGGCCGACTAAGAGCATCATGGACCTGACTGCCGAGTCCGTACGCAAGAAGTTCAAGGACAAGGCGTTCGCCCGCGCCGTGCGGCGAGAAGACATGATCAAGGGCGCCGAAGACCTGGGCCTGCCGTTGGAGGAGCACATTGCCAACGTCATCACCGCCATGCAGGGAATCGCCGCTGCAGCTTGGGTCTGGCCGGGGCGTCGGCCTAGGTGAAACATACAGTGTGCTCCCGGCCGCATGACCGGCAGCGGGGTGTAGTGCCTAGCAGGGAGTATCGCAGGAACCAACATGGCTGAAGGTGTGAGGACGGCCACAGCGCAGGGCACAGGCTGCCGGCGTCGCTGGTACAGTCCTGATCGTCATCGGCGTGATGATATTGATCGTGGCTGCCGCATTGCAACTCTATACCTGGTACGCCGAAACGCGCTGGCAGCGCGACCAGCAAGCACTGGCCAGTCAGTTCGTACTCCAGCCGCCGGCCGCTGCAGCCGCACTCGCAGATGCCACAACGACGCCGAGTCCCACGGATGCAGGCTCGACCCCGCTCGCCGACCGCAACGCCATCCTCCGGTTGCCACGCTGACGCCTCCGACGACGACGGCGACCGGGCAGGACGCCGGCCCATCGCCATCTGCAACGCCTGCAATTGCCAGCTCCGGCGTTTCTGCCGTCGTTCCGCCCGGGAGTGCGATCACCGCCAGCCGCGTCACCCACGTGGAGACCACTGCCACGCCTACTCCGCCGCGACACCGACAAAGACGGCGACGCCAACTCCACGACTCCCGCTGATCCCGGGCGTTTGATTATCCCCAAGCTAACGCTCAACACGTCGATTGTTCCCGTCAAGCTGGTCAACGGCGCCTGGAATATCGACAAGATCGTCTACGAGGTGGCGCTTCTGGCCGGCACGGGATTTCCTGGCCAGCCGGGCAATGCTGCTATCACCGGGCATGTCACGCTGATACGACACGCGGCAATGGCCCGCTGCGCTGGCTGGAGAAGCTGACCGAGGGCGACGATGTCATCGTCCAGCAAGGCAGCGTGCGCTACACCTATAAAGTTGTGTCGTCAAAAGTGGTGTCCCCCAATGACGTCGAGTGTTCTCGCTCCCAGCGACGATACACGGCTGACGATCATTACGTGCACCGATTGGGATTATCTGAAGGCCGACTACACCGCATCGCCTGGTGGTGACGGCTGTCCTGGCCAGCCATAGCGACCGGAACGCCGCTGCCCAGTAGTGGTCGGACCCTCGGCCAAGACCCCGCAATCGCGGCTATTCTCCTGTCCAAAGAGCGTCTATGCTTCTCGGCGTTGACGTCGGCGGCACCTTCACGGACTTTGCCCTGCTGCAAGACGGACGGCTTGTCACTTACAAGCTGTCGACCACCACCAGCGACCAGTCACTCGCTTTCCTGGCTGGGGCGCGTCATCTGGGTGTGGCCGCCGGAGCGCGTGTCGTGCACGGCTCGACGGTCGCTACCAACGCCCTACTCGAGCGCAAAGGGCGCGCTGACCGCGCTGATCACCACCAAGGGCATGGCCGACGTGCTCGAGATCGGCCGCCAGAACCGTCCTCAATTGTACGCCCTGGTCGGCCGTCGGCCGCCGCCGCTCGTCCCCGCTTGCACTGCGCTTTGAGGTCGACGAGCGAGTCGGCGCTGCGGGCGAGGTTCGTGCGGGCGCTCAACGTCGCCGGCATCGCGCCGATCATTACCGCCATCCAGGCGAGCGGCGTCGAGGCGGTCGCTGTATGCCTGCTCTTCTCATTCTTGTGCCCCGGCCACGAGCAGGCGATACTCCGGGCGGTGCAAGCGGCTGATGCGCGTCGCTCTTCGTCTCCCTTTCTTCTGACATTCTGCCCGAGTATCGTGAGTACGAGCGCACAAGTCACGACGGTGATCAACGCCTACGTGTCGCCGCTCATGGCGCGCTACCTGGGCCGCCTCGGCGACGAACTGGCGCGTCAAGGCGTGCACGACCTGTTCCTGATGCAATCATCGGGCGGCGTCATGGGCGTCGAGATCGGCGCGCCGGACGCCGGCGCGGTTGGTGCTGTCCGGACCGGCCGCCGGCGTGCGCGGCGCCTATCACGTGGCCAGGCTGGCGGGGTTTGCTCAGGTCATCACGTTCGACATGGGCGGCACATCGACCGACGTCTCATTGCTGCCCGGGCGCATCCAAGAGACGGCCGAACAGACGGTGGCCGGTCTGCCCTTGCGTCTACCGATGATCGATATCCACACAGTTGGCGCCGGCGGCGGCTCGCTCGCCCGGCTGGACAGCGGCGGCGCCTTGCGCGTCGGACCGGAGAGCGCTGGGGCTGAGCCGGGACCTGCTTGCTATGGCCGCGGCGGCAGAATCCCTACGGTGACAGACGCCAACCTCGTGCTTGGCCGCTTGTCGGCCGGCAACTTCCTGGGCGGGCGCATGAGGCTGGACGAGAGCGCCGGGCGATCCGCTTTGGCCGGCCTGGCTCGTGACATGGACTCGGATGTACTGGCGGCCGCCCTCGGTGTCGTGCGCGTGGCCAATGCCACGATGGAGCGGGCCATCCGCACCATATCAGTGGAGCGAGGATTCGACCCGCGCCAGTTCACGTTGCTGGCGTTCGGCGGCGCCGGGCCGCTCCATGCCTGTGAGATGGCCGAGGCGCTGGGCATTCGGACCGTGGTCATCCCGCGTTACCCCGGCATCCTGTGCGCATTGGGATTGCTAGTGGCTGACCTGAGCGTGGACGCTTCACGCACGGTTCTGCTGCCGCTCGCTGACGCCACTCCAGACGTGCTGGCGCGCGAGTTCGCGCCGCTGGTCACGGCCGGCGCCGCCGTGCTGCTGGCGCAGGATGTGCCGCTGAGCCATATTGCCCTTGAGCTCAGCCTGGACATGCGCTATGCAGGCCAGTCCTACGAAATCACGGCGCCGCTGGGCAGGCTCGCTGCCGCGGCGAGTTATTACTCCCTCTCCCCAAAGGGGAGAGCGTCGGGGTGAGGGGCAGCTTCACGAAGACGTCGCTACCTTGCTTCCCGTCCGACTATTCGATAGCGGCCGCCTGGCGCGGCGTTTCCACCGCCTGCACCGCCAACGCTACGGGCACGCCAGCCCCGGCCAGCCGGTCGAAGTGGTCAACCTGCGCCTGAAGACCATCGGCGCCACGGATAAACCGGACTTCCGGCCGGAGCCGGAGGAGGGGCCGGACGTGACCCACGCCCTCGTGCGCCAGGTGGTCACGGTTGTCTTTGCCGGCGGCACGTCCACCGACACGCCTATCTACGAGCGCGAGCAGCTCAGGCCGGGCAATCGCGTTACCGGCCCGGCGGTTGTCGTGCAGATGGATGCCACGACCGTGATCCTGCCCGGATGGCAGGCGCGGGTGGATGCATACTGCAATCTGATATTGACTCCCTGCTGAGAGGCTGATATACTGATTGTCAGATTGGCAGTATTGGTCAGGAGGAACTTCATTGGATAGCATGATCCTGCAAATGGCGCAACGCGGTGTGATCACGATCCCAAAAGAAATGCGCGAGGAATACAACCTGCAACCTGGCGCTACATTCACCTTGCTCGATTTGGGCGGCGTGTTCGTGCTGAGCCCGCGTCGCTCCGAGATCGATGCCCTGGCCGACCGAATCGCCGGTACGTGGACAGAAGACGGCCAGACTCTCGAGTCCATGCTGCAGGCGTTGCGGCAGGAACGTGATAGCCGTGTCTCCTGACGTACGCGTGTTTTGCACAAGCGTTATCTTCGCCGCAACGCAGTCGGAGAGCGGCGGCGCCCGCCTCATTTTGAAGCTGGGCGAAGCCGGCGCCGTGGCCCTTTGCATTCGGAACCTGGGTTTTGCGTGAGGCGGAGTCTGTTGTCACTCGCAAGTCGCCGGCCAGCAAGACCCATCTTGCCTTCTTGCTGGATCGGGCGCAAGTTCAGGTTGGAGCCGAGGGAAGCGCTGATGCCCTGGCTCAGGCGCAGGATGTCATCGCCTACTCGCCCGATGCACAGATCGTGGCGGAGGCGCTGACGATTGGGTCGACTTCCTAGTCTCGCTCGATCGTAATCATCTGGTCGGCAACTCTCGAGCGTCTGAGCTACCTTTTCCGATAGGGCCTCCTGCTGACTTCCTCGCATGGTACAGGCAGCGATTGGAAAACGGTACCTGATGCAGGCTCCATCTGAAGGACTCTGAAGGACAATGAGAAAGCATGGTTGATGCTGTAAGCCTCGAGGTGTTCAAGAACCGGTTCTCTTCGATTGCCGAGGAGATGGGCACTGCGCTGCAGCGAACCGCCTACTCACCGAATATCAAAGAGCGGCGCGACTTTTCGTGTGCCATCCTCGACGAGGAGGGGCGCATGCTAGCCCAGGCGGCGCACATCCCAGTTCATCTGGGCGCCATGCCGATGGCCGTGGCCGCCGCACGCCAGTCGTGTTCTCTGAACCCAGGCGACATCGTTGTGCTCAATGATCCCTACCTGGGCGGCACTCACCTGCCCGACATAACGATGGTGTCGCGTTGCCAAAGCGACCCGGGGTTCTACGTCGCCAGCCGCGCCCACCACGCAGACGTCGGCGGCATGAGCCCCGGCTCGATGCCGCTGGCCAGAGAGGTGTATCAAGAGGGCCTGATCATCCCGCCGATCAAGCTGGTCGAGCGTGGGCGCATGAACCAGGCGGTGCTGTCGCTCATCTGCCGCAACGTGCGTACGCCCGACGAGCGTCGCGGCGACCTGGCAGCCCGAGATCGCCGCCCAGCGCCTGGGAGAGCGCCGCTTGGGGGAGGTGACTGCCCGCTACGGCGTCGAGACGATCCGGGAACATGCCCGGGCGCTGCTTGCCTACAGCGAGAAGATGATGCGCTCCGCCATCTCTGCCATCCCCGACGGCAGCTACTCCTTCGTTGACTATCTGGACGACGACGGTCTCGGAGGCCAGCCGCTGCGAATCGCGGTGACCATTGGGATCGCCGGCGACGAGGCGACTGTTGATTTCAGCGCCAGCGCGGCGGAGAGCACCGGCGGGCTAAACGCCGTGCTCGCCGTGACCTGCTCCGCCGTCTATTACGTCTTCAAGTGCCTCGCCGGCGAGGACGTGCCGCCCAATCACGGTTGCTACGCCCCGATTCGCATTGTGGCGCCGCTCGGTAGCGTCGTCAATCCCCGCCCGCCACGAGCCGTGGCCGGCGGCAACGTCGAAACATCGCAGCGGTTGGTCGATTGCCTGCTAGGCGCTCTTGCGCAGGCTGTGCCGGAGATCATTCCTGCTGCAAGCCAGGGCACGATGAACAACTTGACCGTGGGCGGCGTCGACCCGCTGGCGCAATCGCAGCTACGCTTACTACGAGACGATCGGCGGTGGCATGGGCGCCGGACCGGGCGGCGATGGATTCTCCGGTGTGCACGTTCACATGTCCAACACCTTGAACACGCCCATCGAGGCCCTCGAGTCGCACTACCCGTTCCGCATTACTCGTTATGCCGTGCGGCGGGGCTCAGGCGGCGCCGGCTTGCATCATGGCGGCGACGGACTTGTACGCAGCATCGAATTCCTGGCGCCGTCTACGGTCACGCTTCTCTCTGATCGCCGCCGCTTCCAGCCGTACGGCCTGGCGGGCGGCGAACCAGGCGCGACCGGCCGGGCCGGCTTACGGGTCGGCGAGGCAGAAGTGGAGTTGGCTGGAAAGGCGACCTTCAGCGTGCAACCCGGCGATGAGCTGACGATAGAGACGCCCGGCGGCGGAGGATGGGGCAAGATGGAAGGGAGGTAACGATGCCTAGCCCGGAACTTGAGGCCAAGAAACTGCGTCTCTTGGCTCAGAAAGAGAATTGGGACAAGAAGAAGCTGGAGGACATCTACCACCAGCGCACGAGCGGCCTGTATCTATCGGATGCCATCTTCGGCGCCAACGACGGCATCGTTACGACGTTTGCCGTGGTCGCCGGCGCGTCGGGCGCGTCGCTGGATCCCATCGTCGTCGTCGTGCTTGGGTTCGCGAATTGATCGGCGACGGCCTATCTATGGGCATCGGCAACTACCTGGGACACAAGTCTGAGCGCGCCTACAACGCAGCGCAGCGGGAGAAGGAGCGCTTTGAGGTAAAGAACCTGCGCGATGTTGAGCTGGCGGAGACCAGTGAGATATTGCAGGAGCGTGGCTTCAGTGGAGAGGCGCTGCAGGCAGCGATGACCGTGACGACCGCCGATGAGAACAAGTGGATTGACTTCATGATGCGCGACGAGCTTGGCATCATAGAGGAAGAGCAGGGGACAGCGGTCAACCATGGGGCGGTGACGTTCGCTGCCTTCTTCGTGGCGGGCTTGGTGCCGCTATTGCCGTTCCTCATTCCGGCGTTGAGCGGCATCGCCTTACCCCTCTCTATTGTACTCACAGCAGCAACGCTTTTCGTCTCCGGTGCATTGCGCGCCCGTGTTTACCCGATTCCGTGGTGGAGAGCAGGCGCCGAGATGTTAGCCGTCGGATCGGTGGCTGCCATCGCAGCATTCGGCATCGGCAAGCTGGGTGAGGGCTTCGTGAGCTCAATCAAATAGCTTTGGCCCGGCACGAACAACGCGATGGGGCCCCGGCTGAATCTCAGCCGGGGCCCTTTGTTACATTTGCTCGTGTGTTCCAGCGTCAAGCGGCAGCCTTGCGTACATTGACGGCCGCAGGGCCCTTCGGCGTTTGTTCGATTTCGTATTCGACGCGCTCCCCCTCATTGAGGCTTCGATAACCCTCCATGACGATAGCGGAGTGGTGGACAAAACGTCCTTGTCTCCGCTGTCCTGGACGATGAACCCGTAGCCCTTCGAATTGTTGAACCACTTCACGGTACCGGTGAGCATTTGCCTCATCCCCTCCCTTCCTGTGCACAGGATCTTCGGTGAAGCCACCGGTTGGCTCGGGAACTCGACGGCTCCTGATACCGAGAAACGCGCGGCGCACAATCAGGGGCCACGCGGTACCTTTTACACCCATCGAACCCGGGAACCAATCCTACTTCCCCTTCATAGATATTATAACATAATTTGTGTAACATGTCAAGCAGAATCGCGCAAGTAACTGTTCACCGTTAGGGTAAAGGAGTTTAGGAAGGGGCGTGACTCAGAAGTCGGAAGCACTCGGCGAAGGGGTTCAGACCGCGCACGTACCACGTCCCGAACAGACTCGCCAATCCGAGGCGCGTCTTCGTACCTTTGTCGCTGCGCGTCCCACCGCTGATCTTCCGTATGATCACCAACGGGCGTATCGTGCGCTCGGCCAGGTTGTTGTTTGCACTCACACCATCACGCACGACAAACTGGAAGAGCTCATCTTGGTGGCGCAACAAGCGCTTGGCCAAGGCATTGCACGGGTGGTCATACAATTGCGCATACTGCTTGCCCAAGACCAGCGCCCGGTTAGCCAGCACCCGATAGATGACAGAGCGCTCCGCCACACAGGCAGTTGGATGGGCCGACCGCCACGCCTGTGCGTCGTCGTACAGCCGGTGCACCTCTCCCGCCCATCTCAGCACAGCGGGATTCTGCGCCTGCTCTTCCTTCAGTTCATGCAGGGCGCGCAGGAGATGCGTCCAACAGCGCTGTTGCGGCCCCACATAGTTGTTGTACCCAGCGTAAAAGTCGGTCACCAAGCACGCAGCACGCACATCCTTGAGCAGACGGTCACTAACGGCCTGACCACGACTGTGGTCATACTCGTAGTAGCGAATACCCGCTGGCCCCGGCGTGGTCAGAACCCAGACAAATCCGTTCTGGCCGCCTTCTCGCCATCCAGTCTCATCACCGTGGATCACGGAACTCTGCCGGATCTGCGCCTTCAGGCCATCGATTGTCGTCTCGGTTGCTGAACGGACCCGGTGTGTCAGTTCGGTGATCTCGCCAATGCTCAATTGCAGACGGTGTAAGGTGTCCAGGTACGTCTGAATCTGCCGGATCGTCAGGCGCAAGCTCGTGCGCAGATACGACACGAGAGTGGCGATACGTACACCAATCCGACCCTGCCCCATGACCTGCTGGCTCAGATCGAGCTGGGGACTCCGCCAGGCGTCGCAATGGGGACACTTGCGCTTGATGACGTAATGCTCCGTGATCTCCACCGGTGCAGGTGGCGGTATCTCAACGACCTGACGCGTGTAGGCGATGCTCTCGCCGGTCAGCGGATATGTACACATCGGGCAGCGATCCAAGGCATGCCGCTCAATACGGGTCGGTGCTTCTCGACGACGGGCGTGTTGTGCTGTGGCGCTCGCTTCCTGCGCTTGCCGTCTGGCACGTCTGATTTGGGGCGGTTTGGTTTGACGAACGATGGCGGGGGCGCGAGTGGCTTGTTCTGCGACTCCAACTCAGCAACACGCGCCTGGGCGACTTAGTAGCCGGTGGTTTCGTACCGTTGCCATCCAACTCCGCAATGCGTGCCTGAGCCACCGTCAGTTGATCACCAGGTCGACAATGCTGACTTGCAGGTGGCCCACTTCGTCTCGCAGGGAGACGACTTCCTCCTGTAATGTCATGGCGGGCAGTATACCACAGTCTCACTGTAAACGTGAACAGTTACCCTATTTGACAGTTGGCGGCATATCTGCTATACCGCAGGAGCAGGCGACCGCACAGACTCAACATCCGGCGAACAACACCTGGCGAAAAACCACTGGCGAGTAGTCCCCGGCGAGGACGCAGTTGTGCCTGAATGGAATGACCTAACCTTAAGCAAGAGCAGTTCCGCTGGCGCGCATCCCGACGAGCGGGTGCAACGGTTTGCCCTGCGCCTACGGGCCGCCGGCCTGCACTCCGTCATGGACCTCGGCTGCGGCGCCGGCCGGCACACTGTGTTCCTCGCGCAACAGGGATTCGTCGTCATCGGGCTGGACAGCGCCGTCCAACGGCCTGCAGGCAACGTCGGCACCGCCTGAGCCAGACCGGAACGCCGGCTCCTTGGTGAGCGCCGACATGGTCGCTCTGCCGTTGGCGGACGCCAGCCTCGACGCGGTGGTCAGCGTCTATGTCATCCACCACCACCGGCTGGCCGGCATCCACCGCACGGTGGAAGAAGTGGGCCGCGTGCTGAAGCCGGGCGGGCTGGCGCTGCTTGACGTCAGCTCCACGGTCAGTTGGCGCTATGCCCACGAGGAAGCCACGGAGGTCGAGCCACGCGCCTTCGTTCCGGCGCAGGAAACGAGGCCGGCATGGCCCACCGCTACTTCGACGAGACGGAGCCCGCCAACTCTTCTCCTGCCTCAAATTGTCGATTTCTACCTGAATGAGTATCACCTGGTCCAGCCCCGAAGGCGCCGTCCATCACCATGGGCAGTGGACGGCCATCCTGACGCGCTCAGCGCTCGGCAATCTGCCTCCGCGCTGATTACCATGCAGTCTAACGTTTTTCGACGCTTAATGGAGCAATCGGGTAACTGCATGGGGAAGCATGGGGCGAGTTATCCACATGGGATTGTTTCGGTTTTCCACCTGGCGGGCATGAAAACACGCTCCCGTAATATCATCCACATCGATCTCGATGCATTTTTCGCCTCCGTCGAAGAGCTCGAGGAGCCGGCGCTGCTCGGGCTGCCCATCGTCGTCGGCGGTGATCCCGACAAGCGAGGCGTCGTCTCGTCCTGCTCCTACGTGGCCGCGCGAGTTCGGCGTGCGCTCCGCCATGCCCATGGCCATGGCCCTCCGCCTGTGCCCACAGGCCATACGCATCCACGGCCACTACCATCTCTACTCCGCCTACTCGCGGCGCGTCATGAGCGTGCTCTCGGAATATGCCCCCGTCGTCGAACAAATCTCCATCGACGAGGGCTTCCTCGACGTGACCGGCTGCGAACCCCTCTACGGCAGTCCGGAAACCATCGCCCGTCGGCATCCAGGAGCGCGTGCGCAACGAGATCGGACTGCCCTGCTCGCTGGGAGTAGCCGGCAACCGCACAGTCGCCAAAATTGCCACAGATTCCGGCAAACCCAATGGCCTGGTTGTGGTGCCGCCCGGCCGCGAAGCCGAGTTCCTGTGCCGCCCTTCGTCGTCGAGGTGATTCCCGGCGTCGGCAAAAGACAGCCGAGCGCCTGCACGCCATGCGCGTACGCTCGGTGCCCGCGACCTCACCCGCGTGCCGCTGGAGCGCCTGCGCGAGGAGTTCGGCAGCCACGGCGAAAACCTGTACCGTCTGGCGCGCGGCCTCGATGACACCCCCGTGCTGGCCGGACCGCGAGGCCAGGTCCATCAGCCAGGAACGCACGTTCGACCAGGACACCGCCGACGGCGCTCAAGTGCGCCGCTGCCTATTGGAATGCTCGCACGCGTCGGCAGCGAGCTTCGGCAACAAGGATTCATGGCGCGCACCGTCACGCTGAAGCTGCGCTTCCAGGGCTACGTCACTGTCAGTCGCGGGATCACCCTGACTCTGCCGACCGACGTGGACGATGTCATCTACGACGCCGCCAATACCCTGCTGGAGCGCGATGGGGCGGACGGCGCAAGGTTCGCCTGATCGGCGTGCGGGCCAGCAATCTGCTGCGTGACGTTGCCTACCAGCTACAGCTATTCGAGCAAGGAACAGACAAGCAAGCCCTCGCCCCATGCCGCGCCGTGCATGAGATTCGCGCCCGCTTCGGGCCAGACGCCATCACCCGCGCCTCTGCATGTCGACGAATAGCGCTGCACTGTGGGCCGGGTATGTTACCTGGCACGGGCGAGGCTGCACGGCAACGAAAAAGCTCTTGCGCGTTTGCCGGCATAGCTACACTACGAAGCCGGACACGATACACAGTTCACACGCCCCCGAATGGGCCAATCGTGGTCACCACGGTGACCTCCGCGGGCAGAAGGAACGGGGCGGAGGGGCCTACCCACACTCCGATTCGAAAGGGCTAAGCATTCTGTGGCCGCAAAGGCCAAAGACGGCGCCAGCTTGACGGCCACAGAACGCTTCGCCCCTACAACGAATGCCACGGAGAATAAAAACGGGTAGGGCCAAAAACGATAAGGAGGACACGTGGCAAATATCGTCTCCATGAACTTGCTCCTCGAGGCAGGCGCCCACTTCGGTCACCAGACACGGCGTTGGGACCCGAGGATGCGGCCCTTCATTTTCACCCAGCGTAACGGCATCCACATCATCGACCTGCAGCAGACGCGTCACCTCGATGAAGCGATTGACTGCGTCGCGACCCGATTGCCCACGGTGGCCGCATTCTGTTCGTCGGCACCAAGAAGCAGGCGCAGGAAACCATCGCCGAAGAGGCGACCCGCTGTGGCATGTACTACGTCAACAGCCGCTGGCCGGGCGGCACGTTGACCAATTTCCCGACCATCCTGACCCGATTGACCACCTGGTGCGCCTGGAAAAGCGCACGGCGAATGGCGAGTTTGAGCGTCTGCCGAAGAAGGACGTCCTGAAGCTCGAAGAAGAGATCGAGCGAGCTCAACCACTTCTGGCGGTATCGAGGAATCACCCGCTTGCCCGACGCCGTCTACATCGTCGACCCGAGCGTGGAAAACCTGGCCGTGGCCGAGACGAGTCGCCTGGAATCCCGATCGTCGCACTGGTCGACACGAACTGCAACCCGACGTCCTCGACTACCCCATCCCGTCCAACGACGACGCCATCCGTGCCGTGCGTCTTGACGGCCGCATCGCCGACGCCGTGCTCGAGGGCGTCGCCGTGCGCCAGGCGCTGGCCGCCGAGGCGTCGCAGGCTGCCAACGCGCCTGCCGAGGCCGCCTCCCAGACCGAAAGAGAGCAGGTTGATGCCTCCGCTGCTGCTGCCGTGGCCAGCGATATGATGAATGCCAGCGCCGCTGCATCTGGATC
>CAVRUU010000005.1:0-120520 GCA_963724515.1 Candidatus Eiseniibacteriota bacterium | reverse complement strand
CATCCCGCGTACCGTCGCGCTACCTGGTGAACGTGATGGCGCCGCTCTGCGAAGATCCGCCACTGCCCACGGCGCTAACCGTGGCGACGTAGTTGCCCACCGCCAGCGCTGTGAAGAACGACAGCTCGTCCACCTGGATGTCACCGCTGGCGTTCGGCGTCGGCTTTCCGAGGCTCACGCTGGCGATCGGCGTCGCGGTCGCCGGGTTTGCGCCGCTCGCATACACGTTCAGCTTGTAAGACGTGACCAGCGTGTCGTGGTCGGCGGATTTCTGAAAGACCGCGTAGCGCGGAGGCGACGAGACCGTGCCCACGGTGATCGCGACCGCCGCGGACGTGGCCTTCAGGCCCGCGGTGTCGTATGCCACTGCCGTCAGCGAATAGCTTCCGGCGGCGACAGACGACCACGTGTAGCTGAACGGCGACGACGTGTCGGTGCCGAGCAGCGTCGAGCCCCGATAGAACTCCACCTTGGCGAGCTTGCCCTCGGGATCGCTGGCGGTCGCCGCAAATGAGATGCTCGCGGGCGCGGTGAAGTTCGCGCCGCTCGACGGAGCCGTCAGCGTCACGATCGGCGGCTTGTTGGTTGCCGTGCCCACCGTCACCGTCACCGCACTCGACGTCGTCTTCAACCCGGCCGTATCGTAGGCGACCGCGGTCAGCGAATACGTGCCCGCTGCGACCGAGGACCACGTGAAGCTGTACGGTGACGTCGTGTCGGTGCCGAGAAGCGTGGAGCCCCGATAGAACTCGACCTTCGCGAGCTTGCCTTCGGGATCGGTGGCCGTGGCTGTGAGCGTCATGTTCGCAGGCGCGGTATAGCTCGTGTTGTTGGCAGGCGCGGTCAGCGTCACGGCGGGCGGCTGGTTCGTCGTGCCGCTGGCGGTGACCGCGAAGTTCGTAACCGTGGCGCGGGTCGCGGACGATGCATTGTGGCTCGTGACGGCGATGCCGACGAAGACCGTCGTTCCCATCGTAATACTGTCCGATCCAACGACCGTCCAGCTCTGACCATCGGTGGACTTGTATGCTGTGAACAGCGCGCCCGTTCTCTTCAGCCGAACCCATCCCGGTGGCGCGCCCGCCACGCCGTAAGTGCTCGTCGTAAGGCCACTGCTCGCTGGACGCCGCTGGAAGGTATAGCCCTGACCCGGCGTGATCAGCATCGAGGCCTCAGTGGAACCGGCCGTGAGCGATCCCCGGATCATGACGCCCGCCTTCGCCCAGACGTTCGTGTTCGTGAGCGACGCGACCCGGGCCTTCACATCGACATCGCCGGTGACCTGCTGGTACACGTAGTTGAACTGATCCGCGGTGTCCCAGATATCAGCGCCACCCGCCGAGATCGTGTAAGTCCCGTTCGAGAACGATGCGGATCCCTTCACCGCCGGACTCCCGACATCTGCGTCGGTCTGACCAGACGGAAGCGCCGAGGCGTCGCTCGAACTGCTGAAGATGACGTGCGAGACCTCTGCGGTCGTGGTGGACGACGAGTTGTGGCTGGTTGTGGCAATTCCCACGTACGCATTCGTCCCCAGCGCAATCGTGTCGCTGCCGAGGCTGGTCCAGCTCGTGCCGTTCGACGAGACGTAGGCAGTCACCTTCGTGCCGGCACGCACGAGGCGAACCCAGTAGGGCGCCGTCGCCGCCGGACCGCTCGTGTTCGTCGACGTGTCTCCTGATTGCCTCCTCCGCTGAAACGCCGTTCCCTTCTCGGTCGAGGCCGAGACAAGTGCAAACGCATGAGCTGAATTGGCATTCAGGGATGCGCGGATCATCAGGCCCGACTTCGACCATTGATCCGCCCGCGTGATGGAGTCCACGCGCGCAACGACATCGACGTCACCAGAGACTTGCTGATAGACGAAATGAAATTGGTCCGACGTGCCCCATATGTCCGACCCGCCGGCATCGACAGTAAACGTGCCGGACGACTGATCGTACGTAGTTCCGCCTGCGGGTGTCGGCGATCCAATGTCGCGTGCGTACCAAGGGCTCGGAACAGCAGAGCTCTGTGCGTGCAACGACGGACCGGCGAGACTCCACAGGAGCAGTGCAGACACACCAAGACCATGGTGGGCTCGAAACATTTTTCCTCCGGGGGTGGCTTCGCAGGAAGGCCGACGCCACACAGGCAAGATGGTTGCCCGATCGATCTCACGGGACCGATAAGAATTGCGTGGCGCTTTGCGGAGAGTTTTCGCGAAGAACGCGCGATTGCGCGGTCGGAGGCGACGAATCGTCGGAGCGAAACGCGCTCGTTGATCGTGTAACTGTGTAAAACCGACTTCCGTGGTGTGGTGTGCTGATACGCGCACGAGCGTGTGCGCATCAGCCCTGCCGTTAAGGTGTCACACCTTGATGACGTCGACGAGTTCCTTCACCGCCGCGGCGGACTTCTTCAGCGCCGCATCTTCGTCGGCGGTCAGCTTGATCTGGATGATCTGCTCGACGCCGCGCGCGCCCAGCTTCACCGGCACGCCGACGAACAGATCGTTGATCCCGTACTCCCCCTGCAGGAAGACCGAGCACGGCAGGATCTTCTTCTTGTCCTTCAGGATCGCCTCGACCATCTCCGCGGCGGCCGAGCCGGGCGCGTACCAGGCGCTCGTGCCGACCAGCTTGGTGATCTCGGCGCCCCCGCGCGCCGTGCGCTTGCCGATCGCGTCGATCCGCTCCGCCGACAGGAGTTCGGTGATCGGGATCCCGGCGATCGTCGAGTAGCGCGGCAGCGGCACCATCGTGTCGCCGTGGCCGCCGAGCACGAACGCGTGGACGTTCTCGACCGACACGTTCAGTCTCCATCGCGATGAACGTGCGCATGCGCGCCGAGTCGAGCACGCCGGCCATGCCGATCACCCGCTCGCGCGGGAACTTGCTCAGCCGATAGACCGCCTGGCACATCGCGTCCAGCGGGTTGGCGACCGGGACGATGATCGTGTTCGGCGAGTACTTCACGACCTGCTCGGTCACCGACTGCATGATCTTGTAGTTGATCTGCAGCAGGTCGTCGCGGCTCATGCCCGGCTTGCGCGGCACGCCCGAGGTGATGACGACGACGTCCGAGTTCGCCGTCTCCTTCCAGCCGGCCTCGTCGGCGCCCGCGCCGATGACGCGCGAGTCCGACCCCTCGATCGGGCACGCCTCGTAGCATGTCGAGCGCGACGCCCGTGGCCTTCTGTCGGCGATGTCGATGATGACGACGTCGGCCAGTTCCTTGTCCGCGATCGCCCGCGCGACCGTCGCGCCGACGTTGCCGGCGCCTCCTACGACTGTGACTTTGCGATTCATCGATGCCTTTCCAATGCCTGAATCACTCGACTACGTCGAATTACATGTTGGCGATGATGGCGTCCGCGAACTGCGACGTCTTGAGCTCGGTCGCGCCCTTCCATCTGGCGCGCGAGGTCGTAGGTGACCTTCTTCTGGAGAATCGTCTTCTCGAGGCCCGTCTCGATCAGGTCCGCCGCTTCGCGCCAGCCGAGGTAGCGGAACATCATGACGCCCGACAGGATCGACCGAGCCCGGGTTGATGACGTCCTTGCCGGCGTACTTCGGCGCCGTGCCGTGCGTGGCCTCGAAGAAGCCGATCTCGTCGCCGATGTTCGCGCCGGGCGCCATGCCGAGCCCGCCGACCTGCGCGGCGCACGCGTCCGACAGATAGTCGCCGTTGAGGTTGGGCGTGGCGAACACGTCGTAGTCGGCCGTGCGGGTCAGGATCTGCTGGAACACGCTGTCGGCGATGCGGTCGTTGACGAGGATCTTGCCCGTCGCGCGACGCGCCGGCCGACACTTCGTCCTCGGTGACGATCTTGTCGCGGAACTCCGCCTTGGCCACCTCGTAGCCCCAGTCGCGGAACGCCCCCTCGGTGAACTTCATGATGTTGCCCTTGTGCACGAGGGTGACGGTCTTGCGCTTGTTGTCGATCGCGTACTGGATCGCCATCCGCACCAGCCGCTTCGATGCCGAACTCCGACATCGGCTTGATGCCGATGCCCGAATCCGGGCGGATGCGCTTCCCCATCTCGGTCGCGAGGAACTCGATGACGCGCTCGGCCTGCGGCGTGCCGCGCGCCCACTCGATGCCGGCGTAGACGTCCTCGGTGTTCTCGCGGAAGATCACGACGTTCATCAGCTCGGGGCGCTTCACCGGCGAGGGCATGCCCTCGAAGTAGCGGACCGGGCGCACGCAGGCATAGAGGTCCAGCACCTGGCGCAGCGTGACGTTGAGGCTGCGGATGCCGCCGCCGACCGGCGTCGTCAGCGGTCCCTTGATGGCGACCTTGTACAGCCTGCACGGCCTCGAGCGTGTCGTTCGGGAGCCACTCGCCGTAGCTGCTCCTTGGCCTTCTCGCCCGCCGGCACCTCGAACCACTCGATCGTCTTCTTGCCGCCGAACGCCTTGTTCAACGGCGGCGTCGAACACGCGGACGCTGGCGCGCCAGATGTCGGGCCCGGTGCCGTCACCTTCGATGTAAGGAATGATCGGATTGTCGGGCACGACGAGTCGTCCGCTCTTGCGAGTGATGGCAGTTCCGCGGTCGGCGCTTTCAGAATCGAAAAATTCGGCATTAGGTCACGTCCCCGTTTCGGCGTTACACGGTTCTTCACAGAAACTGTGGAAAAGCTTGTGGAAAACACCGGCCCGATCGCCATTTGTGCCGCATCAAATCGGGAGTTTCATGCGGTTTGCACCACGATGGTGCGCCCGCATGGTTTGCAAACGGCGACATTATACTTGTGAGACATGCACATCGTCATTGCCGATTCGCTTCCTGCCTCCGCCGCCGACGCTTTGCGCGCGCGCCGGATGGTCCGTCGACGCCAAAGCCGGCCGGAAGCCCGACGAGCTGGCACGCGATCTCGCGAACGCCGACGCGCTGATCGTCCGAAGCGCGACGCAGGTCGACCGCGCGAGCTGATCGAGGCCGCGCCGAAGCTGCGCGTGATCGCCCGCGCCGGCACCGGCGTCGACAACGTCGACGTGCCGGCCGCCACCGCGCGCGGCATCCTGGTCATGAACGCGGCCGGCGCCAGCAGCGTCAGCGTCGCCGAGCTCGCGCTCGGCGCTGATGCTGTCGCTCGCGCGGCCGATTGCCGGCCGCCGACGCGTCGATGAAGCGCGGCGAGTGGGAGAAGAAGAAGTTCATGGGCGCCGAGCTGCGCGGCAAGCTGCTCGGCGTCATCGGCTTCGGGCGGATCGGCCGCGAGGTCGCGGCCCGCGCGCGCGCGTTCGGCATGGAGATCGTCGCCTACGACCCGTTCATCGCCGCGCGGCGCCGCCGAAGCCGCCGGCGATTCCGCTGCGTGGCGCTCGACGACCTGCTGGCGCGCGCCGGACTTCATCACGCTGCACATGCCGTCGCTGCCCGAGACGCACCACGTGATCAACGCCGAGCGGCTCGCGCGCTGCAAGAAGGGTGTCCGAATCGTGAACACGGCGCGCGGCGAGCTGATCGACGAGGCGGCGCTGGCCGACGCGATCGAGTCGGGCCATGTCGCCGGCGCCGGCCTCGACGTGTTCGAGTCCGAGCCGCCGACCGACAAACGGCTGACGTCGCTGCCGCAGGTCGTCGCGACGCCGCACATCGCGGCCTCGACGAACGAAGCGCAGGAGCTCGTCGGCAGCGAGATCGCGATCAACGTCCGCGACTATCTGCTCGAGGGCGTGATCAGGAACGCTGTCAACTTCCCGGCGGTGCCGCCCGACGACGTGCCGAAGCTGCGGCCGTACCTGCTGCTGGCGGAGAAGCTCGGGTGCGCTCGTGGCGCAGCTGGCTGCCCGACCGTCCGGAAGAGATCGGCATCCGCTACTACGGCCCGCTGATGAGCCGCCTACGAAAACGTGATCGGCAGCGCGGTGCTCGCCGGCGCGCTGTCGCGCACGAAGACAACGTGACGGCGGTGAACGCGCGCGCGCTCGCCGGCGAGCGCGGCCTGGACGTCGTCGAGTCGCGGAGCACGCCGCCCGCGCGACTTCATGCACGTCATCTCGGTGAAGCTGCGCAGCGCGGCGCGCGAGCGCTGGGTCGAGGGCATGGTCGTCGAGCCGGCCGAGCCCGCGGCTGTGCTCGATCGACGGCGTCCCGATCGAAGCGCCGCTGTCGGGCACGCTCGTCGTGCATGGCGAACGACGATCGGCCCGGCGTCATCGGCGACGTCGGGACCGCGCTCGGCCGCCACGGCGTCAACATCGGCAGCTTCGCGCTCGGCCGGGACGAACGCGGCGCGGTCGGCGTGATCAGCGTCGATGAGGCCGACACGCTCGAGTCAGCCGTCGCCGAGGTGCGCAAACTCGAGGCCGTTCGAGAGGCGGTGGTAGTGAGGTTGTAGTCCAGAGTCCCTCGTCTCTAGTCCCTCGTCGAAGGGACTTGGGACTTGGGACTTGGGACTATCTGAGCGCCAGCCGCCGATAGCCGCCCGTGATCAGGTCCTTCAACTCGACGGCATCGGCACCAATCGCCGTCACCTGATACCGGTCGGCAACCGTCTGACCAGGAATCACCATATACAACGCATCCCCGGCGCCGCCGATGACGGCGGTGCGGTGCGGCCCATCGGGTGACGGTTCTTCCGCGATTCCCATCAGCAGCAACGCCGGCACGACGAGCTGCGGTTCAGCGGACACGTCAGCCGCGGCGGCCTTGGAGGACGCGCTGGCCGGCCGGACCGCGCGCGGCGCCGCGAAGCTGAATGGATTGCGCGGATGAATGTCGGGCGTTGGCGCCTGCGCGAGCCGCTCTCGCAGCTTCGAGGCTTGAGCCTCGACCTCGGAGGCGATCGACGACGAACCGGAAGTCGCCGCGGGCTGCGCGCGGTCGCGCGCCGGCGGAGTCTCGTGCACCGGCGAGCCGGCCGCAGCGGCAAACCACGCCACCAGGAGGGCGCCCCCGCCGATGTACGTCGCCAGTCGGACTGAGGTCATCGGCTGATCCGAGGCCGGCATTGTACCACGGCTCGTGCCGCGGATTCGGCCTGAGATTCGGCCGCGGACGTACGCGGAGGCACGAGGATGACACGATGCCTAATCTGTGTTGTCTGTCCCGTCTGTGGTTGCTGTGGTCTGTGTTGTCCGCGGTTTCTTGCACGATTCGTTGTCCGCGTTCTTCTGCGTAGTCTGCGGCCTTCGAAGAATTGTCGTCTGCGTTCTTCCGCGTACTCGGCGGCCCGTTGTGGTAAGATTTGTCGTGCCCCCTGTTTCAGACACCGGGCCTGCCGTTTTTCAGGGTTCACTCTCCGCAATCGCCATCATCCCCGCGAGGTATCACTCGACCCGTCTTCCGGGCAAGGCGCTCGCCGACATTGGCGGCCGGCCGATGATCGAGCACGTGTACCGGCGCGCCGCCGCGGCCCGTTCGATCACGCGGGTGATCGTCGCCACCGACGATGAGCGGATCGCAGAGGTCGTGCGGGGATTTGGCGGCGAAGCGGTCCTCACGTCGACGGCGCATCAGAGCGGGACAGATCGGCTGGCTGAAGCGGCCGCGTCGCTCACCTGCGACCTGATCGTGAACGTCCAGGGAGACGAGCCGCTGCTCGAACCAGAAATGATCGATGCGGCAGTCGCGCCCTTTACGACCGACGCGTCGCTGATGATGAGCACGTTACGGCGACGGATCGACGACGCCGTCGAGCACCAGAATCCGCACGTGACCAAGGTGGTCGTCGATCGGGAAGGCTTCGCACTCTATCTTTCGCGCGCGCCCATTCCCTACACGCGGCCCGGTCAGCCCGAGCCGCCGGCATGGTGCCACATCGGCCTGTACGTGTACCGCCGCGCCTGCCTGCTTCGGCTGGCGGCGCTCCCGCAGACCGCGCTCGAACGCGCCGAAGCGCTCGAGCAGCTGCGCGCCCTCGAGCACGGCATCCGCATCAAGGCGATCGAAACCGTTCACGACACCATCGGCGTCGACACGCCCGACGATCTCGCGCGTGTTCGCCGTCTGATTGCCGCCCACGTATGACACACAGGCCCCGACAAGGGAGAGTCCCCTAGCGATGCAGGCACAGGCACAATCCCGACCCGTCAAGGTACATCCTGGTCACCGGCGGCGTGGTTTCGTCGCTCGGCAAAGGCCTTGCGGCCGCCTCGATCGGCGCGCTGCTCGAAGGTCACGGCTACAAGGTCGCGCTGCAGAAGTTCGACCCGTACATCAACGTCGACCCGGGCACGATGAGCCCGTACCAGCACGGCGAGGTGTACGTCACCGACGACGGCGCCGAGACAGACCTGGATCTGGGTCACTACGAGCGCTTCACGAACCAGACAACGACCCGCAACAACAACTGGACGACCGGCAAAATCTACCTGTCGGTGATCCAGAAGGAGCGCCGCGGGGACTATCTGGGGCGCACCGTTCAGGTCATCCCGCACATCACGAACGAGATCAAGGACAGCATCCGGACGGTTGCGGAAGGCGTCGACGTCGTCCTCGTCGAGATCGGCGGCACGGTGGGCGACATCGAGAGCCTGCCCTTCCTCGAGGCGATCCGTCAGCTTCGCCAGGACGTCGGGCGCGACAACACGCTCTACATTCACCTGACGCTGGTACCGTTCATCGGTGCGGCCGGGGAGCTCAAGACGAAACCGACGCAGCACAGCGTCCGTGATCTGCGCGCCATCGGCATCCAGCCGGACATTCTGCTGTGCCGCACCGATCGGTTCCTCGACCAGGACCTGAAAAAGAAAATCGGCCTGTTCTGCGACGTGGACGAGGAAGCGGTCATTACGGCGAAGGACGTGTCGAGCATCTACGAGGTGCCGCTCGTCCTCGCGGCCGAAGGCCTGGATCGAATCGTCCTGCAGCGTCTCCACCTGCCGCAAACGCAGGCGCGGATGGACGAGTGGGTGGACCTGGTCGATCGCATCAAGAATCCGACCGACGAGGTCACGATTCACGTCGTCGCTGACCCACTACGTAGCCTCCTTCGCCTTCGCGGGGGTACGGCGCCGCGCCCGGCCGGTTGCCTCGGTCTCGTCCGCAGGCGCCTCTCCTTCGACGATGATCGTGATGTGGCTCGTCCGCTTGATGATCGGAGTGGCCCGCCCCTGCGCGCGCGGGAGGAAGCGCTTCAGCGACGGTCCCGCTCCGGCCACCGCCTCCTTCACGCGCAGGTGCTCGATGTTGATCTTGCCCTCGATCGCGACGGCGTTCGCCACGGCGGACTTCAGCACCTTGCCGATGACCTTCGCGACGTGCTTCGGCGTGAAATCGAGGATCTCGGTGACCTGGTCGACCCGCTTGCCGCGGATGAGCTGCAGCACCTGATCCGCCTTGCGCGGGGTGACCCGGACGAATTTCGCGATCGCTTTCGCTTCCATGTCCCCTCTCCTGCTCCTACTTCGGCGGACCCGAAGAGCCCGCGCCAGGCGCGCCAGGCCCACCGGGGCCCGCGGCTGCCGTCGTCTTCTCCACGTGAGACCCGTGCCCGCGGAAGATCCGCGTCGGCGCGAACTCACCCAGCTTGTGCCCCACCATGTTCTCGGTGATGTAGACCGGAATGAACTTGTTCCCGTTGTGCACGGCCAGCGTGTGGCCCACGAACTCGGGGGAGATGGTGGAGCGTCTCGCCCAGGTCTTGAGCACTCGCCGCTCATTGACTCGATTTAGGTTCTCGAGCTTCTTCAAGAGCTTCGCGTCGATGAAGGGACCCTTCTTTACCGAACGGCTCATATCGCTGTGTCTCTCCCTGTGCCCTTAGCTCTGCTTCTTGCGGCTGCGGATGATCAGCCGGTCGGATAGCTTGCGCTTGCGGGTCTTCTTGCCCTTCGCCAAAAGCCCCCACGGCGAACACGGATGCCGCCCGCCCGAGGATTTCCCTTCGCCGCCGCCCATCGGGTGATCCACCGGGTTCATCGCCACGCCGCGGACGTTCGGCCTGCGGCCCAGCCAGCGCGACTTCCCCGCCTTGCCGATCACCACGTTCTGGTGGTCTTCGTTTCCGACCTGCCCGATCGTGCAGCCGCACTCGGCGGAAACCTTGCGCATCTCGCCGGAGGGAAGACGCAGGACCGCCTCTTCCCCTTCCTTCGCCATCACCTGGCAGTAGGTGCCGGCGCTCCGCGAGATCTGGCCGCCCTTCCCGGGGGTCATCTCGACGTTGTAGACGAACGTGCCGAGCGGAATCGCGCGGAGTGGCATCGCGTTCCCCGGCTTGATCTCGGCTTCCGGCCCGGAGAGCACGGTGTCCCCGACGTGGAGCTGCTGCGGCGCCACGATGTAGCGCTTCTCGCCGTCCACGTAGTGGAGCAACGCGATCCGGGCGCTTCGGTTCGGGTCGTACTCGATGTGGGCCACCTTCGCCGGGATCCCCTTCTTGTCGCGCCGGAAGTCGATGATCCGGTAGTTCCGCCGGTGACCGCCCCCGCGCTGCCAGGAAGAGATGTGTCCCTTGTTGTCCCGCCCGCCGCTTCTCTTCTTCCGCTCGACGAGCCGCGGCTCCGGACGGTTGCGCGTGATCTCGTCGAACGTGGGAACCGTCTTGAACCGTGTGGCCGGCGTGAGCGGCCTGTATTTGCGTAGCGTCATCGTTACACCTGCTCGAAGAGCTCGATCGTCTGACCCTTCTTGAGGGTGACGAGAGCTTTCTTCCAATCGGGTCTGTGTCCCGCGAACCGGCCCTGGCGCTTCGGCTTGCCGTGCACGCGGATCGTGCGCACCGAGTCCACCTTCACGCTGAAGATCGACTCGATGGCGCGCTTGATTTCGATCTTGTTCGCGTCGCGCGAGACTTCGAACAGGTATCCGTTCTGCTTCTCGCGGATCCGGGTCCCCTTTTCGGAGATCATGGCGCGGCGCACGATGGTGCGAGGTTCGCGGATCATGCGCTCACCCGCTCGGCCGCGTTCACCCGCTCGGCCAGGCTCTTCAGACCGCCCTCCGTGAGGACGAGGCAGTCGCAGTTCATGAGGTCGTACGTGTGGAGCGTGCGGCTCTCGCTCGTGCGCACCCGGGCGAGATTCCGGGTGGACTTCAACGCCTTCTCGTCGATCCGGTCGTAGACCCAGAGGACCTTCTTGTCACGGAGGCCGACCTTCTCGATCAGCTCCGCCATCGTCTTGGTCTTCGGCCGATCCACGGCAGGGACTTCCATGACGAACACGCCGCCGTCGTTCGCGCGCGAGGTCAGCGCCCCGCAGAGCGCCCGGATCTTCGCCTTGGCGTTCAAGTGGGTCGTGTAGTCGCGCGGCCGGGGCCCGAACGCGACGCCGCCTCCCGGCCAGAGCGGAGAGGTGTTCGAGCCGGCGCGGGCGCGGCCGGTGCCCTTCTGACGCCACGGCTTTCGTCCGCCGCCGCTCACCTGGGCGCGGTTCTTCGCCGCCGCGGTGCCCTGGCGCTGGTTCCCGAGATAGCTCTTCACGGCCTCCCAGATGAGGTGCTCGTTCACCGGCGCCTCGAAGAGCTCCTTCGGGAGCTCGACCGAACCCTTCTCGCTGCCGTCGATGCCGAAACGTTTCGCCTTCATCGCTAGCCTAGCTTCCGGATGAGGACCGTGCACTTGGGCGGCCCGGGAATCGAACCGCGAACCCAGATCAGGTGCTGCTCGGGGTCGATGCCCACGACGTGCAGATTCCTGACCGTGACGCGCTCGCCGCCCATGCGGCCCGGCAGGCGCTTGCCCTTGATGACGCGGCTCGGATAGGCGCTCGCGCCGATCGAGCCAGGCTGCTTGTGCGTCACGCAGCCGTGGGTCTCGCGGCCGCACGTGAAGTGGTGGCGCCGGATCACGCCCGCGAAGCCGCGCCCCTTCGAGACGCCCACGACGTCGACCTTGCTCCCGACCGTAAACAGAGAGACCGTCAGCTCCTGGCCGACCGTGTACGGCGAGGTGTCGTCCACCCGGACTTCCTTGAGCGAGCGAATGCCCGCCGCCTTGTGCTTTTTCAAATGACCCTGGAGTCCCTTCGGAATGAGGGCTTCGCGCTTCTTTCCGAAGCCGATCTGAAGGGCCGCGTAACCGTCCGTCTCGGGTGTCTTCACCTGGACGATCGGGCACGGCCCGGCCGCGAGCAACGTCACCGGCTGGACGCGTCCCTGCTCATCGAAGAGCTGGGTCATTCCGATCTTTTCCGCAAGCAATCCGATCATGGCCGATCCCTTCTAGAGCTTGATTTCGATATCGACGCCCGCCGGGAGATCGAGCTTCATCAGCGCGTCGATCGTCTGCGGCGTCGATTTGACGATATCGATGAGCCGCTTGTGGACGCGGATCTCGAACTGCTCCCGCGATTTCTTGTCCACATGCGGCGAACGGAGCACGGTGTACACCGATCGCTGCGTCGGAAGCGGAATGGGCCCCGCGGTGCGGGCGCCCGTTCGCTTCGCCGTGCGCACGATCTCGCCCGCCGACTGATCGAGCACGGCGTGATCGTACGAACGCAGGCGAATGCGGATTCTTTGTCCGGCTGGCGCGGTCGTGGCCATTATTCCAAGATCTCCGTGACGACGCCGGCTCCGACGGTGCGGCCGCCCTCGCGGATCGCGAACCGAAGCTCCTTCTCCATCGCGATCGGCGTGATCAGCTCCACCGTCACATCCACGTTGTCTCCCGGCATCACCATCTCCCGACCCTCCGGCAACGTCGCCACTCCCGTCACGTCCGTCGTCCGGAAATAGAACTGGGGCCGATACCCATTGAAGAACGGCGTGTGCCGCCCCCCCTCCTCCTTCGTCAACACGTACACCGACGCCTTGAACTTCTTGTGCGGCGTGATGCTCTTCGGCGCCGCGATCACCATCCCCCGCTCCAACGCGTCCTTATCGATCCCGCGAAGCAGTAGCCCCACGTTATCTCCCGCCCGCGCATCCTCCAGGAGCTTCCGGAACATCTCCACCCCCGTCACCACCGTCTCCCGAGTCTCCCGAAGCCCCACGATCTCCACCTTCTCCCCCACCTTCACCTTCCCTCGCTCCACCCTTCCAGTCCCCACCGTCCCACGACCCGAGATCGAGAACACGTCCTCCACCGCCATCTGGAACGGCTTGTCCACGTCCCGCTGCGGCGTCGGGATGTAACTGTCCACCGAGTCCATCAACTTCATGATCGACTCGTTCGCCTTCGCATCCTTCCCCAACCCGTCCATCGCCTGCTTCGCGCTCCCGCGAATCACCGGTACGTCGTCCCCAGGGAACTCGTACTTCTTCAACAGCTCCCGCACCTCCAGCTCCACCAGGTCCAACAGCTCCGGATCGTCCACCATGTCGCACTTGTTCATGTACACCACGATGTACGGCACCCCCACCTGCCGAGCCAGCAATATGTGCTCCCGCGTCTGAGGCATCGGTCCGTCCGCCGCCGACACCACCAGGATCGCACCGTCCATCTGTGCCGCTCCCGTGATCATGTTCTTCACGTAGTCCGCATGCCCCGGACAGTCCACGTGCGCGTAGTGACGCTTGTCCGTCTCGTACTCCACGTGCGCCGTCGCGATCGTGATCCCTCGCTCCCGCTCTTCCGGCGCGTTGTCGATCGACCCGTAGTCCCGCACCTGGATCTTCGGATTCTTCTGCGACAGCACCATCGTGATCGCCGCCGTCAGCGTCGTCTTCCCATGGTCCACGTGACCGATCGTTCCCACGTTCACGTGCGGCTTCGTCCGCTCAAACTTCTGCTTTGCCATTTCCTATCCTCCGGCCGCGGCGCTCGCGCGTGGCGGTGCGGTTCAGCTCCCTTTGACCTTGGTGACGATCTGCTCCGCCATGGCCTGTGGCATCTCGTCGTAGCGAGAGAACTGCATCGAGTAAACGGCCCGTCCCTGTGTGATGGACCGGAGCCGCGTGGAATAACCGAACATTTCCCCGAGTGGGACCGAGGCCGCCACGACGCGCGCGTCGGAGCGCTGGAACATGCCGCCGATGCGGCCCCGCCGGGAGCTCAGATCGCCGATCACGTCGCCCATGTACTCCTCGGGCACCACCACCTCCACGTCCATGATCGGCTCGAGGAGCTTCGGGCCGGCCTTCGCCGCGGCTTCCTTGAACGCCATCGAGCCCGCGATCTTGAACGCCATCTCGGAGGAGTCGACTTCGTGAAACTGCCCGTCGATCAGCTCGACCTTGATGTCGACGACGGGGTAGCCCGCCATGATCCCGTTCTCCATCGCCTCGATGATGCCCTTCTCCACCGAGGGGATGTATTCCTTGGGGATCGCGCCCCCCCGGATCTCGTTCTCGAACTGGAAGCCGCCGCCCGGTGGGAGCGGCTCCAGCATGATCGTCACGTCGGCGAACTGGCCGCGGCCGCCGGTCTGGCGGATGAATCGCGTCCGCTGCTCGATCTTCCGGGTGACCGTCTCCTTGTAGGCGACCTGGGGCTTGCCGATGTTCGCCTGGACGTTGAACTCGCGAACCATGCGGTCCACGAGGATTTCCAGGTGCAGCTCCCCCATGCCCGAGATCAGGGTCTGGCCCGAGTCTTCGTCGGTCTTGACCTTGAACGTCGGATCCTCGTCGCTCAGCTTTCCGAGCGCGGTCGCCATCTTCTCCTCGTCGACCTTCGTCTTGGGCTCGATCGCCACCTGGATCACCGGCGCCGGGAAGTGCATCGCCTCGAGCACGATCGGGTGATCCTTGTCGCAGAGCGTGTCGCCCGTATGGACGTTCTTCAGGCCGACCGCCGCGGCGATCTCGCCGCAGTAGATCTCTTCGCGGTCCTCGCGCTTGTTCGCGTGCATCTCGACGACCCTTCCCAGACGCTCCCCCTTCTCCTTCGTCGAGTTGTACACGTAGGTTCCCGCCTTCAGGGTCCCGGAGTAGACGCGAAAGAACGTCAGCTTGCCGACGTACGGGTCGGTCATGATCTTGAACGCGAGCGCCGAGAACGGCTCGTCGTCCGAAGGACTGCGCTGCTCGTGCTCCAAGGTCTTGGGGTTCACGCCCTTGACCGCGGCCACGTCGATCGGCGCGGGGAGATACGCCACCACCGCGTCGAGGAGCTTCTGCACGCCCTTGTTCTTGAACGCCGTCCCGCCGAGCACCGGGACGATCTTTCCTGCCAGCGTCCCCTTGCGGATGGCGCGCTTGATCATCTCGGAGGTCGTCGGCTTCCCATCGAGGTACGCGTGGAGCAGCTCGTCGTCGTACTCCGCGATGGCCTCGAGCATATGGTGCCGCGCCTCGGCCGCCTTCTTCTCGAGGTCGCGCGGGATCTCCCCTTCGACGTAGGTGGCGCCCATCTCGTCCGACTCGTACGTGACCGCGTGCATCTCGATCAGGTCGATCATCCCGGTGAACCAGTCGCCGATGTACACCGGGATCTGGAGGGGCACCGCAAAAGCGCCCAGACGGGTCTTCATCATGCCGATGACGAAATTGAAGTCCGCGCCGACGCGATCCAGCTTGTTCACGAACGCGATCCGGGGCACGCCGTACTTGTCGGCCTGCCGCCAGACGGTTTCAGACTGCGGCTCCACGCCCCCCACACCGCAGAAGACGGCGATCGCGCCGTCGAGAACCCGAAGGGAACGCTCGACTTCGACCGTGAAGTCGACGTGTCCCGGCGTATCGATGATGTTGATCTGGTGTTTGTGCCAGAAACAGGTCGTGGCGGCGGACGTGATGGTGATCCCGCGCTCGCGCTCCTGCTCCATCCAGTCCATGGTGGCCGCGCCATCATGGACTTCCCCCACCCGGTGGACCTTCCCCGTGTACAGGAGGATCCGCTCGGTCAGGGTCGTCTTGCCGGCATCGATGTGGGCCATGATGCCGATGTTCCGCATATGAGAAAGATCGTACTGCCTGGGCACTTCGAAACCTTCCCCGACCGCTCTACCAGCGATAGTGAGCGAACGCCTTGTTGGCTTCCGCCATCTTGTGTGTATCCTCGCGCTTCTTCACCGCTCCACCTTCGTTCTTCGATGCCGCTACGAGCTCCGCTGCAATGCGCTCCGCCATCGTGTGGTCGGGGCGCGCGCGCGAGTATTGAATGATCCAGCGGAGCGCGAGCGCGGTGCGGCGGTCCTGCCGCACTTCCACGGGAACCTGGTACGTCGCGCCGCCGACGCGGCGCGACTTCACTTCCAGCACGGGTTTGACGTTCGCGAGGGCCGACTTGACCACCGTCAGCCCGTCCGTCCCGGTCTTCTTCTCGATGATGTCGACCGCGCCGTAAAAAATCCGTTCCGCGACGCTCTTCTTGCCCTGGATCATCAGCGCGTTGATGAAGCGCGAGACCAGGACGTTGTTGAAGCGCGCGTCGGGTAGAACCTCGAATTTGTGGATCTTGGCGGCGCGACGCATGGCCTACCTAGGCTCCCTTTTTCCGTTTTGTGCCGTACTTGGAGCGGCTCGCGGAGCGGCCCTCGACGCCCGAAGCGTCGAGCGTGCCCCGGACGACGTGGTACCGGACGCCCGGAAGATCCTTCACGCGGCCGCCGCGGATCAGGACGATCGAGTGCTCCTGCAAATTATGCCCCTCGCCCGGGATGTAACAGGTGACCTCCATCCCGTTCGTGAGCCTCACGCGCGCGACCTTTCGAAGCGCCGAATTGGGCTTCTTGGGGGTCGATGTATAGACTCGCGTGCACACGCCGCGTTTCTGCGGAGCGCCTTTCAAGGCCGGCGACGCGGTCTTCGCGATCTGTCTCCTGCGGCCCAGCCGCACGAGCTGATTCAGAGTCGGCACCTAAGTTTCCTCACCTCAATGGGTTTGGGCGCAAAGAACGAGCAGTGTACCCGCGCCCGGAAGACCGGGTCAAGCTGTTTTTATCTCTTCCTCGACTCCGGCCGCCCGTTCGACCTCATCTTCATCTTCCGTAATGACTTCGATGCCTCGGTAGCGCGAGATGCCGGTGCCCGCCGGGATCAGATGGCCGATGATGACGTTCTCCTTCAAGCCGCGGAGATGATCGGTCATTCCGAGCACGGAAGCCTCTGTGAGAACACGAGTTGTCTCCTGGAACGAGGCCGAGGAGATGAAGCTCTGGGTGGAGAGCGAAGCCTTCGTAATTCCCAGCAATAGCGGCTGATACGTGGCCGGCTGCCCGCCCTCGGCCTCGACGCGCCTCTGCTCGATCCGGAGTTGGGCCTTGTCGACCTGCTCTCCTTCGAGGAAATTCGTGTCGCCCGGGTCCTCGATTCGGACTTTCTGGAGCATCTGGCGGACGATGACCTCGATGTGCTTGTCGTCGATCCGCACCCCCTGAAGCCGGTAGACCTCCTGGATCTCGTTCACGAGGTACTCCTGCACCGCCTGGATCCCCTTGATCTTCAGGGTGTCGTGCGGGTTCACGGGCCCCTCGGTGAGCCGGTCGCCGGCCTTCACGTAATCCCCCTCCTGGACGTGCATGTGCTTGCCCTGGGGGATTAGATATTCGCGCGTGTCCCCGGAGTCGCTGACCACGAGGAGCTTCTTCATGCCTCGGCTCACCCCGCCGAACTCGACGCGCCCGTCGATTTCCGAGACGGTCGCGGCGTCCTTCGGCTTCCGCGCTTCGAAGAGCTCGCTCACGCGGGGCAGACCGCCCGTGATGTCGCGGGTCTTCGAGATCTCGCGGCGGATCTTGACCAGAGGCTCGCCCGCCGTGACGTCCTGGCCGTCGCGCACGAGAAGCCGCGCCCCGGTCGGAAGCGGGTAGCTGGCCACCCGCCGGTTGCCCGAGCCCACGATGTCGATGTGCGGCTGTAGCACCTTCTCGCGATCGTCGACGATGACCATGAGGCGGAGCCCCGTGTTCTCGTCGACCTCGTCGCGGACGGTGACCTTTTCCTTGATGTCCACGAAGCGGACCGTACCCGGCTTCTCGGTCAGAATCGGCGTGTTGTAGGTATCCCACTCGAAGAGATCGTCCCCGAGGTTCACGGGTGCGCCGTCCTTCACGTCCACGGTCGCGCCGTAAGGGGGCGAATAGCGGTGGCGGACCTTGCCGTCCTGATCGAGCACCTCGATCTGGCCCTTGTGTCCGACCACGACCAGCGATCCGTTCTGCCGCTCGACAACTTCGAGCTCACGGAACCGGACCGAGCCGGTGATCTTCGACTTGATTCGAGACTGCTCGACGATGCGGCCCGCGACTCCGCCGATGTGGAAGGTCCGGAGCGTGAGCTGCGTTCCGGGCTCGCCGATCGACTGCGCGGCAATGACCCCGGTGGCCTCGCCCAGCTCGACCATGCGTCCGGTCGCGAGGTTTCGGCCGTAGCACTTGCCGCAGATGCCGCGCGGCGCCTCGCACTTCAAGACGGACCGGATCGCGACCTTCTCGATCCGCCCGCTCTCCTCGATCGCCGCCGCGGCCTCCTCGGTGATCTCCTCTCCCGAGCGGACGACCACGTCGCCCGTGTTCGGGTCGATGACGTCTTCGGTGGCGACGCGGCCGAGCACCCGGTCTCCGAGCGGCTCGATCACTTCCTCGCCTTCCTTGAGCGCCGCGACCTCGAGGCCGCTCACCGTGCCGCAGTCCGCGATGTTCACGATGACGTCCTGCGCCACGTCCACGAGGCGCCGGGTCAGGTATCCCGCGTCGGCCGTCTTGAGCGCCGTGTCCGCGAGGCCCTTGCGCGCGCCGTGCGTCGAGACGAAGTACTCGAGCACCGTGAGCCCTTCCTTGAAGTTGTGGATCACGGGGGTCTCGATGATCTCGCCGAGCCCTCCGGTGATCTTCTTCTGCGGCTTCGCCATGAGTCCGCGCATGCCGGCGAGCTGGCGGATCTGCTCCTTCGTACCGCGGGAGCCTGAGTACGCCATCATGTAGATCGGGTTGAAGCCGTCCCGATCCGCGGCGAGACCCTGGAACGTCGCCTCCTCGACTTCCGTCGTGACGTGCGTCCAGGTGTCGATCACCTTGTTGTAGCGCTCGCCGTCGGTGATCACCTTCTGCTGGTACTGCTGATTGATGTGAGCCACGGCCACCTGCGCGCGCTTGATGATCTCGGCCTTCGCCCCCGGGATCAGGATGTCGTCGATCCCCACGGTGATTCCGGCCTGCGTCGCGTACGTGAAGCCCAGGTTCTTGAGCGAGTCGAGGATGATCGCGGTCGTCTTGTTCCCGAGATTGCGGTGGCAATCCCCGACCAGCTCCTCGAGGGCCTTCTTGTCCATTTCGGTGTTCTTGAACGGAATACCCAGCGGAACCAGAATTTCGTTGAACAGCACGCGTCCGACCGAGGTGTCCAGACGCTGTCCGTCCAGGTGGAGCACGATCTGATCGTGGAGCCCCGCCTGCTTGTGGTCGAACGCCGCCCGCACTTCCGTCATGCCGGCGTAGTGCTTCGCCTTCTTCCCCGCGGGGAGCGGCCGCTTCCGGGTCATGTAGTTACACCCGAGCACGATGTCCTGGCTGGGCGCCGCGACGGGACGGCCGTTCGAGGGGAGCAGGATGTTGTTCGTCGAGAGCATGAGCTGCCGCGTCTCGATCTGAGCCTCGAAGGAAAGCGGCACGTGGACCGCCATCTGATCGCCGTCGAAGTCCGCGTTGAAGGCGCCGCACACCATCGGATGGATGCGGATCGCCTTGCCTTCCACGAGCACGGGCTCGAACGCCTGGATGCCCAGCCGGTGGAGCGTCGGCGCGCGGTTCAGGAGCACGGGGTGACCCTTGATGATGTCGCCCAGGATGTCCCAGACCTCGGGGCGTTCCCGTTCGACGAGGCGCTTCGCGCTCTTCACCGTCTGAACGAAGCCCTTGTCCTCGAGCTTCCGGATGATGAACGGCTTGAAGAGCTCCAGCGCCATGTTCTTCGGGATTCCGCACTGGTGGAGCTTCAGCTCGGGGCCGACCACGATGACCGACCGGCCCGAGTAATCGACGCGCTTGCCGAGGAGGTTCTGGCGGAAGCGCCCCTGCTTCCCCTTGAGCATGTCGGAGAGCGACTTCAGCGGACGGTTGCCCTGCCCGCGCACGGCGCGGCTCCGCCGGCCGTTGTCGAAGAGCGCGTCCACGGCTTCCTGGAGCATCCGCTTCTCGTTGCGCAAGATGACTTCGGGCGCCCGGATGTCGATGAGCTTCTTGAGACGGTTGTTCCGGTTGATCACGCGGCGGTAGAGATCGTTCAGGTCCGAGGTCGCGAACCGCCCGCCCTCGAGGGGAACGAGCGGACGCAGATCCGGGGGCAGCACCGGGATCACGGAGAGGATCATCCACTCCGGCCGGTTGCCGCTCTGGCGGAACGCCTCCACGATGCGGAGGCGCTTCAGCGTCTCCTTCTTCCGCTGGACCGAGTTCTCGATTTTCGCGATCGCACGCAGCTCGGCGGAAAGCTCGTCCAGGTCGATCTCGGTCAGGAGATCGCGGATCGCCTCCGCGCCCATCTTCGCGTTGAGCGTGATCGTCTCATCCTGCGTGAGCTCGTAGTACTCGTCCTCGGAAACGAGCTGCTTCTTCTTCATCCCGCTCGTCCCGGGATCGATCACCACGTAGGATTCGTAGTAGAGGACCCGCTCCAGATCGCGGATCGACATGTCGAGCAGGTGCCCGATGCGGCTCGGCACCGCCTTGAAGTACCAGATGTGGGAGACCGGGACCGCGAGGCTGATGTGTCCCAGCCGCTCGCGGCGCACCTTCGCCTGCGTGACCTCCACGCCGCAGCGGTCGCAAATGACGCCGCGGTAGCGGATGCGCTTGTACTTGCCGCAGTTGCACTCCCAGTCCTTGACCGGTCCGAAGATCTTCTCGCAGAAGAGACCATCCCGCTCGGGCTTGAACGACCGGTAGTTGATCGTCTCGGGCTTCGTGACCTCCCCGTGCGACCAGCCCCGGATCGTCTCCGGCGACGCGAGCATGATCCGTATGGAATTGAACGCGAGCTTCCGCCGCATGTTGTCGCGGTCGTCGACACGGGCCAACGAGAATCGCTGACGTTCCGTTGCGAGAGGCGACTTGATTCCGAAAAGTTCCTGCATCGTGCCGTGCCTCCTCGTCTACGCTTCGTCCCGAAGCTGAACGTCCATGCAGAGACTCTGAAGTTCCTTGACCAACACGTTGAAGGACTCGGGCGTGCTGGGGGCCGGTGGATTCTCCCCCTTGACGATCGCCTCGTAGATGCGCGACCGGCCCACGACGTCGTCCGACTTGACGGTCAACAGCTCTTGCAGCGTGAAGGCCGCTCCGTACGCCTCGAGCGCCCACACCTCCATCTCTCCGAAGCGCTGCCCGCCGAACTGGGCCTTGCCGCCCAGCGGCTGCTGCGTCACCAGCGAATACGGGCCGATCGAGCGAGCGTGGATCTTGTCGTCGACCAGGTGCGACAGCTTCATCATGTAGATGTAACCCACCGTCACGCGCTGATCGAACGACTCGCCGTTCCGCCCGTCGTAGAGGACGCTCTTGCCGTCCTCGGGCAGATGGGAGTCCCTGAGGCATCGCTTGATTTCGTCCACCGTCGCGCCCGCGAACACGGGGGTCGCCACCGTGGAGCCCTGCTCCTGAGCCGCCCAGCCGAGGTGCGTTTCGAGCACCTGGCCGATGTTCATACGCGACGGCACGCCGAGCGGGTTCAGCACCATGTCCACGGGGGTTCCGTCGGGCATGTAGGGCATGTCTTCCTCGGGCATGATCTTCGCGACCACGCCCTTGTTGCCGTGCCGTCCCGCCATCTTGTCGCCCACCGAGAGCTTGCGCTTCTTGGCGACGTAGACCTTCACGAGCTTGACGACGCCGGGAGGAAGCTCGTCCCCGCGCGTCACCTTCTCGATCTCCTTCTCTAGGTTCTTCTCCACGCGGTCGAGCGCGCGCGCGGCGCCTTCGAGGACGGCCCAGAAGCGCTCGTTCGCCTGATCGTTCCGCGTGACCTGCGTCTTGTAGGGAATCCGGTCGAGATCGGCCTTGGAGAGGAACTCCTCGTCGATCTTCTTGCCGGCGCGGACGACTGGTCGTTCCTCGTCCCCCTCGACCCACTTGTTCACGTACTCGCCCAGGAGCACCCTGCCCACCTCGGCGGCGCGCGTCTCGTGGATACGATCCTTCTCCTTCTTCGCCTGGCGGCGGAGTCTGTCGATCTTCCGCTTCTCCTGCTTCTTGGTCGACTCGTCCTTCTCCCGCCTGCTGAATACCTTGGTGTCGATCACGACCCCGTCCATTCCCGGGGGCGCCTTGAGGGAGGCGTCGCGCACGTCCCCGGCCTTCTCGCCGAAGATCGCCCGGAGCAGCCTCTCTTCCGGCGTCAGGTCCGTCTCACCCTTGGGCGTGACCTTCCCCACGAGGATGTCGCCCGCCTTCACGCGGGCGCCGATGCGAATGATGCCCTCCTCGTCCAGGTTCTTGACCGCTTCCTCGCTCACGTTCGGGATCTCGCGGGTGATCTCCTCCGCCCCGCGCTTCGTGTCCCTCACTTGCAATTCGAACTCCTCGATGTGGATCGAGGTGAAGCGGTCGTCCTTGATGAGCCGCTCCGAGACCAGGATGGCGTCCTCGAAGTTGTAGCCTCCCCACGGCATGAACGCGACGAGCACATTGGCGCCGAGTGCCAACTCGCCGTTTCTCGTGGCGGCGCCGTCCGCGAGGAGCTGTCCGCGCTTCACGCGGTCCCCTTCCGAGACGAGCGGACGCTGGTTGATGCACGTGTCCTGGTTGCTGCGCTTGAACTTGGTCAGCTTGTAGAAGTCCACCCCGGCCATCTCGGAATAGTCGACGGTCCGCGGCTTCCCCTCCGGCTGGTCGTAGCGGACGAAGATCTGATCGCCCGTGACCGATTCGACGACGCCCCCCTTCTTCGCGAGAATGAGCGCGCCCGAATCCTCAGCAACCTTGCCTTCGAGGCCGGTGCCGACCAGCGGCGCCTCGGTGAAGAGAAGCGGCACGGCCTGCCGCTGCATGTTTGAGCCCATCAGCGCCCGGTTCGCGTCGTCGTGCTCCAGGAACGGAATCAGCGCCGCCGCGGGACTCACGAGCTGGATGGGCGAGATGTCCATGTAGTCCACGTCCTTGGGCTCGACCATCGGGAACTCGCCCTTCTCGCGGACGTTCTGCTCGCCCGTGAGATGTCCGCTGTGGTCGACCGCCGCGTTTGCCTGCGCGATCTTGAAACGGTCTTCCACGTCCGCGGAGAGGAACTGGACCTGCTTCTTGTCCACGAGGCCGTTCGTCACCCGACGGTACGGCGTCTCGAGGAACCCGAGGTCGTTCACGCGCGCGTAGGTCGCGAGCGAGGAGATGAGCCCGATGTTCGGGCCTTCCGGGGTCTCGATCGGGCACATGCGGCCGTAGTGCGTGTAGTGCACGTCTCGCACCTCGAATCCCGCACGGTCCCGTGTCAAGCCGCCCGGCCCGAGCGCGGAGAGCCTCCGCTTGTGCGTCAGCTCGGCCAGGGGATTCGTCTGGTCCATGAACTGCGAGAGCTGGCTCGATCCGAAGAAGCTCTGGATCACGGCCGAGATCGTGCGCGCGTTGATCAGGTCGTACGGCGTCACCTGCTCCGCGTCCTGGAGCGTCATCCGCTCCCGGATGATCCGGGCCATGCGGGCCAGCCCGACGTTGAACTGATTCGAGAGAAGCTCGCCCACCGCGCGCACGCGGCGGTTGCCGAGATGGTCGATGTCGTCCGTCGTGACCGGGAGCCCCGGCACTTCGGTGCCGAGCCTCAAATCGATCAGGTACGCGATGATGACGATGAAGTCTTCCGGACAGAGCGTCGTCTGCTCGTCGTCCGGGACCGAGAGCGTGAGCCGCTTCCGCTTGTCCTTCGCTCCGAGAAGGATCTCGTGCGGGAGCTTGCGGTTCAGCTTGTACCGGCCGACCTTCGCCAGGTCGTAGCGTTTCGGATTGAAGAAGAGCTTCTTCAAGATGTCGCGGGCGGTGTCCGCGCGCGGCGGCTCGCCCGGACGGAGGAGGTTGTAGATGCGCGTGAGCGCCTCGTCCTCCGTCTTGGTGGAGTCCTTCTTCAGCGTGTTGCGGACAATGTCCGCCTCGTCGCGGTGCGGGATGACGAACGTCTTCACGGTCGCGAACCCGGCCTTACGAAGGCCATCGATACGCTCCATCGTGATGATCTCGTTCGCCTCGAGCAGCACCTCGCCCGTCCGCTCGTCGACGACGTCCTCCGCGGCGATCTTGCCCACCGCGTCCGGCTCGCGCTTGCTCCGCGCGCCCCCGATCTCCTCGTCCTCCGTGTCGTAGAAGAGCTCGAGGATCTCGCGGTCGGTGACGTAGCCCAGCGCCTTGAGCAGGACGGTCACCGGAAGCTTCCGCTTGCGGTCGATGTGCACGTACATGATGTCGTTCACATCGAGGCTGAACTCGACCCAGGATCCACGATAGGGAATGATCCGGGCGGTGAAGAGCTTCTTTCCGTTCGGATGGATCAGGTCGTCGAAGAACACCCCCGGCGAGCGGTGGAGCTGGCTCACGATGACCCGCTCGGCGCCGTTGATGATGAAGGTGCCCTTGTCGGTGATGATCGGCAGCTCGCCCAGGTAGACTTCCTGCTCGATGATGCTCTTGTCCTTGCGCCCCTCCTCAGTGTCCTCGCGGACGCGCAGGCGCAAGGTGGCCTTGAGCGGCACCGAATAGGTCAGGTCCCGCTCCTGGCACTCGTCCACGGAGTATTTCGGTTCCCCGAGGTCGAAGCGCACGAACTCCAGCGAGAAATACTCGCGCGCGTCGCTGATCGGGAAGACGCTGTTGAAGACCTCCTGAAGCCCTTCGTTCTTGCGCTTCAGGGGTTCGACATCGGCTTGTATGAAGTTTCGGAACGACTCCAGCTGGACGTCGAGGAGGTTGGGGATCTGGATGTCCCACTCCCGTTCGATCTTGCTGAAGCTCCGTCGCTCTTTGCCCCGTATGGCTTTTATCACGTCGTTTTCACCCTTTCGAGAAAGCCCACTGGAACCGCGACCGGCGGCGAATTAGCGGATCTCGACTGTGGCGCCGTTCTCCTCCAGCTTCTGCTTGATGGACTGAGCCTCCTCCTTCGAGACCTTCTCCTTGACGGGCTTCGGAGCGCCGTCCACCAGATCCTTCGCCTCCTTGAGGCCCAGTCCGGTGACCTCGCGGACCACCTTGATGACCTGGATCTTCTTGTCTCCGGCCGCCATGAGGACGGCGTCGAATTCCGTCTTCTCCTCGACCGCGACCGCGGCGGCAGCGCCGGGCATGGCCGCCATCATGGGCATGGCCGCCGTGACGCCGAAGTGCTCTTCCATTTTCTTCACGAGACCCGAGACCTCGAGCATCGTCATGCTCTCCAACATCGTGATGATCTGCTGTTCCTTGTTCGCTGCTTCCACCTTGGGTTCCTCCTCCGGAATCGCGGGGGGTTCCGAGCGCTCTGCGCGGACCCTAGCCCTGTTTCTTCTTGGCGATCGCGTCGATCGTCCCTACCAGCTGCCGGATCGAGCCGGAAAGCACGCCGGCGAATCCCTGGAGGGGCGAGCGAAGCGCTCCGATGAGCTGGCCAAGCAGCACCTCACGCGGAGGCAGTTGGGCCAGGATCTTGATGCCGTCGGGGCTGTAGAGCTGGCCGCCGACATACGCCGCCTTGAGGGCCGGCTTTTCGAACTCCTTGGAGAACTCGGCGAGGATCTTGGCGCCCGCGATCTCGTCCTGTCCCAGCGCGATCCCCGTGGGGCCTTCGAGATAGGGGTCCAGCCCCTTCACGCCGCTGTCGGCGAGCGCGCGCTTCGCGAGCGTGTTCTTCTCCACGATGAACTCCACGTGGGCGTCGCGCAGCCGCCGCCGCATCTTCGTGACCAGATCCACGTTCATTCCCGTGAAATTGGCCAGCACGATTGATTTCGACCGGGCGATCGCCTCGGCCAGCTCCCGTACGCGTTGTTCTTTTTCAGACGTCGGCATGGGCGCGAAATCTCCGTTCCGTGATCGTTGCTCGGGGATGCCTAGGCCTTGAAGGATGCCTGGACGGTCGCCGGATCGAGACGCACCGGCGGCCCCATGGTGGAGCTCAGGGTGACGCTACGGATGTACTGCCCCTTCGCGGCGGGCGGCTTGGTGCGGACCACCTCTCGAAGGAAGGTCTCCACGTTGGCGAGAAGCTGCTCTTTGCCGAACGAGGCCTTGCCGACAGGCGCGTGCAGGTTGCCCGCCTTGTCGACCCGGTACTCGATCTTCCCGCCCTTCACGTCCCGGACCGCCTTGGCGACGTCGAAAGTGACGGTTCCGCTGCGGGGATTGGGCATGAGCCCGCGCGGTCCCAGGACGCGCCCGAGCTTACCAACCTCACCCATCATGTCTGGCGTGGCGATGATGCTGTCCACGTCGAGCCATCCCTCGGTAAGCTTCTTGATCCACTCCTCGGAGCCGACGAAATCGGCGCCCGCCTCGCGCGCTTCCTTCTCCTTCTCACCCTTGGTGAGCACGAGCACGCGCACCTTCTTTCCGGTGCCGTGGGGAAGGACGACCGAGCCGCGCACGAGCTGCTCCGCGTGACGCGGATCGACCCCGAGGCGCATGGCGACCTCGATGGTCTCGTCGAACTTCGCGGTTGCCGTCGATTTCAAGCGGTCGATCGCGTCGGGCAGGCTCGAGATCTTTCCGTCCTCGACCTTCGCCGCGCCGGCCGCACTCTGATAACGCTTTCCCGTCTTCATCGCCGGCCCCTAACCCGAGATCTCGATGCCCATGCTGCGCGCCGTGCCTTCAACCATCTTCACGGCAGCGTCGACGTCATTGGCATTCAGATCGGGTTTCTTGAGCTCGGCGATCTCCCGAACCTGGGCGGGGGTCACCTTCGCGACCTTGTTCCGGTTCGGCTCGCCGGACCCCTTCGCGATACCCGCGGCGCGCTTCAGGAGCACCGCGGCGGGAGGGGTCTTGGTGATGAAGGTGAACGAGCGGTCGTTGTAGACCGTGATCACCACGGGGATGATGAGGCCCGGCTGCCCCTGGGTGCGCGCGTTGAACGCCTTGCAGAACTCCATGATGTTCACGCCGTGCTGCCCCAGCGCGGGGCCGATCGGCGGAGCGGGAGTCGCGTTCCCGGCGGGCACCTGGAGCTTCACCAGAGCCTGGACGGGTTTCCCTTTAGCCATTGGATGTCCTTTCGGCCGTCAAACCGGCTGTACCTGCAAGAAGTCGAGCTCGACCGGGGTCGCCCGGCCGAAGATCGACACCATCACCTTCACCTTCTGCCGCTCCGGGTTCACCTCGTCCACGACGCCGGTGAAATCGGTGAACGGTCCGTCCACCACCTTGACGTGCTCGCCGGACTTGAACGGCACCTCGGCCGACCCCTTGGCCCGGCCGCCGGCCTCGAGCTGCCCCAGCACGCGCTTCACCTCGACCTCGCGGAGCGGGATCGGATCCTGCCCCGAGCCGACGAAGCGCGTGACCCCGGGGACGTTCTGGACCAGCGTGCGCGTCTCCTGGTTCAGATCCATCTCGACCAGCACGTAGCTCGGGAAGGTCTTCCGCTTCGACGTGATGCGCTTCCCGTCCTTCATCTCGGCGAATTCCTCGGTTGCGACGAGGATTTGGCCGAAGTAGGACTCCAGTCCCGTGGAATGGATGGCCCGCTCGAGGTTGGTCTTCACCTTGTTCTCGTGCCCCGAGTACGTGTGAATCACGTACCAGTTCTTTGTGCTCTTCGCGGTCTCTTCCATGTCACCCCAGCCCCTTGATCAGGGCTTCGAACGCGACCGTCAGGAGGCGGTCCACGATGCCGATGAAGATCGACACGATGATGACCATCACGATGACGACCAGCGTGGAATCGCGCAGCTCGCGGCGCGAAGGCCAGCTGACCTTGCTCATCTCGACGCGCACGTCGCGGACGTAATCCGAGATCGCCCGGAACACGCTCGGCCGCTCGCCGGTTTTTTCGGTTGTCAATTCTGCGCGCACGAAGTGGATCCTTTCAGACGCTTCGAAAACAATGGCAGGCCAGGAGGGATTTGAACCCCCGACACCCGGTTTTGGAGACCGGTGCTCTAGCCAGGCTGAGCTACTGGCCTACCCAGGCTCCGCCCCGGACTACCGGGTTTCCTTGTGCAGCGTGTGTTTCCGGCAACGGGGGCAGAACTTCTTCCACTCCACGCGGTCGGGGTGCAGCCGTTTGTTCTTCGTGTTCGTGTAGTTGCGCTCTTTGCATTCGCTGCAAGCGAGCGTGATCGAATCGCGCATGGATGTCCGTCCTTACTCGATAATGTCCGTGACGACGCCGGCTCCGACGGTGCGGCCGCCCTCGCGGATCGCGAACCGAAGCTCCTTCTCCATCGCGATCGGCGTGATCAGCTCCACCGTCACATCCACGTTGTCTCCCGGCATCACCATCTCCCGACCCTCCGGCAACGTCGCCACTCCCGTCACGTCCGTCGTCCGGAAATAGAACTGGGGCCGATACCCATTGAAGAACGGCGTGTGCCGCCCCCCCTCCTCCTTCGTCAACACGTACACCGACGCCTTGAACTTCTTGTGCGGCGTGATGCTCTTCGGCGCCGCGATCACCATCCCCCGCTCCAACGCGTCCTTGTCGATCCCGCGAAGCAGTAGCCCCACGTTATCTCCCGCCCGCGCATCCTCCAGGAGCTTCCGGAACATCTCCACCCCCGTCACCACCGTCTCCCGAGTCTCCCGCAGCCCCACGATCTCCACCTTCTCCCCCACCTTCACCTTCCCTCGCTCCACCCTTCCAGTCCCCACCGTCCCACGACCCGAGATCGAGAACACGTCCTCCACCGCCATCTGGAACGGCTTGTCCACGTCCCGCTGCGGCGTCGGGATGTAACTGTCCACCGAGTCCATCAACTTCATGATCGACTCGTTCGCCTTCGCATCCTTCCCCAACCCATCCATCGCCTGCTTCGCGCTCCCGCGAATCACCGGTACGTCGTCCCCAGGGAACTCGTACTTCTTCAACAGCTCCCGCACCTCCAGCTCCACCAGGTCCAACAGCTCCGGATCGTCCACCATGTCGCACTTGTTCATGTACACCACGATGTACGGCACCCCTACCTGCCGAGCCAGCAATATGTGCTCCCGCGTCTGAGGCATCGGTCCGTCCGCCGCCGACACCACCAGGATCGCACCGTCCATCTGTGCCGCTCCCGTGATCATGTTCTTCACGTAGTCCGCATGCCCCGGACAGTCCACGTGCGCGTAGTGACGCTTGTCCGTCTCGTACTCCACGTGCGCCGTCGCGATCGTGATCCCTCGCTCCCGCTCTTCCGGCGCGTTGTCGATCGACCCGTAGTCCCGCACCTGGATCTTCGGATTCTTCTGCGACAGCACCATCGTGATCGCCGCCGTCAGCGTCGTCTTCCCATGGTCCACGTGACCGATCGTTCCCACGTTCACGTGCGGCTTCGTCCGCTCAAACTTCTGCTTTGCCATTGAGAAGAACCCTCCACCAAGAAAAGAGGCTTAGCGGTCATCATCAACACGAGGGGCGAGGTGCTTGGCGCTACCTTCGAAACTCGACCGTTCGCGATGCGGGTAATGGAGCCCACGAGCGGAATCGAACCGCTGACCTTTTGCTTACCATGCAAATGCTCTACCGACTGAGCTACGTGGGCAGTGGTGCGGCGCGCGGCAAAATCGGATGCGAGCAAGAGCCGACGTACCGTGCCGGCCCCTCAAGGCGCCAGGTGAAGCCAAACCCTCATGAACAAGGCAAAAAATCCCGTCCCGACCTTCGCCTTGCGGAAAAAGGTCGCCGGTAGTTGCGAATGCGCAAAGCTACGGGAGCGCAAAGACGCTGTCAACAAGAAATTTGGGGGCATTTCCACAGCTCCAGACTTGGGGCGGCGGCCCCTGCCTAACCCTCGAATGGCTGTGGAAATGTCCCCAAGTTGCTTGATCGCAGTCGCTTCGTTCGTGTGGACAACTGTGGAAAACTGGGGAAAATTGGAGCGGGAAACGGGATTCGAACCCGCGACCCTCAGCTTGGAAGGCTGACGCTCTAGCCACTGAGCTATTCCCGCTCGAATTCCGAGAGGCTTCTAGTCTATTACGCTTTCGCTTCGTTTCCTATGGGTGTGGAGGGGGAAGGATTCGAACCTTCGAAGGCTAAGCCGGCAGATTTACAGTCTGCTCCCTTTGACCGCTCGGGAACCCCTCCGGCATGCGACCCATGTCGATGGATAACTGGAGCTGGCGAAGGGACTCGAACCCCCAACCGCCTCATTACAAATGAGATGCTCTACCATTGAGCTACGCCAGCTTTCGGCGGTCCAGCTGGTGCCCCATGAGCGTGGGCGGGCTCGCCGGCGCGCAGTGTACGTGGAGCAGCCTGAGGGCGTCAACTGGAGGGGGTGGGGCGAGGGCGCGCGAGGGCGCCTAACCGACGCGGGTCGCGCGTGCGGACGAGGTGCGGAGCACGGACAGCAGCGAGTCGACCTTGATCTCGCCCACCGCGCGATCGATCGGAGTGTCGAGCACGCGCGCGAGCGAGAAGTGAAAGCAGCTCCCTTCGTCGAGCACGCTCTCCGCCCAGATCTTCCCGTGATGCGCCTCGACGATCCCCTTGCAGATCGCGAGCCCCAGCCCGGTGCCTCCCTGCTCGCGTGTCGCGGAGTCGGCGACCTGGTAGAACTTCCCGAAGATGCGGCCCAGGTCCTCGGCGGAGATTCCCTTCCCCCGGTCCGCGACGATCACTTCGAACTCGCGCTCGTGCTCCTGCACTTCGATCGTCACCTTCCCGCCGGGCTTCGAGAACTTGAGCGCGTTCGAGATGAGGTTCTCGAGCACCTGCATGATGCGCTGCGGATCGGCGAGAACCATCGAGGGCTCGCGCGGGAGCCGGGCATCCAACTCGATCCCCTGCCCTCCGGGAAGCTGAGGCACCCAGAAGAGACACTTCTCGATCAGGTCGTTGAGCGAGGTCGGCTGGAACTGGACCGAGAGCACGCCTGCCTCGATCTTCGAAACGTCGAGGATGTCTTTCACCAGACGGATGAGCCGCTCCACCGACTCCTGGCAGAACGCGATGAGCTGCCGCTGGTCGGCCGTGTATACGAACTTCGGGCTCGAGACCAGGATGTCGAGCGAGCTTTTCATGACGGTGAGGGGCGTGCGCACCTCGTGCGAGGCGATCGAGAGGAACTCGGACTTCGACCGGTCCACCGCGCGGACCTGCTCGAAGACGCGGGCGTTCCCGACGGCCGCGGAAACCTGCCTCGCGAAGAGCGCCGCGAGCGAGATCCCCTCGGGGTGAAACTGCGCGCGCGATCCGAGGGCGACCAGCACACCGAGCGTCTGATCGCTCACGCGCAGAGGCGCGGCGAGGGCGTAGTCCCCAGGACGGTCGAGGAGCATCGGGAGCCCCGCGGCGGCGAATTCCTTCCTGTCGAGGAGGCGCGTCTCTCCGCCGAGCACCTCCTCGAGCAGCGAGACCGGGGTGTCCCATCCCTCGAGGTCGAGCGTGCCGGGTCCAGACCGGGTCCAGAGGCGAACCGACTTGTCGCGGGGCCCCATGGCGCCCGCGAAGGCTTCCTCGCCGCCGCAGATCGCGCGGACCCCGCGCGATGCCGTCTCGAGCATCCGCGGCAATTCCAGGGTTGCGGCCACCAGCGATCCCGTGCGGTGCAACTCCCGGAGGAGATTCTGCTGCTCGTCATTTTTCGCCTTCGAGGATTCGAGGCTCTTTGCCATCAAGTTGAAGGCCTTGCCGAGCGCGCCCAGCTCGTTCCGGCTATGCCCCTCGACGCGCGCCCTCAGATTCCCCCTGGCGATCTCGTCCACCGCGCCAAGCAGCTCTTCGATCGGGCGCGTCACCCACCGCGAAGCCATGTTCGATGCCACGACGCTCACAACGAGTCCGACCAGGAAGATCGCGATCGAGACGTACCAGAGGAGCCGCACTTCCTCGATCAAGCCCGCCGCGGTCAGCACCACGACGGCCAGCCCGACCGGGCCTCCGCTCGGCCCGGCGATCGGGGCGACCGCGACCGCGCGCGCGCGCAGGGGATTCGCGAGATCCAGGATCTCGGCGGTCGCTCCCCCATTCCCGCATCCATGAGCGACTGCGGGAGGCTCGCGGGAGGGCGCGAGCCGATCGGGAGCCGGCCCCCGACCAGGCGCTGTTCCTCGTGCACGGGTGCCGTTCCGCCCATATCCACGACGACGCTCCAAGCGCCGCGCGGACCCATGGGCGCTACCGTGAAGAGGTGGACGATGTCGGGATTCGCGCGGCGCAGGGCGCCCAGGTTCGTCACGATGTTCCGGAACGCCTGCGAGCTGAAATCCGCCGGCGTGCGAACCGAGCGGTGGTCTTCGAGGCTGATGAGCGCCGACGCGGTTTCGGCCGCCGAGGACGCGCTCGCGAGGAGCTGACGCCTGAGTGAGGCTTGTCCGTTCTGATAGAGGAGGACGGTGGCGAGAACGAGGAACGCGCTTCCCACGGCGAGGAAGAGGATCTGCAGCTCGCGTTTCAGGGTGCGTGGCCGCTGGAGAAGACGCATCGGCTGGCTGGTTTAACCTCTTCAGGGCTAGAGTTTTCGCCGGGCGCGCGTCCCCCCTTTTTGATCCTCGAGGACAAAGCCCAGGGCTAGAATCCGATCCCTAAGCTCATCGGCTTGCTTCCACTGCTTCTGGAGGCGCGCTTCATCCCTTTGTCTCACAAGGGCTTCTACCTCCTCCGGGATGACCTCCTCGGGCCCTTTCCCGTCCCAAAAGAGCCCGAGCGTCTCCCCGAGGCGCTTCAGCGTGCGGGTCGCCTCGGGCAGGGCGGCGCGATCAGGCTCGGAGGCTCGATCCGACTCCGCGACCCGGTTGATCGCCTTCGCGAGGTCGAAGAGATGCCCCTGCGCTTTTGCGGAATTGAAATCGTCTTCCATCGACTCCTCGAAGCGCTCGGCCGCCTTCTGCGCCTCGCCGAGGAGTCCTTTCGCCTTCCCCTCCGGGAGCGCTCCGCCCGCGCCGGCCTTCTCTCCCGTCGCGAGCGCGCTGCGCAGCCGGGCGTAGGCGATTCCCGCTTCCTTCAACCGGTCCTCGTTCCACTCGATCGGGCTTCGGTAATGGGTGCTCTGCAGATAGAACCGGATCACCTCCGGCTCGACCTGCCGCGCGACGTCTTCCACCAGGAAGAAGTGCTGATCCGATTTCGACATCTTGGAGCCTCGGAGGAGCACGAGGCCGTTCTCGATCCAGTAGCGCGCGAAGGGATGCCCGCTCGCCGCCTCCGACTGCGCGATCTCGTTCTCGTGGTGCGGGAAGACGAGATCCTGACCGCCCCCGTGGAAATCGAACGTCTCGCCGAGATATTTCATCGCCATCGCGGAGCACTCGATGTGCCACCCCGGGCGCCCCGGACCCCAGGGACTCGGCCACGACGGCTCGCCGGGCTTGGCGCCCTTCCAGAGCGTGAAGTCGAGCGGATCGCGCTTCGCCTCGCCCACCTCGATCCGAACCCCCGATCTGAGATCGTCGAGCTTCCGGCCCGAAAGCTCTCCGTAGCGCGGGTAGCTCCGAACGTCGAAGTAGACGTCCCCTCCCGCGGCGTACGCGTGACCCTTGTCGATGAGGCGACGGATGAGCGCGAGGATCTCCGGCAGGTGTTCCGTGGCGCGCGGATAGTGGGTCGCGCGCTTGACGTTCAGGAGGTCCGAGTAGGTGAGAAACGCCGCCATGTTCCGCTCCGAGACTTTCTCGAAGGGAACCCCTTCCTTGTTCGCGCGGTCGATGATCCGGTCGTCGATGTCGGTGAAGTTGGTGACGTAGGTCACCTCGAAGCCTTTCGACTCGAGATAGCGGCGGATCACGTCCCCCGCGACCGCGTAGCGCATGTGGCCCACGTGGGGCTTGTCCTGGACCGTCATCCCGCAGACGTACATGCCCACGCGCTTCTGCTGGACCGGCTCGAAAGGGAGCTTCTTCCGCCTCCGGGTGTCGTAAACGCGAAGGCTCACGTGGGACCCCCGCTGGTTCCGGTCGCCGCGCGCACCGAGATTCCTTCCTCGCGCAGCCGGTGAAGGGCCGCGATCCGGAGCTCGCGCATCATCTCGAGCCGCTGGCCGGGGTTCGTCTTTACTTGCAAGAGCACGGTGAAATAGCCGGCGTACACGTCCTCGATCCCGAGGAGCCGGGGTTCCCCTTCCAGGTGCGTCTTCACGCTGGGATCCTCCGCGAACTTGATCAGGGTGTCGCGAAGAACGGCCAGGACCCGCTTGGGATCCTCGCCGATATCGATGGGGATGCGGACGGTCGGTTGCGACCAGCTCCGCGACAGGTTCGTCACTACCTTGATCTCGCCGTTCGGGATGAAATGAAGGGCGCCGTCGCCGTCCCGAAGCTCGGTGTGGTGCAGGGAGACCACCTCCACCTTGCCCGCGACGCCCGCGGCGCGGACCACGTCTCCCACCGCGAACTGGTTGTCCATGATGATGAGGATTCCCGCGAGCCAGTCGCGGACGAGCGTCTGCGCTCCGAGCCCCGCGGCGATGCCGAAGCCTCCCGCGGCGGCGAGCGCGGGCGTGATGTCGAGGCCCAGCTCGCGCATCCCCATGAGCGCGCTGACGATCACGATCAGGAACCAGCTCGCGCTCCGAAGCATCTTTCCGAGCGTGTTCGCGCGCTTCTCTCGCTCGATCGCGAACCCCTGGGTGCCTGATCGGATCGCGGTCTCGATGCGTCCGACCAGGATCCGGGCGATCCTCGACATGAGGAACGCCGAGATGACGATGAGCCCCACCCGGATCAGGGCCGAGGCAAGGTCGGTCGCGGGAGCGCCGAGCGGGATCTTCACCGGGCCGCCTCCTCGATCGGCGTCGAGTCCACGATTGCGCGCACGAGATCCTCGTAGCTCATCCCGGCGGCCGCGGCTGCTTTCGGGACGAGGCTCATCTCGGTCATGCCGGGCACCGTGTTCACCTCGAGGCAGAAGGGCGTGCCGTCATCCTGCAGCCGGAAGTCGACCCTCGCGACGCCTCGCGTGCGGACCGCGCGGCAGGCACGAACCCCCAGGCTCAGAAGGCGCTCGGTCGTCTCGGGAGGAACCTTCGCGGGGCATTCATAGCGGCTCGCGCCGGCGGTGTACTTGTGCTCGTAGTCGTAGAAACCGCCCTCCGGGATGATCTCGACGACGGGGAGCGCCCGGTCGTCGAGCACGGAGACCGTGACCTCACGGCCCGGGATGAAGCGCTCCACAAGGACGAGGCGCCCGAAGCGCCGCGCGAGGAGGAACGCCTGCTTCAGCTCCTGTCGCGAGGTCGCGACGGTGATCCCCACCGTCGATCCCTGGTCGTTCGGCTTCACGATCAGGGGAAAGCCCCCCAGGCGCTCGATCTCTTCATCCTCCAGCTCCGGATTCCAGGGCTGCGCCGGATCCTCGGGCGCCCAGCGCTCCACCCATTCGGGGGTCGGGATCCCATCGTGGAGGAAGATCCGCTTCGAGATCGCCTTGTCCATCGCGAGCGCGGAGGCCAGCACGCCGGAGCCGGTGTAAGGCACGCGCGCCAGATCCAGGAGCGCCTGGAGGGTCCCATTCTCGCCGTCGCCGCCGTGGAGCGCCACGAAGACCAGCTCCACGTCCCGCGGCATTCCGCGCACGAAGGGCTCGAGCCCGACGTTCCTCTGCCCCGCCGGCAACGTCGTCGGCGCGAGCGCCGTGGAGCCGGCCGGGTTCGAGAGCGCGTGGTTGAGCTCCCCCCGCTCGAGCACCTTCCCCGTTCCGGTGTCGAGAAGTACGACCTCGTGTCCGAGCTTCTGGAGCGCCCGGCTCACACCGGCTCCGGTGCGGATCGAGATCTCCCGCTCGGGGCTCGTCCCCCCCATCAGAACGGCGATCCTCATCGCGCGTCCACCTCCACGAGCGCCACGGCCATCGCCGCGATTCCCTCCTTACGTCCCACCGAGCCCAACCCTTCGTTCGAGGTCGCCTTGACGGACACCGACTCGGAATGAATCCCCAGCGCCCCGGCGAGCCGCTCGCGCATCTCGGCGACGTGGGGATGGACGCGCGGGGATTCCAGGATCAAGGTCGAGTCCACGTTCACCACGCGCGCGCCTCGATCGTGCAGAAGCGCGCGGATCTTCTCGAGCAGCGTGAGGCTCGACATGCCGCGGTACTTGGGGTCGGTGTCGGGGAAGTGGGCGCCCAGGTCTCCGAGCGCCATGGCTCCGAGGAGCGCGTCTCCGATCGCGTGCGCCAGCGCATCCCCGTCGGAATGGGACCTGAGCCCGTGCTCATGGGCGAGCGATACCCCTCCCAGGACGAGGGGGAGTCCGCGCTCGAGGCGGTGGATGTCGTAGCCGATTCCGACGCGAAACCCACCCATCATCCCTCCACCCGCGGCGCCTTGAGCCAGGCTTCGAGCAGGACGAGATCGCCCGGTTCCGTGAGCTTGAGATTCGACGGTTCGCCGGAGACCACCGCGATTTCGCACCCGATCCGTTCGACGAGCATCGCGTCATCGGTCGCGGCGGCGCCTTCATCCCGCGCGGCCGCGTGAGCGCGCGCGAGTATATCACGCGCGAAGATCTGGGGCGTCTGGGCCGACTGGAACCGCTCGCGATCCACCGAACGCACCACGCGACCGGAGGCGACTTCCTTCACGCTGTCGCGGAGCGGGCACGCCGGAATGGCGGCGCCCTGGACGCGGGCGGCGTGAAGCACCCGCTCGATCAGCGCCGGAGTCACGAGCGCGCGCGCCACGTCGTGCACGGCGACATAGGGCAGCGAGCGGTTCAGCGCTTCCATTCCGCGGCGGACCGATTCCGCGCGGGTCGCCCCTCCCCGCGTGGCCGCCAGGCGCGCGCCGCGCGGGTTCGGCCGCGAGTCGAGGGTCCGCTCGGCAGCGCCGAGGAGCGTGTCGGGGACCACGGCCACGATCTCACCTACCGATTCGACTTCGAGGAACGCGTCGAGCACGCGCTCGAGAGCGGGACGGCCCCCGATGGACATGAGGAGCTTGGGGCCGAGACCACCCATGCGGCGTCCCTCGCCCCCTCCCGCCAGGATGACCGCCAGATCCACCGATCAGCCTCGCGAGCCGGCCAGGCACCGATCGATCGCCTCGCGCAAGGTCGCCGCGCCGAAGCATTCGATCAAGGGCTTCTTCCCGGCTTTGGCGCCACCGGCCGTCGGCGCCTGCCGCTCGGGAATGACGGCCGAGCGGAAACCGAGCCGCATCGCTTCATCCAGCCGGCGCTCGATCTGGGGCACCGGGCGGAGCTCGCCCCCGAGACCCACCTCCCCCACCGCGACCAGGTCGGGCGCGAGCGGTATGTCGCGGAAGCTCGACGCCAGCGCCAAGGCCAATCCGAGGTCGGTGGCGGGCTCCTCGAGCCGGATTCCGCCCGCCACGTTCACGAATACGTCGGCGCCCGCGAGCGAGAGACCGGAGCGTTTCTCGAGCACGGCGATCACGACCGCGAGCCTGCGCGGATCCACTCCCTGCGCGACCCGCTGGGGATTCGCGAAGTGCGTCGGCGCGACGAGAGCCTGAACCTCGACGAGGAGCGGACGGGACCCTTCGATCGAGGCGACCACCGCCGAGCCGGGCACCGAGCGGCCACGGTCGCGGAGGAGCCGCTCCGAGGGATTTTCCACCTCGGCCAGCCCGTCGCCGCGCATCTCGAACACGCCGATCTCGTTCGTCGAACCGAAGCGATTCTTGGCGGCGCTCAGGATCCGGTACTCGTGGTGCGCGTCCCCCTCGAGATAGAGCACGACGTCGACCATGTGCTCGAGCGTGCGCGGGCCCGCGACGGCGCCGTCCTTGGTGACGTGCCCGATGAGAATGACCGCCAGCGAGCGGTCCTTGGCGAGACGCAGCAGCCGGAGACCGCACTCGCGCACCTGGGTCACGCTGCCGGGCGCCGCGTTGATGCCCGAAAGGTAGACCGTCTGGATGGAGTCGATGACGAGGAGCGCGGGCTGAACCCGGTCAACCTCGGCCAGGATCGCGTCCAGATCGATCTCGGGATGGATCCAGAGATGCTCGGCGCCCCCGCGGAGCGCGAGCCGCTCCGCCCGCATCTTGGCCTGCCGCGGCGACTCCTCCCCCGAGACGTAGAGCACGCCGCGTCCCGCGCCGCCCAGGGCGGCCGCGAGCTGCAGCGCGAGCGTCGATTTGCCGATCCCTGGATCGCCGCCGATCAGGACGAGTGAGCCCGGGACCAGCCCTCCGCCCAGGACGCGGTCCAGCTCGCCGATCCCCGACCGGTTCCGCTCCTCTCCCACCGTCTCGATGTCCGCGAGGCGGGTGGGTGCGGGGCCGGGAGCGCCGAACGGGCGGCGCGCGGAAGGGGCCGGGGCCGAAGCCGCCTCCTCGACGGCGGTGTTCCATTCGCCGCAGTGAGGGCAGCGGCCGAACCACTTGGGGCTGTCGTTTCCGCACGCGGAGCAGAGAAAGACGGTGCGGAGCGCCTGGCGGGATTCCCTCTTCTGGACCATGCGTTCTCCCGAGCGGTTTCGGAGCGTCCTAGGTCAGAATATGCCGAGTTTGATGTAGCGCTTCGGGTTCTTCTTGATGTCGCGCACCAGGTCGTTCGTATTGCGAAGCGTCTCGCGAAGCTCATCGTACAGCGTCGAGTCCGCGATCGCCTTCCCCAAGGACCCCTCCTTGTTGTCGAGCCGCATGACCACGCGGTGGAGCGCATCGGCCGTCACGCCGAGCTTCTCGGAGAGATCGGTGAGCCTCTGAGACGCCGTGCCGAAATCGCGGATCGAGGTCCCGACCTGCTCGGAGTTGCTCTCCGCGATCGCCCTGATCTGGTGCGCCGCGCCCTTGAAGTCGAGGATCGCCTGACGCAGATCCGCCTGGTTTCGGTCCACGGCGTTGGACAGCGAGGCCGACATCTTCTCGAGATTCCGTGAGGCGCGCTCCATCGTGGCAGGATCGACCGCGTCCAGGAACTCGTTCAGTCGCGACGAGAGCTCCGTCGCCTGCGTGATGAGGTCCCCCGCGCCCGAGATGACCTCGGGGACGCCCGACTGGTAGCGGCCGGGGATGGGCTTCGACATGTTGAAGCGCCCCGGCTCCGAGCCCGGGTCGAGCGCGAGGAATTTCTCCCCCATGAAGCCGATGTTCGCGATTCGGATCACGGCGTCGGGATGGATCGCGACGTCGCGATCCAGCTCCAGCTCCACCCGCACCCCCTGATCGAGGAGCTTCACCTCGCGCACCGCGCCCTTCTTGACCCCGCGCACCGAGACCGGGTCCCCTTCCGAGAGATTCCCGACCTCCTCGAACTGGGCCGAGAGGATCTGCTTCTTCTTCCCCAGACGGTAGTCCTTGATCCACACGATGCCGGCCAGGAGCATGGCGAGCGCCACGATGCCCGTGATTCCCACCTGGACGGCGGCGCGGCGCGACGTGTGATTCATCGAGGGCCCGCTACGTGGGGAGGAGCGGCCCTTCGGCGCTCCCCTCGATGAATTGCCGCACTGCGGGGTCGGTCGTCGACTGGATCTCCGCCGGGGTGCCGATCGCGTGGATGCGGCCCTCGTGGAGCATCGCGATCCGGTCGGCGATGTGGTAGGCGCTCCGCATGTCGTGCGTCACCGCGATCGAGGTGATCCCCAGCCGCTCTTGGAGGCGTCGGATGAGGCGGTTGATGAGGTCCGCCGTGATGGGATCGAGCCCCGTCGTGGGCTCGTCGTAGAGCATGATCTTGGGATTGAGCGCGAGCGCGCGGGCCAGGGCGGCGCGCTTCTTCATGCCTCCGCTCAGATTCGACGGACGCATCGCCTCGGCGCCCTCGAGCCCCACGAGATGGAGCTTCTCGTGCACCACGAGATCCACCTGCGTCTCGGAGACCCGGGTGTGCTCCCGAAGCGGGAGCCCCACGTTCTCCCCCACCGTCAGCGAATCGAACAGAGCCCCTCCTTGGAACAGCATCCCCATCTGCTTGCGAAGCTCCAGCAGCTCCGTGACGCCGAGCCCCGGGACGTCGATCCCGTCCACGCGCACGGTTCCCCCGTCGGGGTACATCAGGCCGATGACATGCTTCAAGAGCACCGACTTCCCGGTGCCGCTCCGCCCGATGATCACCACCGATTCCCCGGGCGCGACGCTCAAGTCCACGCCGCGGAGCACCTCCTTCGCCCCGAGGCGCTTCCACACCGACTCGATGACGATCGTGGGCTCAGGCAAAGAGCACCCGGAACAGGAACGACGCGAGCAGGTAGTCCACGATCAGGACCAGCACGCACGACGCCACGACCGCGTGCGTCGTCGCGACCCCCACTCCTTCGGCGCCACCCTCGCTCCGGAGCCCGTAGTAGCACCCCATCGTCGAGATGATCGCCCCGAAGAACACGGACTTGAACAGCCCCGAGAAGACGTCGCGAAGGTGAAAGTAGAGCTTGAGCCCGCTCGTGAACGTGTGGCCGCTCACGTCCAGCGTGAACACCGCGACCACGTACCCCCCGAAGATCGCGATCACGTCGGCGAAAATCGTGAGCACCGGGAGCATCAGCGTCGCCGCCACCACGCGCGGCACCACGAGGTAGCGCGTGGGGCTGATCCCCATGGCCTCCATCGCGTCGACCTGCTCGGTCACCCGCATGGTCCCGAGCTCCGCCGCGATCGAGGCGCCCACGCGCCCGCCCACGACGAGTGCGGTCAGGACGGGCCCCAGCTCGATCACCACGGACTTCCCGATCACGGTGCCGAGGTAAATCATCGGCACATAATCGCGGAACTGATAGCTTGCTTGCACCGCAGCGACCGCGCCCGTAAATAGCGCTACGATCAGCGTCAACGGCATCGAGCCGATGCCGATCGCGACCATTTGCTGGACGACCAGATTGACTTTCCGGAGACCCTGGGGGAGCTCCCGGATCATGTCGCCGAGGAGGAGAAGCACCTCGCCGACGTCCCGGAGCCAGTTCAGGAGGAGCCGGAAGGGCGCCCGCTCGGCGAGCCGCTCGACGCCTGTCTCGTTCACGCGGGCGTCACGCGGGCGCTAGAACTTTGGCTCCGGCACGGACCGCAGCGACTCGAATCGGGTGCACTCGCTCAGGAACGCGAGGTCGATGCTCCCGGTCGGGCCGTTCCGCTGCTTGGCGATGATGATCTCCGCCTTGCCGTCCCTGTTGGCGGGATCGGTCTCGTAGACTTCAGGGCGGTAGACGAAGAGCACGACGTCCGCATCCTGCTCGATCGCGCCCGACTCGCGGAGGTCGGAGAGCACGGGGCGCTTGGTGCCGCCGCGCGTCTCCACCGCGCGCGAGAGCTGCGAGAGCGCGATCACCGGGATGCGGAGCTCCTTGGCGAGCGCCTTCAGGGATCGCGAGATCGCCGAAATCTCCTGCTGGCGGTTCTCGGAGGACTCCGGACCGCGGATCAATTGCAGGTAGTCGATGATGATGATCCCGAGCGGCACCTCGGAGACGAGGCGCCTCGATTTCGCCCGCATCTCGAGGATGCTCATCGCCGCGGTGTCGTCGATGTAGATCGGCGCCTCATGGAGCTGCGCGGCCGCGTTCTGGAGCTTCTTGTACTCCTCGTTGCTCGCATACCCGCGGCGGATCTTGTGGATGTCGACTTTCGCGAGCGCGCACATGAGCCGCTGCACGAGCGACTCCTTGGACATTTCCAGGCTGAAGACGGCGATCGCCTGCCGCTCGGCCGGCTTCAGGTGCACGGCGATGTTCTCGGCGATGTTCATCGCGAAGGACGTCTTCCCCATCGAGGGACGCCCGGCGATCACGACGAAGTCGGACTTCTGGAACCCCGCGGTCATCTCGTCGAGATCGTAGAAGCCCGAAGGCACGCCCGTGACGTGCACCTTGCGCGTGCGGTATTCCTCGATCGCGGAGTATCCCTGGAGCACGAGCTGCCGCATCGGATGAAATCCCGTGCGCAGGCGGTCGTCCGAGATCGCGAAGATCGCCTGCTCGGCGCGGTCGAGCAGCGCCGCCGGTTCCTTCCTCTGGTCGAAGCACTCGCCGACGATTTCGGTGCCCACGTCGATCAGGCGGCGGAGCGTCGCCTTCTCGTTCACGATCTTGCAGTAGTGCTCGACGTTCGCCGCCGTCGCGACGAACTGATCCAGGCTCGTGAGGTAGGTCGCTCCGCCGATCGCTTCGAGGTCCTTCCTGCGCTTCAGCTCCTCGACCAGGGTGACCAGGTCGACCGCCTCGTTCCGGTCGAAGAGGCTCACCACCGAACGCCAGATCTTCCGATGGGTCTCCCGATAGAACGCGCGCTCGTCGAGATGCTGGATCGCGGTGGCGATGGCGTCGCGTGAGATCAGCATCGCGCCCAGCACCGATCGCTCCGCGTCGAGCGACTGGGGCGGAATCCTCCCCGAGTCCGGAGTTTCTTCCTTCTCGAAGGGCCGCCGGGGCTCCGCGATCCGTTCCGCCGCCTGCTCCATCACATGCTCCTCAGCTCGCCGCGCGAGCCTTCAAGGTGTCGCGCACACGCTGCATATCTTCCCACGCTTCCCGCTTCAGGGAAGGGTTACGAAGGAGCGCCGCGGGGTGGTAGGTCGGTATGAGCGGAATGCCCCGGTATTCGAACGTGCGGCCCCGGAGGGAACCCATCGAGGATTTCGTCTTCAAGAGCGCCTGCGCGGCCGAGAGCCCGAGCGCGCAGATGAGCGAGGGTTGGACCAGCGCGAGCTGCTGCTCGAGATAGGGCAAGCACTGCTCCACCTCACCGGGCGCCGGCGTCCGGTTCTCCGGAGGGCGGCACTTGAGGACGTTGCAGATGTAGACATCCTCGCGCCTCAGGTCGATCGCGGAGATCATCTTGTCGAGGAGCTGCCCCGCGCGTCCCACGAAGGGGAGCCCCTTCAAGTCCTCGTCGCGTCCGGGCGCCTCTCCGATGAAGAGGAGCTTCGCCTTCGGGCTGCCGTCCGCGAAGACGGTGTTCGTGCGCGTTTCGCACAGGCCGCACTTGCGGCACTCGGAGACCATCCGCGCGAGCGTGCCCAGGTCGTCGGGAAGATCCTCGCGGGCCGCGAGCGCGGGGGATGGCGGAGGCGCGAAGGTAGGGTTCGGCCGCACGATGGCCTCGAATCCCGGGAGGGTCATCGGGGTTGCCGTGGCGGTGAACGGACCAGGCGATGAAACCTCCGGGCGGGCCGTTGCCGCGGCCAGCGCTACGTACGCCCGTCCGCGGTCGCGCTCGCGCTCCAGCAGCACGCGGGTCTCTCGCGCCAGCGCGGCCAGCTCCTCCCGCGGGTCGCTCACCGTGCTACCGCTGTTTCCAGGGCGCGCGCGACGCGGAGCAGGATGACGCGCGCCACGTCGCGCTTGGGCAAAAGCCCCAGGCGCTCCACGTCCCCAGAGCGGTCGAGGAGGGTCACCTCGTTCTGATCCGAGCCGAACGCCGACCCGGCCTTGAGCGGGTTGTTGACGGCGATCAGATCGAGATCCTTCCGCTTCAGCTTCTCCCAGCCTCCGCGCTCCTCCTCCTCGGTCTCGAGCGCGAAGCCGGCCACGAACTTCTTCGGGAATTCCTTGCGGATGGTCGCGAGAATGTCGGGCGTGCCGCGCAGCTCGAGCGTCGTGTCCCCCTCGCGGCGCTTCATCTTGGAGTCGCTCGGCGCCGCGGGCGCGAAGTCGCTCACCGCGGCGGCCATCACGAGAGCGTCCGCGTCGGGCATCGCCGCGCGCACCGCCCTCGCCATCGCCTCTCCGGTGACCGCATCGATGGGCGTGATGCCGGCCGGCGCCGGCGCGCTCGTCCGCGCGATGATGAGCTTCACCCTCGCGCCCATCCGGCGAGCCTCCTCCGCCAGAGCGAAGCCCATTTTCCCGCTGCTTCGATTCGTGATCACGCGGACAGGATCGAGGGGCTCTTCGGTCCCTCCCGCGGTGATGACGATCGTGCGGCCGCGAAGCCGCTCGCTATCCGAAGCGGTCGCGGGCTCGGCCGGCGCCCTGCGGCTCATCGCCGGTACCCAATCGGCGCCCCGTCCGCCCGCCAGCGCCTCCCGCGCCGCACCGACGATCGCCTCGAGGGAGGCCATGCGCCCCATCCCCCACTCGCCGTCGGCCAGCTCCCCTTCCTCGGGATCCACGAAACGAACGCCGCGGGCGCGCAGGATCCCCACGTTCTCCCGTACGGCGGCGTGCTCCCACATCGCGACGTTCATCGCGGGGGCCACGAGCACCGGGGCGCGCGTGGCGAGGAGCGCCGTGGAGAGAAGATCGTCGGCCAGCCCGTGGGAGAGCTTCGCGAGGAAATTGGCGGTCGCGGGGGCCACGAGGAAGAGATCGGCCTCGCGCGCCATGCCGATGTGGGCCATGCCGAGCGTGGATTGGGGCGCGCCCGGGAACCAGGGACCCTGGCCGAGCGCCTCCGCCTCGAAGAGATTGGAGAGCACCGGGCCGCGCGTGACGGCGCGGAGCGCGTCGCGTGTGACGAAGCGCCGCGCGTTGCGCGTGAGGATGACGGAGACCAGAGCGCCGTCCTTCGCCAGGAGCCTCACCAGCTCCGGGGACTTGTACGCGGCGATCCCCCCGGTCACCCCGAGGAGAACGCGCGCTTGGTTCAGACCGCTCCGCCCCTCCGCCACGGCACCGCTACTCCTCGACAGGCTCTGGTTTTTCCGGTATCAGATCTTCGTCTTCGTGCCGGTACCGGTACAGCACGTTGCCCTTGAGCGCTTCTTCGAGAGCGATGTTGGTCACCTTCCCGCCCAGGTTGAGACCCGTCTGGCGGCTCAGCTCGTTCAACCGGCGCGCCTCCTTGGCGGCGACGATGATCAGCTCGTACTTGTTGGGGATGTTGCTCGATCGCAGTATTTCCTTATCGTCCAGCACGGTGCCTCCCGATGTATGAAGATTCGCTTCCAGCGCTACGTCGATTCCAGAGGGTGCCGCCTCGACGCGCGGCACGACTCGGCCTTGATGATCGCGGCGACGCAATCGAGCGCCGCCTCGAGATCGTCGTTCACGACCGCATAATCATACTCGCTCACGAGCTTGATCTCGCGAAGCGCGTTGTCCAGCCGCAGCCGGATCCGCTCGTCGGGATCGGTGCCGCGCCCCCGCAGCCGCTCTTCCAGACTGGCCAGCGACGGCGGGAGTACGAAGATGAACACCCCGTCCCGGAAGTCCCTCCGGACCGCCTTCCCTCCCTGCACGTCGATGTCGAGGAGGACGTTCTTCCCGGCCCGGAGCCGCCGCTCCGTCTCGCTGCGAAGCGTGCCGTAAAGCTCGCCGTGGACCTCTGCCCACTCCACGAACTCCCCCGCATCGATCCGCCGGCGGAATTCCTCGCGGCCGAGATAGAAGTAGTCCTTCCCTTCCGTCTCGTGGGCCCGGCGCGCACGGGTGGTCGCGGAGACTGAATATTCCAGATTCAGCCCCGCGGCCAGCAGCTGCTTGACGAAAGAGCTCTTCCCGACGCCCGAGGGTCCCGAGATCACCACCACGAACGGCCGGTGCCCGGTCCCCAGCCACGCATCGACGTCACTCGATGTTTTGGACCTGCTCCCGGATTCGCTCAAGTTCCTCCTTCACTTCGACCACCTGTTCCACGATCGGGACGTCGGAGGATTTGGAGCCGATCGTATTGATCTCCCTGTTCATTTCTTGCAGGAGGAAGTTGAGCTTGCGACCTGGGGTGCTCTCCTCTTGGAGCAGCTTCCGGAAATGCCCGCAGTGGGCCTCGAGCCGGACGCACTCCTCGGTGCAGTCGAGGCGGTCCGAGAGGATCGCGATTTCCTGCGCGACCCGCTCTTCCGGAAGCTCCCCATCCTCGAGAAGAAGGTTCACCCGCTCCCGAAGCCGCGTCCGCGCGTCGCGAAGGCGCTCCGGCGCGCGCTCCCGGATGTGCGCCACCCTCCTTCGGATCGAATCGACCCGCGTCTCGAGATCGCCCCGGAGCGTCTCGCCCTCCAGCTCCTTCATCCGGATGATGTCGTCCGCCGCCTTCGTTACGACCTCACGGAGGGTAACCGCGTACTGATCGGAGTCCGCGGCGGGCTCCTCCCAGATGAAGACGTTCGGGAGCGAAGCGAAGGACTTGAGATCGATGTCGCCCTTGAGGCCGTACTTGGCCTTGAGCTCGCCCAGGAGCGCCATGTACCGGTCCGCCGCCTGGTCGTCCAACCGGAGCTTCGCGCTCGGCTCCGCCTGGTGCTCCCCCTCGCCTCCCCACGTGACCGCGAGCGAGATCTTCCCGCGGGAAATCTTCTCGGTCATGAGCTTCCGCACCTCTCCCTCGAAGCCCGAAAGCGCCCGGGGAAGGCGGACCGAAAGCTCGCAGAATCTATGATTTACGGATCGGACCTCGGCTGAAAGGCGCAGGCCGTTCAGGGTGGCCTCGCCCCGACCGTAGCCCGTCATGCTTCGGACCATATGTCGGGTTTGGATCGCTCCTGGGTAGAGGGGCAGAGTAGCGCGCCTTTGGTGCGTGAGTCAACGACCCCTCGGGGGAGATTGCGATTGACCGCCCCGGCGGCGCTTCCTAACTTCTGCGCCATGGCGCCAGACCCTCCCACGCAAGACAAGTTCTGGCCGCTGCTTGCCTTGTTGGTGATCCTGGCGGCGGTGCTCCCGAATCTGGCGTCCCTGGAGTTCGACTTCGTCTGGGACGACAAGGTCATGATCGGGCCCGAGCTCAAATTCGACGGGCCCGCCGACCTCGTCCGCATCTGGCGCACCCCCTTCGACTCGCTTCTGCGCGATCCGGTCCTCCACAACGTGTACTTCCGCCCGGCGACGCTCCTGAGCCTCGCTTTCGACCGGGCGGCCTGGGGCATGAGCCCCGCCGGCTTCCACGCCACGAACCTGATCTGGTACGCGCTCGCGTGCGTCTTCCTCTGGCTTCTCGCGTGGGAGCTTTCGGGAAGGCCGTTCCTTTCCGCTGCCGGGGCCTGCGTCTTCGCGCTCCACCCGACCCACCCAGAGAGCGTGGACTTCATCGCGGGACGCACCGACGTGATCTGCGGCGCCTTCCTGTTCGCGTCCCTGTGGGCCGCGGCGCGGTGGGGGCCGCGGATCGGGGGCGCGACCCGGAAGCTTCTGCCCGCCGCCCTGCTCCTGCTCCTCGCCCTCTACTCGAAAGAGGTCGCCTTGTTCGCGGCACCACTCCCGCTCCTCGTGCTCTGGGTTCGCGACCGGACGATCGGGCCGCGGGCCCTCGCGGGAGCGGCTCTGCCCCTGGCCGTCGCGGTGTTGATCTATGGTGTGAGCCGCCTGGCCGTGCTCGGGCCCCCCGCGCTCCCCACCGCCTCTCCCGTCGAGGGGTCGGGTCCTCAGATCCTGACAAGCGTCTCGCTGGTCGCGCGATACGTCCCGCTGCTCCTCTTCCCGGTCCGCCTCTCGGCTCGCCACGAGGTGCCCGCGCTCTCGAGACCCGACGCGATCTTCGTGGCGGGGCTCTTGATCCTCGTCGCGACCGCCGTGGGGCTCATCGTCCTCTCGAGGCGCCGCTCGCCCTGGGCCGTTCCGCTTTTCCTCCTCGCGAGCACGCTCTACCCGCTTTGCTACGCGCGGATCATCGCGGGCGCCTTGATCGCGGAGCGCTTCCTGTTCCTGCCGAGCGGCGCCATCGCGCTCGCGATCTCGCTCCTGCCCGGCAGTCTCGGATTCCTGGCCGCCGGGGTGGCGGCTCCCCTCTTTCTGGTGCTGCTCCTTCCTCGAGTCTCGATCTGGAAGGACGACCTGACGCTCTACTCCTCGATGCTCCGGGACTCGCCCCGATCCGCCTATGTCCACGCCGTGCTCGGCAGCTACTACTATCAGGGCCGCGACCTGCCCCGCGCGATCGCGCATCATCGCCGCGCGTTTCAGCTCAAGCCCGAGTTCAACGAATCGCTCCTCAACCTGAGCGCGGCCGAGGAGGAGTCGGGGCAGATCGACTCCGCGTTCACGCACGTGCGGCTTCTCCTCAGGCTTCGGCCCGGCTACGCGGCCGCGTGGTACGCGCTCGGAAACCTCCACGTCCACGTGGATGCGCCCGATTCCGCCGTGGCGGCCTACCGGGAAGCGATCCGCCTGAACCCGAGCTTCGCGCAGGCCGAGAACAATCTCGGCGTCGTGCTCGAGCGCCAGGGGCATACGGAGGAAGCGATCGCGCATTACCGGCGCTCGGTTGAAGCCCTCCCCGGCTATCCGGACGCGGTGAACAATCTCGCGCGCCTCAAGAAGCCGGACCCGGCGCAACAGCCATGAGCGGGGTGGCGGAGGTCTCGAGCCTCGTCGGGCGCGAGGTGCGTGGCGTCGTCCCCTTCTCGAGCCGCTCGCTCGCGGTCTCATTCCTCGGGGCGCCCCGCGCGTTTCTCTGGATCCATCTCGAGCGGAAGGTTGCGTGGTATGCGGTCGCCCCCGACATGCCGATCGACCCGGATCCGAGGGGATCGCGCTTCCAGGGGATCGAGACGCCGCTCCGCCATGCGCGGGTCATCGAGGAGCGCGCCCGGGAAGCCGGTGGACTGGACCTTCGATTCGACTCAGGCGCCGGCGAGGGGCGAACGCTCCGGCTCACGATCGACGCCGAGGGGGCTCGCGTGAACCTGAGCCTCGTCGCCGAGCCTGAGGGAACCGTGCTGTGGGCCTATCATCGAGAGGAGCGCGCCGAGGCGCCCCCGCACGGGCCGGCCGCGCCCGAGCTGCCTCCGGGCTACCGCCCTCCCGTGGTACAGGACGCCACGCAGATCGAGCTGCGTGAAGCGCTGCGCGAGAAGATCGCGGCCGCGTTCCGCGCGGAGTTTCAATCCGAGTTGGAACGCGCCCTGGGATCGGCGGAGCGGATGCTCCGGCGCCGAGCCGCGGCCGCGGAAGACGACAAGCAGAACGCGCGCGCGATGCAGATGGACCGGCGTCGCGCCGAGATCCTGCTCGCGAACTTCGGGAAGATCCGAAGGGGGGCGAGCCGCGTAGGTCTCCCCGATCCTTACGCGGACTCGCATCGAGCGACGGTCGAGATCCCTCTCGATCCGACGCTCTCCCCCGACGAGAACGCGGCGCGGCTTTTCCAAAGAGCCAAGAGAGGGGAACGTGGCGAGCGGCGAGCGGAGGACCGGCTCGCCGAAACGCGCCTAAACCTCTCCGAGCTGGTCGAGCTGCGTCGCCAAACACTCCTCTTGAAGCCGGGTGAAGCTCTTCATTCGATCCGGAGCTTCCTCGCCAAGGCGAAAATCGAATCCAGTGCACGGGGCGACATGCGAGTGACCCATCTGGGTCGACAGGCCGTCGCCGCGCCCCGTGCGGGACGTCCAGGGCGCGGAACTCCAGGGGCGCACAAGTCGCTCCGGCCAAGGACGTACGTCACGAACGATGGATGGGAAGTCTGGGTCGGTCGCAGCAACACCGACAACGACCTCATCACCCATCGGTTGTCAAACCCCCACGACTTCTGGTTTCACGTCGTGGGGGCACCGGGGTCCCACGTGATCCTTCGCCGCCCCACTCGCAACTCCAAGCCCAAGCCGACGACGCTGGTGGAGGCGGCGCAGATCGCCGCTTACTTCAGCAAGGCGCGAAAGCAAACGCGGGTTCCGGTTATCTATACCGAGAGAAAATTCGTATCGAAGCCACGGCGCGCAAAGCCGGGCCAAGCGCTGTGCACGCGGGAACGAGAGCTGATCGTGCGGCCCAAAAAGCCTGAGACGCATCCGGCGGAGTAAAGACCGATCGCGAGGTGTCGAGCTAGGTGCTGGATCGTTCGTGTTGCAGGGGGGGACCCTGGAACCGTACTGCCGTATTCAAGTGGGCCGCGAACAGTGGGGCACCCAGAAAGAGTCAGCCTAGGAGCCTTTATGTCCACTGGGACCTTAAGTAGAATGGTTCGCCCTGGCCTTGGCTTCTCCTGAGAGCTCCCCATCGTCCGCGGCCCCACGTCATCTTGCCGCGTCAAACTCCTCAAAGCCCACCCAACCGGTGCTAAGTACGCCTACGTAAAAAGCATGTCACGTGCCCGGCGGCTCGATTCGGCCAGAAGACTTTCGTCTAACGTGTATCTGCGTTTTAGATAAGTAGTTGCGCGACAGATTCGGATCCGGAGCGGTAGGTCGGGAGGGGCTCCGATCCGACAGCGCGCGACGTGAATGTCACACTTTGACAGTGCCGGATCGCGTTAACCGGTTACGGCTTCATGAACTCTCGGGATGTCACACAGGGAAACGCGGCCGCGACCTGGATGTCACCCCTATTAAAATATCCGTGTTAACGGAAAGAGCAGTGTGGAGAGGCGATGCGGCGGTCTAGTAGATCTGCTTGAGCAGCCTGATCAGATGTCTGCGGGTAATGCCCAGCTCGAGCGCCGCGCGGCTTCGATTCCCGCCGTTGCGCGAGAGGGCCGCCAACACCTCCTCGCGCTTCGCCATATCCACCTTGCCGCGCAAGCCGCGCGACGGGTAGGCATCGGGCGGGGCGCCCGCGCCCGGGTACAGGATCGGCATGAGCGACGCCCGGTCGAGCAGCTCCTGCCTCCCGGCGCAGAGGAAGATCGACTCGATCTTGTGCTTCAGCTCCCGGACGTTCCCGAGCCATGGGAGCGAGACCAGATATTCCAACGCGTCCTCGGAGAAGAGGACCTGCCGGCCCTCCCGGGCCGAAAGCTCGTCGAGATAGTTGCGGATCAGGAGCGGGATGTCCTCGCGGCGCTCACGTAGCGGGGGCAGCGACAGGACTACCTGGCCGAGGCGATAGAAGAGATCCGCGCGGAACCAGCCGGCCTTCACCGCGGCGTCCAGATCCTTGTTCGTCGCCGAGATGATGCGCACATTGAGCTGCCGCGAACGAACCTCGCCCAAACGGCGGTAGGTGCCGTCATCGAGAACTTGCAGGAGTTTGACCTGCGTCCGCTCGGAGAGCTCGCCGATCTCGTTCAGGAAGATCGTGCCGCCGTCCGCGTCCTCGAAGATCCCCCGCTTCGTGATCGCCGCTCCGGTGAAGGCGCCCCGCACGTAACCGAAGAGCTCGCTTTCGACGAGATCCCCGGGAAGGCTCGTGCAGTTCACCTCCACGAAGGGACGACCCCGCTCGATCTCGAAGGTCCGAAACATGTAGGCAAGGAGGTTCTTCCCCACTCCTGTCTCCCCCTGGATCAGGACGCGGGCCGGCGTGGACAGAAGCTCGGAAGCCTTCCGCACCACTTCCAGCGTGCGCGCTTGCTGGGTGATGAACCCATGCGCGCGGGCGATGTCCTGGGTCTGGGAGGAAGCGTGATGCGCCGGCCGGTCGGACCGCGGGGCGACGAGCCAGGTGGGGGCGTTCAGCTCGCGAAGGATGCCCTCGCAATCGCGGACGGCATCCTCGAGCCCAAGCTGTTCGAAGAGCGACATCGCCTTGAACGCGTAGTTCTGCGCCTCGCGCAGCCGCTCCGGATCGGAATCGCCTTTCGCGCGCCGCGCCTGCTCGCGGTAGGCCCGCGCCAGCTCGAAGCGCTCGTGGATCGCCTCGAGCATCCGGATCGCCTGGCGGGCCTGAGCGAATGCCTCGACGGGACGTCCCTCGACGGTGTGGATCGCCGCGAGGACGCGGCGCGTCGCCGCCTCTTCGAGGGAATCCCTGAGCCGTATGGACCGCTGCAAGGCGTCGTCGGCGGCCTGGGTCGCCTGCACGACGTCCTCTCGCTGCGTGAACACCTCGGCGCGCCGGCGCTGGAGCTCGTGGACCATGTCCCCTTCGGGCGCGATCTGGCGCGCCATGTCGAGCGCCTGGTCGTAGAAGCCCAATGCCGCGTCGGGGCGTCCCATCTCGTGGTCCAGATCGCCGCGGCCCATGAGGCAGAGAACCTGTTCCCGCGAGCATCCGAGGCGGGCGGTGATCTGCGCCGCGGCGCCCAGGTGCGTTTCCGCCGTCGCGAAGTCGTGCCGGTAGGAGGCGATCGTCGCGAGCCCGATCCTCATGCGCGCCACGCCCGCGTCGCGTCCGATCTGTACGTAGCTCGTGAGCGCGCGCTCGAAGTGCTCGCGAGCCTCGTCCCAGGACCCTGCCTTCAGGTGGACGATTCCGAGGTTGGCGCAGGTGACCGCGAGATAGGCGAAGTTGCCCAGGCGGGTCGCGATCTCCATGGAACGGAGCATGTGCCAGGTGGCCTGCCGCCAATCGGAGAGATGGCGATAGAGGACGCCCAGGTTGTTATGGGAACGGATCACCCCGTCATCGTCGTTCAAATCCCAGCGGAACAGATGGAGCGACGCCTCGTAGAACTCCTTGGCCCTGTCCAGATCGCCGAGGCGGAAGTAGATCCGGCCGAAGCAGTTGTAGGTGTGCGCCAGTGGACCCGTGAGCCCCCGGTCCCGGAAATGGGCGTGGGCGCGCTCGCACGTGCGGAGCGCCTCGTCGTATTGGCTGAGCTCGATCAGCGCGCGGGCGCTCTGGAGCTGGAGCCGGGCGACCAGCTCGGGATGTGTTTCGGCGGAGATGCGCGCCCTCGCGCGGGCCAGGTAGCGGAGCGCTTCGGGAGCGTCGGCCTTGTCGATGAGCGCCTGCGCGGCCTTGAGCTCGAGCGTCGCGATGCGCGGCTCGCCCAAGCCCAGGCGCTCGGCGGACTGGATGCACTCATCGAGGTTCTGAAGCGCCGGCAGGTAGCTGTCGGCCCTGAGGAAGATCTCGGCGAGATCTTCGAGGCTCTGAAGATGACGCTCGGGGTCTTGCGTGAGGCGAGCGGTGGTGACCGCCTCCTCACGCTCCCGAATGATGTCTGCCGTGGTCTTGTTCACGTCTCGTATCCCGAAGGATTGCCGCCGCGCTAGAGCCTCACCGTCGCCCAGTACACCCTCCACAGCACCGTGGAGAGTAGAACCCGGGTCGGCGTCGTGACAATCGTGACGCCGGGGCGCATGACCGAAGATCGGCTCGCCCTCTTTGGCGGGGTAGGTGGCGGATTCAGCGTCTCATCCGGCGAGCCTGCCCACACGACGCTCGGGCCGATCACGCTGACGCGATGCTGAATGGGAGAAGGCGCCGGCAGAGCAAGAAACAGGGATATACCGATGGCGAGCAGGAAAATGACTAGCGGTCGATAGGTCCAACGGGAGAGGAGGCTCATGATCAGTGCACCTTCCGCCGTTCGGCTCTTAGAAGGGCTGCCCCCACCCGGCAGCGCGGGCGCTGAGTGGAAGGAGGGGAGTAATCCACCCACCGTACGTTCAGGAGAATAGCAGACAAAGTGACGAATTGCAATCGCGGGATGCCAGAAAAGTCACACCCCTGTCAGTTTTCGCCGCCGGCGGCCCCTTGGAGGCGCGGGCCCGCGACCCTTTCGTCGCCTTCACGGCGCGTGACCCCCGTCCGATCGAGGTGCTCGAGCATCGGAACCGCGTACTTTCGCGAGACTTGGACCAGGTCCTTGAACGCGCCCATGCTGAGCGTGGCGTTCTTCTGGAAATGGGAGCGGAGCCGTCCCTCCAGATCGTCCCAGAGGGCTTTCGGGTAGAGGAGCTCCGAGGTGATCTTCACGGCGCGGCCGCTGTCGACCAGGTACCGGATCAGCTCCGCGGGACGATCCGCCTGTGGAATTCCGCGGGTCAGCTCCGAGACCTCGGGCACCTGGAAGCCGCTTCCGGCGAGCTTTCGCTCGAGCTCGCCCACGGCTTGCGCCTGCTCGGGGTTCAGCGCGGGCGCCCCCTCGGGAAGCATGACCCGGTCCCCTTTGAGCGCGAGGCGGTTCCCCGCGACCAGGACGTCCAGAGCTTCGTCGAAGACCGGAGGGGGAAGCTCGCGGGCGAGCAGGCTTTTCAGCTCTCCCTTGGGAATTCCGTCCCGAAGCCGGTGCGCCTCCGAGTAGCGGGCCACGCGGGTCCCCACGCGCTCCAGGGCGTCCGCCCACGCGGCCGGCGTCAGGAGCCGTCCATCTCGAAGGCGTACGAGCTTCGCCTCGGCGTCCACCGAGATCGCCGCGGCCACCGCCGCCGAAGCCGCTTCCGTGATCGACTCGGGGGCCGAGCCAAGCCTCACCGCCGCGCCCTCGCCCGCGATCCCGGCTGATCCCGCCTCCTCCGCGAGCGCCACCAGCTTCTCGGCGGCCGAGCCCTCGAGGAGGGTCTCCATGCGCGCGCGGTCGCCGGGGCCCAACCTCGACCGTTTCGGGGGAGCCGGATCGACCACCGTCGCGCCGGCGATCGTGGCCGCCGGAGAGTAGGAGCGGATCACGATCCGATCGCCCGCCGAGGCCACGGCGGGCTCCTCCAGCCGAAGCTGCGCGTAACACGAGCCACCGGGAGACAGCGCGTCGCGGTCGAAGAGGACCGCGCGGCCGAGGATCTCGCTCGCGCCGAGATGGCAGCGAAGCCGTGACCGGGAACCGAGCGGTTTTCCGGCCGAGCCCAGCAGCTCGAGCCTGACGTCGAGGAGGTGTGAAGGACGGTACCGGCCGGGTGTGGCGAGCCAATGCCCCCGCATGACGCTCTCGCGTGGGACGCCGTGGATCGCGAGCGCCGTGCGCTGACCCGCGTGGGCTTCCTGGACGGTCGTGTCGTGCACCTGCGCCTGGCGGACCCGCACGGGTCTTCCGGCCGGCAGAAGCTCCAGCGAGTCCCCCGGGCGCACGGTCCCGCTCCAGAGCGTCCCGGTCACCACGGTTCCGATGCCTTCCACGGAGAACACCCGGTCGATCGGGAGACGGGCCACGCCGGTGCTGTCGCGACCGCGCGCCTGTCCCGCCGCCTGGTCGAGCGCTTCGAGCAGCGCCTCGACTCCCTGCCCGGTGACCGCGGATACGGGTACGAGAGAAATCCCGCGCAGCGGCGTCGTCGCGAGCAGCTCCTCCACCTCGGCTCGCACGACGCCGAGCGTCTCGGAATCGACAAGATCCGCCTTCGTGAGCGCCACGACCCCGCGGTCGATCCTGAGCAGATCGACGATCGCGAGGTGCTCGCGCGTCTGCGGCATCACGCCTTCGTCGGCAGCGACCACGAGCAGCACGAGATCGATTCCCGTGGCGCCCGCGAGCATGTTCTTGACGAAGCGCTCGTGCCCCGGGACGTCCACGATCGCGATGCGGCGGCCGGACGGGAGCGTGCGGTGCGCGAATCCGAGATCGATCGAGATGCCGCGCTCTTTCTCTTCCTTGAGGCGGTCGGTGTCGATGCCGGTGAGGCGGCGCACGAGCGCCGTCTTTCCATGATCGATGTGCCCCGCGGTGCCGACCACGACCGGACGCATGTGCCGCTGCGCGCTAGGCTCGAACGCGGCGGATCGCGGCTCCGAGTCCTTGGAGCTTCTCCTCGATCCATTCGTAGCCGCGGTCGAGATGGTAGACGCGGGAGACGCGGGTCTCCTTCTCCGCCACGAGCCCCGCGAGGATGAGGGCCGCGGAGGCGCGGAGGTCGGTGGCCATGACCTGAGCGCCGCTCAGGGTGGGCACGCCGTGCACGATCGCGGTGTTTCCCTCGACGCGGATGTCCGCGCCCAGCCGCTGCAGCTCCGCCACGTGCGTGAAGCGGTCCGTGTAGATCGTGTCGGTGATCGTGCTGGTGCCGCTCGCGACGGAGAGGAGCGCCATGAACTGGGCCTGCATGTCGGTCGGAAAACCGGGATAGGGCGCGGTCGCCACACGGACCGGCCGCGGTCGCTCGGGTGCCAGGACCCTCACGCCTCGATCCGAGATGATCACCTCGGCCCCCGCCTCCTCGAGCTTCCCGAGCACGGCGCCCAGCTGCGCGGGATCCACGCATGTCGCCTCGACGTCACCCCCGGTGATCGCGGCCGCGGCGAGGAACGTGCCCGCCTCGATCCGATCCGGAATCATCGCGCGTCGGCGGGATGGAGGCGGGTCGAGCCCTTGACGGTGAGCCGCGAGGTGCCGATGCCGTCGATCTCGGCCCCGGTCGAGGCCAGGAACTGCGCGAGCGCTTCGATCTCGGGCTCGCACGCCGCGTTCTCGATCACGGTCTCCCCCTCCACGGCCGCGGCCGCCATCAGGATGTTCGCCGGTCGCGCCGACGCTCGAGATCTCGAAGGAGATGACGCCTCCCTTGAGCTTGCCGCTCTTGGCGACGATGTAGCCGTGCTCGATCTCCACGTCGGCGCCGAGTCGCTGCGATCCCGCCGATGTGGAGGTCCACGGGGCGCGGGCCCCACGCGCAGCCGCCGGGCAGGGAGACACGCGCCTCGCCGAACCGCGCGAGAAGCGGACCCAGAACGTAGACGACGCGCGCATCGTCTTGACGAGCTCGTAGGGGGCATCGGCGTTGTGCGAATTCGTGGAATCGACGAGGAGCGCGTGCTCGTCGTCGCGCCGGCTGCGGACGCCGAAGAGCGTGAGGAGCTCGAGCATCGTCGAGATGTCGCGGAGGTTCGGCACGTTCGTGAAGCGATAGATCCCGGGCGCGAGCAGGGTGGCCGTCAGAATCGGGAGGGTCGCGTTCTTCGAGCCGCTGACCGCGACCTGGCCCTTGAGCTTACGGCCTCCTTCGATCCAGACCTCATCCATGCCCGTCGCCTCGCTCTTCTCGTCGGTTTTCGGTGTCTTCGCCGCCGCCTGCTTCGTGGTCCTCGTGCTCATCGGGCACCCCGCCGCCTTCCGGTCAAAACCCTTGGTATCCCCGCGAGATCCCGCGAGATGCGGGCCCCCGAGAGGTGCGGTTTGAACAGCTCCATGCATGGATCGGCCTGATTCTCGCCTATCTCCAGCGCAAGGATGCCGCCCGGTTTGAGCCAGGCTTCGATGCTGCCGGCCAGCGTGCGAAAAGCATCGAGACCGTCGGCGCCGCCGTCAAGGGCCTCCAGGGGGTCGTGCTCGCGCACTTCGGGCATGAGCCCCTGGATCGCGCCGGTGGGGACGTACGGAGGATTCGAAACGAGCACGTCGGCGGGGCAAGGGATGCTCGAGGGAGGCGGCTCGCGGAAATCGGCGATCCGGAGGGTCAGGCGCCGTGCCACGCCGTTTCGCCGCGCGTTCCGGGAGGCCAGCGCGATCGCCTTCTCGGACCGGTCGATCGCCGCCGCGGTCCATCCCTTCGGGAGCGTGAGGAGCAGTGCGATCGAAATCGCGCCGGTTCCGGTCCCCAGGTCCACGATGGTCCCGCCCGGCGGGGATTCGCCCAGCTCGGCGTCCAGCTCTTGCAGCACGATCTCGACCAGCCGCTCTGTCTCCGGCCTGGGGATGAATACCCCGGGCTCGACGTCGAGCTCGGCCGCGTGGAAGGAAACCTCGCCCAGGAGGTGCTGGAGCGGCACACGTCGACAGCGTGCCTCGAGGAGCCGGGCGAACCGGGCGGCCCCCTCTTCCGACACCGCCGCGGTTCGATCGGACCAGAGCCGGGTGCGTGAGATCGCGAGCGCGTGGAGCAGGAGCGTCTCGGCGTCGCGGGCCGGCGAGGAAATTCCGGAGCGCTCGAGCGCGTTCCGGGCCTGAGCCACGAGGGCGCTCCGCGTCAGGTGCGGGGTCAGGCTCGCCGCGTCGCGTGGGATCATGAGCGATTCGGGGCGGTCTCGCCCGAGGCGGCGAGACGCTCGGCCTGCTCCGCGTGAAAGAGCCCGTCCACCACTTCGTCCAGATCCCCCTCCAGCACGCTCGGCAGCCGGTACAGCGTGAGGCCGATCCGGTGCTCCGTGACACGGCCCTGAGGAAAATTGTACGTCCGGATCTTGGCGCTCCGGTCCCCGCTCGAAACCATGGATTTCCGCGTCTGCGCGAGCTTCCGCTCCTGCTCTTGAATCTCCATGTCGAGGAGCCGCGCGCGAAGCACCTTGAGCGCCTTCGCCTTGTTCTTGAGCTGGGAGCGCTCGTCCTGGCATTGCACCACGATCCCGGTGGGGATGTGCCGGATCCGGACGGCGGAGTCCGCGGTGTTGACGCTCTGCCCGCCGGGTCCCGAGGAGCGGAAGACATCCACCTGCAAATCGGAGGGTTTGATCTCCACATCCACCTCCTCCGCCTCGGGCAGCACCGCGACCGTGACCGCGGAAGTATGGATCCTTCCGCTCGCCTCCGTTTCGGGAACGCGCTGGACGCGGTGGACACCGCTCTCGTACTTGAGCCGGCTGTAGGCGCCGTCCCCCTCGATCGAGACGATCGCCTCCTTGGCGCCGCCCGCCCCCGCCGGGCTCGTGCTCAGCACCTCGGCGCGCCAGCCGTGGCGCTCCGCGTACTTCACGTACATGCGCAGCATCTCGGCGGCAAAGAGCGCCGCCTCGTCTCCGCCGGTGCCGGCGCGGATTTCGAGGATGACGTTCTTCTGGTCGAGGGGATTGGGCGGCAATAACAGTCTGGGCAGCTCGGCCTCCAGCTTCGCGCGCTCGGCCTCGAGCTCCACCAGCTCCGCCTTGGCCATGCCCAGAAGCTCCGCGTCCTTCTCGGTGCGGAGAATGGCGGTGTCCTCGGCCACGCGATGGAGCACCTGATCGTAGCGGCGGGCCGCGTCGACCAGATCCTCGAGCGAGCTTCGTTCCTTGCTGATACGGCGCAGCTCGGCCGGATTCTGGTGCAGATTCGGATCGGCGAGTTTCTGGGTCAGCTCTTCGAATCGGGCCTTCGCCCGTTCCAGCGCTTCGCGGATGACGGATCCCTCCTTAGAGGACGGCGCGAAGCGCGGCGATCGCGACCTCGAGCATGTCGCTCGAGGGCTCGCGCGTCGTGAGCCGCTGAAGCCGCAGGCCGGGCTCGCTGAGCCACCGCACCCACGCCTTGTCGTAGTGGGCGCCGGCGAATCGGATGATCTCGAAGGAAATGCCGGCGATCACCGGAATGAGCGCGAAGCGCAGCAGGCGGGCCTGCCAGGTATCGGGGCGGCCCAGGAAGGCGAAGACGAAGAAGCTCACGATCACGACGAGGAAGAGGAAGCTCGTGCCGCAGCGTGGGTGAAAGCGGCTGAACGTCTGCGCCGTCTCGGGATTCAGCTCCTGTCCGGACTCGAGATTGTGGATCGTCTTGTGCTCGGCCCCGTGATACATGAACACGCGCTGCATCTCCCCCCAGAATCCGACCGCGAAGATGTAGATCAGGAAGAACACGAGCCGGATCGCGCCGTCGATCACGTTATACAGGAGACCCTGGCGGACGCCGGTCAGGTCGGTGAGCTTCAGGGGAAGGTAGAAGAAGATGAGGAATCCCAGGAGGAACGAGATCGCCACCGTGAATCCCATGCCCAGCCCGAGCGTGCCGAAGCGCGCCTCGCTCCGGGGTTTCTCCTTTTCCACCGCGACCGCCGCCTCCGCCGAGAACGCGAGCGCCTGGATTCCGATCCGGAGCGATTCCACGAGCACGACCGCCCCTCGGACGATCGGCAGCCCGAAGAAGGAGGTGCGGCGCGAGATCGAGACGAACTCCCGGGTCTTGACCTGGATCGTCCCGTCGGGCAGGCGCACCGCGGTCGCGACCTTCCCGGGCGAGCGCATCATCACGCCTTCGATGACGGCCTGCCCACCGATTGGCGAATAGCGTTCTGGCATCGCGGGGACGAGTGTCGGGAAGAGGGCGGGACCGACTAGGCGCCGGCCGGCGATTCGGCTTCGGCCGGTTTGTCCTTGTCCTTGATCCCGTACTTCCGGCGGAAGCGCTCGATCCGGCCCGCCGTGTCCACGAGCTTCTGCTTGCCCGTGAAGAAGGGGTGGCAGTTCGAGCAGATTTCCACGTGCACGGTGTCCTTCACGGTGGCGCGGGTCTCGATCACGTTCCCGCAGACGCACACGATCTTGGTGTTGAAATAACCTGGATGGACGCCTCGTTTCATGGCCTACGCTCCCTTTACGTGTTCATCATGGCCAGGAATTTCTTGTTCGTCTTGGTCTGGCTCATCTTGCCGATCAAGAATTCCATGGCTTCGACTGGGTTCAGTTCGTTCAGGAATTTCCGGAGGATCCAGACCTTGTTCAGCTCCTCCTGGCTCATCAAAAGCTCTTCCTTGCGCGTTCCCGACCGGTTGATGTCGATGGCCGGGAAGATGCGCTTATCGGCCAGCTTCCGATCGAGGACAACCTCCATGTTGCCGGTGCCCTTGAACTCCTCGAAGATGACGTCGTCCATGCGGCTCCCGGTCTCGATCAGCGCGGTGGCGACGATCGTCAGGCTGCCGCCGTTTTCGATGTTGCGCGCTGCCCCGAAGAAGCGCTTCGGCTTCTGAAGCGCGTTCGCGTCGACGCCGCCCGAGAGGATCTTGCCCGAGTGCGGCACCACGGTATTGTGGGCGCGCGCGAGCCGCGTGATCGAATCGAGAAGGATCACGACGTCGCGGTTGTGCTCCACGAGCCGCTTCGCCTTCTCGATGACCATGTCCGCGACCTGCACGTGGCGCTCGGCCGGCTCGTCGAACGTGGAGGATACTACCTCGCCCTTGACCGACCGCTCCATGTCCGTGACTTCCTCGGGCCGCTCGTCGATCAGGAGCACGATGAGCATGACCTCGGGATGGTTGTCCGTGATCGAGTTCGCGATCTTCTGGAGCAGGACCGTCTTCCCGGCGCGGGGCGGCGACACGATCAATCCACGCTGCCCCTTTCCGATCGGGGTCAGGAGATCCATGATCCGCGTCGGCATGTCTTCCGCGCGCGATTCGAGCCGCAGCTTCTCTTGCGGATAGAGCGGCGTCAGGTTGTCGAAGAGGATCTTGTCCTTCGCCGCCTCGGGAGGCTCGAAGTTGACGGCCTCGACCCGGAGCAGCGCGAAGTAACGCTCGCCGTCCTTCGGCGGGCGAACCTGGCCGGAGACCGTATCCCCCGTCCTCAGATCGAACCGCTTGATCTGGGACGGCGAGACGTAGATGTCGTCCGGGCCCGGCAGATAGTTGTAGTCGGGTGAGCGGAGGAATCCGTACCCCTCGGAGAGGATCTCCAGCACTCCCTCCGCGAAGATGAGACCGTTCTTCTCGGTCTGCCCTTCGAGAATCTTGAAGATCAGCTCCTGCTTCCTGAGGCCGCTCGTACCCTGCACGTTGAGCGAGTGCGCCAGCTCCATCAGCTCCGCGATGGTCTTGCTCTTGAGCTGAATGATGTCGAGGCCCTTCTGGGGGGGCGACGGCGGAGCGCTACTCGGGGCGGGACTGAGCGGTGCTTCTGTTTGTTGTTCCATGTCGATCTGCGACTCCTCGATGTTGTTGTCCGTGGTGGCGACGGGCGTGTCGACGCCGCGTCGCTTGGTTGGGGTTGTTGTCGTGCGGGACATTGTTGTTATGCCAGCCGAAAAGCGGTCCTCAAGGTAGAGGGAATCCGAAATTTCTGGTGCTTCTTAAGAGGGTTGTTGGTTGCTTCCGGTGTGGCTTGCCGTGCGACCGCGCACTGGCGATCCAAATTCGGGGAACTTACATCAGGGCCCGGTCACTTCCCGGCCCTAGGACCCCCTGGTTGGTCCGTGATCCTTAGACTACCGATCCCCCCGGATGGTGTCAAGGTCAATTGTGGAAGGCGCTAACTGGATTTCTTCGGGGGAAAGGCGCCCTTCGAAAAAATCTGTCCCTCCATGAAGGTAAACGACTTTCCCTTCGACCAGAAGAACCACGTCTCGAAGGTCTTGTTCTCTTCGCTGTAGGTGTAGACCTCTTCAGGGTAGCCCTCGGTCTTGAACACCGTCTTGAGCTGGTTCTCGGCGCCCAGACGGTTATCGGCGGAGTCCACCCATACCTTGGGGTCTTTTTTCGAGCCCTGCGTCAGCGCCTTGTAGATCGTGTACTCGGCGACCGACTTCTCCCTGCTCCCCGGGTCCCCGAGCTTATTGTAGGACAGGAACAAGAACTGGTGGTTGGTCGCGTCCTGGGGGTCCAGCTCGAGCGCATGCATCAGCGCGGTGGCCGCGCCCTTGAAGTCGTTCGTCTGGAACTTGGTCTGCCCCGTGATGCTCCAGATTTCCTTGTTGTTCGGATAGGTCGCGGTCGCCTTGTCGGCCAGCGCGATCGCCTTCGGATAGGCCTCCTGGTTCGCGTAGATCACGATCGCGTTGTAGATCGCGTTCTGCTTGAGGGAGTCGGACGCTGAAGATATCTCCAGCACGGTCGCGAAGCCGACCGCGGCGCTGTCGTAGGCTGCCTTCTGCTCCGGCGTACCCTTCCCGAGCTTCTCGGCCATGCGCACAAAGGCGTCCGCGATGCGGATCTGGTACTTGGCCGCGTTCGCAGTGTCGTTCGGCATGGCCGCGCGAAACGCCTCGATGGCCTCCTTGTATTTTCCCCCGTTGAAAAGGCGCTGCGCCCGCTGCATCACGGCTGCCTGGAGATTCTGATGCAGCCTGGCGTCATCGGGTTTGATCTGGAGGCCGCGCTGCGCCGCGCCCATGGCGTCGTCGGTGCGGCCGAGGAGGCTGTAGACGTAGGCCAGGTTCTGGTAGGTCTCGATCGACGCGGGATCGACGTAGGAGGCGAGCTCGAAGTCGTACGCCGCTTCGGCGACCGTGGAGATACCCGAATAAGGCGGGAATACGGTCGTATCGGTGACCGCCTTCTGCGGATCGCCGAGGCCCTGGTAGGGCACGTAGTCGCTCTTCTTGGCTTCGTCGGCGCCCGGCGCGAAGTAGAGCGCCATCTTCTGATCCGGGTAGTACCAGAACTCGTGGTCGCCGGATTTCTCCGTGAATCGCACGAACTCGCTGGGCGCGCCGTACTGCTTCTCGGCCTTCCCCTGCGGAGAGGATTCGTCGCCGGAGGAGCGATCGCTGCGAACGTCGAGGCTTCCCGAGCCGCTCAGGGCCTTCACGCCCGCGTTGAAGAGGCGGGCGTTCACCGAGAGGCGATTTCGCTCGAGCTCCTGGATCTTCTTCTGATCGTTCTTCTTCTTCGCCGCATCGATCGCGAGCTGGAAGGCAGCGCCGGCGGAAACGAATTGGCGTTGTTCCGAGCGCGCGATCGCGAGGAGCGCGAGTACGTCGATGTTCCCCGGCTCACCCTTCCTCGCGCACTCGAGGAAATAGACGGCCTTGTCGTACACCTTCTGCTGCATGTAGACCTTGCCGCTCGTGAAGCAGACGCTCGCGGAGGCGGTGCCGGCGGCCAGGAGCACGACCGAGGCGATTAGCCCGGTCCCCATGCCGCGTATCAATGAACGGGAGTAGAAACGCATCCGCCCTCCGGTGCCGGCTGTCGGCGACTCTCCATACATATATGTACCGATACTGATAGATACCGCGCGCGACGGCGCACGTTCCGAATCCGTGGCCTTGATTAGAGACCCCGCCGGGGGGCATGTCAAGCGGCTTCCCCGCCCCCGAACGCCGTGATCAGCGGCGTAACACGCATGGTGATATCTATTTACAGGACCTGCCTGGGGTCGACGTCGACCGCTACCCGGATCCCCGACGGCCTTCTCGCGCGGAGAATCGGAAGGGCGTTTCGGAGGAGCGTCTGGATCTGTTTCCGGGAGCCGCCGCGGATCAGGATGTGCCACCGCTCACTACCTTTGATGCGTGAAATCGGTTTTGGAGCCGGGCCCAGGAGCTCCACGTCCAGACCTCGCGCGACGGACGAGAGCGAGTCGAAGAGCGCTTTGGCCTCGCGTATGACGCGCTCCTGTCGCGCGCCGCGGACCTCTACTTCCACCAGATACCCGAAGGGCGGGTAACGAAGCTCGCGGCGCTCGGCGGCTTCCTGCTCGTAGAACATCTCGAAATCCTGCGCGGCCGCGCAACGGAGCGCCGGATGGTCGGGATCGTATGTCTGCAAGATCACTTCCCCCGCGCGGTCCCCGCGCCCGGCGCGCCCCGCCACCTGGGTCAGGAGCTGGAACGTCCGCTCGGCCGCGCGGAAGTCGGGAAGATAGAGCTGCAGGTCCGCCACGATGATCCCCACCAGCGTCACGAGCGGAAAGTCGAATCCCTTCGTGACCATCTGCGTCCCCAGAAGGATATCCGTCTCGCCGTCGCGGAAGGCGCCGAGGATCGCCCCCGCGGAGCCGCGCTTGCGCGTCGCGTCGAAGTCGAGCCGGGCGAGCCGGGCCGCGGGGAAGAGTCGGGCGACCTCGCGCTCCACCCTCTGGATGCCGACGCCCCCGAACCAGAGGTTCGAGGCCCCGCATCCCGCGCACGCGGGCTTGAGCGCCCGCTCGGCGCCGCAGTAATGACAGCGGAGCGACTGGTCCGCGAGGTGCACCGTGAGCGAGACGTCGCAGCGCTCGCATCGCGCCACATCGCCGCAGCCGCGGCACTGGAGATAGGTGGAGTGCCCGCGGCGATTCAGGAAGAGGATCGCCTGCTCGCGGCGCTCGAGCGTCCGCGCCATGGACTCGACGAGCGTCGGACCGAGATAGCGGGACTCCGCGGGTGTCATGGCGCCCCCCGCGTGCCGATGCCTCAGGTCCGTGATCCTCACGGTGGGGAGCGGACGACCGTCGATCCGTTGCGGCAGGCGCAGCAGCCCGCAGCTTCCCCGCTTCACCCGCGCGAACGTCTCCATGCTCGGGGTGGCCGAGGCGAGCACCGCCACGCCGCCCAAGCGCTGTGCCCGCACCAGGGCCACGTCTCGCGCGTGGTACCGCGGGGCGTCGTCCTGCTTGTAGGCCCCGTCCTGCTCCTCGTCCACGACGATGAGGCGGAGGTTCCGGAACGGGAGGAACACGGCCGAGCGGGTTCCGACGACGAGATCGATTTCCCCCGCCGCGACGGCGCGCCAGACGTCGGCACGCTCGCGCGGTCGGAGCGTGCTGTGATAGAGCGCCACGCGCGTGAATCCCGCGCGGCGGAAGGAATCGAGCGTCTGTGGCGAGAGCGCGATCTCGGGCACGAGGATGAGCGTTTGCCCGGAGGATCGGAGCGCTTCCGCGGCCGCGTGCAGGTACACCGCGGTCTTCCCGCTCCCGGTGACCCCGAAAAGGAGGTACGCGCGGAATTCGCGCGAGCGGATCGCCTCCTCGAGGGACACAAGGGACGCGCGCTGCTCCTCGTTCAATTCCTCGCGGCTCGGCGGGGCGGCCTGGAGCCACGCCGCGGCATCCTCGGCCGCGCCCCGTGGAGCGTGGCGCGTGAGGCCTCCGGGCGAGGGCACGGCCGCCTGGAGCACGTCGCTCAGGTTGGCGGCGTAGTAGTCGGCCACCCAGCGGCAGAGATCGAGGAGCTCGGGCGTGACCACGAGGCGGGGCGTAGGGATGCCCGTGATCTTGCGCACGCGGAATCCGGGCGTCTTCGCTTCCACGCCCAGCACGGTGCCCCAGACGCGACGCGGCCCGACGGGAACGAGCACGCGCAGGCCTACCTCGGGGGTCTCCTCCTCGGGGATTTCATAGACGAGCGTCTCTTCGCGGGCGAGCGGGATGGGAACGGCGACGCGTACCAGGGCCATGGCGAGCGCATGGTATCACTCGCCGGTGCGAATCCGAGAGGGGGGGCGCCGGCGGCGGGCTAAGCGGAGGGCGTCGGGCGTTCGGTGACGGTCTGACCGAGCAGTTGGTTGATGCGCTCCACAAGCTTCCTGGGACTGAACGGCTTCGTGATGTAGTCGTCCGCTCCCACGTCGAACCCGAGCTTCTGGTCCACATTCCGGCCCTTGGCGGAGAGGAGGATCACCGGAATGTGCTGGGTGGCGGCGCTCGACTTGATGCTCTTGCACACCTCGTATCCGTCCAGTTTCGGCATCATGATGTCCAGCACGATGAGGTCCGGCTTCTCGGTCTTCACCTTCTCGAGGGCCTGTTCTCCATCGAGGGCGGTGACGACCTCATAGCCCTCCATCCCCAAGCTGAAGTCGAGGATATGGACGATGTAGATCTCATCGTCTACTACCAGGATTTTCCCTTTGGACATCCGACTCACCTCCTCGTGCCTCTGGACATGATTCCTATCGGCTCCTTACGCCGGTTCTCCAGCCCGAACTAGCTTCGTATTCGCCTCGGATTCATATAGTTGCGCAAATGCCTCCACGACCCGCGAATCGAATTGCGTGCCGGCGCAGGCCCGGAGCTCGTGCAGCGCGTCGGCGTGGGTCATGGCCTGGCGGTACGGCCTCCCGATGGTCATGGACTCGTAGGCGTCGAGGACCGCGATGATCCGCGCCCCGATCGGAATGGCGGTTCCTTTGAGCCCCTTGGGATAGCCTTTCCCGTCCATTCGCTCGTGGTGCGCGAGAATGATTTCGGTCACTTGCTCCTGGAACTCGATCGGTTTCACGATCTCCGCCGAACGAAGTGGATGCATCGCCACGCGGGCCCAGGTCTCGTCGTCCAGGCTTCCCGGCTCCTGCAGGACGGAGAGATCGATCTGCCCCATGCCGACGTCGTGCACGCTGGCGACGTAGGCCAGGACCTCGACGTCCTCTTCGCTCAGCCCCAGCTTCCGTCCGAGGGCAACCGCCCGGCCGGCCATGGAGCCCGAGTTCAGCTTGAGGCGGCTGCGCCTGGCGTTTTCGATGATCGCGGTCAAGGCCTTGGCGGTCTCGTCGGTCCGGTCGGAGGTGCGCTCGTGATCGGTCACGCGCTTCCAGGCCAGGCCCACCCGTTCCGCGAGCGAGGAAAGAAGCGCCCGGTCGTCCTCGGTGAAGGGGGTACAGGAGACCTTGTTGTTGATGTTGATCACCCCGACGACCCGCCCTTCGATCTTGACCGGTACCGAGAGGAGCGACTTGGTCTCGTATTGGTGTCCGTTCTGCCGCTCGAACCGGGGGTCCTCCTCCACGTTCGTGACGAGGAGCGGCTGGCCGTGCTGCGCGACCCAGCCCGCGATCGAGTCCCCGATCTTGACCCTCGTGCCGGACACGACCTCCTGGCGGAGCCCCCGCGCCGCGCGGATGTAGAGCTCGGACTTGTCCTCGTCCACCAGCATGAACGACGCGGTGCGCGCGTTCATGACCTCGGCGATCATCTCGACGGTGAGCCGGGTCAGATGATCCGAGACCGAGCGGGCCGGGCTCGAGGAGGCGTGGGTGATCACGTGGGCATCGCCGGGCGTGACCGGCAGAACCACGGTGAGGCGCGAGCCGACGCCGGACTCGCTCTCGGCAGAGACCTCTCCTCCATGCCACTCGACGATGCTCTTCGCGATGCTGAGCCCCAGACCCACGCCCGGGTACTCGCGCGAGAGCGAGCTGTCGATCTGGTAGAACTTGTCGAAGATCCGATCGATCTCCTCCTTCGGAATCCCGATCCCGGTGTCCTCGACCTGGATTCGCACCGCGCGGCCCTCGGTCGTGGTGCGGAACGTGACCGTCCCCCCCTCGTGCGTGAACTTGATGGCGTTGCTGCCGAGGTTGGTGAGGGCCCGGCGAATGAGCCCGCGGTCGGCTTCCACCACGATCTCGGCGGATTCGGACTGAACGGCGATGGTGATCTTCTTCGCGTCCGCCATGTCGCGGAGTCCCGCCACCACCTCCTCCGTGAGCCCGATCAGGTTGAAGGGCTCGCGGCTCATCCGGAACCGGCCCGACTCGAGCTGGGAGAGCTCGAGGATGGAATCGATCAGGCGCCTGAGCTTCAGGCTCTGCTCGTCGATCACGCCAAGGAACTGGCGCTGCATGTCGATGTTCGTCGAGCCGACGTGCTCGAGAAGCGCTTCAGCGTACGCGCGGATCGCGGTCAGGGGAGTCAGGAGCTCGTGCGAGACCGTGGAGATGAACATGTTCTTGAGGTCCGCCACCTCCTCGGTGCGCTCGCTGGCCTCCTCGAGCCGCGACATGCTCTGATTCAGGCGCTCGTACAGGCTCGCGTTCTGGATCGCCACGACCGCGTGGGTCGCGAGGATCTCGAGCGTCTCGATGGTCTCGCGCGAGGGAAGCCTGCGGTCCACGGGATCGTCCACCGAGAAGTAGCCGATCACGGTGTTGTCCTTCGTGTAGAGCGGCACGAACAGCACGTCCTCCTGGTGCCACTCCCCCTCCTGGCGCACACCAAGGTCCGGCACCCAGCCTTCGTCATCGTCCTTGCCCCAGAAATCTTTCTCGTGGCCGATGAAGTAGGACCGGCCGACGCGGAACTCCTCCTTGAGCCAGCTCTCGAACTCGGAGCGCGGAATCCGGAGATTCTCGAGCTTCCGGATCGCCTCGCGGTTCAACCCGGCGAACGCGCGGGCCTCGAACTGATCGTTCGTCTCGTTCAGGACGCGCAGGAGCACGATCCGGAATCCCGCGGCGTCGGAGACGGCGTGGACGATTTCGTGGAGCACCTTGTCCAGGGAGAGGTTGGAATTGATGCTCATGGCGATCTCCAGCACTTTCTTGATCCGCGCGGCGCCCTTGCGGCTCGAGAGGAGCTGGTGGCGGTAGAGATCGCCCATCTTGTCGCTGGCCTGGTTCAGCTCGTCGTTCCGGTGGATCGCGGCGTCGTAGGAGCTGCGGAGCGACTTGAGCTCGTGCCGGAGCGAGCGGCGGTACCGCCCCTGCTCCACGAGGAGGAGCACCGCGGCCGCGAGGGCCCAGAGGAGCTCGACGGACGGGATCATCGGGTCGCTCCCGTCCGGGGGATGGTCGCGGCGCGGTCGGCTCCGCGCTTCGCGAGGAACGCCTCGAACTCCTGGACGACGCGCGGGTCGAACTGCGTCCCCGAGCAGCGGCGGATCTCGGCCATCGCCTCCGTCTCGGATATGGAATCGCGATAGGGGCGTCCCAGCGTCATGGCCTCGAACGCGTCGACCAGGGCCAGGATCCGCGCGGCGAGCGGAATGTCCTCGCCGGACAGCCCGCGCGGATAGCCGTGGCCGTCCCAGTGCTCGTGGTGGCTCAGGATGATCTCGTTCACGCGGGAGGCGAATTCGATCGGCTGCAGCACGCGGACGCCGTCGCGCGGGTGCGTTTCCACGCGCCGGCGCTCCTGCTCGGTCCACCGACGTGTGCTCAGGATCAGATCCTCCCCCACGGCCAGCATGCCCACGTCGTGCACCCGCGCCACGTAGCCCAGGACCTCCAGCTCCTCTTCCGGCAGACCGAGCTTCCGGCCCAGATCGGTCGCGAGCTTGAACGCGCGCCGGGAGCTCCAGAGCGCGTAGCTCCGCTTGGCGCGGATCACGGTGCGGATGGTGTTGAGCGTGGTGTAGACGTCTCCGGACACTCCGGCCGCGCGCACGCGCTCCAGCGCGGTCCCGACGCGCTTCGAGATCGCTACGAGCAGGCTCAGGTCGTCCGGGTCGAACGGCTGTCCGGTCGACTTGCTGCTCACGTTCACCACGCCGACCACCTCTCCGGCGATCCGGAGCGGCACGCAGAGCAGGGATTTCGTCTCGTACTGCGGATGGTTCAGCTTGCGGAACCTCCGGTCGTTCTCGATATCGTTGACGAGCAGGTTCTCGCACGTCTGGGCGACCCACCCCGCGATCGAGGCTCCGGTCTTCACCCGCGCGCGGGCCACCATGTCGGGATCCAGGCCGTGGGCGGCCCGGATGTGGAGCTCGGTGCCGTCCTCGTTGAAGAACATGACCGAGACGTTGCGGGCCTCCATCACCTCGGCCACCATCTCCACCGCGCTCGAGAGAATCGTGCGAAGCTCGGAGGTTTCGAAGAAAGGCTCGAGGGAGCGCATGAGGTTCCGGAATCCGCGCTGGATCATGGGAAGCTCGAGCACGAACCGGCTCCCCTGGCCCAGCTCGCTCTCGACCCGCACCGTGCCCCCGTGGAGCTCCACGACGCTCTTCACGATCGCGAGGCCGAGTCCGGAGCCGCCGACGCGCTCCGCGCCCCCTTCCTCGACGCGGTAGAAACGCTCGAAGACGCGCCCCAGCTTGTCGGAGGGAATCCCCATCCCTCGATCCTCGACGACGATCTGCATCCGGTCTCCCGCGGTCGTGGCGCGGATCGTGATCGAGGTCCCCTCGCGGGAGAACTTGGCCGCGTTGTTGACGAGATTGACCAGCACCTGCTTCAGGAGGTCCGCGTCCGCTTCGAGGGCGGGAAGGTCGGAGGGGAACGCGCGCTCCACCGTGAGACGCCTCGCGAGAAGCTGAGGCTCCACGGCCGGAAGGATCTCGTCCAGGATCCGGTTCAGGTCGAGCGGCTCGGACTTGAGCTTGCGGCGGCCGGAATCCATGCGGCTCAGGTCCAGAACGTCGTTCACGATCCGGGTCAGGCGGTCGCATTCCTCGTTGATGATCCCCAGGAACTTCTCCTGCATCGTGAAGGCGGGATTCCCCACGTTGTCGATGAGCGTCTCCGTGTAGGCCTTGATCGAGGTCAGCGGCGTCCGGAGCTCGTGCGAGACGACCGAGATCAGCTCCGACTTCATCTCATCGATCCGGCGCAGGGACGCGCTGGCCTCTTCGAGCCGCACCGTCTTCTGCTCCAGCTCCGCGTGCGTGCGGATGCGGTCGACGGCGAGGCCGATCTGGTCGGCGAGGAAGAGCAGCGCCCGCCGGCGGCGCGCGCTGGCGCGAAGCGGCCGGTGGTAGCCGAGAACCGCGACACCAAGGAGCGAGGTTCCGACGATGATCGGAATACCGACGACGGCTTCCGGCGTCGATCCATCGATCCGGAGATCCCCCCAGTCCGCCTCATCCAGACGCGCCGCGTCCTCGACAATGAGCGTTTCGCGCCGGAGCACTTGCGAGAGGAAGCTGCCCGTGCGCGGGGAGACGCGGCACGATCCGTGGGGTCCCGATACGTTGCGGCGGAAGTGCTCCCCCTGGAGCTCACCCGTCTCGTAGTCGAGGAGGAGCAGTGAGAACGTATCGGCCCGCGCGAGCTCGAGCACGTGTTGCGCCACGGCCGACACGAGGCCGGGGGCGTCGAAGGCGGATTGGACGGCGAAGCTCAGGCTGGAGAGCCCCGGAAGGAGACGGAAGGCGGTCTGGCGCTCGGGATCGGACGGGGGCTTCGACATCACGCCGCCGGGGGTTCACCCATGGGAATGTCACCGGCGGGCACGATGGGCGTCCCGTCGGAGCGGCGGTCGGAGACAACGACGCTTCCCTCCATTGCCTTGCCCTGCTTCTTCAGCTCCTTCGAGATGTCCACCACCTGCGCGCTGTGCTGGACGTCGCGGCCCACGTTGCTCACGATCAGGATCGTGACCGTCATCAGGCCGAACTTCTGCACGCCTCCCTGGCGGCTCGAGAGCACCATGATGTGGCCGCGCTTCAGGTCCTGCTCGTCGTACTGGCTGGCGATCCCGGCATCGAAGCTCTGGCGGATGGAGTCGCCGATGGCTCCCCCGCGTTCCGGGGTCGTGATCACGACGAAGTCGTCGCCGCCGATGTGCCCCACGAAGTCGCCGGGCACCCCGTGGTGCCGGACCTGCTCTTGCAACGTGGACGCCACGAACCGGATCACCACGTCTCCGCGCGCGTGGCCGTAGTAATCGTTGTAGGCCTTGAAGTAGTCGAGGTCGATGTGGAGGTACGCGAACTTCTCTCCCTGCGCGATCCTCCGCGAGAGCTCCGCGTCGATGAGGACGTTTCCGGGAAGCCCCGTGAGCGCGTTCGACTGCAGCTGCCCACGTCTCGTCTTGAGCTGGTTCCGGACCCGGAAGAGAAGCTCCTCCTGGGACCACGGCTTCGTGAGGTAGTCGTCCGCGTAGAGCTCGAGCCCGTGGATCTTGTCCTCGTACGTCGATTTGGCGGTGAGGAAGATGATCGGAATGCGCGAGGTGAGCGGGTTCGCCTTGAGCTGCCGGCACACTTCGTACCCGTCGAGCCTCGGCATCATCACGTCGAGCAGGATCAGCTCGGGGGGATCCCGGCGCACTTCCTCGAGGCCGCGCACGCCGTCCTCAGCCGTGCGCACCTCGTAGGACGCGTCCTTCGCATCCGTGAGCTGCTTCTCGAGGATGAACCGAAGCCTTGGATCGTCCTCGATGACGAGGATGCGTCCGGTCTCCGGCGCTGGTTGAATCTTCGTCACGCGTGACACCTCGAATTCCGTTCGGGCACAGCGGATTGCGCGCGAGCATTTCCAGCTCCGCCAAACGGCGGAACTGGATATCGCTCTTCGAATTGTTCGGCTACGAGGCGGCCGATCTTGAGTCGCCGACCGGGAATACGGAGGTTCGAGAGGGTCGCGCGGCGGGGGGAGGGCATTGCAAATTGCACGGCCCCCCGTCACGCTCGATGAACATGCGCTAGCGCATGTTGGGATGATCGCTTCGGTCCGCGCGGGCGACACCAAACTTGCACCAAATTCGGCGCTTAACTAGAGCTGCGATAGGTACTTACATGAGTGGAACTCGTCCCGGGACGAGTTGGAAACTGAAATTCAGACGGGGATGGGTGGCCGGGCTAGACGGGCAGCGGCGAGAACGAGTCCAGGTTGGCGATGGCGGTCGCGGTGAAGGGGGTTGCCTGCCCGCGCTGGAGCGCGAAATACCCCGCGTGGGCGATCATCGCGCCGTTGTCCCTGCAGAGCTTGGGGGAGGGGAAACGGGCGGGAATGCCACGGGATTCGGCGAGCCGCGCGGTCTCTTCGCGGAGGAGCGTGTTGCACGCGCAGCCCCCAGCCACGGTCACCGCGAGCGCCGGGTAGCGGTTGAGCGCTGTCTCGAGGCGCTCCACGAGGACGTCGACGATCGCCTTCTCCACCGAGGCCGCGATGTCGCGGAGCCTCTCGTCGGAGATGGGGCGCGGCTCCCGCTCGAGGAAGAGCTTCGCCGCGGTCTTGAGCCCGCTCATGCTGAGATCGAGCGTGTCCCCCTTGAGCTTTGCTCTGGGAAGCGGGATCGCGTCCGCGCGCCCCCCGCGGGCGAGCTTGTCGATATGAGGCCCGGCTGGATACGGCAGCCCCATGAGCTTTCCGATCTTGTCGAACGCCTCCCCCGCCGCGTCGTCGCGCGTCGACCCGACGCGATGAAAAACACCCGGCTCGGGCACGTGATAGATCTCCGTGTGCCCTCCCGATGCGACCATGCCGACGTAGGGCGGCGTCAGCTCGGATTCGAGTCCCGCCGAGACGAGATGCGCCTCGACGTGGTTCACGCCCACCCACGGAATGCCGCGGGCAAGCGCCAATCCCTTCGCGAACTCGATCCCGACGAGGAGCGATCCGACGAGCCCCGGTCCCGAGCGTCGCCGCGACCGCGTCGATCCGGTCGATCGTGAGGCCCGCCGTGTCGAGGGCCTGCTGGACTACTTGCGGAAGCAGCGTGATGTGGGCGCGCGACGCGAATTCCGGCACCACGCCGCCGTACTCGACGTGGATATCCTGCGCCGCGACGACGTTCGAGAGGATGCGGCCGTCTTCCACGATGGCCGCGCCGGTGTCGTCACAGGAGGTTTCGATGCCGAGGATGATCATGGGGGGATTGTAGCTGGAGATCGATCGATTGGGGGCGGGCGCCCGCCCCTCAGCAGGCTCATACAGCTACGTGATCAGCTCGGCAGAATCCGCCAGCACCGTCGCGCGGTTGTCCGAGACCTCGAGGAACCCGCCGGTGACCCGATACGCGGTGACGCGCCCGCTGGGATCCTTCACCTCGAGCTTCCCCTCCTTGAGCGCCGTGATCAGAGGCGCGTGGTGGGCGAGGATGCCGAGGTAGCCCTCGGAGCCCGGCACCTGTAGCGACTGCACCTCGGCTTCGAGGAGCAGCTTCTGCGGCGTGACGAGCCGGAGAAGAAACGTGTGTTCCGCCATCGCTTCGCCGTCGCCGCGCTACGCGGCGGCAGCGACCCCCATCTTCTCGGCGCGTTCGAACACCTCGTCGATCGTCCCGACCATGTAGAACGCCTGCTCGGGGATGTGGTCGCACTTGCCCTCGACGATCGTCTGGAAGGAGCGGATCGTGTCCTCGAGCTTCACGTAGCGGCCGGGCTGCCCCGTGTATGGCTCCGCGACGAACATGGGCTGAGACAGGAATTTCTGGATCTTTCGCGCCCGGGCGACCATCAGCTTGTCGTCTTCGGACAGCTCCTCGATCCCGAGGATCGCGATGATGTCTTGCAGGTCCTTGTAGCGCTGGAGCACCTTCTGCACCGCGCGCGCGAGGTTGTAGTGCACTTCCCCCACGACGTGCGGGTCGAGAATCCGCGAGGTCGAATCGAGTGGATCCACGGCCGGGTAGATGCCCAGCTCGCTGATCCTTCGCGATAGCACCGTCGTGGCGTCGAGGTGCGTGAACGTCGTGGCCGGGGCGGGATCGGTGAGATCGTCCGCCGGCACGTAGATCGCCTGCACCGACGTGATCGAACCCGTTCTTCGTAGAGGTGATGCGCTCCTGCAGCGCGCCCATCTCCGTCGAGAGCGTCGGCTGATATCCCACCGCCGAAGGCATGCGCCCCAACAGCGCCGAGACCTCGGAGCCGGCCTGCACGAATCTAAAAATATTGTCCACGAAGAAGAGCACGTCCTGGTTCTCCTGATCGCGGAAGTACTCGGCCATGGTCACGCCGGTGAGTCCGACGCGGAGCCTCGCTCCCGGCGGCTCGTTCATCTGGCCGAACACCATCACCGTCTTGTCGATGACGCCCGATTCCTTCATCTCCAGCCAGAGGTCGTTTCCTTCGCGCGTCCGCTCGCCCACACCCGAGAAGACCGAGAACCCGCCGTGCTCGGTGGCGATGTTGCGGATCAACTCCTGGAGGATGACCGTCTTTCCGAGACCCGCGCCGCCGAAGAGGCCGATCTTCCCGCCCTTCGCGTAGGGCGCGAGCAGGTCCACGACCTTGAGTCCCGTCTCGAAGATCCGCGCCACGGTCTCCTGCTCCTCGAAGGTAGGCGGCGCGCGGTGGATCGGAAGCCGCAGCTCAGGCTGCGTCACCGGAGGGCCTTGATCGATCGGCTCGCCGAGGAGGTTGAATACGCGGCCGAGCGTCTGGCGCCCCACCGGCACGCGGATCGGTCCGCCGCTATCGACCACCTTCATGTCGCGCACGAGCCCGTCGGTCGACGCCATGGCGACGCAGCGGACCACTTCGTCGCCGATGTGAAGCGCGACTTCCACCGTGAGATGGATGCCTTTCTCGGGGTAATCGATCCGAAGCGCGTTCAGGATCGGCGGCAGGTGTTCCGGCTCGAACCGCACGTCCACCGTGGGACCGATCACCTGAATGATGCTGCCGATGTTCCCGCCCTTGCCGTTCGTCTGGGTCGCGCTCGTCTGGGTAACGTTCGTCTGACTCGCCTTCGCCATGGCCCTTCCTTTATTTGAGCGCTTCGGCCCCGCCCACGATCTCGACGATCTCGCGCGTGATCGTGGCCTGGCGGGTCCGGTTCATGTGCAGCGTGAGCGTCTGGATCATCTCGTTCGCGTTCTTCGTGGCCGATCCCATCGCGATCATCCGCGCGCCGTGCTCCGCCGCGGCCGATTCCGCGAGTGCCATGTAGAGCCGCATCGCGAGGAAATAGGGAACGATCCTCGTCAAGATCGTGCCGGGATCGGGCTCGTAGATGTAGTCGCGGCGGGTCCCCGTAACGGCGCGCGCCTGCGGAGCACTGCTTGCCGCGCCCCCGCTCGCGAGCGCCTCGCTCCCGAGCGGCATGTACGGCTCCGTGACCACGAAGCGGCTCAGGGCGCTCTTGAAGCGCGTGTAGATCAGGTCCACCTCGTCGAACTCCCCCGCTTCGTATCGCGCGATGATCGCGCGGCTCGTTTCCTCCGCGTAACTCCAGTTGGCCACGCCGCCGAGATCCGTCTTCGAAGTGAGCATCGACGCCGAGCGACGCCGGAAGTAGTCGAAGCCCCTCTTGCCGATCAGCGCCAGAGTCGTCGGCTGCGGTCTCTCGCGCATGCGCTCCTCGGCGGCGCGCACGAGATTCGTGTTGAAGGCGCCCGAGAGGCCGCGGTCGGAGGTGACGAGAATGATCGCGCGGTTTCGGACCTCACGTTTCCGGAATGCCGGATGACTGACGTCGCCCGAGGCCTCCGCGAGATTCGTGAGCACGGCGCTCAGGTCGGTGGCGTACGGCCGGGCCGATTCGAGCACCGTCTGGGAGCGGCGGAGCTTGGCGGCGGAGACCATCTCCATCGTTTTCGTGATCTGGGCGGTGCTCTTGACGCTGCGGATCCTGCGCCGGATGTCGCGAAGAGTGGCCACCGATTACCTCGAGGGCCTCTTGCGCGTGCCCTTGAACCGTTCCTTCCAGGCCACGATCGCCTTCTTGAGCTTCGCTTCGATCGCGTCGGTCAGCTCGTACTTCGCTTTCAGGTCGTGCACCAGATCCGCGTAATCCTTGTCGAGGAATTCGTATAACCCGACCTCGAAATCGCGGACCTCGGTCAGGTCCAGATCATCCAGGTAGCCCTGCGTGCCCGCGTAGATGATCGCGACCTGGCGCTCCACCGTCAGCGGCTCGTACTGCCCCTGCTTCAGCAGCTCCACCATTCGCGCTCCGCGCGTGAGCTGATCCTGCGTGGCCTTGTCCAGATCCGATCCGAACTGCGAGAACGCCGCCAGCTCGCGGTACTGCGCCAGGTCGAGCCGCAGCCGGCCCGCGACTTTCTTCATGGCCTTGGTCTGTGCCTTGCCGCCGACGCGCGAGACAGAGATTCCCACGTTGATCGCGGGACGGACGCCCGAGAAGAAGAGATCGCTCTCGAGGAAGATCTGCCCATCCGTGATCGAGATGACATTCGTGGGGATGTAGGCGGAGACGTCTCCCGCCTGCGTCTCGATGATCGGGAGCGCCGTGAGCGAGCCCGCGCCCAGCTTGTCGTTCAGCTTGGCCGCGCGCTCGAGGAGCCGCGAGTGGAGGTAGAAGATGTCGCCGGGATACGCCTCACGCCCCGGCGGACGGCGCAGGAGCAGGGAAAGCTGCCGGTACGCCTGGGCGTGCTTCGAGAGATCGTCGTAGACCACGAGGGCGTGCTTCCCCGCATCCCGGAACTCCTCGCCGATGGCGCATCCGGTGTAAGGCGCGATGTACTGGAGCGGAGCGGACTCGCTCGCGCCGGCGGACACGACCGTCGTGTAGCTCATGGCGCCGCGGTCTTCCAGGATCTTCACGACCTTGGCGACGGTGAAGTCCTTTTGTCCGACGGCGACGTAGATGCAGTGAAGGTCGCCGCCCCTCTGGTTCAGGATCGTGTCGATCGCGAGCGCGGTCTTTCCGGTCTGGCGGTCGCCGATGATGAGCTCGCGCTGGCCCCGGCCGATCGGGATCATGGAGTCGATCGCCTTGAGACCGGTCTGCACCGGCTGATTTACGGGCTGCCGGTCCACGATGCCCGGTGCGTTCGTCTCGAGAGCTCGCGTCTTCGTCGTGGCAATCGGCCCCTTGCCGTCGATGGGTTGTCCGATGGCGTTCACGACCCGCCCGATCATCGCGTCGCCGACCGGGACCGAGGCGATCTTGCCCGTGCGGCGCACCGTATCGCCCTGCTTGACGTTGTCGGTTCCGCCGAAGAGCGCCGCCCCGACGTTGTCCTCTTCCAGGTTGAGCACGATTCCCGTCAAATCCCCGGGGAAGATCAGGAGCTCCCCCGCCATCGCGTCGTCGAGTCCCCAGATCCGGGCGATGCCGTCGCCTACTTGTAGCACGGTCCCGACGCTCTCCATCTTGAGCCGCGACTCGTAGCGCTCCAGCTCCTGCTCGAGAACCGAACTCACTTCTTCCGGCTTGAATGCCATGCGGTGACCTCTGGTGTCAGACCCGCGCTTCGCGGAGCTGCCGGCGGATGCGCCAGAGCTGCGTCGCGAGCGTGCCGTCGATGACCTTGTGATCCAGCGAGAGGACCGCACCCCCGATGAGCGCGGGCTCCACCTCGCGGGTGAGCGTGATCTTCCTACCGGTTTTCCGATGGAGCGCCTGCGTCAAGATGTCCGCCTGGCTGTTGCTGATGGGAACGGCGGTGCGGACGACGGCGCGCGTGATTCCCTGCGCGTCCTCGGACAGCTTGTGGAACTCGGCCGCGATCGCGATCAGGTGGTCGAACCGGCGGCGGCGGAGCAGGATCACGAGCAGGCCGAACACGTTCCGGTTCAGCTTCGGCTTCAGCCGCTTCTCCAAGAACGCTTCCTTCTCCGCGCGCGCGATGTTCGGCGCCTCGAAGAACCTCCGGACGCGCGGGTCGCGCTCGAAGATGCGCGACACCGCTTCAAGATCTGCATGCGTCTCCTTGAGGTCCCCGAGACGCTGGGAGAGATCGAGCAGGGCGCGGGCGTAGCGGCGTGCGAGGACGGCGGAGATCACTTGACCTCTTCCACCTCGGCGAGGAAGTCGTCGACCAGCTTCCGGTGCTTCTCGGCGGTCAGCTCCTCGCGAAGCAGTTTACCCGCGATCCCGACCGCCAGGTCCGCCACCTCGTTCCGGAGCATGGCCTGGGCCTTGTCCCGCTCGATCCCGATCTCCGTGCGCGCGCGCGTGATCATCTCCTGGGCTTCCTTGCGCGCCGATTCACGGATCTCGGCGGCGACCCGCTGCCCCTCCGAGACCGCCTCCTGGATACGCTGCCGGCTCTCGGCCTCGATCCGCTTCAGGTGAGCCTCGTACTCCTGGCGGATCTTCGCGACCTCGCCCTTTTCCTGCTCGATGCGCTCGAACTCCGCTCGGATCCGCTCCCGGCGCTCGCGCATGGGCGGGAAGATGATCGCGTTGAACGCGCCGCGCACGAGGAAGAGGAAAATGATGAAGCTGATCGCGTGGGCGATGAGCTGATTGATGTGTACGAGCTTCTCCATCAGCCGATGCGACCCTGAAGGAAGAACATCGTGACGAACGCGTAGATCGTGAGCGCTTCGGCGAAGCCGAAGCCGATGATCATGGCCACCTGGAGCTTGGGAAGGATTTCGGGCTGGCGTCCCATCGCCTCCATCGCTCCCTTTCCAAGGAAGCCGATGCCGATGCCCGATCCGATGGCCGCGAGGCCGATGCCGAGCGGAAGTCCGAGTCCTAGTGCGGCTGGAAACAGCATGGATTCACCTCCTCGTGGAAACGGTTTCGATCAGTGAGCCGCCTCCGCTGCCTCGTGCGCGTGCGTCTCGTGCGGCAACATCATGTAGAGATACACGGTGGCGAGGAGCGAAAAAATCAACGCCTGCACGATGCTCGTGAGCGTCTGGAGCATCATGAAGAGCGCGGTGATGCCTGCCATGGGGGGCACCGCGAGCAACGATAGGGATGCCTTCAAGAGGAGGGCCGTGGCGCCAACGAATACGACGATCAGCGTGTCCTCGCCGAAGATGTTCCCGAAGAGACGGCAGGAGAGGCTCACCGGCTTGGCGAGCTCTCCCAGGATGTGCACCGGGAGCATGACCGGGAGCATCATCCAGCCGATCGCGTCGCGCGGCGAGCCGGCGAGGTGATCGAGGTAGCCCAGGATCCCGAGGTTCTTGATGCCCCAGAACTGGACGTAGAGAAACGTGATCAACGCCAGCGCCAAGGTCAAGTCGAGCGAGGAGGTCGCCGACTTCATGCCGGGGATGATTCCAAGCATGTTGATGGTGAGGATGTAGAAGAAGAGCGCCCCGATGAGCGGGAAGTGCTTGTCGATCTGCGGACCCAGAAGGCCGCCGCACACGTCTTCCATGCTCTCGACCATCCACTCGAGGGCGTTCTGGAACACGCCGGGGACCATCTTTGGCTTCCGCATCGCGAGCCAGCTCACGAGGAGGAAGAGGAGCCCCGCGATCCACGCGAAGACGATGATCTGATTGTGCTCGAGCCAGGTGATGACCGCGTTGTTCGGGTAGAAATCGTGGAGGATCACGAGCCAGTTCGGCAGCTCCGCCGCGCCGCTTTCCGCTTCGTGGGCGGCCGGGTGCCCGGTCTGGGCGAAGGCGAACGACGGGAGCAGTGCGGCGCCCGCGACGAGCGCCCCCGCGAGAAGCAAAAACACGGCGGGCTTGGCCGCGTTCCCTGCGGAACGAGCCGTTTCGTTTGCCCGCCGTGTCGTGAGCGAAGCCGGCCCGGCACCGAAGGCCAGCATGATCGACTTCAGGAACATCATGAGAAAGGGCAGCGCGAATCCCACGCAGAGCGGCACGTACTCGACCCTGCCCCAGACGATCAGCGCCGCGAGCCCGCCATAGACGAGGGCGAGCTTCGCCCCGATCACGAGCGGCAGCCCCATGCCGCGCGGCGCATCCGTAGCCCCCCCGGCCGCGCCACGCCGCTCTGTGAAGAGTTTCACAATCTTGCGAAGGAAAACGAAGTGGAGGAACGCGATGAGCTGACCCGCGAGAATGGTGGCCGCAGTGATGGGCCGGGCCGGCGCCAGGGTCGCGGCGAGCGCCAACGCGGCGATCCACGAGGTCCGGAGCGCGCGGTCCAGGATGTCGCGCTGGGGAAGGGCCGGCTGCATGTCGGGGGTCAGTCCTCCTGCTGCGAGAGCTTGATGATGTTTATCGTTTCGCGCACTCCGGCGACGAATCCCAGGACGAGCAGGACGTAACTCAACCAGTGGGGCGCCCCGAAATGCCGCTCGAGTTGCTGCCCGATGACAAGTCCGATGATCGGTGCCAGGGCGAGAATGAACGGAATCGACGTAAGCAGGCCCACCTGACGCCAGCCCGTGACCTTCTTCGGTGTTTTCCCGGTCACTTGGGATCTCCGCGCGCCGAGCTTACGGCGGCGAACGGAACGCCGCAGACGGGCCAACGTCCGTGGTTGCAAGAAAAACGGTACCGCCGACTACGAGCGAAAAAAGATAGCGGATGATCGCCTGAAGGGTCAACGAAAAATGAGGGCGGCGCGATCCCGGCGGACCGGCGACTCGCTTCCCGCCTGGTCCATCGCCCGCGCCAATCCCCCACTATAAATTCAAGGCGGGACGCCTCTTTGCCTCCTCGGCTTCATCACACCGCGGCCCCGACTCCGCAGTGCTCTCCCCCAAACAGAGAGCGTCCCGCCGAACGACACGCATCGCAACCGGCGTGCCGCGTGCGCGCGCTCGATTCCCGATCGCGTAAGTCGCGCCAGGGACCCAAGAAAGGCGCGCGTGCGGTCGCGGGCGAGCCAGGCGGGATCGCGAGGCAGGTGACGGGAAGTTGACGCTTGGGTCAGAGCGGACGGCGGATGGCGGGTGGAAGCTCAGCGGTGCGGCGGCGTTTCGACGGTGTCAACGAGTGGAAGCGGCAGGTACCCGATGGGGCGGAGGGGCGCGGGTCCCGGGGGGCGGGGGAGCCTAGGTTGTCGGAGCCTTGGCGCTCTGGCGCCATGGCGATTCGTTCTTGATCACGTGGACCGTGCCGTCGCGCAGGGACTGCACCATCACCTCGACGACCTCCTTCGCGAACTGGGTGCCCGCCTTCTCCTCCAGCTGGGCAATGGCCTGCTCCATGGAGAGCCCCTGGCGGTACGGCCGCTCGGTCGTCATGGCGTCGAACGCGTCGGCCACGTTCACGATCTTGGCCCCGATCGTGATTTCGTCCCCGCGAAGCCCGTCCGGATAGCCCTTGCCGTCCACGCGCTCGTGATGGTGGCGGACCAGGTCGGTGGCCTTCTCGAGGAACTTCACGCCCTGGAGCATTTGCGCGCCGCGAACGGGATGCGCCTTGACGAGACGCCATTCCTCCTCGGTGAGCGCGCCCGGCTTGTGCAGGATCGAGTCGCTCGTGTGGAGCTTCCCGATGTCGTGCAGGAACGCCCCGAGCTGGATCGTCTGGATCTCGTCCTGCGTGAATTCCATCGCCTTCGCGATCCCCACCGCGTACTGCGCGACCCGCTCCGTATGGCCGTGCGTGTAAGGGTCCTTGGCCTCGATCGTCGAGACCAGCACGCGGACCGTGGCGAGATAGGTCTCTTGAAGGTCCTTGAAGAGACGCGCGTTCTCGATCGCGATTCCAGCCGACTCGGAGAGCGCCTTCACCATCTCGAGATCGGTGGACTGGAAGTCCTGCCCGCTCACCTTTTCGCCGACGGCGAGGATGGCGGTGAGCTTCTGCTTCATCATGACCGGGCAGACGAGCGTGAATCCGGCCGCGTACAAGGGACCCACGCTCTTCTCGAGCGAGGGATCCTCCGACAAATCGTGTAACCGGACCGGCCGGCCCTCTTCCCCTTCCACCGGGCGGATGGCGCGGATGAAGTCGTCTTCGTAAAGGAAGCCGATCGATCGCACGAGGTCTTCCTTGACCCCCTTGAACGTCCACGCGTCGAGCCTCTTGGGGTCCTCGCGGGCATCGGTGAGGAAGAGGCACGCCGAATTCACCCGTAGCTGGCCCACGACGCTCAGGATCATCGTGCCGAGAAGCCCTTCCAGATCCAGCGAGGAGTTGAGCTGGTGGGTCAGCCCCATGAGCGTCTCGAGGCTGAAGACCTGGAACCGAAGCTCCTTGTTGCGCACCACGAGGTCTTCGCGGTTCCGGGCGACCTCGCTCTCGAGCTCCTGGTTCTTGATGCTCAGGGTCTCGGCCTTCTCCATCCGCTCGAAGATGCGCCGGACCTTGATCAAGAGTTCCTTGGGAGAGAAGGGCTTCGTGAGGTAGTCGTCCGCGCCGTGCATGAGGCCCTGGAGCCGCGCGTCGACTTCGGCCGTCGCCGACACCATGATGACCGGGATCGGGGCGGTCTCCTTCGAGCTCTTCAGCGCCGCACAGACCTCGTAGCCGTTCTTCTTCGGTAGCCTGAGATCGAGGATGATGAGATCGGGCGTATCGCGGCGCACGGCCTCGAGCCCCTCTTCACCGGTCGAGGCGGTGGTGACGTGATAGCCGTTCTGGGAAAGGGAGATCTCGAGCAGGTCCACGACGCGCCGATCGTCGTCCACCACGAGGATCGTGCGCTTCTGCTTGCCCTCCCGAGGTTCGGTGGCGGGCCTCAAGCTCTCAGCGCTCATCCGCGGGTCTCAGCCTTGAGCGCAGGGCGCACGCCCGAGACGCCAGGCGACTCCAAGGGCTGATCCGGAATCGTCCCCCCGGAAGCGAGGGGATCGATGGAGCCGACGATCTCCGGATTGGATCCCGCGGAGCCCGGCGCCGCCACCGCGTCTACCGCCCCCCCGGGCGGCGGTTGCCCCGCCCTCAGCCGCGAGCGCCGCTCGATCTTGTCGAGCACGCTGAGGAAGATCTCCACCACGCTCGGATCGAATGGGATTCCCCAGTTCTCTGCGATCACCTGGCGTGCCTTCTCGTAGGGCAGCGCGCGGCGGTACGGCCGCTCGCTCGTCATGGCGACGTAGGCGTCCACCATCGAAACGATCCGGGCGCCGAGCGGGATCTCCTGCCCGCGGAGCCCGTTCGGGTAGCCTTCGCCGCCCCAGCGTTCGTGGTGGTTCAGTACGATCGCGATGACTTCCCGGGGGAAGTTCATCTCCTCGAGGATCTGCTCTCCTCGGATCGGATGTTGCTTGATGAGCGCCCACTCCTCCTCGGAGAGGTGGGCGGGATTCTTCAAGATCAGCCCGCTGACCGTGATCATGCCGATGTCGCGAAGCACGGCCCCGTACACGAGCGATTTCAGATGTTCCTTCGGGTAGTCGATGAGCCTCGCGACGGCACTCACGTAGCGGACGACGCGCTCGGTGCTTCCCTTCGCATACCCGTCGCGGCTCTCGATGAGCGCCATCATCCCGCGGACGAGTCCCAGGTTCCGCTCCTCCTGGGCCCGATGCACGCGCGCGTTCGAGATCGCGACGGCCCCCTGGTGCGCGAGGATGGTCAGGAGATCGCGGTCGTCCTCGCCGATTCCGCGCCGGCTGCTGCGCCCGCCCAGGAAGAGAACCCCTTCCAGATCGCGCCGGACCCACAACAAGACGGCCCACTGGAAGTCGGTCTCGCGCAGCGCCTCGATCTCCTCCGATCCGCCTTGCTTGGTCTCCAAATCTTGCAGTGCCAGGAACGAGCGCTCCGGCCCGAATCGCCTGAAGGTGGTCCATGGGATGACGAAGTCCTTGAAGTGTTGCTGCGGGAATCCCCGCACGTGCCGAGGCACCAGGTGTCCGTCGCGATCCGGGTCGCACAGGAAGAGCGCCAGACGCTCGAAGCCGAACTGGCCCATCACGCTCAAGCCGAACAGATTCATCACCTCGTCCAGGTCCTGCGCCAGGTTCAATGCCTGGGAAACCTCGAAGAGGTTTCGGAACTCGACGATCTTTCGCTTGAGCTGGGATTGGAGCGAGGCCATCTCGGGACCCATGGGCGCATCCGGGGACGGCTCCTCGTCCCTGGCCTTCGCCTTCGGCTTCACTTCGATTACCGCCTTCGCTTCGAGGCCCGCCCTCGCTTCCGCGACCGCCTTCGCTTCGTGGACTGCCTTCGCTTCGGGGGCGGCTTTGCCTGGCGGGCCGGCCTTCGCAGCCGCCGCCGACGGCCCCGGCGTGTTCGCGACGTAGACGTTGGCGCCCGCGTTCTGGAGCGTCGCACCCAGCTCGGGAGCCATGCCGCTCGCCTCGATCCGGCGGTCCGTCTCCTCGTAGACGCGCCCCCAGCGGCTCAGGACGGAAATGCCGAGGGTCGAGATGCTCTCCACGCCCGCGAAGTCGAGGCGGACACGGGGCGCGCTCTTTCCCTGGCACCGGAGCAGAAGGCGGTCGAGCGTGCGCGCTCCGGCGGCGTCGATCACGCCGCGGAGCGAGAAATGGAAGTCGCCGGGCCGGCCGATCCTCTCGATCTGGAGCGCCTTCATGAAGAGCCGTCCATTTCGCCCGCTTCCTCGGCGTGGGTCCGCTTGAGGAGCGCGCTCGGATTGAGCACGAGGGTGATCCCGGAATCCGGAGTCATGATGCCTCCGAGCACTTCCTCGACCGGATAAAGGCGCGGCGGAAGAGGCTTCAAGCGCGCATTCTCGCGCCACACGAGCCGGTCGAATGTGACGACGGCCGACCCGCTCCCCGAGCGAAGCACCGCGATCGGTCTTCCCTCTTTTCCCTGAGCCCGCTTCGTCGCCGCTTCCCCAGACAGCTCGTGGCCCTCCGACCCTGACGCGTCGCGGCCGAAAAGCTCCGCCAGCGAGTGGACGGGACCCGGGATCCCCGCGGAAGTCCACGTGGGATCGGCGTCGCTCGCGTAGATCCGCTCGATCGCGCTCCAGGGAAGTGCGATGCGCTGGCCGCCGGCTTCCACGATCAGGAAGCTCCGGAGCGAGCGCGCCATCGGAAACTGGAGGCAGAGCGACATCCCCACACCCTGCGCCTCGTGGCGCGACGCGAACCCGCCGAGACTCTCGAGCGCGTTTTCCAGGAGTTGAAGCGCCTCGGGATCGAAGGAGACCGGCCCCTCGATTCGGAGGCGCGCCTCGAGCCCTTCCCGGGCCGCCGTGAGCGCGACCTCGGTCACGTCTCCCTCGGACGGGAGAGGGTGCATGGTCTCGAGAATTCGCATCACGAGCGGGAGCAGAATGGCGCCGATCTCAGGCTCGAACCCGACGCCCCCGGTCTGCACCGAAAGGCAGATCCGGCGTCCCCGGTCTCCCGTGTGCGCGGCCGTGTACATGTCGTCCAGGTACCGATCGAGCGGATCCAGGAATTCCCAGAGAAGGTGCTCGTCGAGATCGCGTGCCCTGCGCTCGAGGGAGTACTGGAGTCCCAGGAGCTGGTTCAGCTCGTGAGACAGGCCGCGCAGCCCCGATGTCGTGTCTTGGAGCTTCTGGTGGATCAATAGCGAGCGTCCCTCGAGAGGGCTCGGCGCCTCGCCCCGCTTCGATCCGCGGGTGATCCGCTGGCGCTCGACCGCTTTCTGGACGCTCTCCCACTCGGTGAGCGCCGAGTGCGCCGACTCGAGCGTTCCGTTCACCGTGTCGGTCATCGAGCCGATCCGCTCGTTCTGGTGGATGAGTGAGTTCTTGATCTCGAAGGTGAGCGCGAGGAGGTTCTCCTGGCTGCCGATGTCCGCGGTGCCCTCGTCGACCATGGCGCGCGCCGAGTTGACCTCCTGTGCGCGAGCCTGTTTGAGGTTCGTTCGCAGCCGGTCGAGCGCTTCGCTCACGATCCCGGCGTGCTCGACGAGCGCCACGAAGCCCTCGGCTCTCAGGCTCTCGACCAACCGCTCCTGCGCCGCGAGCGCGACGCGGCACTGCGCCACGACCTCCTGCCGCTGCGACGGGCGGAGATGGCTCAATTGCGCCAGCGCCTCCCTCATCTCTACGGCGAGGCTCGCGATCTCGCCGACCTCGAGCCATTCGGCGCTGCGCTCGACGAGACGAACCGCCAGCTCGGCGATCGGAGCCAGCTCGCTCGAGTCGTAGTTGGCCTCGTCGTCGAGATAGCGGCGCACGGCGGCGACCTGCTCGTGGATGAGCGCGCCGAAAGTCGCGCCCAGCCGAGACATGATTTGGGTTTGGTTCAGGTACTCCGAAGCGGCGGTTCTCATGCGGTCTCGATAGCCCTCCACCCTTGCGGCGAGGGGTCAGCTCTCGAGGCGGGCTCCGGGTATCAGCCCTTCGATCAGCAGGATCCCCTCGGCAACAGTAGCGTTATCGGCGGGAGTGGGATCATTCTCCACGATATCCTGTGTTGAAATCGGGCTCGGCGTCGCGGCCCGGCCCCCCGCGGTTTCGGAGACCTCCGAGCCCCCGACGCTGCGCAGGAGCTCACGGGAACGGTCGAGCAACCGGACGATCTGAACCCGTGCGGTCCTGGCGGAATTGGGGACCGGCGTCGCGGACCCGGACAGCTCCGCAAGGGAGGTCTTGGCGTCCTCGCTCGTCGCGTGGATGGCGGTGATCGTCTCACCCACCTTGTATTCGATCTCCGAGGAGAGGCGCGAGATCGTGTCGGTCGCTTCCCGCGCGAACTCCGCGAGCCGGCGGGTTTCCTCGGCGATCGCGGCGAAGGCTTCGCTGCCGGAGCGGGTCGCCTCGAGAGCCGCGTTGAGGGCGAGCAAGGTGGCGCGGTTGGTCACGCGCTCGGCGACCGAGGCCAGCTCGTTCGCCCGCATGAGACCCGCCGCAAGGTCTTCGATCCCGTCGGCGGCGGTCAGCACCACGGCGTCCACGAGCTGGGCGGGGGTCCGGAGCGCCGCGTCATCGGAGGTGGGCGCGGTTCCTCCGCCTCCACCGCCCGCGAGCGTCACGCGCAGGGCCTCGATCTCGCCGATCAAATCCCGGAGCCCGGTCTCGATCGCGGCGTCGAGTGCGACCGGAGCCCGCGGGGCCGGCGACTCGCCGGAGGGTTTGGGCCAGTCGGGAGGCAGCCGTTCGCCATCGTCCCCGATCAGCTCTTCCTCCCCGAGGGTCATCTGGCTCACGACCGTGGTGGACGCGGAGCGCCTCAGCCCCTCGAGCAATTGGGAGAGCGGTCCGGAGCGAAGTTCGGGCGCCTCGGCGAGCGGGTCTTTTTCCTGTTTCAGCAGGGACGCCGCGAGATCCATCTGTTTCCGGAGCTGCTCGAGCTCGGTGACCGGGGCCCCTTGCGTGCGGGCCTCGAACGCCATGCGGTTCACACGCTCGTAGAGCACCGCCCAATCATCCGTGAAATCGACCGGCACGTTGCACTGCGCAGCGCCGCCGCGATCCGCCATGAGCATGAGCCGGCGCACGCGGGCCACGTCCAGGAAGCTCTTCCTCGGAGACGCGGTCCTGGAAGCGAAGAAAGCGCCACCCAGCGCCACGGCGCCGATCGCGATCAGTGCGATGACACCGGTCGCCATGGATCCGGCGAGCCCGGCCAGGAGGGCGGCGAAGAACGTGACCAGCACCGCGGGAGGCGGTGCCGACGGTCCTTGCCGCGCGTCCTCTTCGGGTTTGCTGCCCTTCGGGGCCATTCTCTAGTTTCCTCGCGTTGCGGATGCGTTACGCCCCGCGACCCTGCCGGTCGAAGGAATGATGGTCTCGAAGATCCGCCAATAATTGAGGCAGTGGAAATGGTCCTGGTCGTTTTCCAGCATGGATTCGAACAGCTCTCCGAGCTCGGAATGCTCGGCCGAAGGGGGTGCTTCGCGCAGATCGCGGCCGGGAACGAGACGCGGAATCTCGGGGACGAGCAACGCGAAACGGTCCATCCCTCGGGACAGCACGAGCGCGTAGCGGTGACCGGGCCCTACACTTGCCTCGATCCCCAGATACTGCGCCAGGTCGACCACCGGGACCATTTCCCCTCGGAAGGCGGCAACGCCCGCGATCGGATCGGATACGCCTGGAAGCTGCGCCAGGCGCTCGGCGTCGAGCACGCCTCCGGCTTCCTCGACGCGCACGGCGAAGTTGTAGTCACCCAGTCGGAATGTAAGCGCGCCCCTCGTTCCGAGATTCATGATCCCAGTCGGCCCTCCCTGCGCTGTTTGGCTGGCTGTAGCGAACCGTGAAGAATGGCAAGTAGCGTGCCACGGTAGCCTCGTAAACCCAGCTCCCAACCTCCAGCGCAACCGTACATTGGATACATTCCAGACATTCCCTCCCCCGTCCTTGCTCTTTGCCCTGAACCCGGCGCGTTGCAAAAGGCTCGTGGACGCGCAAATCGCATGCCCGACCGATCGGGGGAAATGGGTGGATCCACCCTCGGACGGGGCCACTTCAAGCCACATCGTGTCTCTTCGGCATCGGTTCGCCACTCGTCAACCAAAGACCGCACACGATGAATCCCCATATGGCCGGACGAGTTATCCCGTGATGCGAAGGCCGCGGACAGCGGCGGCACGGTGGATGCAGAAGTCGGATGTGGAAGTGGCTGAAGTGCACGGGACATGGACCCGTCACATGGGGAGCAAGTTATGTCGGCAGCGCGAAAATATCTCGCGACCAAGATCGGGCAGAGGAAGCTCCAGCCGACCCTCTATTTCACGATGAACTGTCTCCTTCTGACGAAGGCGGAGGGCACGCCGCAGAACGGCGATCCGCTTCCTCAGGAGGATGTCGATTCCTATCTGTCTGCGCTCCGCGATCAGATCGAGGCGCAGGTTCCGCTGCCTGCAGAGCGCACACGGCTTCTCTCACGCTACGACGTCGGCGCGTGGCGCAGGCTCGCCAATTCGAGCCGCGGCGCCCTCAAGTATCTGATCCTCCGCACGCCGGACGATCTCCTGCTCATCTCGGTGGGCGTGTTCGAGCACCTGGGCCCGCACGTGCCCAGCCGGCGAGACGGCATGCTGCCGGGCGAGGAGGCTGACGTCGGACGGAGCCCGAACTGGTACCACTTCACCTATACGTATGGGGAGCTGCTCGAGAATCCCGCCGAGACGATCGCGGCCGTGCTGGAGAAGTTGACCCTGGGACTCGAGCGCTACCACAAGCTTCTGTCGCACATGAAGGGCGAGTACTGGAGCCTTTCGAAGCGTTTCCGCAAGGCGCAGGTGATCCGCCTCGAGCGCAAGGTTGATGAAGACGCAAAGGAGCAGAGCCTCCGCGAAATGCAGGACCTGCTCCTGGATGCGTACTCGGAATGGAAAAAGACCGGAGAGCGGAAGCTCCTGGATCAGATGCGCGGACTGGCCCGCGAAATCCGGCAGCTGTCGCCCGACTTTCACTTTTCGCTTCCCGCGGGAGGCCCCTAGCGGGAGCACACGATCCCCCGGCGTGCCCTTCGTCCCCCGACCGAATCACCCCCGGAGGGCACGCACCCCCTAGAACAACGCGGCAACTCCCACACGCCCCGCTCCCCCGGCGGGGCGCCGCGTTTTAGGGGGCGGGGACGAGTCGCGCCCGCCCCTCGCCCGCCCTACCGGATCTCGTAGTTGGGAGCTTCCTTGGTGATCGTGACGTCGTGCGGGTGGCTCTCGCGGAGCCCGGCTTGCGTGATGCGGATGAAGCGGGTCTTCGTTCGCAGCTCTTCAATGGTACGAACGCCGCAGTAGCCCATGCCGGCCCTGAGCCCGCCGATGAGCTGGTAGATGACGTTGGGTACCTGCCCCTTGTAGGGGACGCGTGCCTCGATGCCCTCGGCGACCAGCTTCTTCAGATCCTTCACACCTTCCTGGAAATAGCGGTCGCCGCGTCCGCTCGCCATCGCGCTCAGGGATCCCATGCCTTGGTAGACCTTGTACGTGCGCCCCTCGTAGAGAATCGTCTCCCCGGGACTTTCCTCGGTCCCGGCGAGCAGGTTTCCCAGCATCACCGAGTGCGCGCCCGCGGCGAGCGCCTTCACGAGGTCCCCCGAGTACTTGATGCCGCCGTCGGCGATGATCGGCACGCCGGCGTCCGCGGCGGCCGCGGCGCATTCGAGGATGGCGGTGATCTGAGGCACGCCGACACCCGCCACGACACGCGTGGTGCAAATGGAGCCCGGACCCATGCCGACCTTCACCGCGTCGGCCCCGGCCTCGATCAGGTCGCGGGTCGCCGCGGCGGTGGCCACGTTTCCGACAATGAGCTGAACGCTGGGGTGCTTCTTTTTCGCCGCGCGCGTGGTGTCGATCACGGCCTTCGAATGCCCGTGCGCGCTGTCGATGGCGATCACGTCCACGCCCGCGCGGACCAGCTCCTCCAACCGATCGAGGTTGTCCTGCCCGACGCCGATCGCGGCGCCCACGCGCAGCCTTCCCAGATGGTCCTTGCAGGCTCTCGGGTACCGGATCCGCTTCTGGATGTCCTTCACGGTGATGAGGCCGCGAAGCTGGTACTGGTCGTCCACGACGGGGAGCTTCTCGATGCGGTTCTGGTGGAGGATGCGCTCCGCCTCCTCGAGGGTCGTCCCGACCGGCGCCGTGATGAGGTTCTCGCGCGTCATGACGTCCTTCACCCTGAGGTCCGTGCCGCGCACGAAGCGCAGGTCGCGGTTGGTGAGAATGCCTACGAGGCGCTTGCCCTCGGTGATCGGCACGCCGGAGATCCGGAATTTCTCCATCAGCTCGAGCGCGCGGTTGATGGGGACGTCGGGCGGGAGGGTGATCGGGTTCACGATCATGCCGCTCTCGGACCGCTTCACGCGGTCCACTTCCTCGACCTGCTCGGCCACGGGCAGGTTCTTGTGGATGATCCCGACCCCGCCCTCCTGGGCGATCGCGATGGCGAGCGCGCTCTCGGTGACGGTGTCCATCGCCGCGCTCACGACGGGAACGTTGAGCGTGATCTCTCGCGTGAGTTGCGTCGTGGTCTCGACGTCGCGGGGGTGGACTTCGGAGTAGCCGGGGAGGAGGAGGACGTCGTCGAACGTGAGCGTCAGCTCGGTTCCTACGCGCGCTTCCGGACCGGCTTCTCGGGCCGCCTGAATCTTGGCTCCGGGCGCGGCGTAGGCTCTCATGCCTATTCGGGCAGCCCCGAGTCGATCTTCTCGCTGAGCGAGAAGAAGAAGCTCACGCCGAGGCGGACCTGCGCGTAAGCCTTGTCGCGGTTGTAGCCGGTCGGGAAACGAAGGAGGTCCTTGGCCATGATGTAATGGTACCCCAGATCACCCGTCATGCTGATGTGCTTCGACATCCGGCGCTCCATTCCCACGAGTCCGTGAACTCCGGGGCGGGCCCGCCTCAGACGCTCGAAGGTCACCGGGTCCTTGGCCGCGCCGAGATCCTGCGAGAGGACCGACCAGACGTACATTCCGCCGCCTGCTCCCAGGTAGGGACGCCAGACCTTGCCGTCGCGCAGAAAGTAGCGGGCGCCCAGCGTGACCGGCGTGGCGGTCACGACATAGAAATCCGGCGTGCCGCTCCGAAGCCGGTTCCAGCCGTAGCCTGCCGTGACGTCGAATGTGACGTGGTCCGTCAAGACGTAGCTGAATACCAGATCTCCGGAAAAACGCGGCCGCGCCTCGCTCTTGGTCGGAACATCCTGCGTGAAGAGCAAACTCCCCCCGCGCGCGCCGATCGCCCCCGAGCCGAGGAGATCCGTGGCCCTGGAGGGTGTGGCGGAGCCCGCGAGGAGGATGAGGATCAACCCCCCTACGAATTTTCGAGACATGAGGTCTGGAGATCTCCCTGGAGGCGCCGGTGCGCCAGTAGAGCCGGCTAGCGAATGGTAATTCGCCAGTATACGAAGCCGCCTCGGCCGCTGTCAACGGGGCGGCGCCTTGACAGTGGTAGTCCGTGTGACTACGATTCCCCTCTCATTGGCGGTGTAGCTCAGCTGGTAGAGCAGGGGAATCATAATCCCTTGGTCCGGGGTTCGAATCCCTGCGCCGCCACCAACTTCTTGTCGGAAGGCTGCCGCCCAAACCGGAGTGACGGGAGAGGGGGCTCAAGTGCCGGACGATCTCCTCGAAGAGATTCGAGCGCTCCGGGAAACGTTGAGCCGCGTCTCGATGCGGCTCGAGGCGCTCGAGCGGAGAGCGGCGTCGCCCATTCCACCGACGGCTCCCACTCGACAGATCGCGACCCCGCGGACGGCGCCCCCGGCGATTCCCCCGCCAACGACCGCGACAGCGGTCCCCCGGGAGAACCTCGAGCTCAAGATCGGACGCTACTGGCTGAACCGGATCGGGATCCTGAGCCTGGTCCTGGGCACCGCGTTCTTCCTCGTGTACTCGTTCCAGTACTTGGGGCCGGCGGCGAAGATCGCCGTGGGATACGGCGTCGGGGCGGCGCTCATGCTCCTCGGCCTGCGTCTCGAGCGAAAGCGCGGACTCGAATGGTACGGGCGAGGCTTGATCGGCGGCGCATGGGCGGTCACGTACTTCACGACTTATGCGATGTATCACGTCCCGGAAACGAAGATCCTCCACAGCGGCCCCGTCGATCTCGTCCTCCTCCTGCTCGTGGCCGCGGGCGCGGTCCGTCACGCTCTCCGGTACGGCTCCCCGACCCTCGCCATGCTCGCGTTCATTCTGGGATTCCTGACGACCGGAATCAGCGAGGTCACCTGGTTCACCTTCCTCTCCTCGGTGATCCTGATCGGATCGCTCGTGATCCTCGCGGCGCGCATGCGGTGGCACTTGCTCCTGCTCTACGGAATGGCGGGCTCCTATTTCACCCACGTCGTCGCGGTAGAGCGGCACATCGCCCTGGGAGGATCGTTGGCGCCGTGGGGCGCCACTCCCGCGCAGGCGGCCTTTTTCCTCCACGCGGCCCTGCTGGCGCTCTACTGGATCGGATACACGGTCGGTGTCCTCGTGATGGATGAGCGCGAGGAACCCCGGCGAAACGCATTGCTGACGACGACGGTGGTGAACGGTCTGGCGTTCACGCTCCTTCTGCTCCCTCGGCTGTCGACCGCATTTCACGGCCAGGAGCATGCCGCCACGTTCCTGATCGGCGCCTGCTACCTCGTGCTCGTTCCGCTCGCGAGAGCCCGCGGGCTCGAGGCGGTTTCCAACGCCCACCTGCTCCTGGGGCTCGCGTTGGTGACGATCGCGATTCCAGGGAGGCTGGACCGCAATGCCACGAGCCTGCTCTGGACCCTCGAGATCGGCTCGCTCGCGCTCCTGGGGGCCCGCTTCGCCCGGTGGCCCTACCGCGTCTTCGCGCTCGCGCTGGGATACTGGACCCTGTTCTGGTTCTTCGCGACGCAGCTCAGCTCGACGGATCGTGCGGCGATCTTCGGATGGAATCTGGAATGGCGCTGGGTGACCGGCGCCGCAGCCATCGTGTCGTATGCGGTGGCTGCCGCGGCAAGCAGATCCCTGAGGCCGGATCGGTATCGCTGGAGCTTCGAGCGCCAGTCCTTCCATGTCTACGCCGCCGCGGCGTGCATCGTTCTCTGGAGCCTCACAACGAAGACAGCGCACTCCCGTCTGCTTCCCCTCTTCTGGGCGGTCGAGGCAACGGCAGCTACCGTACTGGGGTGGGCGATCAAGGATCGCGTGATTCGGCTGTTCGGCACTCTCTGGTTCCTCCCCACGATCCTGCTCCTGTACGTCTCGATGTTGATCGGATGGAACTTCGACCGGAACATTGCGTTCGTCCTGGTGGCCGCGCTCTTCGTGATGAGTCTCTTATTCCGGTACAGCCCTCCGGCCCCCGCCTTCGCGGCCGAGCGATACCTGAGCGGTTTCTATGCCGTGGCTGCCTCACTCCTGCTGGCGGGTGTCCTGTGGCGGACCGTGCTCCGGAGCTGGCTCTCGCTGGCGTGGGCCCTCGAAGGGCTCGCGCTGGTCGTGGCGGGGTTCCGCCTGCCCGACAAGACCTATCGCGTGTGCGGGCTCGCCATCTTCTCCATCCTCCTTCTCAAGATTCTGTTCGCCGATCTGGCCGCGGCGGGAACCATCTACCGCATCCTGTCGTTCGTGGTGGCCGGCGCGATCCTGCTTCTCGCCTCCTTCGGGTACGCGAAGTTCACGGGAAAGGAGTCGAAGCCCGAGGAGTAGGCTCGCTTATACTCACCGCGTGGAAGCACGCCCCCTGAAGCCACCCCGAGGTCTCAAAGCCGCACGGCCCAACCCGCGCGACGCGCGGCTCGAGCTGAACGTGGAGCGGCTGATCGCGGCTCACGATCTGATCCCCGCGGAAGGCTCCCTCGTCGTCGGGGTCTCCGGGGGTCCGGATTCGGTCGCGCTGCTGGATTGTCTCGTGGAGATCGGCGCGCGCACGGGTCGGGCGAAGGGGGGCCTGATCGCGGGGCACGTGAACCACGGGCTGCGCGGGGAGGATTCAGAAGCGGACGCGGCGTTCGTCGAGAAACTTGCCCTCGAGCGGGACGTGCGCTTCATGACCGCGCGCATCGATCCGGTCGCGAGGCAGCGGGAGCGCGGCGAGTCGCTCGAAGAAGCGGCCCGGAAGCTTCGTTACGGCGCGCTCCTCCGCATGGCGACGGCGGCGCGGTCCGCGCGGGTCGCGGTGGCTCACACGGCCGACGACCAGGCCGAGACGGTCTTGCTGCGGCTCATCCGCGGCGCCGGGCTCACGGGGCTTTCCGGGATGCGGCCCGCGAGGAGAATCCACGGGCTCGACGTCGTGCGCCCGCTCCTCACCACCACGCGTGAGCAGGTGCTCGACTACGTGAAGCGCCGCGGCCTCGACTACCGGGTGGACGCCTCCAACCAGACGCTCGATCCGAGGCGGAATTTCGTGAGGCTCGAGCTTCTGCCTCGCATCCGAACCCTGAACCCTTCCATCCGGGAGACGCTGCTCCGGGAGTCGGCCCTTTTCGCCGAGGCGGATGCGTATCTGGCCGCCGAGGTGTTGAAAGCGTTTCCGGGGCTCGTCCGGGCGCGGGAGCCGGGGAAAATCGAGCTTGATGCGAAGGGGTTGCTCCACTACCCTGGATTCTTGCGGAAGTACATTTTCCGCTATGTGTTGCAGGAGTTGAACGGGGATACCCTCGATCTGTCGAAGGCTCACATCGACGCCCTCCACTCGCTCCTCACGTCGCATTCAGGCCGTTCCGCGAACGTCCCGATGGGTATCGAGGCGCGGCGTGAAGGTGATGCCTTGGTGCTGAGGAAGCGGGAAAGGGAACCGAAGCGCGTCGCGGAGCCATCCAATAGTTGAGTACTCGGGCAATCGGGCCGATATCCGAATCGGGCCCATATCCCGGCCGAAGCCCCGAAATCACAGTGGGATCCGATCATGAACCGAATGACCAACGAAAAGACGCATACGATGTTGCGTAAGTCCTCGGGGCCCGCTCCGCGAAAGGGCCGTCCGCAGCGACCCCCCCAGCGCAAGAACACGCCCTTCGGACCGGCCCGGCCGATCCGCACGGCGCTTCTGTGGCTGATCCTCGTGCTCGGCGTGATCCTCTTCGTTCAGATCTACGGAGAGATCAAAGCCAAGACGCACGAGATCCCGTATTCCGAGTTCCTGGCCCAGGTGGACACCGGAAACCTCAAGGCGGTCACGATCGTGGATCGCGAGGTCGTCGGCGAGCTCAAGCAGAGCGCGCTGACGCACGAGGAGGGACGGCCCGCCTCCTACGTGTTCTTCAAGGTCTATCTCCCCGCCGAGGACAAGGATCTCGGTCGCGCGATTCTCGCGAAGAGCCCCGACGCAACGGTCAACTCGAAGCCTCCGGGCATGAACTGGTGGAGCCTGGCCCTTTCCTATCTTCCGTTCGTAGCGCTCCTCGTGCTCTGGATGTTCATGATCCGCCAGATCCAGTCGGGCGGCGCGAACGCGATGAAGTTCGGAAAGAGCCGGCCCAAGGTGCTCATGGAGAACAGCCCCAAGGTCACCTTCAAGGACGTCGCCGGCGCGGATGAGGCGAAGCAGGAGCTGGAGGAGATCATCGAGTTCCTGCGCGACCCGAAGAAATTCCAGCGGCTCGGCGGCAGGATTCCGAAGGGCGCGCTCCTTCTCGGTCCTCCGGGCACCGGAAAGACGCTCCTCGCGAAGGCGGTCGCGGGCGAGGCGGCCGTGCCTTTCTTCTCGCTCTCGGGCTCGGATTTCGTGGAGATGTTCGTGGGCGTCGGCGCCTCGCGCGTGCGCGACCTCTTCGACCAGGGGAAGCGGAACGCCCCGTGCATCATCTTCATCGATGAGATCGACGCCGTCGGCCGCCATCGCGGGGCCGGCCTGGGCGGGGGCCACGACGAGCGCGAGCAGACGCTGAACCAGCTCCTGGTCGAGATGGACGGGTTCGAGTCCAACGACGGCGTGATCCTGATCGCGGCCACGAACCGGCCGGACGTGCTCGACCCCGCGCTCCTGCGCCCGGGCCGCTTCGACCGGCAGATCGTGGTCGACGTTCCCGACGTTCGCGGACGCGAGGGCATCCTCCGGGTCCACACGCGCAACATTCCGGTCGGCGAAGACGTCAACCTGAACACGATCGCGCGCGGAACCCCCGGCATGGTGGGCGCGGATCTGGCGAACCTCGTGAACGAGGCCGCGCTCCTCGCGGCGCGGCGGAACCACAAGCGGGTTTCGTCTCCCGATTTCGAGGACGCCAAGGACAAGGTGATGATGGGCACCGAACGGCGCAGCCTCGTCATCTCCGACACCGAGAAGAAGAGCACGTCCTACCACGAGGCGGGGCACGCGTTGATGGCGTGGCTTCAGCCCGGGAGCGACAAGGTCCACAAGGTCACGATCATTCCGCGCGGACGCGCGCTCGGACTCACGGCCTACCTGCCGCAAGATGAGCGCCATTCCTTCTCGCGCGAGTACTGGCTGCGGGTGCTCACGCATCTCATGGGGGGCCGCGCCGCCGAGCAGATCGTCCTGAGCCAGCTCACAACCGGGGCCGCGGACGACATCCGCCGCGCGACCAACATCGCCCGGCGCATGGTCTGCGAGTGGGGCATGAGCGAGCGGCTCGGACCGTTGACGTTCGGGTCGAAGGAAGAGTTCGTATTCCTGGGACGCGAGATCTCGCAGCAACGGGACTACAGCGAAAAGACCGCCATCATGATCGACGAGGAAGTCCGAAACCTGGTGGACGGAGCCTACAACCACGCCCGCCAGCTCCTCGTGGACAACCTGGACAAGCTCCATACCCTCGCCATGGCGCTCCTCGAGCGCGAGATGCTGGACGGCGAGGAAGTCGAGAAGGTCCTTCGCGGCGAGAAGCTCGAGCCGATCCCGCGTTCGCGACCCACGACTGACGGCCAGGATCAGAGCGGCGCCGCGCAGCAGGCGGAGGATGACCGGGGACCGGCGCGCGAGGGCGCGCACACGCCACGGATCAAGCCGAGCGAGAGTCCCGGTATCGCGTGATGCCGTGCGCTTCGACCTCGACGTGCCGCGCTCCGAACAAGCCCCCCACGATCTTCCGGCCGAGACGTTGAGATTCGTCCACCGCACGGGCTCCTGGGACCTGACCGGGCGCGCGCGCGTGGTGGGCATCCTGAACCTCACCCCCGACTCCTTCTTCGACGGCGGCCGCTACACGACCCTCGATCAAGCTCTGGCCCGCGTCGAGGCGATGACCGCGGAGGGCGCGGACGCGATCGACGTCGGAGGCCAGAGCACGCGTCCCGGCGGAGACGTGGTCGGTCCCGAAGAGGAATGGCGGCGGCTCTTGGCCGCCCTCCCCTCGATCGTCGCGGCGGCAACGCGCCTCGGCATCCCGGTCTCGATCGACACGTACCATGCCGTGGTCGCGCGCCGCGCCCTCGAGGGAGGCGTCTCGATCGTGAACGACGTGAGCGGGCTCGGAGTGGATCCGGCTTTGGCCGAGGAAGCCGCGCGAGTCGGGGCGGGACTGGTCCTCATGCACTCGCTCGGCGCGCCCGCGGCGCTCCACGCGCCCCGGGAGTACGACGACGTCGCCGCCGACGTCCGCGCGTTCCTCGAGGAGCGGATGCGCTTGGCCGAGTCGCGAGGTGTGCCCCGCGAGCGGATCGCGGTCGATCCCGGGATCGGCTTCTCGAAGCGCGCGGAGCAGAGTCTGGAATCGCTCCGAGGCATTCCCCGGCTCCTTTCCCTGGGCCGTCCCGTCTACGTCGGGCTTTCGCGGAAATCGTTCCTCGGCGCGCTGACGGGCGAACCAGCCGAGGGGCGCCTGGCGGCCGGGATCGGCGCCACCGTCGCGGCATTCGCCCTTGGAGCCCGGATCTTCCGCACACACGACATCCGCGAGACCGTCGCGGCGCTTCGTCTCGCGGAGCGGACGCTCGCGCCCGAGGCGGCACTTTTCCAGGCCGCGCGCCCATGATCGCGATCAAGCCCCAGATCCTTCTCGACGTGCTCGACATCCTGCTCGTCTCGTTTCTCTTCTACCGGCTCTTCGCGATGATCAAGGGGACGCGCGCGTCGCAGATGTTCGTCGGGCTCATCGTCATCGTCTTCGTCTCGATCGTGGCCCAGTGGTTCCGCCTGAACGCCCTGAACTGGATCATCAACAGCCTGAAGACGGTCTGGGTCATCCTCTTCGTGATCCTCTTCCAGCCCGAGCTTCGCGCGCTCCTGACCCACATCGGACAGAACCGCCTGCTCCGCGCCCTCATCCGGGTCGAGGGCTACGGCGTCGTCGGAGAGATCTTGAAATCCGTGGAAGAGATGAGCGAGGAGCGACGCGGGGCCCTGATCGTGGTCGAGCGGGACATGGGGCTTCGGAACTACGTCGAGACCGGCACCAAGCTCGAGGCCCGAGTCAGCACCGAGCTGCTGGAGACCGTGTTCACGCCGCATTCTCCGCTGCACGACGGCGCGGCGATCATCCGCGGGGATCAGATCGTCGCGGCCGGCTGCATCCTTCCCCTGAGCCAGACGCGGGGCCTCTCACCCCTTCTCGGCACGAGACACCGCGCGGCCCTGGGTCTTGCCGAGGAGACCGACGCGGTCGTGATCGTGGTCTCCGAGGAGACGGGAGCGATCTCGATCGCGTACAAGGGGGAGCTCAAGTGGAAGCTCGACTCGGGTCAGCTCCGGAGCGAGCTCGCCGCGATCTTCAATCCGAGGCCCGAGGAGAGTCCCGGCCCCGAAGAGGTCGGCCAGGAGGGCTGATTCGCCCGCGCAGGTATCCGCTCAGGTAGGCCAGGTCGTACATTACTTTCAGAAAGGGCACGACGATCACCCGATCGGTCAGCCCGAGTCCCCCCGCCCGACGAGCCTGACCCGCCGCGAAGAGCGCCACCCCGAGCAGGAACAGACCCCAGAACACCCGATAGCGGAATCCCGCGATCAGGAGAGCCAGTCCGATCACGTACTTCGTTGCGAGGGTCGCGTAGAACCATCCCTGCACGCGCGACTCGCCGTCTCCGAATCCGAAGCGGCGGTGCTGGCGGAAGAAGGACTTGAGATCCCCGCGCGGGCGCCAGCGGACCAGAGCCGTTGGCTCGAAACGAAAGCGGACGCCCGAGCGCTTGAGCGCGAGCGCGAACGGGGTGTCCTCGTTGTGCGCGAGCGATTCGTCGAAGCCCCCGACCCGCTCCCATGCGCTCCGCCGGAACGCGACGGAGCGTGTCGAGGGGAGGAAGCGCGCGGGATCAATTTCCGTGAGACGCGGAGCCGAGATGACGCCCGCTGCGCGCTCGAACCGCGTGCTCCCCACCGGGCGGTAGAACCCGGCGACCACGCCGGTATCGGGATGCTCGAGGAAGGGGCGGGTGATTCGCTCCAGCCAGTCGGGCTCCACCTCCACGCCGGCGTCGGTGCACGCGACGATCGGGGAGGCGGACGCCCGGACCGCGGCGTTGCGGCCGATCGACCGGTTTCCGGGGGCCGAGACGGTGCGAATCCTGGGATTCGCGGCGGAGCGCGAACGGAGCTGCTCCAGCGTCCCGTCGTTGGAGCCGCCGTCGGCGATCACGATCTCGTCGGGGATCCGGGTGCCTGAAAGAACGGAGTCGAGGAGCGGCCCGATCGTCGCCGCTTCGTTTCGAACCGTGACGATGAGGGCTACGGGCTCCAAGGTGCGCCGCTAGGCCCGGGCGCGCTCTGTCACCAACCCCCCGGCCGCGTCTCGCAGATCGCGTACGGGGCGCGGGTCCATTGGTCCTTCTGGAGATACTTGAGCCCCACGCGGAGCAGATCGTTCGCGGTGATGCCTTCGATCTTGGCCGGGAGGAGAATCGGGTAGTCGATTCCCAGGGAGAAGAGCTCCGCTCGCGAGAACTGCAGGGCCCTCGTGGGATCGGAGTCGAGGGCCATCAGGTAGGCGCCCGAGGCGAGGGTTTTCGCGTTGACCAGATCCGGAGCCCGATCGCCGTGGAGCGGCAGGAGCGCGGCCTTCTTGATCTGCCGGAACGCCAGCTTCACCATGTCCTCTTCTTGTAATGGACCGCTGACCGTCAAGGTAGTGAGGAGGGGCGACTCGTCAATGGCCGGCGAGAGAACGGCGTTCACTCCCCTCGCTTCGCCCGTGCTCATGACGTACTGCTCGAGCCACCCTTTGGGACCGCTGAGGAGCGAGGCAACCACGTAGAGCGCCGGGATGTCCGGGCTCCGCGCGGGCGGACCGTTGAAGGCGATCGTGACGGTGGACACCGGGCCCGCGCCCAGCTCCCACTTCTCGCGGAATCCCTCGAAATCGCCCTCCTTGGCCACGGTTCCGGGCTGGAACGGGCCCGCCGAGAGATCGCGGAACGCGCGATCGACCTCCGTCGAAACGGAAGCGGCGTCCACGTCGCCGAACACCGCGACGACCATGTTCGGCTGGACCACGAATTTCCGATACCAGGAAACGACGTCGGCGTGGGGAATGCCGACCAGCGTGCGGTGCGTGCCCAGGAACGGCAGCCGGTATCCGCTCACGAGGTACTTGGTCGTGAAGATGAGGCGTTGGCGTTGCGCGCCGTCGTCGTGGAGCCACTTGTCGAGCGACTCGAGGGCGTAGATCCGCGTCGCATCCACGTTCACGGTATCGAGGTCCGGATGGGAGAACATGGCGCCCATGCGCGCGACCAGATCCTGCCAGTTGTCGGACGGGACCGTGACCGAGCATCCCCACATGTCCTTGTCCTGGTAGGAGACCAACCTCCCCGCCAGGGAGAACGCCTGGCGGTACGTGAGGCCGCGCGTGTTCGGGTCGTTCGAGTTGAGCAGCGTCTCGCGCAGAAGCGCGGTGACGCCGTTCACGTTGTCGTTCTCGTAGCGCACGCCGCCCAGGAGGTACACGCTCACCGTCACCTGTGGAGCGCTGTGGTCCTCGCCGATCAGGAGGCGGGCTCCTCCGGGAAGGACGGAGCGCGCGACCCGGCCTCGGCCGGCGTTGGCAGGCTTCGCCGCCGCGGCCTGCCCGAGCGGCGCATCGATCCGCTTCTCACGCTCGACGTCGCTGCTCGCGGTCGGCTGCGGACCGCTGCGGTAGGCGGCCCCGTAGACCGCGTACTTCTCGCGGATGCGCCTGTCGATGTCGGCCGATCTGGCGTTCGCCACGAGGCTCTCCGGTCCCATCTCCACGAAGACCGCGCGCTTCACGTCGAGATACTTGCGCGCCACGGCGACGAGATCTTCGGGGCGGAGCGCCTTCAGGCGCTTCACGTAGACGTCGTCCGATCCCGGCGCCCCGCGCAGAACCGCGAGCGCCATGGCGCGTCCCACGCCTCTCTGGTCGACGCGCCCTGCGAGGTCGCGCTGCATCACGGTCCTCACGGCGCTCTGGAGCTCTTGAGGTGTGACGGGCGTGGAGCGTGCCTGTTCGATCAAGGTGAGAAGCGCCCCCTCGGCATCCTCCACGCTGTCGGGATCGACCGCGAACGCGAGCGCGATCGTCCCTCCGTCCGTCTCGAACTCGCGGACCGCGGCCGCGCGGATGTACTCGGCATTCCCCGTGTTCAGCCGGGCCTGGGTGCGGGAGTCCGGGCTGTCGACGAGCACCGCCATGAGCGCATCGAGCGCGAGCGCGTCCGCGGTTCCCCACGCGGGCGCCCGGAACCCCGCGGTGACCGCGGCGCCGCGCGCCTCGACGGGATTGCGCTCGACGGCGGCCCGAGGGCCTTCGAACGCGCGCTCGTTGAACCTGGCGCGTGAAGCCGCCTTGCCACGCGGCATTGCCTGGAACGCTTCCCGCACCTTCTGCGCCACCTCTTCCGCGTCCACGTCGCCGGTGACGACGACGGTCAAGTTCTCGGCGACGTAGTAGTCGCGATAGAAACGCTGGACCAGAGTCGGCGTCACGCCGTTGAATTCGTGCTCCGAGATGGCGAGCGGTGACACGAGCGGCGTCCCGTCGTGGAGCCGCGCCCGCACGGCGTTCACCGAGGCTTGATCGGCACTGGCCAGAGCCGCCCGGGCCCGACCCTTCGCCCTTCCGAGAGCCCGGTCGACAACCTCCTTGTCCAGGCGAGCCTGCGTGAGGCCCTCTGAGAGGAGGCCGAGGCCCGCACCGAGGGATCGCGACGGCACCGTGACATCGAAGTAGGAATAGTCGTAGCCGGCCTCGCTCGAGTAGGTGCCGGCGAGTGCGAAGATCTCCTTCTGCATCTCTCCCGCTACGCGGCGCCCCGTGGCCTCCATGATGCATTCCGCGGTTCCCACCGCCAGTCCGCGATCCTTCATCGCCTCATCGCGGGTGCCCGCGCGCACCCAGGCCTGGATCGAGACGATCGGGCGGGTGTGGACCTCGCGAACGACAACGGTCACCTTGTTGGGCAGCGTTTGCGTGAGATCCGGGACGGCGGCTGCTTCCCTTGTCGGGCCCGTGAGCAAGACGAGGAGCGAGAGGCCGGGGATCAGCGAGCGGCCGGGGATGAACGAGACGGCGGGGATCAGACGCATTCGACCGGTAACCTCCGAGATCAGAGAGCGTGTGCCTGGAATCAGCAACTCTATCGCATAAGTGAATAAAAGCGAACCCCGGCGGAAGGTTCCCCCGCCGGGGCCGCGATGATGGATATTTTTACGACCTAGGCCCGGAGCTTCACGACGTTTGCTGCCTGCTTGCCCTTTTGGCCCTCGATCGGCTCGAACTCGACGACCTCTCCCTCCGCGAGCGTTCGGAATCCGTCGCCCTGGATCGCCGAGTGATGTACGAAGAACTCCTCTCCGGAGTCTTCGCGGATGAACCCGTACCCCTTGGTCTCGTTGAACCACTTGACCGAGCCGCGGTGCTTCAATTGCGGGCCCCTCCTTTCCGCTTGATGCGGCTGAGAGCTTGGATGGTCTACGAGGCGCCAACCCCCCTTCCAGTACGGACGGATTGGAAGCAGTCCCGACAGTAGACCGGCTTGCCCGCGGTCGGCTTGAAGGGAACCTGGGTCGTGACGCCGCACGAGGAGCAAACAGCTTCGTGGAATTCGCGCGAGGATGCCCCCGACGACAACGGAGAGGCGCTCAGTCCTCCCGCGGCCGCTCCGCCTCCCTGACGCTTCTTTTCGTCGCGGCAGCGTCGGCAGCGAGTCGGCTCATGCTGGAACCCACGTTCCTTGTAAAACGCCTGCTCTCCGGCCGTGAATACGAACTCCTCCCCGCAGTCCCTGCACTTGATGCTCTTGTCACTCTCCACCATGAAGCCTCCAGAGCGCTCTCACCCTTGAACAACACGAAGCCCCTGACGGGCGAGTAGGGTCAGGGGCATGGCTGTAGCAAACGAAGATCTCGTTGGGACGATGCGGGAGTGGCTGGACTGGGGTTGGACGGTGCACTGGGTTCGGCTCGTTGCTACTGGATATTTCCCCACGGCTCGGAGAATTGACTGCACACACCTTAACTATATAGAATTCCAGGTACTTGTGTCAAGGGATTTGCGTCGGCGGCGCGGGCCGGGTTTGCGTCGGTGGCGGCGCGATCCCCATCAGACTCCGGATGTCTGCGAAGATTGGAGCATGGGCATGTCCGTAGGACAACGCGGCGGCACTTCCGTAGGACAACGCGGCGGCACTTCCTTTCTCGTGCTCGCCCTATCCGCAGCGCTCGTCGCATCCGCCGCGCTCGTCGCGGGACCGACGGCGCCTTCCTTTGCTTCGTGGCCGGCCCAGCCGGAGTCGCTCCTGATACTCCACACCAACGACATACACGCGCACCTGGCCCCGTTCGAGGACTCGAAAGGGGCGATCGTAGGAGGGGCGGCCGCGCGCGCCTCGTTGATCGAGCGGCTCCGGGATCCGAAGGCGAAGACCCTGCTCCTCGACGCGGGGGACGTGTTCCAGGGGACCCCCTACTACAATTCCTTCCGCGGCATTCCCGACTACCGATCGATGACGATCATGCGCTACGACGCGGGCGCGTTCGGGAATCACGAGCTGGATGACGGGCCCGCGTGGTGGCTTCGCGCGCGCGAGGAGGCCGCGTTTCCGATCCTGAGCGCGAACGTGTTCGTCGCCGCCGACAGCGCCTGGGCATCTTCGCTTGCGCCCGTGCCCGATCCGATGCGCAAGAACGCCTCGTGGGTCGGCGGCGTGCGCGTGCCCAACTCGTCCCGGCTTCGCTACCTCACGACTCCCTACATCGTGCTCGACGTGGGCGGTGTGAAGGTCGCGATCTTCGGTCTCACGACCAAGAACATCGTAAGGATCGTCAGCCGCGACCGGAACCACGGGGTCGCCGTCTCCGATCCCGTCGCGGTCGCGGGCATCCTCGTTCCCGAGCTGCGAAGGAAAGCCGACTTCGTCGTCGCCCTGACCCACATCGGCGTCGATGAAGACAGGGCGCTCGCTTCGCGCGTGTCCGGAATCGACATGATCGTGGGCGGGCACAGCCATACGTACCTCTGGGAGCCCGTCTTCATCCACAACCGCACCGCGAACGGATACGGTGGGACCGCGATCGTGCAGGCGGGGCGCTGGGGAGACCACGTCGGCCGGCTCGCGGTGGCGATCGGTCCCGACGGGGTTCGGGGGCTCACCGACACGCTGCTCACCGTCCGGCCCGCCGAAGGGGAAGACCGCGCTGTGGCCGAAATGCTCCGCCCCTTCCGCGACTCGCTCGCGACCGAGATGGACAAGCCGGTCTTCGTGAATCCGTCCCGCGTGAGCTCCTCCGGTCTCGAGGGGGGAGATACGCCCCTGGGCAACTTCGTCGCCGATGTGATCCTCGAGACGGCCCACGCGGACGTCGCGATAATCAACTCCGGCGGTATCCGCGCCCCTCTCCCCGCGGGAACGGTCACCGTCGGGGACATCTACACGGTGCTCCCCTTCGACAACACGATCGTCGTGGTTCCGATGAGGGGATGGCAGGTGCGGGAGCTCTTCGACTTCATCGCCCGCCGGCTCGGGAAGTCGGGATTCGCGCAGATCTCAGGCGCCCGGCTCACGATCCGGCGCGGGCGCGCCTCGGACATCAAGATCGGCGGTCGTCCCCTGGAGAGCGATCGCGTCTACCGCCTCGCCACGATCGACTTCCTCTACACGGGCGGCGACGGCTATACCATGTTCGAGAAAGCGGGACAGGCCGAAGACACGGGAATCTTCACGCACGATGCGGCCGTCTTGTTCCTGCGCCGGCACCCCGACTACGAATTCAAGAAGCGCGGACGCATCCACTGGGAAGGCGGGCTGCCGAGCCGCGATTTGATTCGGTCGCGGTAGCGGCGGTTCGGCGCCGCTTGGCGGCGGTGTCGGGCGCCGCGGTGGCGGCGGTGTCTATTTCCCCCGGTAACGCAGCGCGACGTTCGCGTCTCCCAGGTTCGGCGGCACCTCGTACGGGCCCGCCGATCCCTCGACGTAGCCCGTTTTTGAAACCGTGATGGTGTAGGCGCCTCGCGGCAGATTGGGGATGACGTAGGCGCCGGTCGAGTCGGTCTCGACAGAGCCGCGCGGAGGCGAGTCCGTCGCGCCGGGGCCGGCCGCATCGCCCGCGCGGGTGTCCGCATCGCCCCTAGCGCCGGCGTCCGCCCCGCCCCGCGCGCCCCCTCTCGGCTCCCATCTCACCGTCGCGCCCTCGAGCGGCTCGCGTGTGGTCTCGTCGACGACAGTTCCTTCGATCAGGGGATAGAGGACCGCGTCCCGAGCGTTCACGATCCCCCATCCGTAGCGGTTGTCCGGCCGCTCGGCGCGGCTCGCGCTCATCGCGATCGCCTCGCGCACCATCTCGGGACCCCAGTCCGGATGCCGCTCCATTACGAGCGCGGCGCAGCCCGCCACGAGCGGCGTAGAGAATGACGTCCCGCTCGCGCGCGCGTACGCGTCGTAGGTGCGCGCCAGCGCGGTGAGCACCTGGGATCCCGGGGCGACGACGTCCGGCTTCACGCGCAGGTCATAGGTAGGTCCGACGGAGCTGAACGCGGTCAGGTTCCCGATCCCGTTCACCGCGCCAACGGAGAGAGCGCCGGGCGCGTCGGCCGGCGCTCCGATGCTCCCTTGGGTTCCTCCCTGATTCCCGACCGCGTTCACGATGAGGAGCCCGCGAGCGAGCGCCAGATTCGCCGCGCGCGTCGCCACCGCGGTCCGGCCGTCCAGTTCGCTCCACCGGTACCAGGCATGGTAGGTGAGCGAGCTCGTGAGGATGTCGGCCCCTTCCGCCTCGGCCCATTCCACGCCCGCGCACCAGTAGTCCTCCTCCACGGGACGCTCCGAGCCGATCCGCTCCGTCATGCCCAGGAGATAGTCGGCGCGATACGCGGGCCCGATCAGCTTGCCCGGCGCGTAGCCCGCGATCGCGGAGAGCACCGCGGTACCATGGCTCGATTGGGTCGGCAAGTCCGTGCGGGGATCGTAGGAAGGATCGTCGTCGCCATTCACGAAATCACGCTGACCCCGGACCTCGAGCTGGCGAAGGGCTTCGTGGTCGAGGTCGAACCCCGAATCGAGCACACAAATGAGGACTCCGTCTCCATGGAGGCCCATCGCGTGGACCTCGGGAACGTGGAGCATGTCGATCTGGAGGTAGGAGGGGCCGGCGTTGAAGTCGCCGTCGGCATTCAGGACTGCTCCCGCGTCGAGGTCGGCGCCGCCGCGCCCGGCGTCGTCACGGGTCTCGTGCGCAATCGGCCGGATCCCCGACACGAAGGGAAGCGCCCGGATCCGCGAGAGCGATTCGGGCGGTGCCGTAACACTGACCGCGTTGAGCCAGCTCGAGCGCGTGCGGGTCGCGCCGGCCGCCCGCGCCGCGACCGCGGCAACATAGGCGGGATCGGGCCCGAGATCGCGATCGTCGAGAAGCGATGCCTGGTCGGCCGGCTCCCCACGCCCGCGGGCGGCCTTGGCTCGGCGCGCGAGCGCGCGCGGCGTGATCCGGCGCGAAGCTTCCGCGAGCGCGGCGGCGCGCGCGGGGCCCGGCACGTCGAGGTTGCCTCGGTCGCGGAAGAAGACCCAGACCTGCGCAGCCGGCCCGACCGGGCCCGCCGGAACCGGAGTGACCGGCCAGACCAGAAGGGCGGCGACCGCCGGGACGATCGCCCGGATGCGCGCCGCGAGCGTCACGCGCGCCGCCATCGCCCGGGTGCGCTTCGCGAGCGCCATCGCCATCGGCCCTAGAACGTGAAGCGGACGGTGTAGTTCATCGCCGCGGATTGCCCGGCTGGAACCGCGAGGTCGAACTCGATCGTATCGGCGTTCTTCTTTCGATAGTCGGAGGACTTCGCGGTGATCTCCCAGTTGCCGTAGAGCGTCTCCACCACCGTGACGACCGCCGGCTTCGAGCCCCGGTTCCGGATCGAGATCGTGTACGCGTCCTCGGTGACGTTCCGGGAGACCCGGGTGTGCGAGGTCCGCTTCTGCTCTCCCACGAGGTCGAACGCGGTGCCGCTCAGGATCTTGATCTTCTCTCCCGCCGCGGTGTGCCCGATCGCGTCCTCACCGACGAGGGTCCGGGCGCCGGCCGGGTCGGTCTCGTAGACGCGCACCCGGCCTTCAGGAAGTGGAACACCCAGTCCCTGTGCTTTCTCGTTTCCGAGCGTGAGAACGACGCGCACCCGCGAGCCGTCGCGCGCGGCGTCGTACACGTATTCGCGGCGCGCGGGCACGCGCGCCGGGCCCACGATCGGAACCTGCGTCGTCTCCAGATGGCGAAGGTCCATGGTCCCCGCGATCGGGTAGAGGTGGTACGCGAAGAGATCCCGCGTCACCGGGGCCGCCGCCTGCGGCGGCGCTTCCTCGGCGGCGGGCCCGCGCTCCGGGGTCTCGCCGGCGCGGTGAAGCTCTCCCGCGACGAGAGAGACCTTCGCTTCGTCGAAGGAGGTCCCCGTGCGATTCACGATCGAGGCCCAGCCGGTAAGCTCGACTTCCTTCTCACCGGGCTCCAGCACCGCCGCGTACTCGGCCGTCCACTGGATTCCCGAAGTCAGGTAGGAGAGCGTGGCGGGCACATCTCCCCCCTTCTCGCTCGAGAGATTCCACCGGAGCGAAGGACGTGTCGCGAGCACCACTTTCTGCGGGAGCTCCAGCTCGGTGATCTGCCGCCGGTTGATGATCGTCAGAACCCCGACGGAATCGCGGCGCTCGATCAAGAGGTCCTCCCCCTCGATCCCCACGAGGCGGCCGCGGAAGGCCCTTCCCATGTACCGGTACCGGAGGGAGTCGCCGAGAAAGCGACGGAACACCCGGTCCCCGCTCCAGAGGTCGTAGTCGAAGCTCTGCCTCAAGACCCGGAAGCCTTCCCCTTCCAGCCGCACCGACGTCGAATCGATCCGGCGCGGCACCCCCTCGAGCGTCACCTCGCTTCTGCCGCGGGCGAGCTTCAGGAGATAGGGCTCGCGAACGAGGGCGAGGTCGTTGTTGTAGATGACGATCTCCGCCGGCCCCTGCGCGCGCAGCGCCTCCACGGCGCGCGCGGGGTGTGGCGCAAGCGCTAGCGACAGGCAGGCTGCGGCGAGAATCCGGGGTCCGGCCATGCGACCTTTAACGAGAATCCGGGATCCGGCCATGCGACCTCCGTGGAAACCGGGACGTGATGCTTCTCGCATACCGAGCGCACGTTACGGCCCAAGGCGCGCGGGGTCAAGAATCGCGGACGGTTGTTCTCTATGATCTCCGATGTGGCGGCGGACGTGAACCGGGCCAACTTTGCGTTGACAGCGCCTCGCGCCGAGGACTAACGTACGCCCGTCTTTCGGGCTGCGGAGACGCGGCATTCAGTGTTCGCTTTGGAAACCTGCAATGGTGTTGCCTCGCATTCGACTCTCGGCTTTCAGCGCTGGCACGCGGCAAGGTTCAAAGCATCGATCGGTGTCGGTACGCTGAAACAATCTCCCAGACCCACAGAAGAAGATCGAAGAGAGCGCTCCCGTTTACTCGCACTCGGGAGGAGGTGAAGATTCAATGCGCAAGCGTGGCACCGTGAAATGGTTCAACGAGTCAAAGGGGTTCGGTTTCATCCAGCAGCCGGGTGGCGAGGATGTTTTCGTACATTACTCGGCCATCCAGGGTGAGGGCTTCAAGACCCTCGCCGAGGGCCAGGCGGTCGAGTTCGAGATCGTCGAGGGTCCGAAGGGCAAGCAGGCTGCGAACGTGACGACCGTCTAGCCGCGTCGCATCGCGACGATGAAACAAGGCTCCGGCGAGCCCACTCGCCGGAGCCGATCATTTTGGGTATAGTCGACCGCTTGCATGACCGAAGACTCGCCGGAAGGGCCCACCCCTAGCAATATCCCCGAGCTGCCCCCAGACAAGGGAGGGCCGGTACAGCTCACGGGCGTTCTTCGAGTGCTTCAACGCGCCGTCGAGATCATCGTCGGCCCCGCGCGCAGGATCACCGACCCTCATCTCTTCCACAAGATTTCGCTCGCGGCATTTCTCGCCTGGGTCGGGCTCGGCGCGGACGGTATCTCCTCGTCCGCCTATGGGCCGGAGGCGGCCTTCCTGGCGCTTGGGGAAAACACCTTCCTCGCCATACCGCTCGCCATCCTGACCGCGACGACCGTGACGGTCATCGCGGCGAGCTACATGCACATCATCGAGCGGTTCCCCTCGGGAGGCGGCGGCTACGTCGTGGCCTCCAAGCTCCTCGGTCCGATCGCGGGACTCACCTCCGGTTGCGCGCTCCTCGTCGACTACGTCCTCACCATCGCGATCTCGCTGGCGAGCTGCAGCGAATACGTCTTCAGCCTGGTCCCGCTTCAGTTCCATTTCTTGAGAATCCCATTCATGTTTCTTCTGCTCGGGATCTTGACGCTGCTCAATCTGCGCGGCGTGAAGGAGTCGGTGCTGGTCGTCGCGCCGATCTTCCTGGCCTTCATCTTGACGCACGCCACCGGCCTGATCGCCGGAATCGTCCTGGGGCATGGACAAGTCCCGGCCGAGATCCAGCATCTGAAGGATCAGTCCCACAGTGCCATCCAGCAGACAGGTTGGCTTCCCCTCCTGTTCGTTCTCTTCCGCGCGTTCACGCTCGGCGGGGGGACCTATACCGGCATCGAGGCGGTGAGCAACGGGATCCCGGTCCTACGTGAGCCCAAGGCCGAGACCGCGAGGCAGACGATGCGCTACATGGCGGCATCGCTGGCGCTGATCGCCGGTGGCATCCTGTTCTGCTACCTCCTCTATCAGGTCCATCCCGTTCCGGGTAAGACGCTCAACGCGGTCCTCTTCGACGCGATCAAGGGACGGATCTTCCCGCCGGGGAGCCGGATCGGCGACCTGCTCGTCGCGATCACGCTGCTATCGTCCGGAGCGCTGCTCTTCGTAGCCGCACAAACAGGTTTCGTTGACGGCCCGCGCGTCCTTTCGAATATGGCGCTCGACCGATGGGTTCCCTCGCGCTTCTCGAGCCTTTCCGAGCGGCTCGTGAGCGCGAACGGCGTCCTTCTCATGGCCGCTTCCGCCGCCGTCGTGCTCATGGCAACCGGCGGCGCCGTCCACGTGCTCGTGATCCTCTACAGCATCAACGTATTTCTGACGTTTTCGCTGTCCCAGCTTTCGATGTGCCGGGACGCGATTCACCTGAGGCGCGAGCGAAAGCCCTGGCGCCGGGCGCTCACGATCAGCGCCATCGGGCTCATGTTCACGAGCGCCCTGCTCATCGGCACCATCGTTTCCAAATTCATGGAAGGCGGCTGGGCGACCCTTCTCTGCACCGCGATTCTCTGTACCGGATGCGTGATGATCCGCCGGCACTACATCCATACGGCGCAGAGCCTGCACCGCCTCGACGACACGCTGACCACGGTGCCGCTCCCGCGCAGCGAACCGACGGCCGCGCCGATGCAGCGCAACGCACAGACGGCGATCCTCACCGTCACGAACTTCGGGGGGCTCGGCATTCACTCGCTCCTGAACCAATTCCGGATCTTCCCGAATCAGTTCAAGCAGATCGTGTTCGTCTCGGTGGGCGCGATCGATTCGGGACGGTTCAAGGGCGCCGATGAGATCGAAGCGCTGCGGAGGAGCACCGAGACGGAGCTTCAGAAATACGTGAATTTCGCGCGGAAACTGGGGATTCCCGCCGAATACCGCTACTCGATCGGCGCCGACATCGTGGACGAGCTCGAGGCGCTCTGCGTTCAGGCCAGCAAGGACTACCCGCGCTCGGTCACCTTCGGGGGGCAGCTCGTGTTCCAGAAGGAGGGCGCGATCGTGCGCTGGCTCCACAATCAGACCTGCCCCGCGCTCCAGCGGCGCCTGGCGTTCCACGGCCTGGCGATGGTGATCCTGCCCGTGCGGGTGTACTGAGGCACGCGGGCGGCGGGCGCGGCGCTGCGGCCAGGCGCGGCGGCGGGCGGCGCGCGGCGCGTGGCGCGTACACGGCGCACGGCGGGCGCGCGAGGCCAGGGCCGCGCGTACACGGCGCACGGCCCGGCTAGCTAGGGAGGGCCCGGCTCAGGCAGAGCTGATGTGGGTGCCGGGCCCTTCCCCTTCATGTTCGGCCCCCGCATGGACCCGGGTTGTCGTGGACGGATCATCCACCACCTCGAGGCATGGTCCCTCAACCACGCCTGGGAGCGGCCCGCGCCGGGTTCCACGCCGCCGGCCGACTCCCCCCGACCGCCCCGTCCAAGGGCAGACCCATCCAGCGGGTCGTGATCCGCGTGCTCGTCACGCAAGCAGGGTCGTGTCCGGCAGCGGCACGTGACGGTGTTTTGCAATCTGTGTGCCCTGGCGCCAACGTGACTCCGATTGGAGTTGCGGCCGCGCGCGTCGAATCGGTGGCGTCGGTAGTTCGACGATGTCGGAGAGCGCTGAGAGCCCAATGGCTCAGGGCCCGAGGCTCCGGGCCGGGGCTCCGCCGCAACTAGCGACGGGCGGCCGCAGGTAACGGCCGCAGCCGCCAGCCAGCGCCCCTCGTCAGTAGATCTCAGTTTCCGGCGGCTCGAACAGCTTCGGCAACAACTCGGCCATCGCGACCACGTCGAGCAGGTTGTGATGGAACACGGGCAAAAGCCGGTGCGGCTGGCCGTGCTTCACGTACTCATGGTAAGCACCGGGAATCTCCGAGCCGTCGATGTCGCCCGCGCGAAGGCGGCGAAGGACCCGCCACTCGAGGGTCTTCAGCTTGCAATCGGGAAGGCGATCCTTCCAGCGGCGCCTCACCATCCAGAGCAGATCGAGGTGCGGGATCCGCGTCTCGAATCGCATGCGGTGGTACACCGCGCGATGGCGCAGGAAGGGGATGTCGAAGGTCTTTCCGTTGTACGTGATCAGGAAATCGTAATCGCCGAGGATCCGCTCCACCTCGCACAGCAGCGCGCGCTCCTCGCCGTAGTCGCGCGCGAAGATCTGGCGCATGACGAGATTCCTGTCTCCGATGTGGCACAACCCGACGAGGAACACGGGGTTCGATTGAAGCCCGCACGTCTCGATGTCGAGGAAGAGCATGCGGCGATGTCCGAACTTGCGGAAGAGTCCCCGCTCCGGTGGGTCCAGGGCCGCGACGGCTTCGGGAAGGGTGCGAGGCTCCCGGCGAGCCACGGGCAACCCCTGAGAATCCAGAGGCACCCAGTGCGGGCCCTCCTCCTCGGCCAGCTCCGGGTGTCCGATCAGCTCGAACTTCTTCAGCAGCTGGAGCGGCCGCTCGTTCAGCTCCGTGTAGAGCCGCTCATGCACGAAGCACGGTCCCTCGCGGCCGATCATGATCCCGCCCGGCAGGACGTCCTCGATCGACGTGGGGACGACGCGTGGCTCTGGGCGCGGACGCCGGAAGGCAGGATCGATTCTGGGGTGCGCGGCTTCACCGCGCAGGAAATCACCGATGCGCTCGCGGAGGGAGGCAGAGATCATCGCCCGAGCATCCGCCGCAGTATTGCCTCGGTCGCTGCCTTGCTCGGGATCGGCCAGCCGCCATACAAGTCCGGGTCTTGCTGCTGCGCGGGGCGCAACACGGGAAGGCCAACGCACGAAGGGCAGCCCATTTCACAGGGGCAGTCTTCCACAAGTCGCAGCGCAGCACTCAGGAGCTCCCCGACGATCGCATATCCGCGCTCGGCGTATCCCAACCCGCCGGGGTAGCGGTCGTACATGAAAATCGTGGGCTCGCCGAGATTCGCGGAATCAAGGATCCCGCCGATGTCCGGCCGGTCGCACATGACGTGCAGAGGCAGCACCGTGATCAGCAGATTCCGCAGCCCCGACATTCCCTCGCGCGGATTCAGGCCCGCGATCTTCACCTGATTCCGCGTGCCCTCACACGGCTGGATCCAGAGCGCCATCGTGTCCAGTTTCAGCCGCGGTAGGTCGAGAGGGTGATAGCCAATCGCATCGAGGCTCCGGAAGCGGATCTTCTTCATCGCCACGGTCTGCCAGGAGACCGCGGCGGGCCCCAGCCCGATCCGCTCTTCGCCAAATCGCTTCGACTCGCGGGTCTCCTCCAGCTTGAGATGGGTGTCGAGCACGGGCTGCGTGTAGTAGTCCACCTCGCGCGGCTCGACGTACGCAATCTTCTGTTTCAAGTCGAGCTCTCGGACGAAATACGTGTCTCCTTCATGAAGATAGACGGCCTCGGGGTAGACGAGCTCCGGCGCGCTGATCGAATCCACGGTGCCGAGCACGGCGTTGTCGCGGGTCTGGTCGAGAATGGTGAACGTGTCGTCGGAGATGGTGCGGAGATTGACAGAGCCAGCCGGATACTCCGCGGAGGACCAGTAGCGGAGACCGTCGAGAGACTTGAACGAACCCTCCTCTTCTAGTATCGAAGCGATCGCGGGCGCGCGGGTTCCGAAAAGCGACTCGTCCTCTTCGCTCAACGGAAGCTCGTAGGCCGCACACGAGAGTTGGGACGCCAACACATATGGATTTTCCGGATCCAGCACTGCCGACTCCGGCGTCTGCCCAAAGAAGTAGCTTGGGTGGCGCATGAGGTACTGATCGACGGGGTCTTCATATGCAACCACGACCGCCAGCGACGGCGCCTGCTTCCGGCCCGAGCGTCCCGCCTGCTGCCACGTGCTCGCGATCGTGTTCGGGAAGCCCACCAGGATCGATGCATCCAGCGTCCCCACGTCGATCCCCAGCTCGAGCGCGTTCGTCGAGATCACCCCGCGCAGCTCGCCGGCGAAGAGGCGCCGCTCGATCGCCCGGCGCTCCTCGGGCAGATAGCCGCCGCGATAGGGCGACAGGAGATCGGCGAGCCCGCCCCCACTCTTCCCATCCCGGCCCTCCTCGCGCTCCAGCCGCTCGCGCGCGTAGCGATAGATCAGCTCGGCGACCACGCGCGCCTTCGTGAACACGATGGACTGCACGCCGCGCTTCAGCAGCGCGACGAGAATGCGCTCCGCGTCGACGGAAGCGCTGCGGCGCTCCGGCGAATCCGGCCCGTACTGGCGTGGATTCCAGAGAACGAAGAGTTTGGGCCCGCGAGGCGAGCCGTCCTGATCGACGACCGCCACGTCATCTCCGACGATCAGCTCAGCCAGTTCTTGCGGATTCCGGAGCGTCGCCGACGAACACAGAAACTGCGGCTCCGCGCCGTAGTGCCGCGCGATTCGTCGCAACCGCCGCAACACGTTCGCCACGTGCGACCCAAATATCCCTCGATACGTATGCACCTCGTCCACGACCACGTAGCGCAGGTTGGAGAAGAAACGTCCCCAGCGCGCGTGATACGGAAGGATCCCCTGGTGCAGCATGTCGGGGTTCGTGAGGATCGCGTTTCCCGTCTCGCGGAGCTTGCGCCGCGCCGATCCCGGCGTATCGCCGTCGTAGGTGCCGCACGTGAGCACGCGCCGGAGGTCGGGCGAGGCGTCAGCGAATCGATTCAGCCCGCGAAGCTGGTCCTGCGCGAGCGCCTTCGTCGGAAAGAGATAGAGCGCGGTGGCCGGTTTCTCGAGGAGGAGCCGCTCGAGCACCGGCACGTTGTACGCGAGCGACTTCCCCGAGGCCGTCCCCGTCGCCACCACGACGTGCTTCCCCGCACGCGCCAGATCGATCGCCTCCGCCTGATGCGAGTAGAGCCGAGCGATCCCCTGCGTGTCGAGCACGTGCGCCAACGCGCGCGGGAGCGGCTCGGCCAATTCCGCATAACGCGCCGGCCGCGCCGGAAGCGACTCCGCATGGACGAGCTCGCCCTGCGCACGGCGCGCATCACCGCGGCCGCGCGCGCCCGCGGCCTCACGACGTCCGGCGGCGGCACGAGATCCCGCGCCGACCAGGCGCTCGCGACCAAGCTCAGCGCGGCCGCGGCCGTTCTCTCGATCGCGTCCCCACTCCCGGTCTCCCTCCTTCTGAAGCTCCAGCAAGAGCGCCCGAAACTCCTCGATCGACTCCACCGCCGACGTGGCGGGGCGGGACTCCGGCTCGAACAGCTCCCCGAGGCCACCCGCCTGCTGGGCCAGAGAAACTCGGTTATTGATCATGCCCGTTGTCGCGGTTCTCGGGCGCACTTGCCTCCCATGCCTCCTGGCGCTTCCGTTTCATGAAATCCGCCCCGAACACGCGCTCCGCCTCGTACTGGTTGTGCGCGCTGCATCTCAGCCGGAGGTTCTCCACAGTCGCGTTCCCCCCTCGAGCGAACGGCACGACGTGATCGAGCTCGATGTATCGTCGACACCTGCAACGGCCACCCGTAATGCTGACAAAGGTGCAGCGACCTTCATCGCGCTCCCAGACCGCGCGACGGATCGCGGCGGGAATGTAGCGGGACACCCTGTCCGCCCCCGCGACCTCGCTCGAGCCGCCGGCGCCTGCGCTCGCGCCCGCACCCGCACCCGAGCCGCCCGCACCCGAGCCCTCGCGACGCAATCCGCGGGTGCTTACGCCCAGCCTCCGCACCTCGAGCTGTGAGATCAGCGCGTCCAGGGCTCGATCGAAAACTTGAGCCAGGTCGCCCGCTGGGACGGAGTGACTCAGAAGGGTCTGCGCGTGACAGAGCTTGTCGTGGGTGCTCTTCGGAACCACGAATTGAAAGTGAAATCGCGGTGCCGCAGGCACTTGCGAATCTGGAACTCGTCCCAGGACGAGTTCTTTTGTAGGTAGTTCACACGAAAAATCCGGGGTCGCGGAAGTCTCGGCTTCGCAGCGCGCGTCACCATCGAGAGCCAGTTCCGACAACTCTCCGCGCGGCTCCGGTGAAGGCGTCGGGACCACGCGCACCCTGGTAGAGCAATTGAGCGCTTGCGGTAGCTCGAAGCGTTCGGCAAGCCACTCCTCGATCTCGGTCTTCCGTTTGTGCGTGGCAGCCTCGATCAGCGTCCCGACGTTCTCGAAAGTGAGATGCGGGGCGAGCAGGGAGACGCCCGCGAGGTGGAGTCGCCCGTCCGAGAGCGCACGCAAGAGCACAGGAAACTGCCTTGCCGCACGCGCCGCGCGAATTCTCCTGAACGCGGCGTCGTCCGAGTACCGGAGATGTTCCACGCAGAAGGCATGCATGGACGGATATCCGGCGGGAGCGTAGAGACGCCGCGCATCGACCTCCGCAAGATGCGCGAGAAGCATTGCCGTGTTCACGCGCTCCCTCGCCACGAGCGCGGTGAGCTGCCGAAGCAGGTCCGAATCACTGAGATGGATCAAAGAACGGTCGTGCATCGAAGCACCTGTAGCGGGGCGGTTGGCCGGAGGAAGCGGGGGGCGGCGGTGGTACGCGGGGCGACGGTGGAAATGGGGGCCGCGGTCGCAAGGCCAATGCGATGGCGCAGCCGAAAGAGTCGCGAGGGACGGAGCGCTCATCACAGCAATCCCGTCTGCTCGGCCACGTTCGGCTCGGGCATGCCGAGAAGCGTCCGCATGAGCTTCGCGCCGGTCGCGGCCTGGCCGGCGTGGCAGTTGTTGAAGAACACAAACGTCTTCTGCGTCTTCTGGTTCAGCTCGCGGATCTTATCGGCCCACTCCTTGAGCTCGGCCTCGGAGTAGAGGTAGTCGTAGCGAAGGAGGCGGTGCTCCCGCTCGCGAGGCTTGGGGGCGCTCGCATCTTTCGCGCCGCCGACCGCGGCAGCGCCCTTCCCGGCGGCAGCGCCCTTCCCGGCGGCAGCACCCTTCCCGGCGGCACGCTGCGCCGCGCCAGCCCCACCCTTCCCGGCGCCATCCCCCGCGTACCAGCTTTTCGCGTTCCTCCCATGAAATCGCACGTACGCCAACGGACCCGTCGCGCGCGCAACCCTCGGCAGCAGCCCCGGCAGATCCGGCTCATCCACGCTCACGTAGCCCAGACTCGCGCGCTCCATCCACGCGAACACATCCTCGTGCATCCATGAATTGTGCCGGAACTCCACGAAGAGCGGCGCCCCCTCCAGCCGCTCCTGCAGCTCCACCAGGAATCGCTCGTGGTCGTCTGAGCGATGGAACGATTGCGGAAACTGCGCGAGCACCCCGCTCAGCTTCCGCGCCACGGCCAACGGCGCCATCGACGCCTGGAACGCCTTGTACACATCTGGGTCGTGCGTCTGCTTGTGGGTCATGTCGCCATGCGCCTTCACGACGAACTCGAAATCCGGCGGCGTCTTTCGCTCCATCGCGGCGAACGTCGAAGGCGGCGGAATCCGGTAATAGGTCGAGTTGACCTCGACCGTCTTGAACTGCCGGACGTAGTAGTCCAGCTGCTTCGCGCGCGCGAGCCCCGGCGGGTAGAAGACGCCGTCCCAGTCGGGATAGGAAAAGCCGGATGTGCCCAGGAGGATCATCGCGCCACACCCACCGAAAAGCCCGCCCCTGCGCGTGTCACCGCAACACCCCAGCCTTCACCAAAGCGCTCTCGCCAAAGCGATCGCGCAAAGAATCCACCGCCTCCAACATCTTCCGGCGATGCTCGTCCGTGCCGAAAAGACTGTGCTGGTAATGCCCCGCGGCAGAAACCAGTCCCGATACCGACACCCCGATCAGCCTCAACGGACGACCGTCCCAGTGCTCCCCGAGCAACAACGACGCCGTATGGAAGATCGCGTGCTCGTCATCGACCACCTCCGGCAGCGCCCGCTGGCGGATCTTCGTGCGGAACTTCGCGTCGCGGATCTTCACCGAGACCACCCGCCCCAGGTAAGAATCCGCCCGAAGCCGCCGCCCGACCATGTCGCTCAGGCGGAGAAGCTGAGCCAGAAGGGCTTCCTTGTCGGAGATGTCCACCGATAGCGTGATCTCGTGCCCCATCGACTTCACCGGGATGCCGTCGTAGTAAGGAACGACGGGAGTCTCGTCGAGGCCGAGCGCGGCGTCCCGCATGTTCTCGCCGTTCAACCCGAAGTGATGCGTGAGGAATTCGCGCGGGAATTTGGCGAGTTGCCCGATCGTTCGGATCCCGAGCTTTTCGAGCGCATCCTTCGTCTTCTCGCCGATACCCCATAGCTCCTGGACGCCTCGCCCCCAGAACCGCTCACGGTAGCGCTCGATCGTTAGCACCGTGAGCCCGCGGGGCTTCTGCACCCCGCTCGCCATCTTCGCGACGTACTTGTTTGGCGCGATCCCGATGGTCGCCGTCAACCCCACGCGGCGCATGACGGCGCGCTGGATGGCGTGCGCTACAGGAATCGCGGAATCGAGTAGAGCGGCGTGATCGCGCTGCGCCTCATCAGAGGGCGCCGACACGGCGGGCGGCCGCCCCGCATACGGCACCTGCGTCAGGTCCATGAACGCCTCGTCGATGCTGAACGGCTCGACCGCGGGGGTGAAACCCTTCAAGACATCGAGGACTTCGAGCGACGTGTGGACGTACTTCTGCGGATTACCCTCTACGAAGGTCGCGTCCGGACAGAGCCGCCGTGCCTCGCCCATCGGCATCCCGGCGTGGATGCCGTACACCCGCGCCGGATAGTTCGCGGCCGCCACGACCCCTCGCCGCTCCGTTCCGCCCACCAGCAGCGGCTTCCCCTTCAGTCGAGGATTCAGCTTCTCCTCGACCGAGGCGAAGAAAGCATCCATGTCGAGATGCATCACGACCCGCATGGCTCATCAACCTTGTAGGCCCATGTGCCCTATGGGATTTCGCTTGATCATGACACTAGGATAGTGCACATTTGTGCAGTCGTCAAGAGTCTGATATTGATTTTTTATCAAGGAATGACTTATTATGGCCGATGAACTGATCGAGCCCATCAAACCCGAGGAAGCCAAAAGGCTGATCCTTGAGGTCCTCAAGTCCGGGCGCTTCACGTACTCCCGGCACGCGAGGGACGAGATCACCAAGGACAACATGACCATGCTCGACTGCGAAAACGTTCTGCGCGGAGGCGTGGTCCGGCCCGGTGAGTATGAGAACTGGAGCTGGCGGTACCGGGTCGAAACGGATCGAATGGCGGTCATCATCTGTTTCCGCTCCTCGACAGAGCTGGTCCTCGTGACCGCCTGGAGAAAGAAAAAATGAAGTGCACCGAATGCGGCACCACGATGAAGACCCTGCGTGAGAACTACCGCTACGACGAATGCGGCCTGAAGAAGGTCACGCTGGTCGGCCTCGAGGTGAGCCGCTGCCCGCGGTGCGGCAACTTCGAGATCTCGATTCCCCACATCGAAGAGCTCCACCGCGTGATCGCCCGCGCGATCATCGAGAAGACAACCCGTCTCACTGGAGATGAGGTGCGTTTCCTACGGAAAAGCCTCGGTTGGTCCGGCGTCGACTTTGCCGGGAAAATGGGGGTCACCGAGGAGACGGTATCCCGCTGGGAGACCGGCGCGGTTCCGATTGGTCCCCAAGCCGACCGCCTTCTTCGGTTCATGGTGGCACAAGGCAAACTAACCATGGCCTACCCTACCGAGTGCCTCTCACGGATCAGCCCGAAGAAGGCCACTCCCGCGCGGCTCGAGCTCGAGTCTCGCGATGGTCAATGGGAACTCCTCGCGGCCTGAGGTCACCCTTCCATCCAGACGCGCGTGAGCTGCCAGGTCATGTCCTTCGCGTTGTAGCAGATCTCGTAGTAGTCCGAGCTGTCCGCGAGCAGCGCGAAGTAATGGATCTTGTTCTGCCCCTCGTGGCGGACCCAGTCGCCCGTCACCTTCGCGACCTTCACGATCTTGTTCTTCCAGCGGAATCGGATGGGACGCATCTTGCCGTTTCCGAACATCGTGATGACTTCGATGGGGTCGTGGATGGATTCGATCATGAAGTAGCCATCGCTTGTCTTGGGAAATGAGTGCGCATGGACCATCAGTCCAACCTCCGGAACACCCCCACCACCTTGCCCGCGAGCCGGAAGTCCGGATCGGACGGGCGCACCTCGATCGGCTCGTAGCTTTCGTTCTCGGGAAGCAGGAGGACCTTGTCGCGGCGCGGGAAGTAGCGCTTCACGGTCGCCTCGTCGCCGATGATGGCGACGGCGATCTCGCCGGAGCGGACGGGCGCGTCGTGGTGCACGATGACGACGTCGCCGTCCAGGATCCCGGCGTTCTTCATGCTGTCCCCCTGCACGCGAAGGGCGAAATGCTTGCCGGGCCGCACGAACGCGCCGTCTACGATGAGCACGTCCTCAATGTTCTCTTCGGCGAGAATCGGCGCGCCGGCGGCCACGCGGCCCAGCAGGGGGATTTCGATGGCGTTGCGGGGGGGAGTCCGGCCGCGGCCCGTTCGGGGATCGCGAGGATGGGGGCCCGAGCCGTGGCGGATCGCGCGGCGGCGGCGCCCGCCGGCCCGCTCAGCTCGATGCCCCGCGAGGTCCACCGGTCCCGGCGGATCTTCCCGGCCTTCTCGAGGCGGTCCAGGTAGTACCGCACACCGTTCGTCGAGGCGATCCCGAAGGCCTCCCCGATTTCACGAATTGTGGGCGGCCTGCCCTGCTCGCGGAGCGCCCCCGCGATCATGTCGAGGATCGCCTGGTCACGGTCAGGCCCGGCCTCGATCGCGGCGAACCGCACGGGCCTGCGCTTCCGGGCACCCCCCGGCGTCTTGGGCGGATTGGGCTTGCTCATGACCATAGGATAGTGCACATTTG
>CAVRUU010000004.1:0-42814 GCA_963724515.1 Candidatus Eiseniibacteriota bacterium | reverse complement strand
AACGCCTGAATATTACCACAATGGTTATGTTATGCACGCCTTCAACTAGTACGTATTGCTCGAGCTCCTCCCGGAGCGATTTCTCGAGATCCTTGTCCGGTATTGAATCCGGCCGGCTGTTCCCGGCGTCGAGCTTGAGTCCGTTCGCTGGTCCGATGATGGTGAAGGACGGGATTGGCTTGTCGCCCTCGTGGAACGTCGCTTCCGACTTCACGGACTTCAGATTTGCGGAGTAGAACGTCGTCCCGTCGAGTCTGTAGTCCCTGTGGGCCCAGGGGCGAGGGAAATGGCCCTCCAAACGATACGTGCCCGTGAACGAGAATCGGACGTTGACGCCCGGATCGATCATCTCGGCGGCACCGTGCGCCGCGATTGCGCGATCGAGGACCTCGGACGCGCGGACGAAATTCTGGTAGAGGAACGACCCCTGGGGCTCACCGGATCCGAACGTCTCATGAGGGCAGACCGATGCGAGAATCGCGGCCAGGACTGAGGCGAAACGAACAAGCGATCGTCGGGCAGCCATGAATCCTCCAGCTCCGCTCGGGTTTTCCGAGGACTTATGTTCTGGCGGGTAGACCCTAGTGGCCGCGTGTAGTGTAGGTCTTGTCGACCGGCCCGGATAGGGCCGTCGTGGGCGCCCAGCGGGGAGAACGCAACACGACGTAATCCGGTCGCGGAGGCTTCGTGGATGCTCGTATCGGGCTCGTTGTTGCAATCGCGCTGGCCCTAGGCATCTCGCTATCCGTCCGGCGCCCAGCACCAGGGACACTCGCCACCACAGCAACCCGCACACGGCTCCCGCAAGAAGTACGAGGAGCGCGCGGCCTCTGTCAGCCACGGCTCAAGGCCTCCAGCTCGTTTCGCAGCTGGCCCAGCATCTCCTCGCGAGTGCCTGAAAGCCGCCGCGGCGGGCCCACCCGCACCTCGCAGAAGAAGGGGACGGGGAGGTACTCGCCCTTGGGAAGGGCCCGGCCCATGTTTTCCAGATATGCGGGCACCACCGTGAGGCCGGGAACCTGCTCGGCGAGGTGCGCGATCCCCGACTTCAGCTCGCCGAACTCGCTCGGCGCGCCACGAGTTCCCTCGGGGAAGAGCACCAGACTCTCGCCTCTCTCCAGCGTCAGGCGCATCCGCTCGATCGGATGGTCTTCAGGCCGGATGTTCGTCCGGTCGATGGGAAGGATGTTGAAGAAGGTGCGCGAAAGGGCCAGCACGACTGGATTGCGCGCGAAGTAGTCCGCGGCCGCGCAGGGCCGGAGGCTGCGCAGCCGTCGCAAGGGGAAGAGGCTCAGCAGCGAAACCGTATCGAGGTGGCTCGAGTGATTGGCCACCAGCACGAACGGATCCGGCACGTTCAAATGCTCGCGCCCTCGAACGCGCAGGCCGATGAACACGGTCATGAAGGGCCGCACGAACAACGCGAAGAAGAGGATCTGGGCGAGGTCGCGCAGCCGGTTAGTAGAAGTAGCGGACATAGTGGAAGAACACGGGTGCGGAGTAGCAGAGCGAATCGACACGGTCCAGCACGCCGCCGTGACCGGGGATCAGCGCCCCGAAGTCCTTGGTGCCCAGGTCGCGCTTGACCGCCGACATCACCGCGCCTCCAAAGAACCCGACCACGCAAATGAGAAGCGCCACGAGCAGCGTTTCCCACACTGGGAATGGCGTGAGGAAGCGGACGAGCAGGCTCAGAGCCGACGCGCTCAGGACGCCCCCGATGAATCCCTCCCAAGTCTTGTTGGGGCTGATGGTCGGGAGGATCTTGCGCCGGCCGAGGAGTTTCCCCCACACGTACTGAAGCACATCGCTCATCTCGGTGACGAACACAAGAAAGAGCACCAGCGTTTGCCCGTTCACGCCCCGGCCAGGCAAGGGCTCCGGGAACCGGAGCAAGTACCCCAGGTGGCTGAGCCCGAACACGAAGGCCATGAGTCCCCACTGGAGCTGTGAGGCGGAACGGACGAAGCCCTTCGTCTCGCCGGCGATCACGAGCCTCAGGGGGAGGAAGAGAAACATGTAGACCGGGATGAAGAGCACGAACATCCCGTACCAGTTGATGCCGACGATCAGATACTGCATCGGCACGGCGAGGAACGCCCAGAAGAGCGCGCGATGGTCGGCGGTTCTGGTGTCGAGGAGGGTCACGAATTCCTTCAGCGCCCAGAAGCTGAGGAACGCGAAGAAGACCAGGGAAACCCACGAGTCCACGAGAATGGCCGCGAAGAACACGCCGGCCATCACCCACCACGACTGGATCCGGGCGCTCAGTTCGGCGAAATCCCGGGCAGGACGGGAACGGCGAAGGACCGCGACGATGACGGTCGCCGCGACCAGGACGGCGGCCGTGATCACCGCCATGCGCATGACCGGGGAAAGCGCGAGGAACGCGCTCAAGAGCGCCCCGCCAGCTGCTCGCGCAGCGCGCCGGCCACTCGATTCCAGCAGGTGAGGAGGGCGAGCGCCGAGGCCGCCCAGAGGATGGGGGGCCACCAGCCGACCGTCCGCGGGGCAACCCCGCCAAGCAACCCCAGCGCGCCGACGATCAGGGCGCGGTCGCTCTTGCCCATCGGCCCATCGTAGCGGCGCGACCCGCCGAGGGTCGGACCCAGCACGCCGCAGAACTCGGTGAGCGCGGCGCCGAGGGTGAAGGCGACGGCCGGCCAGAGGTGACTTGGGCCCAGCGTCGCGAGAGGCAAATAGAGCGCGATGTCGGACACGACGTCACCGACCTCGTTGAGCGCGCCTCCGAGACGGGTGATCATCCCGTGCTCACGCGCCGCCATGCCATCCATCGCGTTGAGCGCCATCCGCGCGAGAAGCCAGGCGGGCAGGAGGAGGAGGAGCTTGGGGGAAGCCGCCCCCGCGACGGTGACGACACCGCCAACGACGAGCGAGCCGAGCACGGCGGCCAGCGTGAGGTGGTTCGGAGTGACGCCGGCCGAAACGAGGCGGCGGACTAGCGGGACGCAGAAGTCCCTGGAACGCGGGCTTGAGATCGTAGACCGAAGGCAACCGGTCGTGCCCTCCATGGCGAGCGGCCGCGGACATCGCCACGAGCACGCACACTCTACCCGATGAAGCGCTCCCAGGTCATGGGAATCGCGCCGCACGCAAGTCCAGCCATCAGAATGGCGCCTTGCTTTCCTGGGGAGTGTCGGCGAACCTAGTTCATCGTCTACGACTACCTGCTTGGAGGACGTCCATGCCTGACCCCGCGCACTTGTTTCTAAGCGATTCCCGTGCCTTCCTGATGCAGGACTACCTTCCGACGATCGAGGGCTGCGTCGCTCAGCTCACCGAGGAGCAGGTCTGGTTTCGGGTCAACGACGCGTCGAACAGCATCGGGAATCTCCTGATGCATCTGGCGGGGAGCAGCCGCTACTGGGCGGTCGAGGTGATCGGCGGGAAGCCGATCGGCCGCGTCCGCCAGCGCGAGTTCGACCAGCGCGATCCCATCTCCAGCGAGCAATTGCTGGCGGAGCTGCGCGCGTCCGTGGAGGAAGTGGACCGCAGGCTGGCGGAGCTCTCCGCCGAAACGCTTCGCGAGACGCGGAAGTCGCATGACGAGGAGCACACCGTTTTGTGGTGCGTCTACCACATCGTCGAGCACTTCTCCATGCACACCGGGCAGATCCTATCGATGGCGAAGGCTCTCGTCGGAGAGCTCGCGTCTCCCGCGCGCGGCTAGCGCGCCGCCTCCGGACCAGAATCCCACTCGACACCGCCTCGCGGCTCTGCTATAAACCTTTGTTCTCGCGTGGCTTCACCTTTCATCTGGGCGATGAAGCGCCTCCAGCTCGGGCGGCCAACCCCCTCCAAGACCGAAACCCGAATCGAGGGAGAAACGATGTTGGGAATCAGGACGAGAGGTCGAACGGTATTCGCGGTGGTCATGCTGGCGGCGCTGTGCGCGGTCGCCGTGCTGGCGCCCGCCACGACGGCATTCGCGCAGGAGCCCGCCGGGCACCACGGAGGCGAGGCGAACCTCGCGCTGCCGGATCTCCATACCGTGACGTTCGCGGGAGGTCTGGACGGGCACACCCTTCTCCTGTTCGGGCTCATCATCTGCGCCCTCGGCATGGTATTCGGGATCGCCTCCTACTCCCGCATCCGGAATCTTCCGGTCCACCAATCCATGGCCGAGATCTCGGAGCTGATCTACGAGACGTGCAAGACCTACCTTCTCCAGCAGGGCAAGTTCCTCATCGTGCTGTGGATCTTCATCGGCGCCATCGTGCTCGTGTACTTCGGCTCCCTCGCGGTGACCGGAATCGACGCGGCGGGCAACATCGAGCGTGGGTTCCCGCCCCTCAAAGTAGGGGTCATCCTGCTCTTCAGCCTCATCGGGATGGCCGGAAGCTACAGCGTCGCGTGGTTCGGCATCCGCATCAACACGCTGGCCAATTCGAGAACCGCGTTCGCCGCCCTGACCGGCAAGCCCTACTCCTGCTACGCCATTCCGCTCCGCGCCGGCATGAGCATCGGGATGGCGCTCATCTCCGTCGAGCTCTTGATCATGCTCATCATCCTGCTCTTCATTCCGGGCGACATGGCCGGCCCCTGCTTCATCGGCTTCGCGATCGGCGAATCGCTCGGGGCGGCGGCGCTTCGAATCGCCGGGGGGATCTTCACGAAGATCGCCGACATCGGCTCCGATCTCATGAAGATCGTGTTCAAGATCAAGGAAGACGACGCCCGGAACCCCGGCGTGATCGCGGACTGCACGGGGGACAACGCGGGCGATTCCGTGGGCCCCTCGGCCGACGGCTTCGAGACGTACGGAGTGACCGGTGTCGCGCTCATCACGTTCATCCTGCTGGCCGTGAGCGATCCGATCGTCCAGGTCCAGCTCCTTGTCTGGCTCTTCGCGATGCGCGTCATGATGATCGTGGCCAGCGGGCTCTCGTATCAGGTCAACGAGGCGATCAGCAAGAGCCAGTATGTGAACGCGGACAAGATGGACTTCGAGCATCCCCTCACGCGCCTCGTGTGGCTCACCTCGTTCGTCTCGATCGCGGCCACCTACGCTGCGTCGTACGTCCTGATCCGCGGTCTCGGCGACGGGTCGCTCTGGTGGAAGCTCTCCACGGTGATCACGTGCGGCACGCTGGCGGGCGCGATCATTCCCGAGCTGGTGAAGATCTTCACGTCCATGAACTCGAAGCATGTGGCCGAGGTCGTGACCTCGTCGAGGGAGGGTGGGGCGTCGCTCAACATCCTCTCCGGGCTCGTCGCCGGCAATTTCAGCGCGTACTGGCTGGGCCTCACGATCATGGTTCTCATGGCGATGGCCTACGGGGTCAGCACGATGGGCCTCTCCGCGTTGATGATCGCGCCCGCCGTGTTCGCCTTCGGGCTCGTGGCGTTCGGGTTCCTCGGCATGGGCCCTGTGACGATCGCGGTCGACTCGTACGGTCCGGTGACCGACAACGCGCAGTCGATCTACGAGCTTTCGCTCATCGAGACGACTCCCGGAATCCGGGAGCAGGTGAAGTCGCAATTCGGCTTCACTCCCGACTTCGAGAAGGCGAAGCACAACCTCGAGGAGAACGACGGGGCGGGGAACACCTTCAAGGCCACGGCCAAGCCGGTGCTCATCGGAACCGCTGTCGTGGGAGCGACCACGATGATCTTCTCGATCATCGTCGGCCTGACCGAAGGCCTGAAGCCGGAGTACGTCGCGAACCTCTCGCTCCTCCACGCGCCCTTCTTGCTGGGCCTGATCGCCGGCGGCTCGATGATCTACTGGTTCACGGGCGCCTCGACCCAGGCCGTCACGGCGGGCGCCTACCGCGCCGTCGAGTTCATCAAGCGAAACATCAAGCTCGAGGGAACGACCAAGGCGTCGGTCTCGGACTCCAAGAAGGTCGTCGAGATCTGCACCCAGTACGCCCAGAAGGGGATGTTCAACATCTTCCTCGCGGTGTTCTTCGGGACGCTCGCGTTCGCGTTCATCGAGCCCTTCTTCTTCATCGGCTACCTGGTTTCGATCGCCCTCTTCGGCCTCTTCCAGGCCATTTTCATGGCGAACGCCGGGGGAGCCTGGGACAACGCGAAGAAGGTGGTCGAGGTGACCTTGAAGGAAAAGGGGACTCCCCTTCACGACGCCACCGTCGTCGGGGACACGGTCGGAGATCCGTTCAAGGACACGTCCTCGGTCGCCATGAACCCCGTGATCAAGTTCACGACGCTCTTCGGACTGCTCGCTGTGGACCTGGCGGTGTCGCTCACGCGTCAGCAGGGGCCCGGCCTGACGAGCATCCTCGCCGCCGTGTTCCTGCTCGTCTCGATGACGTTCGTCTGGCGGTCGTTCTATGCGATGCGGATCACCGGGGCGACGTCGAAGTAGCGAAGCGGTAGGGCAAAAACAACCCCGGCCGGGGATCGCTCCCCGGCCGGGTTTTCTTTGGCCACCCGCAGAAGCGGGCCGTTCAGGACTGCTTGGCTGTGCCGGCTACTGGCTTGCGCTGGGCGTCAGGTTCCAGTGAAGTCCCGCCGAGAGTCCGATGAAGTTCGACGAGTCGCCCTCGGTCATGACGCTGTTCAGGTCCGCCTGAAATCCGAGACCCATCTTCGGACCCATCATCATGTTCAATCCCATGCCGCCACGAAGGCCGAAATCCGTGCTCGACTCCTCGGGGAAGGATGGGTTCGCAGGCGTGACCTTGATCTTGCTGTTGTACATACCCATCCCGGCAACCAGATACGGCATTGTCTTGCTTCCGGGCGACCCCAGCATGTACTTGCCATGCACGCCGTAACTCATGATCTTGGCGTCGGCATCCATGCCGGTCCCGAGAGATGTTATGAAGTCGTCACTAGCGCCGTTCTTGAGGTAGCCGCCCTCCAAGCCGATCCCTAGATTCGTGCTCATCATTTTTGTGGCTTCGACGCCAATCATGAGACCGGACTTGAAGTTGTCGCCAAAGTCGCCCATCGGCATTCCAAGGCCACCTCTGACGTCGATCATCCAGCCGCCACTAGCGGATGCCGTTGCTGCCGGGACGAGGAGTAGCATTGCGGTAACGAGGATGAGACTCTTCCAGGACCTCATGTTACCTCCACGTTTCTGGTAGGACTGCATACGCCGTTGACCAAGGTCTCGCGCGGGCCATGGCCATTTGGCCCCCCGCAAGACCGGGCGCAGTGTACTACGGGGAAGGGCGGGGTGGAGGATTATCTGGGTATACCTACCAACCGGTCGTTTGGTAGAATCCGAGGCAGCGGAACCGCATCAAAAAATAGATGTTAAACCATTGGGGGCGAACGGATTCGACGGGGTAGTGAATTTAGGAACGCGCGCCGAGGTGCCCGTAGGCCTCGTAAAACCACGGGCAAAGATCAAAAGCCAATTCTGAATTGGCTCTGGCGGCTTAGCTGCCACGTCCGACTGGTCTGAGCCTGCCGAGGCTGGATCGGGCGTCATTTAGGTAGGCTGGTCCTCAAGATCCGCTCGAGTCGGGAGGACGAGACAACATCGAGCTAGCGGCACCGTGACCTAGTCCGTTGGCGTCCGGGGCTGCGAAGTCTGGATAACGGACTACGCGCGTAGTGTTTCTTCTGGATCTACTTTCGGACGAGGGTTCAATTCCCTCCGCCTCCACCATGCCTTCCGTGCGCCGGCCCCCCGAGGGGGGCTGAGCCACGGGATCCACAGACCCCCCGCTAGGCTACTTCCCAGCGCCTCGCGAGCCTCCGAGCCACGGCGAAGAAGAGAGCCGCAGCCCCAAGAAGGACCAGCACTTGCGGCCAGACGTGGGTCACCGGCTCCTCCCGCCAGAAAATCTTCGAGAAGCCGTCGATCGCCCAGGCGTTGAAGGTCACGAGCCCGATCTTCTGCAAGAATTCCGGCATGATGAACCGGGGGACCATGCTTCCCCCGAGCGCCGACATGACGAGCACGACCAGGGTCGTGAGCGCTCCGAGCTGGGCTCTCGTCTTGCAGCTCGATGCGAGCATGAGGCCGAGACCCGCGGAGGCGAGGGCGGTCGCCGTGGCCATGACCAGAAAGCCGCCGAGATGCTGGAACAGCTCGACCTGGAACGCGAGGGCGCCCCAGAGGAACATCACCGTGAGCTGGGTGAATCCAAGCAGCGCGGCGTAGATCAACTTCCCGAGGAGGAGCGTCGTCATCGTCACGCGTGAGGATAGGATCCGGTCAAGTGTGCCGCTCTCGGACTCGTCGAGGATCGCGCCCCCAGCCGCCGACGCGCTGAACAGAAGAAACATGACGCCGATCCCCGCGGCGTAGAAAGCAACGAGCGGGTTCTTCTTGTTCTCGCCGACCACGTCACGGACCTCGGCGGAGACGTAACCCGGCGGGCCTGGCGCTGCCGCCTGGCCTGGCGCCGCCGCCGTCATGGAGAGCATCGCCGACCTCTGGACGAGCCCGTAGACGACCTGCGCCGCGATCGGATCGGAGCCGTCGTTCAGGATCTGGAGCTTCGGCTGCTTTCCCGGGGTCCCGGACCCGATCGGCGCGTCGCCGAAGCCTTTGGAGATGATGATGGCCACGGGATAATCGCCCGCGCGCACCGCGGCCTCGGCCGAGGCCGCGTCGAAGACCGAGCGCGCGGCGCCTTTCCCACCGGTGGGTCCCGTCTCCGCCTTGAGCCCGCCTTCGGCTTTCAGCGCCTCCACGAACCTTTGCGACACCCCGCTCTGATCCTCGTCCACCACCGCGACCTGGATGGGATCGGTGCCGCCGCTCCGGGCCCCGAAGATCCCCGCGAAGATCGAGAAGAACGCGATCGGAACGACGAAGCTCAGGGTCAGGGCTCCCCGGTCGCGCCTCAGATTCATGAACGCGGTCCGCACGATGGAGAGGATCATTCGCGAAGCCCCCTTCCCGTCAGATGTAGGAAGACGGACTCGAGGTTGGGTGCCTTGAATGAGAGATCTCGGATCGGAATCGACTCGGATCGCGCGGACTGGAGAATCCCGGCGATCTCCAGAGCGGGATCTCTGACCGTGAATCGAAACGATCCGCCGCCCACGGTCAAGCCGCCCTGAGCCAAGGCCCACTCCGAGTACGAAGCCGTGGACTCGCCATCGCAGTGAACCAGCAGCTCGCAGCGGGTGCCGAAGCTCTGCCGCACCAGCTCCGCCTGGGTTCCCGACGCGATGATCCGCCCGTTGTCGATGATTGCGATCCGGTCACAGAGCCGCTCGGCCTCTTCCATATAGTGGGTCGTGTAGATAACCGAGGCTCCGTCGGCGCGGAGCTGTTCGACCATGGCATAGATCCGCTGTCTCGACTGCGGGTCCACGCCGGTCGTGGGCTCATCGAGAAGGATGAGCCGCGGCCGGTGGGGGAGGCCGGCGGCCATGTTGAGCCTCCGCTTCATCCCCCCGGAGAATTTCATCACGGGTTCCTTCGATCGCTCCGTGAGCCCGGCCCACTCGAGGCAACTTCTGACAGCGCCCGCGAGCTTCTTCCCCTCGAGGCCGGCGTAGCGGCCGAACACGGTCAGGTTTTCCTCGGCCGAGAGGCGCGGATAGAGCGCGACTTCCTGTGGGATGTACCCGATTCGCGCCCGCGCGGCGGCGCTTCCGACCGGCTCGCCGAAGACCGCGATCGAGCCAGAATTCGGGACGACCCGACCCACGACGCAGCGGATCAGCGTCGTCTTGCCGGCGCCGTTCGGTCCCAGGAGGCCGACGATCTCCCCCTCGCCGACCTCGAGCGAGACGCTGGCGAGCGCCGGGCGTGAGTCGTAGAATTTCACGAGCGCTTCGATCCGGAGCGGTGTATTCATGGGTAGCACAGCATAGCCTCCCGCACGCCGGGAACAAGATGTTCTTGCCGAATGCCGCTCAGAGGTCCTTCGCATGAGGAGTCCGGCTCACGCTGCCCTGATTCTGCTCGCGCTCGGCGTCCCCCTGTTCCACGCGGGCCGGGGCTCGGCGACGGTCCTCACCCGGCATCCGTCCCTTTGGAATGTGACGACGATCTCGATCGTCGTCGCGTGGCAGACCGACGTGCCATCCCCGGGGAAGGTTCTCTACGGAACGACGCCGGCTCTGGGCAGCGAGAGCACGGACGGGCTCACGACCACGGATCACGCGGTCACGCTGACCGGGGTGGCCCCCGGCACACGCTATTTCTACCAAATCGTCTCCGGCGCCGACACGCTGACCGCTGGAGACGACACGCTGCGCACCGCTCCTTCCGGCGCCGCGCCCTTTCGCTTCGTCGCCTTCGGCGACTGCGGCGTGGACCTTCAGCCTCAGTTCGACGTCGCGGCCCGGGTGGAGGCGCTGAACCCCGATCTGGCCCTCATCCTGGGGGACGTGATCTACGAGGCGGGCGAGGCAGCCAACTTCACGCCGCGCTACTTCACTCCGTACCGTTCGATCATCCGGCGAAGCGTCTGGTACCCGGTCGTCGGCAACCACGACATCGGGACCGCGAACGGTCAGCCGTTCCTGGACGCCTTCCACCTGCCCACCAACAGCAAGGACGGCACGGAGAAGTACTACTCCTTCGATTACGGGAACGCGCACTTCGTGGCGCTCGACGGCAATCAGATCTTCAACGCGGATATGTACGATTGGGTCGACGCCGATCTCGCCGCCACGGCCAAGCGCTGGAAGTTCGTCTATTTCCACCAGCCGATGTACTCGGATCCGGGAACGCACGGAAGCGACCTGACGCTTCGTTTCTATCTCGAGCCGATCTTCGCAGCGCACAAGGTGGATCTGGTCTTCTCCGGGCACAACCACTACTTCAGCCGCACGTTTCCGATTCAGAACGGCGTTGCCGTGGACACGGCGCAGGGGTCGAGCTACCGCGATCCGGGCGGCGTCATCTACATCGTCGCCGGCGGCGGCGGACGCGGACTCTACGGCGTCACGAACGGGGAACCCCTCGTCCGATCGGCGTGGAGCGTGTTTCACACAATGGCGGTCGACGTCGTGGGGGACTCGATTTACGTCCAGGCGGTCCTGCCTGACGGAACCGTGTTCGATTCCCTCTCGATCGTGAAGAGCGTCACGACGGGCGTCGAGATCACGAGCTTCACGGCTTCGAGCGAGAAGGAGGGGATTCAGCTCCGGTGGCACGCTCCCGGCACCGCGGCGATGGGTTTCAATCTATACCGGGGGCTCTCGGTAGCCGGGGCGACACAGAAGCTGAACGGTGGCTCGCCGATCGTGGGGGGCCCGAACTACTCCTATCTGGATCGCGAGGTCGAGCCCGACCGAACGTACTTCTACAAGATCGCGGCGCTCAGCGCCTCGGGGCACGAGGAGCTCCTCGGCGTGGCACAGGCGACCGCCGGTGGACCCGTGCTCCTCTCGGTGCGAAGATCGAAGCCCAACCCGTTCGATCGCCAGGCGGAGCTCTCCTTCACGCTCCCGCGCGCCTCCGCGGTCCGTCTCACCATCAGCGACGTACAGGGGCGGCGGGTCCGGGAGCTGGTTGCGTCGAGCCTTCCCGCGGGCGAGCACGGCGCGCGCTGGGACGGCAGGGACGACCGGGGCCGCAGGGCCGCGACCGGGATCTACTTCGCCACGCTGGACGCGGGCGGAACGGTGGTGCGGACGAGATTGGCCCTATTGCGCTGAGGCCGCGGGCTCGGGCTCGGCGAAGTCGCGCTGGTAGATTCTCACGACCGCGAGCAGGAGGCTCACGCTCAGCGGGCCGAGCACCAAACCGACCGGTCCGAACGCGGTGAGTCCCCCGAGCAGCGCGAAGAACACCACGGCGCCGTGCATCGCCATCCCGCCCTTGATGACCATCGGCTTGATCACGTTGTCCACCATGCCCACGACGAGCGCGCTCCAGGCGGCGAGAAAGATCGCCGCGCCCACGTGCCCCGTGAGGTAGAGGTAGATCGCGATCAGGAAGGAGAATCCTCCCGCGCCGAGGGCCGGGACCAGCCCGAGGAAGAATGTCGCGAGCGCGAGGAACGATGCATTCGGCGCCCGCGCGATGAGGTAGCCGACGAGCGCCAAGGCGGCCTGCGCCCCGGCCGTCACGACGGAGCCGAGAAGCACCGTCGAGGAAACCGTGCGGAATTCCGTGAATAGCTCCCGCACCACACGCCCCGGCAGCGGCGAGACCACGCTCATCCAGCCCGCAAGCTTGGATCCGTCGAGAAGCATGAAGAAGAGCGCGACGAGCATGAGCGCGGTCTGCCCGACGATCTGCCCAGCCCAGTTGAGGAGACCCGGGATGAGGCGCGCGCCGCGGCGCTCGAGATCGAAAATGAACTCCGCGTTCTGATCCTTCCGAGGCATCTGCTCCCACACGCGGTGGATCCAGCCTTGCATTGGCTGGGGGACCAGCCGGATCAGGCCCTCGACGCCCTGCTCCGCCATCACGTGATGGAGGCTGTCGAACGTGTCGGCGGCTTCGCGCGCCGCGACCACGCCGAGCGTCACGACGGGCAACACCAGCGCCAGCGCCAGGCCGAGCGTGATGATCAATGTGGCGAGGGTGCGGCGGCCGCCCAGCCGCGCGGTCAGGCGCCGCCTCCACGGGTAGAAGGTCACCGCGAGGACGCTGGCCATGAAGATCGCGGCGGCGAAGGGGCGGATGACGAGCCAGCAGAGGATGAGCGAGAGAATCAGAAGCGCTAAGAGCATGATGCGAGCCGATCTGTTTGCCGCGGTTGCCATCTCGTCCCCCCGCCTCCATGGCTTCCGGAACCGATGCCGACAGTATACCCATCCGCCGGGGTTGCCGTGGACACCGTAAGTTGAAGCGAGTACGGTCTGCGGCCATGGTCGGCTCGACGGCCCCTCCGCACGGGGAGCCTCTCCTCAAACGACAGATCGGACTCTACGCCGCCACCGCGATCACGGTGGGCAGCATCATCGGGTCCGGCATCTTCCGCTCCCCCCATTCCGTCGCGCAGGAGCTGACCAGCCCCGTCTGGGCGCTCCTCGCGTGGGTGCTCGGGGGCATCCTCTCCCTCTGCGGTTCGCTCGCCCTCGCCGAGATGGCGGTGACCCACCCGCGGACGGGCGGGCTCTATGTGTTCATTCGGGAGAGCTTCGGCGATCGCCTCGCGTTCGTTTTCGGATGGGCGAGTCTCTGGGTCATCAAGCCGACGGTGATCGCCTCGATCGCGAGCGTGTTCGCGACCTACTTCTGCCAGGCGGTCGGGCTCGGGAAGGGCGCCGAGTTTTTCGCCGGCTTCGCCGCGATCGCGCTCCTCACGTTCGTGAACCTGCTCGGCGTGCGGCAGGGCACCGGGACGCAAACCGTGCTCACGACCGTGAAGGTGGTCGGGATCCTGGGGCTCTGCCTTGCCGCCTTCCTCATTCCCCACGCGGGCCCGCCCTCGGGGGAGGTCCTGTCGCAGCCGGCCCGGGTGCACCCGTTCCTTCTCGCCTTCGCGTTCGCGATGATCCCGATCTTCTTCGCCTACGACGGCTGGACCGACTCGACCTATGTCGGCGGGGAGATCGTGAACCCCGCGCGCAACTTTCCGATCGCGATTCTCGGCGGCACGCTCCTGGTCGTGGCGATCTACGTCATGACGAACATCGCCTACTACTCGGTGCTGAGCCCCCGGGAGGTGGCGACCTACGAGGCGGTCGGCGCGGAGACGATGCGGCGGATCCTGGGGGACTGGGGGGGCCGCGCCCTCGCGGTGCTGGTCGCGGTCTCGACGTTCGGCACCGTGAACGCGTCGATCCTCACGGGACCGCGGGTCACGCTCGCCATGGCGGCCGACGGGTTGTTCTGGAAACGGGCCGCCCACGTGGACGTGAAGCGGGGCACGCCCGACGTGGCGCTCTGGATCCAGGGAATCCTAGCGACCATCTGGCTCTGGTTCGCGGGCGGGTTCGAGGACGTGTCGGGATGGTTCGTCACCACCTCGTGGCTCTTCTACGGAATCACGGTTGCGGCGCTCTTCGTCTACCGCCGAAAGGAGCGTGAGGGCCTTCTGCCGCGGCCGGCATACCGGACGCCCCTCTTTCCGCTCACGCCGCTCGTGTTCATTCTGGTCACCGTGGCGATCGTGGCGAGCGATCTGAGCTCGAGCGGCTGGCGCGCGGCCGCGGGCGTCCTGGTGGCGCTCCTGGGACTTCCGTTCTCCTACATCTGGGCGCGCGGCGGCCGGCGCCGCTAGAGTCGTCGCAGCCTTCCGGAGGCAAAGCCCAGCAGCCCCGTCGCCGCCGCCAGACATCCGATCCAGCCGAAGAGGACCGGAGCGGTCATGCGATCGAGCAGAAGTCCCGCCAACCCCGATGAGACCGCCGTGGTGCCCAGCACCACCACGTTCATGAGCGCGAACACCCTGCCCTGAAGCCTCGGCGAGGCCATCTCCTGGACCAGCGTCGTCCGGGGAATCGTGATCGCGGGGATGAAGAGCGCGTGGATGAAGGAGAACGTGACCAGGAAGGGGAGGCTCTTGCAGAAGAGCAGCGGGATGTAGGTCAGCCCGTCGAACGTGATCGCGATCAAGAGCAGCCGTCCGTACCCGATGCGCGGCCCCAGGCGTCCGATCGTGAGACTCCCCAGAATCATCGCCACGCCGTAGGTCGCCTCGACCAGCGCGTAGGCGGATGCGTCCGCGTGCAGCGTGTCCCGGACCATGACCGCGGTTCCCACGATCGCCGGGCCCATGATGAACAGGTTGTCGAGGGCCGTGAGCGTGAGGAGCAGGAGGAGCGTGCGGTCGTACACGATCGCCGCGAGGCCGGTCCGGAAATCCCGGGCCAGGCCGATCGTCTCGCGGCCGCTCCGATGTCCCGGCCCCGCCCCGCGAACGAAGAGCAGGGCCGCCATGGAGCCGAGGAAGAAGATCACCCCGGTCGGGAATGCGGAGCCGACGCCGAAGCGCTTGATGAGATAGCCCGCCACCATCGGGCCCGCGAAGAAGGCCCCCTGCTGGGAGAGCTGGACGAAGGCGTTCGCGCGGTTCAAACCCTCGCGCGGGACAAGCTCGGGCAGCATCGCGTCGCGTGCCGGATAGAAGAGGACCGCGGCCGTGGCGATGCCGAACGCGATCGCGGTCAGGAGCGGCGCGGTCAACGCCCCCCCGAGATAGAGAAGCGAGCAGAGCGCGAGGAGCGCGGCGCGGACGGCGTCCGCCCCCAGCATGACCAGCCGCCGGTTCCAGCGGTCCACGAGCAATCCGGCGCCGATCCCGAATAGAAGAGAAGGCAGGTAGGAGATCGTCGCCGCGATGCCCGTCGCCGACTTCGACCCCGTGAGGTCGAGGATCAACCAGATGAACGCGATCTGGAAGACAGAGTCGCCGAACTGGGAGAGGAACTGCGCGGTCCAGAGAAACGCCATCGGGGCGGAACGGCCGGGTGGAGCGGAAATGCCGAGGGGGCCGGCGTGGCTTCCGTCCGGCCCCCTCGCGTGCGGCGGGCTTGATGCCAGCGGGCTAGGCTTTCGCGGCGGCCGCCCGCTGCTGGAACTCCGGTGCGTTGTGCTCGAAGTCCCACAGGAACGGCGGTTCGACCCCGAGCTGGCGGAGGAATGCGTAGAGCTGGCCACGGTGATGGAGGTGTTCGTCGTAGATGATCTGGACGCAGACGAACCCCGGGAAGCTTTCGCCCCAGGGCGTCTTCACGAGTCCCGCGAGCTTCTCATCGGTCAGGGACCGCACGGCCGCGTCGGTCGCCTTCCAGGATTCGGATGCGAGGCGCACGAGATCGGCGTGGGACTTGAGCCCGGCCGCGACTTTCTTGTCTTCCTCCTCGGACCACGTGATCTCCCCCCGAGCCGTACCCTCGGCGACGGAGCGCATCGCGTTGTACATGTGCGCCACCAGCTCTTTCGGGGTGCGCATGTCCTTGCACGCCTTCGCGTCGATCTTGTCCGCGGGAAGCGCCTGGACCGCGCGCGCGGTGATGCCGTTCACGGTTCTGAAATGATCCCAGAACTGGTTGACGTGAGCCTTGTTCATGACAGCCTCCCTCAAGCGTCGTGCTTAGTTGGTCGCTTCCTTCGGCATGTCCTTCGACGTGATATCGAACGTGATCATGAAGCCGTTCGTGCCCTTGAACTCATAGGCCTTGTCGCCGAGGCGATAGGCTTCCACCTCGTTCGGCATGAGCACGAAGCCCTCGTTCCGGGGCGCGCCGAAGTACTTCAAGTTCTTGATCACGACGGGCCCGGGCGCGCTCTTGGTGACCGAGTTCTTGAGAATAACCTCGCCGGCCTTGCCGCCGTCGAGCGTCGCGTGCGCCTCATCGCCGCCAGCCTTGTGCTCCCACGCGATCGGCGCGTCGGCGCCCACCTGGAAGGAAGCCCACTTCACCGGATACACCTTGCCGACGATCTCCTGGATTCCCGCGCGCTGCTCGGGAGTGACCGCGGGATCGAACGTGAGCACCCCCCAATCCATCTCGCCGTCGGCGAAGCTGGCGCCGAGGTCGCCCGAGATCCAGAATTTCGCTCCCGCCAGGCTGACGCCGTTGTACGTGCCGCTGTTCACCTTGTAGGCGTTGTTGAACTTGCAGAACGCCTCGGCATGGCCTTCGTGGCCTTCCATCCCCGCCATCGAGTGGGAGGCTGGCTTGTCCGCGAAGTAGCACTGGCAGAACATCGGGCAGCTGCACGCTTCGATGATCGTCGCGTTCATGGCCCAAGACTTGGAGGTTTCCTTGGCGTTCGCGACCAGCAGCGAGCCCGCGAGCGCAAGACACAGGACCGAGAGAACCAAAAGCAAGAGACGTGGCTTCATCTTCTCGTACCCCTTTCGAGTTTGTGAATGGCAACGGAAACGCCGCAGCGGAGGTAGACGCTACACCGGGGCCGGATCAATTCCAGAAGTTTTTTTCAGCGGTGGAGCAGGCGCCGAAGCGAGGCGGCGGGTATCCGGCGCGCGAGGTCCTCTACGGGCTTCTTCGGCCCGTGGATGCGGATGGCGATGACCTGCACCTCGGCCGGATCGGTGGTCCGCGCCGTGGCGGCGGGAGGGTCCGCGGGGCTCCCTACAGCGGTCCTGATGGTGGCCTCCACGGCCGGGTCGGCGATGAAGATCGTGATGACCGCGAGCCGGTCCTGCGCATCCTCGGGCGCGATCGAGGAGACCTCGACGGCGGTCGCTCCCTTGACCGGAAAGAGGACCGGCGGGCCGCCTTCGGAAGCCAGGTCGGCGAAACGAGCCTCCCCGTTCAGCACGACGCCCACCTCGATCGGCCCGAGCAGCGGGCGGATCTCGGAGGACACCCCGGGCGCGTCCTCGGGCACGTCGTAGTGGTACTCGGCCTCCACGCGGGCAGGACGGGCCCAAGCCTTGGCCTTCGCATCCCACGGCGCTTTCGGGTCGACGGCGACCTTCGTCTCTTCGCCGCGTTCGATGTATGGCTTCTCCGGGGCGGGGATCGCGTTCGCGGCCTCGCCGAAGGAGCGCCGGAGCGTTTCGACCGCGGTGGGCGGGATCGTCTTCATCGCGGGGGCGAGTGTGGCGGCCGCAGCGAGCGCGGCGAGCAGGACTGCCGCCGACGCGAGCGGGAACACGCTGGTTCGAGACATTCGACGCCTCCGATCTAGGCAACGCCCTGGAGGTGCTTGATTCCTTCCTCGAAGATCCCTGGTTCGGTGAGCAAGCTTACGACCACGGCGCCATCCTCCGCGAGGTCGTAGAAATGCCCCGGGTGCACCAGCACGTTCCGCTTCTCGAGAGCCTCGAGCGCGAGATCGTCCGATATCGACGTTGTGGCGAGTATCCCGCTCCAACCGCCTCCACCTTCCAGCAAGCGGAAGGACGTCGCTCCCCTTATCGAGCGCAGCCGGGCGAGATTCGCCTCGAGCCGCCTGCGGACCTCCGCCTGGAAGCGGTGCCTCGCGGCCAGGAGCTTCGGGAGCGCGAGCTGGACCGGAGTGGACACGGACAGGAAGAGATCAGCGATCCACTCCAGTCGCCGCAGGGCGTCGCGCTTTGCCGAGTCGGGGCCCGCGACGGCGATCCACGCCAGCTTCATCTGCGGCATGCCGCAGAGCTTCGACAACCCGCCCAGCACGAAGGTGAGCGCGCGGCGATCGCCGGCCATGGAAGGAAGGGGACCGGTCGCGGGGGGCCAAGGGAAATCCCCGAAGACCTCGTCGGAGACGATGGCGATCTTGCGCTCGGCGCAGAGCGACTCGACCTCGGCCGTCTCCTCGGCGGAGAGACAGGACCCCGTCGGGTTGTTCGGCTGCACCAGCACGACCGCCCGCGTTCGGCGCGAGAGCGCCGCCTCCAGGGAATCCCGATCGAGATGCCACCCGTCGTGGTGCGCGAGCCGGTAGCGCTCCACCCGCACGTCCTCCAGCGCGGCGAGCGGCTCGAACAGGGGATAGCTCGGCCTCGGGACCAGGATCTCGTCGCCTGGATTGCATAGGAGACGAAGGAGATGCGCATACGCCTCGCTGGTGCTCGACACGAGCACGAGGTCGTCCGGCGAGAACCCCGCGGATCGGTCCCGCTCGTCGTAGTACCGCGCGACCGCCTCTCGCGCCGACGCCATCCCACGAGGATGCGGCTCGTAGCCCGCGCCACGCGGGTCGGCGAGCGCCAGCAGCTCTTCCGGCCCGGTTCCCGCAAAGCCGGCCTTGGTTGGATTCGATTCCGTGAGATCGAGAATCCGCGCCCCGGATCGGCGCTTCCTCTCGAGCAGCGCCGTGATCTCGTTCGGCGTGAATTCCCGGGGAACGCGTCGGGTCGACATCAAGACGGTCCCGTGGGACCGCTCACTCCACCGGACGCTCGGCTGTCGCCAGCTTCCAGGTCAAATTCAGCGCGGAGATGACCACGGCGGCGACCAGGGCCGGCCAGAAGCCGTTGATATCCACGCCGGGAACGAGCGCCGCCACTAATAGGATGACGATCGCGTTCACCACGAAGGAAAAGAGCCCGAACGTGAGCAGAATCAACGGGAACGTCAGGATCTTGAGGAAGAGGCCGAACGTGGCGTTCACGAGACCGAGCACCAGGGAAGCCAGGATCGCCGCCGGCCATCCGCTCACGTGGAAACCGGGCAAGACGTTGGCCAGCAGGAGGAAGACGGCAGCGGTCAGGATGAGGTGAAAGAAGGCCTTCGCCATGGCGGGTCCCTCGTGAACGGCGGTTGGACTGCGGCCCGGACCCCAGGATGCTAGCACGCGATTTTGCTCTTGCCAGCGAAACCGCCCGGAGTTACCGTTTCCGCGCGTCTCATTTCGAGGCGTGGCGCGTTCGCCCCGCGTCTAGCGTGGAGCATCGCAGTTGCTGACCGCCTACTCCGGATCGATCGCAGGGGTTATTTCCTGTGGGAAGCTACAGGAGTGACCCGTGGACCAGGAATTCTGGTATCGCTGCGTGAAGTGCGGCTACATGTACACTCCACAGCAGTTCCAAGCCCTCGTTCAACTTCAAGCTGCCAAAGCAGGAGAAAAGGAAGCCGACCTGATCGCGGCGCCGGAGCGTGTGCCGTGCCGTAATCGGGGCTGCAGCGGACACCTCAACAAGACTGAATCGGAGTTCCGGGAGGCCCGCTAGCGGTCCTTCCCTGGATCACCCGAGGAGGAAGGATCGCCGGCGTTTGCGTCGGGAGTCGCGCGCACCTGGACCTTGCTCCAATCACCCGGCGCGCTCGGATCTGAGCAGTCCTCGAAGTAATTGCAGTTCGTGCACCGCACCTTGCACCCTCGTTCCACCAGCTCACGCCCGCAGTTTGCGCAGAGCATCTCGCACCTCCTGATCCGCCGCCGTTTGAGCTTGTTGCCCCGATCACTCGACCGATATACTGCACGGCTTGGATTTTTCCAGGGAATTCCATGGATGAGGCTCAGGGTCTCGCGCATCGACTGGATTCCGTGAGAGAAAGACTCGGTCGCGCGTGTGCCCGATCGGGCCGCGCATCCGAATCGGTCCGGCTCCTTCCGGTCACGAAAGGGTTTCCGGCCGAGACTGTCCGCAGGGCCATGGCGCTGGGGCTGACTGAATTCGGGGAAAACCGGGTTCAGGAGGCGGACGGAAAGATCGCCGCCGTGACCCCCCGTCCCCGATGGCATCTGGTCGGACACCTGCAAAGCAACAAGGCGAAGCGGGCAATCGAGATCTTCGACGTGATCCAGTCCATCGACGCGACAGGGATCGCGGGCGAGGTCTCGCGAAGAGCCGCGGACGCGGGTAAGAAGATCGTCTGCCTCGTCGAGGTGAACACTTCGGGCGACGAGGCCAAGTACGGGGTGGCGCCCAAGGGCGCGCTCGGGCTCATCGAGGCCGTGGCGAGGCTCGACGGAATCGAGCTTCGCGGTCTCATGACGATCGGGCCCCTGGAAGGCGGAGCGGCTGGAGCGCGCCGGGCCTTCCGGGATCTGGCCGGGGTTCGCGCGGATGCCGCGCGTGCCGGGCTGCTGCCGGAAGACGCGGATCTCTCGATGGGGATGTCGGACGATTTCGAAATCGCCGTCGAAGAGGGAGCGACGATCGTCCGTCTGGGAACGGCTCTCTTCGGTGAGCGCCCCATCCGGACGCAGCCTAGGTGAGACTCAAGCTCCGCGTGACGCCCAAGAGCCGCGCGGATGAGATCGTCGGCATGCGTGAGGACGGGTCGCTGCACGTTCGGGTCTCGGCAGCCCCCGAAGGCGGGAAGGCGAACGATGCGGTGCTCCGGCTCTTGAGCAAGGCGCTCGCCCTTCCACGGAGCGCGGTCCGGCTCAAGGCCGGGACTTCCTCGCGCGACAAGTGGGTCGACCTGGACGGAATCGATGCCGCGGAGCTTGCGCGGCGACTGGAAGCGGAACGGACATGAGCGTGGTGACGATGAACCAGCCTGCGAGCCGACTCAAAGCGATCGAGGAAGCGCGTGACTTTCTCGCGCCCAAGCTCGGGATGAAACCGGAGATCGGGATCATCCTGGGCACGGGGCTCGGGCAGTTCGCCGCGGCCATGAAGGGCGCCGCCACGATCCCGTACGGCGACATCCCGAATTTCCCGGTGACCTCGGTCGAGACCCACGCCGGGCGGCTTGTCGCGGGATCGCTCTCGGGGCGGCCCACCGCGGTCATGGACGGGCGCGTCCACTTCTACGAGGGGCACTCTATGCGGGACGTCGCCTTCCCCGTGCGCGTCCTGCGCGCGCTCGGGGTGCGGACGCTCATTCTCACGAGCGCCGCGGGCGGAATGAACCCGCTCTACGAGGCGGGCGACATCGTCCTGATCGTGGATCACATCAATCTCATGGGGGAAAACCCGCTGGTCGGCCCGAACGACGATGCCCTCGGCCCGCGCTTTCCGGACATGTCGGAGCCGTACAGCAAGGAGCTGATCGCGCTCGCGCGCGAGACGGCCCGCGAAGAGAAGGTCCCGCTCCGCGAGGGCGTGTTCGCCGGCGTGGCGGGGCCGAATCTGGAGACCCGGGCCGAGTATCGCTTCCTCCGCTGGGCCGGCGCCGACCTCGTGGGAATGTCGGTCGTGCCCGAGACCATCGTCGCGGTACACGGCGGCATGCGTGTGCTCGCGCTCGCGGTGATCACGGACACCTGCTTTCCCGACTCCCTCGAGCCGATCGACGTCCCCAAGGTGCTGGCCACGGCGGCCCAGGCGGAGCCAATCCTGACCAAGCTCGTGACGCGCCTCATCAAGCGCATGCCTCCCTCGACGGCGGAATCGCGGTGAGCGTGAAATCGGACATGTTCCTCCCCGTCTCGACGAAACTCGACCTGCCGGAAACCGAGCAGCGGATTCTCCTGTTCTGGCGCGAGACAAAAGCCTTCGAGGAGGGGCTCAAGCGCCGCGAGGGATCTCCGACGTTCGTCTTCTACGAGGGCCCGCCGACCGCGAACGGTCGTCCCGGCGCGCATCACGTGCTCTCGAGGACGCTGAAGGACATCGTGTGCCGCTACCAATCCATGCGCGGGTTCTACGTTCCGCGCAAGGGAGGCTGGGACACGCACGGGCTTGCCGTCGAGATCGCCGTCGAGCGCGAGCTGGGCATCAGCGGCAAGGACCAGATCGAGAAGTTCGGAATCGCCGAGTTCAACCGCCGCTGCCGGGAGAGCGTGCTCCAGTACGAGGCGGAATGGCGGCGGATCACCGAGCGCATCGGCTACTGGCTGGACATGGATCATCCGTACGTCACGTTCGACAACTCGTACATGGAGACCGTCTGGTGGCTCCTGCGCCAGTACTGGGACAAGGGGCTCCTCTACCAGGGGCACAAGATCGTCCCCTACTGCCCGCGGTGCGGCACGCCGCTCAGCAGCCACGAGGTGAGCCAGGGCTACGAGGAGGTCACGGAGCCCTCGGTCACCGTGAAGTTCGCGCTCGAGGACGAGCCGGGGGCCTTTGTCCTCGCGTGGACCACCACGCCGTGGACGCTTCCCGGCAACGTGGCGCTCGCGGTCGGTCCCGACATTCCCTATGTGCGCGTTCGCCAGAAGCGGGAGGGCAAGGAGGAGCGCTACTACATCGCCAAGGACCGCATCGGCCAGCTCACAGGGGAGTACGAGATCGAGAAGGAGATGAAGGGGCGTGAGTTGAACGGACGCCGCTATCGGCCCCTCTTCGACTTCATCGACCTCGGAGCGCTGACCGGAAAGAAGGCCTACTACGTCTGCGAGGCGGATTTCGTCACCACCGAGGACGGCACCGGGGTCGTCCACACGGCCGTGATGTACGGAGAGGACGATTACCAGCTGGGGCTGAAGCTCGACTTGCCTCAGCGCCACACGGTTGACCCGCAAGGGCGCTTCACCGCCGAAGTGAATCCCTGGGCCGGCCGGAACGTGAAGGAGTCGGAGAAGGGCATCATTGAATGGCTGAAGAGTCACGGCCTCCTCTACCGCGAGGAGATGACGACTCACACATATCCGTTCTGCTGGCGGTGCGACTCGCCGCTTCTCTACTACGCCTGGAAGACCTGGTATGTCGCCACCACGCGCTATCGCGACCGCATGCTCGAGGCGAACCGCACGGTGGCGTGGCATCCCAAGGAGATCGGCGCGCACCGCTTCGAGAACTGGCTCGAGAACAACGTGGACTGGGCGCTCTCGCGGAACCGCTACTGGGGGACGCCGCTCCCGATCTGGCGCTGCGAGGGCTGCGGCGATGACCGCTGCGTCGGGAGCATCGAGGAACTGCGGCAGGGTCAGGGCGTCCCCGAGCCGCTCGATCTCCATCGTCCGTACGTGGACCAGGTCACCTTCCGCTGCGCCAAGTGCGGAGGCACCGCCCGGCGCATGCCCGAGGTGATCGATGTCTGGTTCGACTCGGGCTCGATGCCCTTCGCCCAGTGGCACTACCCGTTCGAGAACAAGGAGCTGTTCCAATCGCGCTACCCGGCCGATTACATCTCGGAAGGCATGGACCAGACCCGCGGCTGGTTCTACACGCTGATGGCGATCGGCGTGTTCGCCACCGGAAAGGCGCCATACAAGCACGTCCTCGTGAACGAGCTCATCCTCGACAAAGAAGGCAAGAAGATGAGCAAGTCGCGGGACAACGCCGTCGATCCGGACGCGATCCTGAACTTGAGGGGAGCCGACGCCCTCCGCTTCTATCTGATCTCGACCAGCCCGCCCTGGACCGCGACTCGTTTCGATCCGGAGGGTGTGACCGAGGTCACCAAGAAACTTCTCGGGACGCTCAAGAATACGGCGCAGTTCTTCGCGCTCTACGCGAACATCGACGGGTACGACCCGGCCGCGAAGGAGCCGTCGACCGTAACGCTGCTCGACCGGTGGGTGCTCTCGCGGCTCAACACGCTCGTCACGACCTGCCGGGAATCGCTCGACGGCTACGACCTCACGCGCGGCGCGCGCGCGATTCAGGACTTTGTGGTCGAGGATCTCTCGAACTGGTACGTGCGGCGGTCGAGGCGCCGTTTCTGGAAGTCGGGAGATCGCGCGGACAAGCGGGCCGCGTACGATACACTGTTCGGCTGTCTCGAAACCGTGGCCCGGCTGCTCGCGCCTTATACGCCCTTCGTTTCCGAGGAGCTTCACCAGAGCCTCGTGCGGCCCGCGTTCCCCGACGCGCCGAAGAGCGTGCACTGGTGCGACTACCCCGAGCCGGACCGCGCGCGGATCGACGAGGGGATCGAGCGGAGAATGGAGTTGGTCCGTCGGATAGTGAACCAGGGCCGCGCCGCGCGAAATGCCGCTGGCGTTCGCACAAGACAGCCCCTTCCGCTCCTGGCCACCGACGGGATGACGGAGGACGAGAAGACGTCCCTGTTCGGGGAGCCCAAGCAGATTATTCTGGATGAACTGAACGTCAAGGACATGAGCTTTCTAGACTACCAAGGCAAACTGTTCGAAACGACAGTGAAGCCCAACTTTCCGGTGCTGGGGAAGAAGGCTGGAGCCGCCATGAAAGAACTGGCGTCTAAGATTCAATCCGCGCCTCAGGACGAGATCCTTGCCGAGATCCAAGGGGGAGGTTGGACCATTGATGCGGGAGGGCAGCAGTTCAGGCTAACCGCTGAGGATGTGATCGTGCAGCAATCGTCACGGGCCCCCTGGTCCGCGCAGTCCGACGGGTCCCTCACGGTCGCCGTGGACACGACCCTCGACGAGGAGCTGCGCGCCGAGGGACTCGTTCGGGAGTTCGCGCACCGGATCCAAACGCTGCGCAAGAGTGCCGAGTTCGACGTCACGGACCGGATCCGCCTGTTCTGGGAGCTGAGCCCGGGGCTCAAGGCGGCGGCGGCGCGGCACGAGCGGTTCATTCGGGAAGAAGTGCTGGCGGAGGAGATCGTTCCGCGCGTCACGGGAAGCGGTCCCTCGGAGGAGTGGACTTTCGACGGAGAGCGAGCCCGCGTCGGGATCGAGCGGGTACACAAAGGAGGGTGAGCCGTTGCTTACCAAGAAGGATCTCAAACATTTCGAAGAGCGGCTCATCGAAGAGCGAAAGAAGCTGCTGAGCCAGATGGGGTATCTCGAGAAGGCGATGGGCCAGACGCAGCGTGATTCCTCGGGCGACCTGTCGGCCTATTCCTTCCACATGGCGGACATGGGCACCGATGCCATGGAGCGTGAGAAGGCGTTTCTCTTCGCCTCGGCGGAGGGAAGGCAGCTCATCAGCGTCGATGAGGCCCTGCGCCGGCTCTACCGCAGCCAGTACGGAACGTGCGAAACATGCGGCAAAGAAATCGGGAAGCAGAGACTCGACGCGGTGCCGCAAGCCAACCTCTGCGTCACCTGCCAGGAGAAGCAGGAGAAGGCTTCGAACAACGCGCGCGGATGACCTCCCGGATCGGGACGTTTCTTGCCTGCGCGGCGGCCGTGCTCACCTTCGACCAGGCGACGAAGGCGATCGCCTCGGCGCAGCTGCTGCCGGGAGTGCCCCTGCCGGTCCTCGGTCAATTCCTGCGCCTGACCCTGGTGCACAACAGCGGAGCGGCGTTCGGGCTGTTTCCCGGAAGCCGGCTCCCCTTCATCCTGATCTCGGTGCTCGCGATCGCCGTGGTGCTCTACCTCTTCGCCCGCGACGCTTACAAGAGCCTCGCGAACCGCGTGCTCCTGGGGTGTATCCTGGGAGGCGCGCTGGGCAACCTCGTGGATCGCATCCGCTGGGGCAGGGTCGTCGATTTCATCGACATGGGAATCGGCACCGTCCGCTGGCCCGTGTTCAACGTCGCCGATTCAGCAGTCACCTTGGGAGTGATCCTGCTTGCCTGGAACCTCGCCCGATCCGGCCGCACCGACCCCGACACCGAAAGTCCACCCGGTTCCGACTTCGCGCGCGGGTGAGCGCCTGGATCGTTTTCTAACCGAGGTCGAACACTCGCTCTCGCGCTCCGCGATCCAGCAGCTCATCGACGCCGGCTGCGTGCGCGTGAACGGCGCCCCCGCGCGGGCGAGCCGGCGCGTGAAGGTGGGGGATGTGATCGAAGTCACCCGACCCCGCCGCGTGCCGACCCGCCTACTCCCCGAGGACATCCCGCTCGACGTCGTCTACGAGGACGATTCCCTCGCCGTGATCGCGAAGCCCGCGGGGATGGTGGTCCACCCCGCCGTGGGGCACCGCACCGGGACGCTCGTCCACGCGCTTCTCCATCGCTACGGTCCGCTCCCGAGCTCCACGGGGCTCGAGCGCGCGGGCATCGTGCACCGCATCGACAAGGGCACCTCGGGCCTCCTCATCATCGCCCGCACCGAGACCGCTCACCGCGAGCTCAGCAGGCAGCTCGAGGCGCGTGAGGTGAGCCGCGTGTATCGTGCCCTCGTCTGGGGCCGGATGGCCCAGGCCGAGGGACGCATCGAGGCTTCCCTCGCGCGGAGCGCGCGCGACCGGAAGAAATTCGCCGTGGTAACCCGGGGCGGGCGCTTCGCGGCGACCCGCTACCGCGTGGAACGGGCGTATTCGTACCTCACCGAGGTGACACTCAAGCTCGAGACGGGCCGCACCCACCAGATCCGGGTCCATCTGGCTCACCTCGGCCATCCGGTGTTCGGAGACCCGGAGTACGGGGGCAGGCGGGGCCCCCTGCTTCGACTTCCGCCGGTTCATCGCGCTCAAGCAGCGCTGATTCTTTCCGATCTAGACCATCAAGCGCTCCACGCCGAACGGCTGGCCTTCCGTCACCCCGAAACCGGAGATCCGATGGAGTTTACGCGCGCCGTGCCGCCCGATTTCGAGGCGGCCCTCCGGGCACTTGCGTGCGGGTCCTAGGCGTCGATTTCGGGCTGAGACGCCTGGGCATCGCCGTCAGCGACGAGGGCGGGTCGCTCGCGACGCCCCTTCGCGTCATTCGGGTGACCTCGGTCCGGGATGCCCCCGCCGCCGTCGCGGCCGCCGCGTCGGAAACGGGCGCGGAATCGGTCGTCGTGGGGGTCCCTCTGGGGCTCGAAGGGGAGGAGCGCCGCAAGGAGATCCGGCGCGTGGAACGGTTCGCGCGCGAGCTACGCAAGTCATCCGGCCTCGAGGTCCATCTGATCGACGAGAGCATGAGCACGCGTGAAGCTGAAGAGAGAGCCCGGGAGGCGGGACGTCCCGCGCGCGAAGGGCTCGACGCGCACGCGGCCGCTTTGATCCTCCAGCGCTGGCTCGACCGTCCGCGGAAGTCCAGGGGAGCGGGGGCGTGAAGCGCCGGCACCGCACGCGACGGACGCTCATCCTCGGAGGGATCGTGGGGGTCGTCCTCCTCTCGGGGATTCTCTTCTTTCCCGCTTCGGTAACGCGCAACTACCAGACGCGCGAGATCCTGATTCCCCGCGGCGCCGGAGTCGAGACGATCGCGGGGATCCTCAAGACGAACGGGCTCGTCCAGAGCCCCACCCTGTTCGTGCTCGCGGCCAGGGTCCTCGGGCACGACCGCAACCTCAAGGCGGGGCGCTACACGATCCCGATCGGGGCGAGCACCTATCGGATCCTGCGCCAGCTCTCGTCGGGCATGGGCAAGAACGACATGGTCACGATCCCCGAGGGGCTTCGCGTCGACGAGATCGCGCGCATCCTATCCGAGCAGTCGAAGATCGACCCGTCCCGCTTCCTCGCGTTGACGCGCGATTCCAGCTTCGCGGCCTCGCTCGGAGTCCCGGCCGACCGGCTGGAGGGATACCTCTATCCGGACACGTATCCCTTCTACCCGCTCCTCTCACCCGACGAAGTGGCGCGCGTCATGGTGGGGCGCGCCCTCCGGGTGTTCGAGGAGGAGATGGCGCTGCCCGACGCGCGCGAGGGCCTCACGATGCACCAGCTCGTCACGCTCGCCTCGATCGTCGAGGCCGAGACCGCCATGCCGTCCGAGCGCCCGCGCATCGCGGCTGTGTTCTACAACCGCCTCAAGCGCGGTATGATGCTGCAGTCCGACCCGACCGTGATGTACGCGCTCGGGATCTTCCGAAACAGGGTCTACTACAGCGACTTGAACGTGAAATCGCCCTACAACACGTACCGGAACCGAGGCATTCCGCCGGGCCCCATCGGGAGCCCCGGCCGCGCCGCGATCCATGCGGTGCTATTCCCGCTCCCCGACTCGACCGAGCTCTACTTCGTGGCGCGGGGGGACGGCACCCACATCTTCACGAAGAGCTGGGAAGACCACCTCGCGGCGATCGCGCACGTGCGCGCGGCGGCCAAGCTGGAATCCTCGACCGCGTTCTCGGGGCCGATGCCGTTCCGCGCGGGGCGCGGCATGGTGGTCGATTCGGTTCACGAGAGCCGGGATCAGATCGCCAGCGGGCCCCGGCCCGGCCCGACCCAGCCGCCGAAGACCAAGAAATCGCCGACAAGCTCGGGGAAGAAGGCCGCCGTGGCGCCGGCCAAGAAGGAGTCGTCCCGAGTCGCCGGGCCGCCTGCTCCGTCGAGCAAGGAGACCAGCGTGAAGAAGAAGCGCGCGGTGAAGCCATGAGCGAAGTCTCCGCCACGTTCTTCTCGAGATCGGACCACCTGGTGCAGAAGCGCGCGCGACTCGAGGAGATCCTCCGAGGCCTGGGCCGGGTGCTGGTCGCCTATTCCGGCGGTGTCGACTCGGCGGTGCTCCTCGCGGAGACCCATCGCGTGCTCGGGGATCGCGCGTCCGGCGTGATCGCGCGGAGTCCGTCCCTGCCCGCCTCGGAGCTTCACGCAGCGCTCTCGCTCGCGCGCGACGGCGGATTTCCGGTGCGGGTCATCCAGACCGACGAGATGGAGCGCGAGGCCTACCGGGCCAACCGGCCGGACCGCTGCTATCACTGCAAGACCGAGCTCTTCGAGAAGCTCGAGCGCCTGGCCGCCGATGAAGGCTGGGACGCGATTGCCTACGGCGCCGTGACCGACGACCTGAACGACGTGCGCCCCGGGATGACCGCGGCCGAAAGGCACAGGGTCCGCGCCCCGCTTCTCGAGGCGGGACTCTCGAAGGTCGAGGTCCGGATGCTGGCGCACCGCCTCGGGCTCACGGTATGGGACAAGCCCCAGTCGGCGTGCCTCGCTTCGCGAATCCCGCACGGCTCGGAGGTCACCCCCGAGAAGCTCAAGCAGGTCGAGCTGGGCGAGGCGGCGCTCAGGGAGCGGCTGGGGCTCCGGGTTGTCCGGCTCCGGCACGAGGGCGTGAAGGCCCGGATCGAGGTGAGTCCGGAGGAGGTCGCGCGGATCCAGGATCCCGCGCAAAAAGAGGCTATGTTCCGGATCGTCCGCGAATTAGGATTCGCCGAGCTTGAAATAGACCCGAGGGGATATCGCAGGGCCGACCCTCTCCCCAAAATCACGCAGCAGGAGGATTGATGCCGACCCCCGCCGAGATCCGCAGGCAGCGCAGGCCTGGGCAGCGCCCGGCCGAGCCTCCAAGTGTCGAGATCCCGTTCGGGAAGAAGAATTATGTCCTGTTCGGGATCGCGGCCCTGACCATCGTGGCGGGGTACATCGCCCTCTCCAAGGGCTCCATAACGTTAGCTCCCATACTGCTTTTGCTGGGATACCTGGTCCTCATCCCCATGGCGATCCTGGCTAAGTAGGGGCAAGGGCGAATAGCTCAGCTGGTAGAGCACTTGCCTTACACGCAAGGGGTCACAGGTTCGAGCCCTGTTTCGCCCACCAAATTGCCCTGTGAGCGCGCCTTAGGGCGTTCTTAAGCTTGACTTTGCTAGGATCGCGTGGTACACTCTTCCTGTTCGACATATGGATCATCTGGTCGCACCCAATCTATAAGAGCCCTGGAACGCGAACAAGCCTTTGGGACTCTTGTAAATAGTTTGAACCCAGAACATCAGATAGATTGCTCGAAAGGAGGTGTTTCTTACCGCCACGGCAAAGCCTACCACCTTTGTGTACGCAGCAGACCTCTGCATCCCTGTGCTAGTACGCAGCAGTTGAGACCGTAGGAGGTGTGATGATGTTGAAATTGGCCAAGCTGGGCATTGCGATGGCCGTACTCGCGGTTCTGATCGTCCCGGCTGCCTATGCAGGAGTGCCGGATATTACGCAGTCGTCCTACGTGCCCCAGTCGGGATCGATCACGACCCCGACGGAAGGCGCCGCGGCGATGGCGAACGCCCGTCGTTGTCCGAATGATGACGGGACTCAGGTGTTGCGTCTCAATTCGAGGTTGAAGGTCGTGGTGAAGGCTTCGGACGGATCGCCAATTGTTGGGATTCCCGCGTCGGACATTTGCGTACTGTTCAACGGCGGGACGTCGGCTCAGGGGTTCAGCGGCGTCGGCGATGACTCGATCATCGCGAATTTCCAGTTCAATCAGCTTTCGCTCTGTCCGGACATTCGTTGCGTGCAGGCGGATGCTGCGACTGACGCGACGGGCACGACGTACATCACGTGGATTGGCGCCACGCCGGGAAGCCCCGGAGTGGGCACGCGGGATCCGTTCCGGAAGTGGGGCGGGTACGCGGGCGACATTCCTGTGATGGTGCTTGGGTTCAAGCTTCAGGGCAGGTTGACGACGGCATCGCCTCTGGGCTCCTACACGGCACACGTGAAGAGCCTGGACCATGTGGGCGGCCGTACAGTGGCGCCGAATCAGGGCGAGCTGGTGAACTCCCTGGACATCAACCCGGTGCAGGCGGCGATCGGGACCCCGTACAAGTACAACATGGATTTCGACAACAACGGGATCGTGAACGCGATCGACCTGAACTTCATCAAGGCTCACAATAACCACAAGTGCAATCTCCCGACCGTGAACTAAGTGGAGTGGTGGTTCGTGCCCGTGCGGGTGGGCAGTCGTGAGAACGACACCACCGCTCGCACGGAGGCACGGGCCGAATGGGGTCCGCCCCAGCCGGCACAACGTAAGGAAGGAGAAGCTAATGAAGAAATCTTTACTCCTACTGGGTGTCATCGCGGCCCTGGCCATCGGCGCCCCGGCGTACAGCCAGTCCATCTATCTCGACGTGGATGGTAATGGCGTATGTAACAGCTCCGACGTGCTCTCGAGCAGCGTGACCGCGGTCGACGTCTGGCTCGACACCGACCACAATGCCGCGGGAACCCAGACGCCGTGCTCCGACGGAACCAACCCGAACGACATCGGCAGCTACGATCTGATCTGGCACGCCAGCGGCACGGGCTCGGTTGCGTACAACAGCTATACGAACAACAGCGCGGTCCTGGTGGGCTTCACGGCCCTCGCCCCGTTCACCGTCGCGGGTGCTGACGCAGGCGCCGGCTTCACGGGTCCGACCTACTTGGGCCCTGGCTTGTTCAAGCTCGGGACGCTCTCGGTTACGGTAACCGGGACCCCGGTGCTCAGCTTCCTCATGGACAATGTCAGCGCTCCTGGAATTCCGTCTCCGGTGACCGGTTTCGGCTCGCACTGCTCGGGTACGACCTACCCGAACACGATCTCGCTCGGAATCGATTTCAACGATGCTTGCGGAACCGCGAGCCCGACTCCGTCCGAGTCGACGACCTGGGGCAAGATCAAGCAGCTGTACCGGTAGCATGGTGAAGCCGTCCGCAGCAGGGCGGTTTTGATGACTAGCGAGGGGCGCGCAGGGCTTCGCGTGCCCCTCGCTTTTTGAGCCGTAACGAGCCAGACCCCGGTTGTGTTCGATGGGCCGGGGCCCGGCCGACTCCCCGAGCGCCTAGGCGTTCGCGGGGAGTCGGGCGGAAGGAAGCGGGGAGGCTTCCGGCTCGCCTCTGGGGTTACACGGGCCCCAGGTTGAGTACTGGAGCGTCGATCGGGTACGCGGGGATTCACAGCCGGTCGGCGGATCACGTTCGGATCCTGCTTCTGCCCGGGACAGGCAGTCGTGGGGCCTCCGGACCAGACCAAGCCCGGGAGCAATCGCTTCCGGCGGGGAGGAATCAGATGCAGCAAAGGTGGAAGTGGCTCTTCGCGCTCGCAGTCTTCCTGCTGGCGCTCTCAGGGTCTATTCCGGCCGCCTATGCAGGAGTGCCGGATATCACGCAGTCGTCCTACGTGCCCCAGTCGGGATCGATCACGACCCCGACGGAAGGCGCCGCGGCGATGGCGAACGCCCGTCGTTGTCCGAATGATGACGGGACTCAGGTGTTGCGTCTCAATTCGAGGTTGAAGGTCGTGGTGAAGGCTTCGGACGGATCGCCAATTGTTGGGATTCCCGCGTCGGACATTTGCGTACTGTTCAACGGCGGGACGTCGGCTCAGGGGTTCAGCGGCGTCGGCGATGACTCGATCATCGCGAATTTCCAGTTCAATCAGCTTTCGCTCTGTCCGGACATTCGTTGCGTGCAGGCGGATGCTGCGACTGACGCGACGGGCACGACGTACATCACGTGGATTGGCGCCACGCCGGGAAGCCCCGGAGTGGGCACGCGGGATCCGTTCCGGAAGTGGGGCGGGTACGCGGGCGACATTCCTGTGATGGTGCTTGGGTTCAAGCTTCAGGGCAGGTTGACGACGGCATCGCCTCTGGGCTCCTACACGGCACACGTGAAGAGCCTGGACCATGTGGGCGGCCGTACAGTGGCGCCGAATCAGGGCGAGCTGGTGAACTCCCTGGACATCAACCCGGTGCAGGCGGCGATCGGGACCCCGTACAAGTACAACATGGATTTCGACAACAACGGGATCGTGAACGCGATCGACCTGAACTTCATCAAGGCTCACAATAACCACAAGTGCAATCTCCCGACCGTGAACTAGTCGGGATGGACCCTGCGGGCTCGGCTCCTTCGAGGAGCGCCCGAAGCACCTGATACCCCCCTTCAGTTTTGCCGGACGCAAGAGGCGGCGCCGAAACCAGGCGCCGCCTTTATGTTTTCAGGGCGGGGGGTTGCACGGCGCGCCCCATTTCCCCCGCTCAGAACCGCAGCACGTACGCCAGCGCGAAGCCGATCTGCGCCACGAACATCATCGCGTACATGTGGGTCCAGGAGGGGTGGTTCTCGGTGCGCGCGAGATCGTCCGGGCGCCGCACCATGAGGTAGACCACGTAGGCGCCCCAGAGGCACAGGGTCCCCGTGAGCCAGTAGAGCAGGTGTGGATTGCCGGTAAGGATCCCGCTCTCCACGCCGAACGGGATGAGGCAGAAACGGGAGTACCAGGAAAGGAGCCACGATCCACGCGGCGCGCCGGGGGCCGTGCACCACCGGCAGGGTCCTGAAGCCGGCCGCGGCGTCTCCTCGCAAATCGGCGAAGTCCTTCGTGGTCGTGGCGCCGAGAAGAAAGAGCCCGAAGATCGCCCCGATGTACCAGGGCTCGAGGCGCCCGAAATCCCGCACGCAGGACCACCCCGCGACCTTGAGCAGCACACCCCGTGGAATCGCGATGACGACGTTCGCCAAGTAGGGGACCGCCTTCCAGCGAAGCGGCGGCGCGGAATACGCGACGGTGAGCACCGCCGCGGTTCCCGCGAGCAGCGTGCATTGAGGGCCGACCGGCGTGGCGAGCGCGAAAGCCGCGACGTAGAGCCAGCCGGAGAGCCTGATCGCCTCCTCGGCGCCGACGCGACCGGAGGGCAGCGGCCGCCCCGGCTTGTTGATCACGTCCGCCTCGAGGTCGGTGACCTGATTGAGGACGTTGGAGGCCGCGTTCAAGACCGCCGCCATGACGGTCCCGAGCGCGATCTTCAGGCCGACCCAGAGGGAGAGAGAAACAGGATGCTCGGCCCCGAGCGCGATGATGCTGCCCGTGAACATGCCGAGCGCGGGGGCGATCAGCGTGAAGGGTCGGGTGAGCTCCCAGTACAGGGCCAGCTTCTTTCGCACCACGAACCCCGGTCCCTAGGGAAGCTGGTCCGGCGCGGCTAGCGCAGTCCCAGGTCGCGTCCGTCCATGCTCGCCGGCGGCACGATGCCCAGCCGCTTGAGGACGCTGGGCGCGATGTCGATGATGGCGGGCGACGAAGCGTCCATCGGTCCGCTGGAAAACAGTACGCCGGGAACGAGATCAGGGTCCACCGAGCAGTGATCGGCGCTCCAGCGCCGCTCGTTCGGCTCGATGATCTCGGGAGGAATCCCTCCGAGCGAGGTCTGCCAGGAGACCCGATATCCGCGTTCGAACCCGACCACCAGGTCGGGCGCCTCGTCGAAATAGGGCCCGCGATAGATCTCCTCGCGCTTGTACACCTTTCGCACGACCGGCTCCTGCGTGTCGGGATCCCGCAGCGCCCCGAATCGGGCCGCCAGCTCATCGCGCAGCGCCTCGTAGGGGGCCCCGGGATCCACGATCCCGAGCCGCTCGCGTCCCTTGAGATTGACGTAGATCTGCCCGAGCGCCAGGGCGTAGGCGCGCGTCTTCGACCAGTCCACGTTCGGCCAGAAGGTCCCGCGTCCGAAGAGATCCTCGAGATTCCGATCGCGCACGGAGTCCATCTTGGAGAGCGTCATGTACCCTTTCCGAACGAGCCACGTGTTGATGTTCACCGCCTTGCGGAAGCTCGCGAACCCGTGATCGGAGCAGACGAGGAGCGTGGTGCGCCCGTCCTTGCATCGCTCCAGGAGCGTCCCCACGAGCGAGTCCGCGCGCATGTACACGCGGTCGATCGCGCCGCCATAGCGGGCCGCGAGCCGGCGGTTGTACATCGGGTGCTCGGGATCGATGAGCCTCCAGAACATGTGCTGCACCTTGTCCGTGGATTGAAACACCGTGACGAAGAGATCGGGGTCCATCGAACGAAGGGCGTCGAGCACCAGAGCGCGCTGGCGGTCAAAGGAATAGTTCAAGTCTTGCAGAAAGATCTCCTCGTCGATCTTCTCCTCGTTCAGGGCCCAGGTGTCCTCGGGCCAGCCGAGGGTCTTGTAGAGGCCGTTTCTCCGCGCGAGCTGCGCGCTGTAGGCGGGCGGGCTCGAAATCGGGATCGGCGGGCGGCGGGGATCGAGGTTGATCGGCGAGAGATAGACCCGGACCTCGGGATACGCCTCGATCACGTGAAAGCGCGCGATCCCGCGCACGGCGACGAGCGGCGCGACGTGGAACTGGACCGGATACCAATCGCTCCAGCTTCCCTTGCGGATGGTGCGCGTCCGTCCCTGAAGCGAGATCTGGATCGCGTTCCGGTTCACCCTCTGGAATTCGACCGGGACCGTGAGATCCGGGATGCGGCCCTCGCTATCCCGCCCGGCGAACGGGTTGCGTGGCCCGTGCACGACGGAGCGTGAGCGTCCGGCGGAATCGAGCGTGAGACGGGCGATCTTGCCGCCCATTTCGGTGTCGGCGGCCCCTGTCGCATCGGTCGCGTAGTAGGAGAAGGTGCCCATGGTGCCGCGGATATCGGGAACCCCGAGCCCGGAGAGGAGTACGCCCGTTTGTAGCTTCTCGGGCGGGAAGCAGATCGGCGCCTCGAGGACGGCCGTGCGCACGCCCCTCGAGGAGGCGATTTGCCAGAACGTTGTTCCCTGGCGGTTGTTTACCACCGACGGGGCGCGTGTGGGGATGAACCCCAGCGCGAACTGACCCCGCCGGACCGTCACGGTCGAGAAGTCGGGGTAGTAGGTAGCGGGATTGCGCTTCAGGAAGTCGTAGATCCGGGTCTTCCCCGGGTTGGAGCCCGTGGAGAACGCGGACCAGGCCACGGGCGACTGCGCGGGGTTCGTCGTGTGGAGCGCCCGCATCGTCCCGTTCCGTTTCATCCACCCGAGATGGGGGAGCTTTCCCTCCGCGATGAGCCGCTCCGCCACGGCGGGATCCATTCCGTCGAACCCCACGATGATGAAGCGCTGGTGGGGCTGCGCCGGAAGAGGGGTGTCGGAGGAAGCGGCGAAGAGCAGGGCGGACAGGAGCACGACGGGCCCCAGAATCCGCGCCGCGCGATGCTTCGACTGACCGGTGGGGGCGGGACGTAGGGAATTGATGTCCGAAGTCTAACACCCGCGATTCCAGAGTGTCAAACGAGGGGGTACCGCCTTGACCTCTTTTCCACGCCGTTCCTATAATGCCTTGCTTAATGCCTTGCTCGGGCCGCCCGCCGATTCACTCACGAAAGGAACCCTGCACATCCGCCTGGTCACGCAACGGCTCCTACCGATAGCGGTCTTCTCGCTCGCGCTCTGCGCCGGGCCGGCTTCCGCGGCCGTCGCCGGCTTCCGCGCGACCTCGCAGAACGCGCGCGGCGCCACATTCGAGATCACCCCCCAGGCCGCCCGTTTCGACAGCGTGCCGGCGAACGGCGGCATCTACGTTCGCGTCTCGGTTCAGGGCGCCTTTGTCTCGGAGGAACCGGGACGGCCCGGGCTGCCGAAGCTCATGATTCCCGTCGGCGTCCCCGACGGGATGACCGCGAAGGTCCACGTCACGTCGGCCGAGTGGGAGGAGCGAACCGGATTGCCTCCCCCGCTTCCCGTGATGAGGCAGCAGTTCGTCGGGGAGGATCCCGACACGCACCTCCCCGTGACCTCCGACCGGTACGAGCCCGACCCCGCGATCTACGCCCGCACGGACGTGTGGCCCAAGGAGGCGGTCTCGCTCGGCGAGGGCGGGCCGCTCGGGGACTCGTGGATGATGCCCGCGATCGTGCGGACGGTGCGCTACGACCCCGCCCACAAGCGTTTCCTCGTCCTGAAGCGAATGACCCTGCGGGTGGAGTTCGTCGCGGCCACATCAGGCGAGTTGAAGATGCGCCCCCCGGTGCGCCCGGGCGCGGACGTGGGCGCGTGGCAGCGGGTGCAAGGCACGATGCTCGGGAACCACGAATCCGCGCGCTCCTTCGCGAGGCGCGCGGCCGCGAGGCCGGCGAGGCCCCCGAGGCTCGCGCCACGCCGCGCGGGCGCCAATCCCGAGTTTCGGCTCTCGGTCAGCGGGACGGGGTGGGCCTCGGTGAGCTTCGCTTCGATGTCGGCCGCGGGGTTTCCCGCGGGGGTTTTGATTTCGCAGGTGGGGGTCTGGGAGCGGGGCTACGACGACGTTGGGGACAGCGCGACCTCGACGCCGATCCCGGTCGTCGCCCGCGACACGAACACGATCGGGACGTTCGACGCGGGGGACGTGATCACGTTCTACGCGCGGAACCTCCGCGACCGCGTCGGCCCGCAGTCGATCGAGAACCGATACTCCTACGCGAACGTCTACTGGCTCACGTGGACCGGGACGCCGGCCGCGGGGCCGGATTCCATATCGGGCGTGATCGTCGATCCCGCGCCCGCGATGCCCACGTCCTATCTCGACACGATCCACCTCGAGCAGAATCCGCACATGATGCCCTGGCCGAACGTCAACGCCGGAACCCCGCAGGAGAACGTGGAATACATGTTCTGGACCGACGGCAGCGATCCGGATCAGTTCAACACGGCGATTCCGTTCGTCCACCCGGACGCGTCCGCGCCCTTCCGCATCCAGGCGCGCTATCAGGGCAAGGAGAACACCACCCATCGGCTCAACATCTTCTACCAGAGCTCGACGGGCTCCATGGACACGCTTGCCGTGGACCACGACTTCTTCGGAAGAGAGATCTATGTCCTGGACACCGGCTTCACGATCCCCGGTGCGGACATCGGGCCTGGAACGAACCGGTACCTCCACACCGGCTTCGTGAGATTCTCCAGCGGTCCGACTTTCTTTCCGGGCAGCATCTCCTTTCTCGATTGGGTCGACGTCACGTACTCGCGGCTCTACATCGCCGACGCGAACAGGCTGGAATTCACGAGCGGGTCCGCCGCCGGCATCGCCGAGCTGCACGTGGGGGGATTCACCGGCCCGGGGATCGAGGTCTACGATGTCACCACCCCGACCGTCCCGCTTCGGGTAACGGGAACGGTTGTCACCTCCACGGGGCCCGGTGTCTTCGAAGTCCTCTTCCGCACGGACGCGACCGCCGGCGCGAGGCGGTTCGTCGCGCTCGTGGCCGGAGGAGAGATCCCGATCGGCGCCGGGGCGATCGCACCCGACGTTTCCTCCAACCTCGCGAATCCGGCGCCGTTTCCCGCCGGAGCGTTGGCCCGCTCGATCCTCGTGACTCCGGAAGCGTTCCTCACGCCGGCCAATCGCCTCGCCGACTTTCGACGCAGCCAAGGCTACGTCGTCGAGGTGGCGGGCGTGCAGGACATCTACGACGAGTTCAACGGCGGCATCAAATCCGCCCTCGCGATACGGCGCTATTTTCAGCACGCCTATGACGCGTGGACGCCGCGTCCCTCGTTCGCGGCGCTGCTCGGGGACGGGAGCATGGACTACCGCCACGACCTTCCGAGCAGCGTGGACTGGGTTCCCACGTACATGGCCTTCGAAGCCGTGCCCGGGCCGAACGGGGCGGAGCTCACGGCGCAGGATGCACGATACGTGTTGAACCTCGGTCGCGGATCGTCCACCGCTGCCCAGTACACGCCCAGCATCTTCCTGGGCCGAATTCCCGCCAGCAGCGCGGCGGAGCTCGACCAGTTCGTGACGAAGCTGATCCAGTACGAGGATTTCCAACCGACCGAGACCTGGAGGGGGAGGCAGCTCCTCTTCTCCGACGACGAGTACTCCACCACGATTTTCTTCGTGGGGGGGTACTGTCTTCAGCCCGCCGAGGCCACGTTCAAGAGCGCCAGCGACTACATGGCGAACACCGAGGCTTCGAGCCCGTCATCCGATATCGCCACCCAACTCTTCGACCTCAAGTATTTCACGGACCTGATGACGTCCTGTAATCTCACCGGGAACCCGGGTTGCAGGGATCAGTCGTGCGTCCAGCAGCACATGCGGGACCCCGGTGGGGCGGCGGATTCTTTTTTCACCGAGGTCGCCAAGGGAAATCTCATCCTCAACATCCAGTCGCACGCGAACCGTAAGCTGATCGCGCATGAGTACATCTATTTCCCGGAGCTCACGGGTGACCTCGGCCGGATCGCGAACTTCGGACGGCCGTTCTTCTACATGATCTGGGGATGTCACGCGAACCAGTTCCCGGACGCTCCCACCGGCCTGGGCGACATCGATTCGACGGACGCCATCGGCGAGCAATGGATGAATCTCCCCACGGCGGGCGCGATCGGTGGCCTGGCGTCGACCGCGTTCGAGCTGATCGACACGAATCACACGATGAACGGCTTCGTGTCGGACGCCCTCTTCTCGACGCCCCCGGCGCCGCCTCCCTTGCCGGGGCAGCCCCGGCAGGCCCGGTGGATCATGGGCGAGATCATCGGGCAGGGCTACGTGAGGAATGCCAATTCCGGTTCCTCGCTTCAGAACGCCATGAATCTCACCGTCGTCCTCTTCGGCGATCCCATGACGCGCATGGACGCGCTGCCGCCCCGGGTCTTCGAGGTCACGGCGGACGGCACGGCCTTCCCGGCGAACGGCGTCCTGGCCATCGACACGCCGGCCCCGAGCGATAGCGTCACGATCGTCGCGAAGGTGCGGGACGAGGCGGGGCTCAGGAAGACCGAGCTGGTCGAGCGCTTGCTCTCGAACGGCGCCATCACGCCGATCGATTCCACGCTCTACTCGGTCGCGGTCTCCGACACGAGCCGCGCGCACACGCTGACCGGGCGCTATCGTCCGCACATCGACAACTACGACCTCCTCGTGCGATCGACCGACACGAACGGGCGCGAGCAGGCCTTCGCGCTTCTGGTCCGCAGCACGGTGAGTTACTTCGCGAACGGGGTTCCGCTCGTGAACGGCACGTTCGTGGAGTCGAACGCGGCGCTCCGCGCCGAGGTGACCACCCCGATCCCGGTCACCGCCGACTCGCTGACGCTCCTCCTGGACGGCGTCCCGATCGCGAACGTCACGGAGACCGCGACTGACGCTACCGGGCGCCGGTGGGCGCTCACCGCTCCCGCGCTGGACCTGACCAAGGGCGCCCACACGCTGGACGTCGAGATCCCGGGCAGGGGAGGCATCTTCGCGCAAGCCTCGTTCAACGTGGAGACGGCCCTGGCCATTCGCCGGGTCGCGGTCGTGAGCCCCCGGCTCATGGGCTCCGGGTGCGACGGGTCCGTATTCCAGTTCGAGCTGAGCACGCCCACGCCAACGGTCCGGCTTCTGCTCATGACGGTCTCCGGGCGCCGCGTGGCCTCGCTCGAGTGGCCGGGGAACGCCGGATTCAACACGTACTGCTGGGACGGGCGGGACTCCCAGGGGAACATCACGGCGAACGGGCTCTACTTCTATCGACTCACCGCCGTCGATGCGACAGGGCACAAGGCTTCTCAGAATGGGCGTATGATCCGCACCCGATGACCGACCGCCGAAGCGGGAAAGCTATCTTCCGCGAGCTGGGCAGGCTCGTCACCGAGCAGCGGAACCCTCGCTCGAAAAATCTCGACAGACTCTCCACAACGCAGATCTTGAAGCTGATGAACTCCGAGGACCGCCGCGTCCCGATCGCCGTGGGTCGCGAGGTCCCCAAGATCGCGCGCGCCGTCGATCTCATCGTGGAGCGCCTGGCGAGGGGCGGAAGGCTCTATTACGTCGGCGCCGGCACGAGCGGGCGCCTGGGCGTGCTCGACGCGACCGAGTGCCCGCCCACCTTCGGCACCCCGCGGACCCTGGTGCAGGGGATCATCGCGGGGGGACGCAAGGCGCTGGTCCGGTCGGTCGAGGGGTCGGAGGATGACGCCAAGGCATCGCAGGTAGCGCTCAAGAAGCGCGGCGTGGGCGAGAAGGACGTCGTCGTTGGGATCATGGCCAGCCGGCGCACCCCGTACGCCATCGGCGCGCTCGAATACGGCCGGAAGGTGGGCGCCGCGACGATCGCCGTGACCGCCAACCCGGGAGGCGGGACGCCGCTCCGTTGCGACGTGGTGATCGCCCCCAGGGTCGGTCCCGAAGTCCTGACCGGATCCACCCGCCTCAAGGCAGGCACCGCGCAGAAGCTCGTCCTCAACATGCTCACGACCGGCGCGATGGTGCGCCTCGGCAAGGTGTACGAGAACCTCATGGTGGATCTCCGGACCGCGAGCCGGAAGCTGGAGGAGCGCACGAAGCGCGTGTTCATGAACGTCACCGGCGCGAGCTACGAGGAGACCGGCCCGTGGCTGAAGCGCGCGGGCGGCTCCCTCAAGGTGGCCATCGTGATGCGCCGCGCGGGGGTGACGCGCGCGGAGGCGGAGCGGCGGCTCAAGGAGGCCCAGGGATGGGTGCGCGAGGCCATTCGGTCGTAGCGCTGGCCGCGGTGCTCGCGGCGCTCGCCGGCTGTGGCAGCGGCGAGCACGCGAAGCAGACGGTCGTCTTCTGGCAATTCTCCCCGCTCGATGCGATCCAGCCGGTGCTGGACCGGTTCCATCGCGAGCATCCCGACATCGACGTCAAGGTCGAGCAGCTCACCTGGCAGAGCGGCCGCGAGAAGATCGTGGCGGCCGTGGCCGCCGGGCGTCCCCCTGACCTGGCCGAGATCGGCTCGACCTTCCTGCCCGGCCTCGTGGCCGACAGCACGCTGATCGACCTCACCGACAGCATTCCGGATCTGAGGCCGGCTCTCCGGGGCTGGCGGGTCGTGGAGTACCGCGGACGGGCGTACGCCCTCCCCTGGATGCTCGGAACCCGCGCGCTCTACATGAACACGGATCTGGTCAAGCGCGCCGGGCTATCGCCCGGGAGCCCGCCGACCACGTGGTCCGCGTTCGGACGCGCCGTGCAGCGCGTCGACGCGATCGGCGCCGAAGTGAAGGGCTTCGGAATGAACGCGGGGGAGCGCGAAGTCCTGTTCAAGAAATTCATGCCCTTCGCGTGGGGGAACGGCGGCGACATCCTGGACTCGACGCTCACCCACAGCGTGGTCGCGAGCCCCCGGAACATCGAGGCGCTGCGCTTCTATCTCAGCCTCAAGCCCCATTCGCTGCTGGACCGCCAGGAGATGCTCGACGAAGCCTTCACGCGGGGCCGCCTCGGCTTCACCATCTCGGGGCCGTGGATGCTGCGCAAGCTCCCCGCATCCGCTCCGGAGCTTCGGTTCGAGCCCGTGCTCATGCCGCGGCCGGCCGAAGGGAAGGGCACTCCGGCATCGTTCGCCGGCGCCGAGGTGCTGGGGATCTTCCGCGGCTCGAAGGAGAAGGCGGCCGCGCTCACGCTCGCGCGATTCCTGGTGCGCGAGGAGAACGCGATGCCGCTCTACGTCGCCACCGGAAACGCCTTCCCCGCGGCGGTCGCGGCCGGGCAGGACACCTACTTCGTGTCGCATCCTCGCGACAAGGTCTTCGTCGAACAGCTCGAGTACGCGGTCGCGCCGCCGGTCCATCCTCGCTGGGTCGAGATCGAGGAGATCCTGAACGGAGAGCTGGAGCAGGCGATCTACGGAAAGAAGTCCGCCGAGGCGGCGCTCCGCTCCGCGGACGCCAGGATCGAGACCCTCCTCCACGCCGGGCCATGAGAAGCCGCTCGTACGCGGGGCTCCTCCCTTGGTCCTCCTTCTTCGCCGTCTTCGGGCTCATCCCGCTCTTCGCGGCGCTCGCCCTGAGCTTCTACTCCATGAATCCGCTTCGCCCGGATCTCACCCACTGGGTGGGGGCGGCGAACTACGCGCGCGCGTTCGGATCATCCGCCTTCTGGCACGCGCTCCGCACGACCGCGATCTTCGTCGTGGGGACGCTCCCGGTGACGCTCGCGCTCGCCTACATCGTGGCCGCGCTCCTGAGCCGCCTCCGCCGCGGCGAGGCCTTCTTCCGCGCCGCGATCTTCTTCCCGGCGACCCTCTCGATGGTCGTGATCTCGCTCGTGTTCAAGTCGCTCTACGCGGAGCAGGGCCTCCTGAACGGGTGGCTCCAGGCGCTCGGCCTCGGGCCGGTCCACTGGCTCCAGGATCCGCGCCTGGCCCTGCCGTCGATCATGGCCATGGACGTGTGGGCGAGCGCCGGCTATTACGCGATCCTGATCCTGGCGGGGCGGAAGACGCTTCCGGTGGAGCAGCTCGAGGCCGCCCGCCTCGAGGGGATGGGCGCGCTCGAGATCGAGCGGCGGATCATCCTCCCGCACGTGAAGCCCGTGATCCTCTTCGTCGTCCTGCTCAATACGATCCGGTCGTTTCAGATCTTCATCGAGGTGTTCGTGCTCACCCGCGGGGGACCGCTCGACAGCACGCTCACGCTCGTCTATCACCTCTACGAGCGCGCGTTCTATCACTTCGAGATGGGCTACGCCTGCGCGATTGC